>CAYQQR010000012.1:0-85855 GCA_964420035.1 uncultured Bacteroidaceae bacterium | reverse complement strand
AAATTTGTGCATTCTTATTTGCTGAAAAATGTACATTGTTATTTACCGTTTACAAATACTCAACAGAAAAAGAAAACTTACTGTTGACATGATCAGGAAACTCGCTGATAAATTGAAATTATCTGCCTCATTACTCATTCAGGATTATACTCTTACACGATAATCAGTACGTTAGCCAACATAGGCTATGGCAATCCCGAGAATCCCGGACTGCCCATAGCCTTGACCGTTATAGCCAATTTAAAAACGATACATAAAATAACTATTGACTCTCCTCGCGGCAAGCCGCGAGGAACCTTTAGCCCGGCGGAGCCAATCATCGATTAATTGTTTATTTTAATGGTGCTCGCTTACCCCGCGGCAGAGCCACGGGGTAAGCGCTCGCGTAATTCATACTTGTAAATAAGTAAACAATTATTTACCTTTGTGTCTGATTGAACTGCTCATGAAATGTTCTGAATTACTTAGATTATTAAAGAAAGACGGATGGTACCCCGTTTCTCAAAGTGGTTCGCATGTAAAATTGAAACATGACAGGAAGCATGGAGTAATAGTATTTCCTAATCATGGTTCCCGGTAGCTGGGTAAAGGATTGGAGAATAAGATTAAGAAAGACGCGGGATTAAAATAAGGAGCAAGTATGAAAACATTGAAAAAGAAAATAGTAATGGTGCTGGAAAAAACTGATACAGGATTTTCAGCATATGCAGTGGATTATCCAATATATACTACCGGAAGGACTGTAACTGAGCTGTTAGACAATGCTTTTGAAGCAGCAAACCTCTATTTTGAAGATGAAGGTGTTAAAGTTGAGCGAGAGAATATTAAATCCGAGATTGACTTCAAACAGTTTTTCAAGTATTACAGGGTTTTGAATTCAAAATTCCTGGCTGAGCGCATTGGAATGAACCCAACCCTGTTGTCTCAGTATGTACAGGGCCGTAAGAAACCATCTGATTCACAAAGGGACAAGATACTGATGGGTATTCACCAAATTGGACAGGAACTATCAGAAATCAATCTGATTTAAAAATAACACTGGCCATAACAGGCAGTGTGCCTCATTGTAAAAAGACAAAAAATAAAGATATTTGAACTATGATGTTTGACTGAACGGATAGTAACATTGAAAGGATGCTACTGATTCATCCTTTGATTGTAACCGGATCAGCTAATGCAGTTTCAATTTTTTGGGCGAAAGTGATATAATGAAAATAGAAATAAACAAACCCGGAATAAAGAAATCTTAATGCATATACCATTATTGCAAGATATACTCATTCTTCTGGGGTTTTCGGTCGTTATTGTTTTTGTTCTTCAACGACTGAAACTTCCTTCTGTAATTGGATTTCTATTAACGGGAGTTATCATTGGTCCATACGGGCTAAGCCTCGTGAAAGCCGTTGATCAAGTGGAGATCCTGTCAGAGATTGGGGTGATACTATTGCTCTTTGTTATAGGAATGGAGTTATCCATTAAACAATTAACATCCATAAAAAAAACGGTCTTCATAGGTGGATTTTTTCAAGTTGGCACTACCGTTCTCGTATCGGGGCTCATATACTACTTGTTGGGTCATTCTTGGAATGAATCGGTTTTTATCGGCTTCCTTTTTTCTATGTCAAGTACTGCTATCGTGCTGAAAACGCTGCAAGACAGAAACGAAATTTCTGCACCGCATGGCAGGAATACATTGGCGATTTTAATTTTTCAGGACGTCATTATAGTGCCAATGATGCTTATAACCCCTTTAATAGCAGGAGAATCTGCCAATCTTACTTCAAGTATTCTTTCTCTGCTCTTAAAATCAGCCGTTGTTATTGTTATCACATTAATCAGTGCAAGATACTTAGTCCCCAAACTGATGCATGCCGTTGCAAAAACAAACAGTAAAGAACTATTTCTTTTGGTTACCATCACTTTATGCTTTGCCATTGCCTTTCTTACATCAAAAGCGGGATTATCATTGGCACTAGGCGCATTTATCGCGGGTATAATCATCTCCGAGTCTGAGTATAGCCATCAGGCAACCAGCATCATCCTTCCGTTTAGAGAGTTATTTACCAGCTTCTTTTTCGTTTCGGTGGGTATGTTGCTTGATTTGAGTTTCTTCCTGGATAATATTCACCTTATCATATTGTTGGTGCTTGCTGTATTCCTGATTAAATCATCGATCGTGTCTGTTGCTATTGCCATTCTCAAGTACCCGACCAGAACAGTTCTCTTAACGGGTTTATCTCTTTTTCAGTTGGGAGAATTTGCCTTTATTCTTTCAAAAGTTGGTATCGAATACAACTTGCTTAATGCACAAACCAACCAGTATTTCTTATCAATTTCCATAGTTTCTATGCTATTTACTCCCTTTGTCATTATTTTTTCTAAAAATATTGCTGATAAGTTTATGGGCATTTCCAAAAAATTCGGACTTGAATACACTTTTAACCCGAATCTTGAAATACCCAATATACCAGAAAAGAATTTCAATAATCACTTAGTGATCATCGGCTACGGTTTGAACGGGAGCAATCTGGCAAAGGCAGCCGAATCAAGCAACATTCCATACATTGTCATCGAAATGAATGCCGAAACGGTGAAACGTGAAAGAAAAAAAGGAGTGCCTATTCTATTTGGTGACGCAACACGGGACCACATACTCCAGACCGTCCGTATTTCCAATGCCAGGACCGTTGTAATTGCTATATCAGACAACAAAGCCACAAAAACTATCATTAAAAATATTCGCTCTCACTCGGAATCGCTCCACCTTGTGGTAAGAACAAAATACGTCAAAGAAACTTCAGAGCTAATCGCACTGGGGGCCGATGAAGTAATCCCTGAAGAGTTTGAAACTTCGGTGCTGATTTTTTCCCGTGTGCTTCAAAACTTCCTGGTACCCGAAGACGAGATAGAACAACTTATTGAACAAGTAAGAGCAGACAATTACAAATTATTCAAAGACGAACAAAAACAACCGAAAACCTTCAAACCGAATAATTTGCCGGATTTCAACATCACTTGTTTAAGAATAACATCCGACAGTAATAAATTGTTGGGAAAACCTCTTAAAAACTTGAATCTGAGAGCGGAATTCGGAATAAATATCCTGGGTATCAAAAGAAAAAATGACATGCTTATAAATATTCAACCAGACGAAATATTAAAACAAGACGATATTCTTTATATTCAGGGAAGTCAAAGCAATATTGAATACTTCCATAAATTGATAAAATAAAACAACGAAGGTACAACAACGCTTCCGCGTAATGCAGGGAGCAGTGGCAAATTGAACGCCAGGCACCCGACATACATACAAGCGGACGGTATCGTGCCTTTCTTCCTCAATCTGTAAGATTTGATTTTTTCAATAACATGCAGTTTAATTAAAAGAAAATGTTACTTTTGTTCTCCGGGTAACACGAATATCATAAAAGTAACACGTTATGAACGGAATAAAAATTCCTGTGATCGCTTGTTTATTGCTAATCATTTCAAACAGCTTTTCCCAGGTGGCCACAACCGATACTGTTTTATCAGTAGCATTATCCGAAGTTGTGGTCCGTGCTTCAAGGACCCAATCAAAAGCCAGGGATCTTCCTCAGAGCGTTTCCATAATAACAAATGCCGAAATCATGGTTTCGCCTTACAACAATGTTGAAGACATTATACGCAACATTCCGGGCTTATATAATTTCCGTCATGCCTCATTGCATACCAATGGAATTGTTAACCCGATTGAAATGCGCGGTGCAGGAAAAAACAAGGTGCTTGTACTGGTTGACGGTGTACCGCAAAACAGCAATTTCAATAATTCCATTGCCTGGATTGCCTGGGGGCATATACCCAAAGAGGCCATTGAAAGGATTGAGGTTATACGGGGGGCAGCATCGGCACTATATGGTTCGGAAGGACTGGGCGGTGCCATAAACATCATTACCAAAAACCCAAAAGAGAACCGCAATACAAGTATAATGGCAAAAGCCGGCAATGCATCAACTTATGGAGGAAATGCTTATTACAGCCAGAAGTTTGGGAAATCCGGCCTTTTATCTACCGGCAGTTATGAAAAAAGCGATGGTTTTTATATGCTGGAAAACCCTGAAGAATATAATACCCCGCGATACCGCAAAAAAGGCCAATTGTTTGGTAAACTGTCTTATCATTTTAATGAAAAATCAAAACTCGGGCTGTCTGCCCTTTATTTCAACCAGGATGCCGGGCAGGGAAGGGAGTTTTTTTACCAGGCTCTTCAGCTTGACCAATACACCCTGGACTATTCCCATCTTTTCAATGACTTTAAACTGGAAGGGATTGCTTTTTTTAACCGTGCCAATAAAACAGCACATCAGGATAATGCTGCGGATAATTTCACTTCATTATTCCGCGAAGAACATTTCAGGAATATATATCATACCGGGCTGGATGTACAGGGTTCATTACTAAAATGGCAAAAAGTAAAAATGGTGATGGGTGCCGCATATAGTCAGGCATATTTTAATTATGACGAAGATTATCCGGGAAGCGACAGGGATGGCGGAGCTAAAGGTAAGCAGCAATTCTTTTCGCCCTTTTTCCTGATGGACCTCAAATTATTAAACGACAAGGTTTTTGTCAACCTCGGCTTGCGCTATGATCATATTCAAACCTCGGATGGCCGGAACTGGGATACCCAGGCAAGCGCCGGAAAACCCGCTTATGATAACCAATACAATAAGGAGACAAGCGAAAGTTTGTCTCCAAAAATGGGTATATCATGGCACCCTTACCCGAAAACCACCTTGCGGACCTCCGTCGGTAAGGGTTTTAGAGCGCCAAGCCTTTTTGAACGCTACAAAGTGCATGTACGCCAGGGCGGGACATACTACCGTAATGCAAACCCGGCCCTGAACCCTGAACAGATAACAACATGGGACCTGGGGGCGGAGCATGTTTTTATGGGCAATTTATCTGTTAGTGCCACATTGTACAGATCGCTGGCCAACAATTATATTGGCGACAGGCTTATTGATACTGCATTGTTTGCAGGAGGAAGCAAAACACGGTACGAATACATACTGGACAACATCAGTGAAGTAAAAATCCATGGTATTGAGTTGGAAGCTCGTTGGTACCCTCATCAATTTTTAACTATAAAAGCTAATTACACCAATAACATTTCGCAGATAGAAAAAGACGAAGAAAACGAATCACTCACCGGTAATTACCTGCCGAACAACCCCCGGCACAAAATGCATCTGGGCCTGAACTATTCAAACCCCAAAATCATTAACATGTTCATAGGGGTGAATGCCTTCGCGAAAATATTTTTTGATAATGAAAACACGCTGGAAAAAGACAAGTATGTCACTTTGGATATGTCTGTCTCACGTACTTTTATAAACACATTAACCGTTTTTGTGAATGCTGAAAATATTTTAAACACGCGATATCCGATTTTTTTATCCCCTGCAAAAAGCAATACAATAGCCCCGGGAATAATTGTCATGGGTGGTGCTAAGTTTGCGTTTTAAATAGTAAATAGTTTTTTATATGAAGATATGTGTTCGCGGGAAGGAGCTGTTCGTAAAAGACTTTATTAAAGTAAAAATACCGGGGTTCGCCCGCTATGTTTTCTTTTTGCTTTTTATAAATATCATTATATACTCATGTTATCAATCTACTGAAGGAAAATCATCCAATGATAAAAATGAGGCCGGAACAATAAACGTGGGCACCCCTTCAGCTCTTTATGAAAAAAACACAAATGGAACTGATGTTATAACTGATTTAAACGCCAGGAAAATTTCCATTCCTGATAGAATTGATAGAGTAATCTGTTCCGGTTCCGGGTGTTTAAGGTTGTTGACTTATTTAAAAGCACATGACCGTATTGTAGCTGTTGACGGAATAGAAATCCGCGGCTCGCCTATTGATGCCAGGCCTTACGCCATTGCCAACCCGCGGTTTAAAGAATACCCCGTTTTCGGCGAATTTCGTGGTTTTGACAACCCTGAACTCATTGCCGGTTTAAACCCCGGGCCGGATGTTATATTCAAAATGACTCCCGGGGGTGGTATTAACCCGGGTAAACTGCAAAACAAAACAGGTATCCCCGTAATTACGCTGCAATACGGTAACCTGACGTACAACAGGCAAACATTTAACCAGGCACTGAGCCTGATGGCAGATATTGTTGGTCAGCAAAAAAGAGCTGACGAAGTCCTTGCTTATATCGATGAATTAATAGCCGATCTAAGAACGAGGATTGAAACTTCTTCTAATATATCCTGTTACATTGGGGGTTTAGGGCAAAGCGGCCCACATGGCATTCAATCGACCAACCCTGTTTACGCCCCTTTTGAATTTCTTGGGATTAAGAATGCGGCATCACTGGCCGGCAGTTCCCTTCGTGTTTCATATCTCAATGTTTCAAAAGAACAAATCATTGTTTGGAACCCGGATATTATTTTTATCGATATATCAACTATGCGGTTGCCAGGCAAAGCAAATGCTTTAGGACAATTATACAACAACCCTGCATTCAGAGATCTAAAGGCAGTAAAAAACAACCGGGTATATGGTCTTTTTCCAAATAATTCATACAACGAAAATATTGAAGTTGTGCTGGCAAATGCATATTACATCGGAAAAATAGTTTATCCTGAAAATTTCAGCGATATCGACCCCATGAAGAAAGCGGAAGAAATATCAGTTTTCTTTAATGGCGGCCCGGCGTTCAGTGAAATGAACAAGATGTTTGACAATGCCGGTTTTTCGAAAATAAACCTGCAATGATATATAGTAAACCGCGGGCAGACATTAATAAGGTCTTATCTGAATATACTAAATATGTTCACCGGAAAATTATATTTATTACATTCCTTTTCCTTTTAAGTCTTGTATTGTTTTTATCGGCCATATCTTTTGGAGCAATAAATATTCCAATGGGTTCGGTTATACGATCACTCTTTAATCTAAACAGTATTCCGGAAGTCAGGAACATCATATTCAACATTCGGTTTCCGCATGCAATAGCAGCAATAATTGCAGGTGGAGGACTGGCTGTTTCGGGTGCGGTAATGCAGTCTGTTCTTCGTAATCCGCTTGGTTCACCTTTCACATTGGGTATATCACAAGCCGGGGCTTTTGGGGCAGCGATTGCCATTATGCTTATGGGTACAGGGATAATGCAATCTACCCAGGCAGGTGCTATAACTGTTAACAATCCGTATATCACCATAGCTTTTGCATTTGCTGCCAGTATAATTTCGGCCCTGATAATTATGCTGATAGCAAAAATATACAACTCCAGTCCTGACGTAATAGTACTATGTGGTGTTGCCCTGGGGTCCTTGTTTTCGGCGGCAACTATGTTCCTTCAGTATTTTGCCGATGATGTTCAACTGGCCGCCATTGTATTTTGGACATTTGGAGATGTTGGCAGGGCAGGTTGGAAAGAGTCGGTTATTATGGCTTCTTTAGTTATACCTGCCACACTGTTTTTTGTTATGAACAGATGGAATTACAATGCCATGGAAGCCGGGGACGAAACAGCCGGGGGGTTGGGTGTAAAGGTTGAAACAGTGCGGCTTCACGGAATGATTGTTGCTTCGGTTATTACCGCTTCCATTGTTTCCTTTCTGGGCGTAATTGCATTCGTGGGCCTTATTGCCCCTCATATTGTGAGAAAAGTTATTGGCGATGATTACCGCTTCGTGATACCTGCTTCCTTTTTGTGTGGCGTTTCTTTGCTTCTTGCATCGGATATTGCCGCCCGGCTGATGCTGAAACCGCATGTGTTACCCGTGGCTGTGTTAACGTCTTTTATTGGTGCCCCGGCATTCATTTATCTTTTGCTAAATAAAAAAGTGAGAAATGCTTTCAGTAAATAATCTTTCGGTTGGTTACCATAAAAGTGAGCTCGTTTTAAAAGACATTTCTTTTTCGCTCAGCAGGGGAAGCATACTTGCAATTATAGGACCCAACGGCGCAGGGAAAACAACATTACTGCGTTGCATTAACGCCGTATTAAAACCATATGCAGGTGTGGTGAACATTGAAGACCGCGATGTACTGCAAATGCAGTCACGAGAAATTGCAAAAAAAATCGGTTATGTACCCCAAAACAACAAAACAGGCAATATGACGGTTTTTGATGCCGTGTTGCTTGGCCGCATTCCTCATTTGGGCTTTAAAAGTTCCCGGGCAGATTTAGATAAGGCAGGCGAAGCCTTAAGGCAACTGAGGCTTGAACATCTTGTAAACCGATACACCAGCCATTTAAGCGGGGGCGAACTGCAAAAAGTATGTATTGCCCGAGCATTGGTCCAGGAACCAAAATTATTTCTGCTTGATGAACCTACGAGTAATCTCGACCTGAAAAACCAAATGAAAATTATGAAGATTATCAGAAAGATAACAACCGGTATTGATTTGTCAGCCGTAATGTCCGTTCACGATTTGAATCTGGCTTTCAGGTTCGCGGACCATCTCATACTCTTAAATAATGGTCATATTGTCGCGCACGGTTCTCCGAATGAAATTACGGCCAATATCCTTTCTGAAGTATACAGAGTGGAGGTTGAACTAATACGTCATAACGGGCACATACTGTTCAACATCGTTTGATTGATAAAAAATGAGAAAAACGACCGGCATATACCGGGTATAAAACATTGATGATGTAGCGGTTATGCAAACATCCCACTCCGTATCAGGATGCCGGATCAACAGGACCGGGTACCGAAAAACAACAGGCACAACGTATTGCATCGGTCTTTGCAAACAGGTTTGATAATATTCCAGTACTTAAGGAAACCGTCTGGATTTAACCAATTGGTATGGACCCCGGGGCAAGCCCCGGACCCTGAATTCCGGGGCAAGAACCGAAGAACCGAGTTTACGAGCTCGGCGAAGCCAATTATACCATGCCTTCTCGTCCGCCGAAGCGGACCGCGAAGGCGGATTAAAGAGACCCGGAGAGAATCCAGGCTTCCCTGACCTTCTTTGCACACCCGGTTGTTTTTCCAGACCCTTGTTTAAAATCTCACGAACACTGTTATCACATTATCAAAGAATAAACAATTTACCATTTTAAATTTGCTTATTTATATTGTCATGTAAAATCATTTTGTATTTTTGCGAAATGCCGAATAATCCAACAGAAAATGGAACAAAAGATTGAATTACCACCACGTATCAGGGAGATGGCTGAAATTGCCAAAGTGATGGGACACCCTGTACGTTTGTACATTTTGCACGAGCTGGCGGAAATGAATACTTGTTGCTACAGCGGGGACCTGGTGGACGAACTTCCGGTGTGCCGTTCCACCCTATCCCAGCATTTGAAGGAACTGAAATATGCCGGCTTGATCCAGGGAGAAATACAACCCCCATATATCAAATATTGCCTTAACCGTGAAAACTGGGCAAAAGCAAAAAACATGTTTTATGAATTATTTGGTGGGCTATGAACGCCTGATTGAATTAGTGTGAACCGGGCCATGAATAAATCCCGTCGGATGAAATGAAGAAGAAATAAAAACCGGTGAAGAACACAAGATATTATAATTATAATGGCAACGACAAAAAGATTATCCTTCCTTGACAGATATCTGACTTTGTGGATATTCATGATCATGGCCGCTGGAATTGCTTCCGGAAGGTTAATACCGGGGATGTCAGATTTCTGGAACGGGATGAGCCGGGGAACAACCAACATCCCCATCGCGATCGGGCTGATCGTAATGATGTATCCACCACTGGCCAAGGTCAAGTACGAGGAACTGAAAGATGTATTCAGGAACCGCAAGATATTATTGCTATCCTTAGTTCAAAACTGGATCATCGGCCCGCTGTTGATGTTTTTCCTTGCCATCCTGTTTTTGCATGATTACCCGCACTATATGGTTGGGCTCATAATGATCGGCCTGGCTCGATGCATTGCCATGGTAATTGTCTGGAACGATCTTGCAAAAGGCGATACGGAATATGCCGCCGGACTGGTGGCTTTCAACAGCATTTTTCAGGTGCTGTTCTTTTCCGTCTACGCGTATGTATTTATCACCATCTTACCCGGTTATTTTGGCCTGGCAGGCAGCACGGTTGATGTGACCATGAAGCAGATAGCAGAAAGTGTTTTGATCTATCTGGGTATTCCTTTCTTTGCAGGGATGATCACCCGTTTTGCACTCATCAATGTGAAGGATAAGACATGGTACCAGCAGAGATTTATTCCCAAAATCAGCCCTTTAACCCTGGTAGCATTGCTTTTTACCATCTATGTTATGTTTTCGCTAAAAGGGGATTACATCGTAAAGCTACCGTTTGATGTGGTGAGAATTGCAATCCCCCTTGTCATTTATTTCGTGTTCATGTTCTTCATTTCATTTTTCCTAAGCAGGAGGTTTGGTGCCGATTATTCCAAAACCACAACTTTATCTTTTACAGCAGCAAGCAATAATTTTGAGCTCGCCATTGCGGTTTCGGTTGCCGTGTTCGGAATAAATTCGGGTGAAGCCTTTGCCGCAGTTATCGGTCCGCTGGTTGAAGTACCGGTTTTAATAGCATTGGTCAGCATCGCGTTAAAAATGAGAAAAAAGTATTTTATGAAAGAATGTGCTGCTGATATTGAATAAACAACAATTTATTGAACATTAGAATCATGTAAAATGGAAATCAAAATTCTTGGAACAGGTTGCCTAAAATGTAAAACCCTGGAAAAACGTACAAGAGAAACCGTTGCCAACGCGGGCATTGAAGCAACGATCACAAAAGAAGAAGACATTATGAAAATAATGGAGTATGGTGTTATGCATGCCCCCGGACTCGTTATTAACGGAAAAGTCGTTTTTTCGGGAGGATTGCCGTCTTCTGAAAAGATCAATGAATTATTAACCACTGATCAATAGCGATCATGAAACCAATTAAGATTCTAAGTCTTGCTTTTTTAGTCGCTGGCATGAGTGCATCATGTTCCGGACAAGCTAATGAGCAAAACAAACTTGCCTCTGTCAAAAAAGCAGATGACATACAGGTTTATTATTTCCACTATTCCCGCGGATGTGCCACCTGTAAGGCAGTTGAATCTGAATCAAAAATTGCTCTACATGAATTATATGGTGACAAGGTAGGTTTTTTAGCTTATAAGCTCGATGAAGCGGAAGGCAAAGAGAAAGCGGATGAATTGGGAGTATCGAGCCAGACCCTGTAAATTGTAAGCGGTGATGATAAAATCAATATAACCAATGAAGGCTTTTTGAACGCCGGGAGCAAACCGGAAAAGTTAAAGCAGATCATCAAAGATAAGATCGACCCCTTACTCTAATTGCGCCTGCATACTCCGCGGCTGAGCTACGGGGTAAGCGAGCACAATCGGGATATTTTCTGGATCGATGATTGACTCCGCCGGGCTAAAGGTTCCTCGCGGCTTGCCGCGGGGAGAGCCAATTACCATGAAGAGGTCGTGGGAACCCTTTCCTTAGAGGAGGAAGAAGTGAACCTTACCGCTGAAGCTGTTTTTGCGGGTTTTGGGATCACAACAAAATTATGGGATGGGGATGATTACATGCTGAGTCAATCGCCTAAGCCAGCATAGCATGTGCTCTTGAGAGTTTCTCGGGGATGCGCAGGCTCAGCGGGCAATTCTGTATACAGGTTCCGCAATCGATACAGTGGTTGCCCTTGGTGGGCAGTTCGGCGTAGAGCTGCATTGCCTTGAACCAGTCGTGATCGTCCATCGCGTAGCGTTCAAAACGCAGGATCTCCGTTATGGGGACCTGCCGGGGACAACCCGCCTGGCACTTCCCGCATAAACGGCAGGTGGTCCGGTTGGCCTCCCCCGTCATGAGCTCGATGGTACGCTGGTCCAGGGCAGTCAATTCTTTTCCGACGCCCGAATAGGTATCAACAAATTCATCGAGGTTCCTGACCCGTATAACGGCAGCATCCAGCCTGGTTCGGGTGGTCAGCCATCTTGCCAGGGCATTGTGCGGCGAAACACCCTCCGGCAAGCTGTTCATGAAGGATTCGTCTTGCTTCACGCGGCCTATTCCCCGGGCGGTTTTCATGGCAATGGTGCCAAAGTTATTTTTACCGGCAAATTCAATAAACTCATCCTTTTCGGGGTCGTCATCATAGGAATACATGAACTGGGCATGTTCATAATGACCGTCCTCGGCCACGGCGGTAAGGATCTCTGCAGCACTTTGTCCGTTTTTGACCCTGGGACTTCCGGCATAAGAGTGTTGTGACAAACACAGATGCTTTACCAGTCCTTCCTTTTTCAGTCTTTCGAAAGCCCGGATAAAGCTCCTGTCGTTTTTCAGTTCTTCCACGTTGTGATAGCCGTAATGCAGCTGCATGTCATCGAAATACCGGAGGCCGGTCCTTTTCAAGGCTTCTTTCACATAGCGGTAATGCTCCTCCTCGTCAAAATAACCCTCATAGTGATTTCCACCCACACGGTCCACCGTTACCTGGCAATAATGCGCGTCCCTGTTCTTAAGAATGGTTTCGGGGGCTCCTTCATTCCACCGGTTTGCCTTGTGCCAGTAATTCATTCCGCACAGGACACCCGCTTCCATGCAGGGCATGGCCATATCCCCGGAGCCGATTATCACAGATACTTCTCGTTGACTGTATCCCAGTTTCCCCCGGGGCAGGGGTCCCACTTTCCGGGCAGCCTCCTCGATGATGGATGACCCGGATTTCCGGTATGTGCCGGTGATCTTGGTGGTCAGGCCTGCCAAAACTGCCGTGGAAGACAATTGCAGGAATTTTCTTCTTTTGAGTGATTTTTTAATATTCATGGTAAATGCCCTTCTGATTTATTAATTTTTGAAAATTAAAATAAATATTCTTGATTAAAGTTTCGCGTATGATTTGAATGCACGTAAATTCAATGATTATGACCCATTTTGGGTTGAAATTCCTTGCCCGGGGGTTCGTTTTTGAATTTCAATCTTAATTATTTTTTGCATCTTATCCAGACTTTTAAGGTCATTGACTTTTCTCATTTTCATTTCAATCACGGGCATCTTGCCACGCGTCAATTTTCAGTGTCGGCGGATACATACACAACCCGCTCTCCCAAACGTTTTATACTGCAAAACTGTTTGTGCAAATTGTAATTCATACCTGGATAAACATTGTACTTTAGCAAAACTTACTGTATTTTTGTATTATGAGTACGGGAAAAAATACAGAACCGTAGAATTTTTGAAGAGTTTGTATTTTATCTCATTGATCCAGAAGGAAGATCCTCAATAATAGAAGATTTTCAGTTGACCATTGATGAAAATGTATATACCGTCGATTCTACAACCGTTGATCTGTGTTTGAGTGTATTCTGGTGGGCCGGGTTCCGTAAAACAAAGGGTGGGATCAAATTACAAAGATGTCAAAGCACTATATTATAAACAGTTATAAATCAACTGGTATTAATCGGACACTATTGTTTCCTAATGTTAAATAAAATGAGAAATTACCTGTTATTATTAATTTTTATTATTGCCTCCCCTGCATCTGTATGCAGCCAGAAACCGGCTACATATCCCGGTTCCATCGAGGAGAGGCCCGGTTCCAACCGGTATCTGACAAAAGATTCATATGAGAAAGTAAAGGAATATTATGTAAGGATTTATGGTGACCCCGACTATGAGACTGAGCATAACGCTACCTTTTTTTATGAAGATGTCATCCATGAGCCGCGGGGCATTCATATTAATGATGGTAATCCTGACAGCAAAGGTGTAAAGCAGGTTTTGTCACAATTAAAACTTCTTGTTGAAAGAGGTGATTTAGAAGGAAGAGTGATTCTGAGTGAAGCCAGGTATAAAGAAATAGAGAATGAATACAGGCATCTTCAGGATTATTTTTACGCCTATGAGGAAGATGCTTCAGGCCGTTATATACGTGAAGATGAAGCTATTTTCAAAAAATATAATAAAAAATCAGGCCATGGTGGCACTGAAGCGCATAATAATGAAGAATTGATGAAACAGGCACAGGATCTTATCATGGCAGGGAAAATTGAGGAGGGCACTGCTTTAATGAAACAAATAAAAAATACAATGGCAAAGGACATGGAACATGCCGGCAGCCCTGGGGCTGTAGACTCCTGGATCAATTGTTTGGAAGAAATCAATGCATGTAAATATGGCGTAACTATCAGGCTAGACCGTTAATAAAATACAGATAAGTATGTATCCGGTTTATCCCGGAATAATGTGTTCATTATTTTTTGATATTTGCTTTAATCAAATAGTTTTTACCTCCCCGCTCTTACGCTCTTATGCCCTTATGCTCATAGAGTCAAAGAGCAGTAAAATGAATCACTAATCGTGTTGCAAATGAAGAACACAATATTCCTTTTGGTCATCATAACCGGACTGATCTCCCGCGAGAAAAGCAAGGTTACAGACTTCTCTGATTTATGCACAGAGGTTTTTGATACCATCAGACCGCTGGAATATTTCCCGGCCTTCCCCGGGTCCTACTGGGTCTATGACAACGGCGATACATTGAAAGTTGCCGGACAACACGAAAAGTACATATTCAATTCAGCCGGGTACACGGCGGTGCCCGATTACGACACCCTGGTGCTTCCCAAACTTATTCTGAACGGGATATACAACCTCCGCGACAGCTTTGCCTATGTCAATGAATATTCCATCTCCAAAGCCAGTCTGAGCAGTTACCGGGACCCGGCATTTAAGCAGATCCTGTCCCTGAACGAGGGAGATGCCCTATTGATCGGCGGAGACGTACAGGGCCACCAGATAACCGGGCGGGTGATCCAGGCGGATACTTCAATTGCTATCGACGGGAAAGCCTATGAACGTGTCATCGTGACCATTCATTTCGGTCGAATGTGCACGATGAATGGTGGTTCAGAATACGAATGTGCTTTCAAGCGGGAATATTATGCCAAAGGCGTTGGTCTCATTCTAAGGGAAAGCAGGAATTATCCCGTTGACACGGTTTTCATCAAAGAAATCGCATTGAGTTTCTTTGAGATAAATCAGTAATAGAAAAAAAGATTATTTTCAGATCAATGAAAAAATAGATTTTGGACCGTTACAGAAAAAATATTGATATTGTAATTGGTATTGCCATCATCCTTTCTGCCTGCACCACCCCCTCCACTACTACCCTTGAAGAGCGGGCCGGCCGGGTTTCCCGGGCCGAGATGGAGAGTGTTGCCGAACTGCTGGGTCACGACTTGTTCGAAGGACGGGCCCCCGGAACCCGGGGCGGTGAACTGGCTGAGATCAGCATGCAGGGCCTTTTCAAGTTCATGAACCTGGAACCGGGTGTGAATGGTTCCTATTTCCAACCCTTTTTGATGAAGGGTTTTTCCAATGACGGATTCAACTTCTCGGCCAATGGGGTATCCCTCTTTTATCCTGATGAGGTGGTGGGAACTTTTTCCATGGAAGAGGAAGAAGTCAGCATTACCGGTGAAGCCGTTTTTGTGGGTTTCGGGATCACAACGGAACTATGGGATTGGGATGATTACAAGGATGTAGATGTCCGGGACAAGATTGTAGTCACCCGTGTCAACGATCCCGGGATGGTCAACCCGGGCATTTTTGAAGGGGATACCCTCACCTACTTCGGGCGGTGGACCTACCACATAGAGGAAGCGGCCCGCGGGGGTGCCAAAGGGATATTGCTGATCCATACGGATGAGTCGGCCGGCTACGACTGGAACGTGGTCAGGAATTCATGGACCGGGGAAGAGCTGTATATTGAGTCGGGCCTGCAAAACAATCTGGAATTCAGGGGCTGGATCCGGGAGGAGGCAGTCAGGAACATACTTGGTTCTGCCGGTCATGACCTGGATGACCTGTATGATGCCTCTGAATCCCGGGATTTCGAACCTGTTGTCCTGGGGTTCCCAATCAATGTTTCGGGAAAGAACCGTGTAAGGGATGTCATGAACCGCAACGTGGTTGCTGAGATCCCCGGGAAAACCGAGGAGCGGATCGTGCTGAGCGCCCATATCGATCACCTGGGCATGGGCCCCGTGAAGGAAGGGGATAATATTTATAACGGGGCCATCGATAACGGTACCGCCGTCGGGACCATGATGGTAGTGGCCAAGATCCTCAAAGAATTTCAGGAAGACCTGCATTACAGCGTGACCATCCTGGCCTGTAATGCCGAGGAATCGGGATTGCTGGGCTCAAAGTATTATGTTGAAAACACGGACCGGGAGAGCATCATTGCCAATATCAATTTTGAATCCACGCCGGTCTGGGGCAAGTCCAAAAGCATCATGGGCATCGGGGCAAGGTTTTCTGATTTTGACGAATGGATCCGGGAACTGGCTCAAAAAAACGGACTGGAATATTCCCCCTTTTCCATGAGCAACCAGGGGATGTTCTATCGCTCCGACCAGTTTTCCTTTGCCCGTTATGGGATACCTTCTGTATGGATCTCGGCTGGGGAGGATGAAGTCTCAGGGGAACAGAACTATACGGAATTCTGGAAAACGGATTACCATACGGTACATGATGAATTCAACCCGGAATGGGAACTGGAGGGGATGAAGCAGAGCATCAAATATGCCTTGCTGCTGGTAGATTATATCAACAAAACCCAATCCCCGCCCAGGATGAAAAGTGATCTGCCTTTTCCACTGCAAGAGTAAAATCTTAACAAGGAATGCATCTAAAATACACGATCATGCTGTTACTAACGGGGATTGCATCGGTTTTCCCCTTCAGTTCATGTTCGACCCTTCCCCAAGGGGTTACTGCCGTAAAATCTTTTGACAAAGAAAAATACCTGGGTAAATGGTATGAGATCGCCCGCCTGGATAACCGCTTCGAGCGTAATTTGAATAACACTACAGCCCATTATTCGCTGAACCCAAATGGTGCCATAAAAGTGGTTAATCGTGGTTTTAACCACGTTACAGGGGAGTGGAGTCAGGCTACCGGAAAAGCAAAGTTTGTGGGCAGTGAAGATGTAGCCAGGTTAAAAGTATCTTTCTTCGGACCTTTTTACTCGGGCTACAATGTAATTGCACTGGACAGCGCGTATCAATATGCCCTGGTTTCCGGCAGCAAAAGGAAATACCTCTGGATACTCGCCCGGGAGCCTTCTATACCGGAGGAAGTGAAGCGGAATTATGTCACAAATGCAAAAAATCTGGGTTATGATACTAAATCCCTGATTTGGGTCAAGCACAATAAGGATATCATAAATGAATAGTACCTGGTGAGCGATTGCAGGAAACCGGTTTTCAGGTTGAAGTGCAAGAATTTCAGGAAACAGAAAATAATAAATTTGGATTTAAAACCCGGGAATCAGTTTTGATCTGCCGGAAGTAAGACCAGATAAAATCAATTGTCACAAGAATATTCATTACGATCATGAAGAAAAAACAATGGTACGAATCCTTTTTTGAGAATTACGCCAAAAAATATGACAAAGAAAAATTTACCCAAGGAACTGCAGGAGAATGTGATTTTATTGAAAAAGAACTGAATTATGATAAATCGCTGAACATCCTCGATGTAGGCTGCGGAACCGGTCGGCATGCTATTGAACTGACCCGGCGGGGTTATCAGGTTACGGGTATTGACTTGTCAGAGGCTCAGCTGGCAAGGGCAAAGGAAAAAGCAGCCGAAGAGGGTCTGTCCATTCATTTCCTGAAGCATGATGCGAGAAACCTTCCTTTTAAAAATGAATTCGATGTGGCCATCATGCTCTGTGAAGGCGGTTTTCCCCTGATGGAAACCGACGAAATGAACTACGCGATCCTGGAAAGTGTGTCCCGTTCGCTCAAAGCCCGGGTCAAATTCATTTTCACCACTTTAAACGGCCTGTTTCCCCTGTACCATTCGGTCGAGCAGTTCACAGATTCCAAAGCAGAAACCGGTAACGCCACATACAGGAGCAATACCTTCGATTTGATGACCTTCCGTGATCACAACATTACGGAATTTGAGGGTGATTCCGGTAAAAAACACAGCCTGGAGAGCAACGAAAGGTATTATGTCCCCGGCGAAATATCCTGGCTTTTGAAATCGCTCGGTTACCGGAGCATAGACATCCATGGTGCAAAACCGGGTGCGTTTTCAAGAAAGGATAAATTAACCACGGAAGATTTTGAGATGCTGGTCATTGCCGAAAAATAAAATACGATCTCCAAAAGCTAACATTGGAGAAGAAAATGATGGTTGCATGGATCTGAATACCGAAGCTCATAAATTCACTACTAAAAAATAAATACAATGAACAGTATGAATTTTCAAAAACTCAAAGCAATTTATGTTAATTGCACCCTGAAAAAGTCTCCGGCGATGAGTCATACTCAGGGATTGATGGACCTGTCCATCAATATCATGCAAAAAGAAGGGGTGAAGGTCGATCGGTTAAGGTTCGTGGACCATGATGTGGCCACGGGGGTTTATCCTGATATGACCGAACATGGGTGGGAAAAGGATGAGTGGCCGGCATTGTTCAAACAAATTCTCGAAGCGGATATCCTGGTAGTCGGTACACCCATCTGGCTGGGTGAAAAATCCTCCATGGCCCGGAAGCTGATAGAACGATTGTACAGCATGAGTGGTGAACAGAACGAAAAGGGACAATACCTATACTATGGCAAGGTTGGCGGTTGCATCATAACAGGCAATGAGGATGGAGTGAAACATTGTGCCATGGGGATCCTCTATGCATTACAGCATATTGGCTATTCCATTCCTCCCCAGGCCGATTGCGGGTGGATCGGTGAAGTGGGCCCGGGGCCCAGCTATTTGGACGAAAACTCCGGTGGTCCGGAAAATGATTTTACCAACCGGAACACGACATTCATGACCTACAACCTGTTGCACCTGGCAAAACTGTTGAAAGAACAGAAGGGATATCCTGACTATGGGAACTCGAGAAGGGACTGGGACCAGGGATCCCGGTGGAATTTTGAAAATCCTGAATACAGGTAATAAAACGGATTTGCAAAGCTTGTATAATCGATACAAACAATTGATATAAACCCAAACCCAAACTAAATTCAAGCCATGAATACTACTGAAAAAGCCCTGATGCACGGCTTGTTTGTTCATCTGCATCACAATATCGACAAAGTAATTGATTTCAGGGGTTTCCAGGAATTAAACGAACAGGTCGGCAAGGTCTGGCCTGGAGCCCTGGCTATAGGACCCCAGGACAATGACGATGCTGCAGTCTTTAAGGTCCCGGGCATGGAAGGTTATGTGGTGGCCAAGATGGAAAGCCATTGTTCCCCCTGTGTGCCCAGACCCTATGACGCCGCTGCTACCGGTGCGGGAGGAGCCATGCGTGATGTGGTGGCCATGGGTGGCCGTCCGGTATTTCTTCTGGATTTCATCGGGACCAGGCCCCTGGACCAGGAAGTCATTGTAGGTCCGTGCGGCTTTAAAGGACATTGCGACTGCGGCAAGTGCAAGGTCATGACCAGCCAGGAAAGACTGAACATCATGATCAAGGGGGTCAGGGATATGTGTACGACCATGGAGGTATTTATCGCCGGGGGAGGATTCTCCACTTCCTTTTCCGATATCGTTCCGGCCGTGGTGGTCTCGGTCTTCGGCAAGCTGGTCACAGAAAAACCCCTAACCAAGCCGGCAAAAAATGCCGGGGATAAGATCATCATCATAGGCGTGACCGGAAACGACGGTAACGACACCCTTTACAGGGCCGGTCTTGTGGATGAGATGCGCCCGGCCATTGCTTTGTTTGAAGAGGAAAAAAACGCCCTGGAAGCCGCCATGGAAGCTTTCGGTACCGGTAAGATCAAGGCATGTTCCGATCTGGGAGCTGCCGGTATCGGTGCCGCGGTATGTGAATCGGCCAGGTATGGCGGTCTGGGGGCCAGGGTGGATCTGTCCAAAGTACCGGTTTCCGTGAAGGGCATTACGCCACAGGAGATCCTGATCTGTGAAACCCAGGCCCGGTATGTGGTTCAGGTCGCATCCGAATTTGCAGATGAAGTATTGCAGGCCATAAGTGCCAAAACCAAACACACTGCAATTATCGGGGAGATCACCGGAGATGATAAGGAAGTCTTTGAATATAACGGGAAGGTCATTGCCGGCATTCCCAATAAACCGTCAAAGGAAACCCTGGATGCCCTGAGGAAGCAATGATGGTATTATCATATCAATGAGAATTACCGGACGGAGCCACAGGTACAGGTTCATATTGAAACTT
Organism: uncultured Bacteroidaceae bacterium; assembly: GCA_964420035.1. GTDB lineage: Bacteria > Bacteroidota > Bacteroidia > Bacteroidales > SM23-62 > CAYQQR01. Next base: position 65,674 of record CAYQQR010000012.1, on the reverse strand, counting down.
TAGAGAATGGTAACCCTATGAAAACCAAAAGATCCTTTTATCTCAGCCTGTTATTTACAGCTTTTTGTTCCCTGATCAACGCGCAGGATACCGCTCCACCGGTGATGGGCTGGAACAGCTGGAACTGGTGGGGAAAACAGGATGTGAATGAGGAGCTTATGAAAGAGACCATAGACGCCATAGTGGAAAACGGCTTGCTGGAGGCTGGATACGAATATTTTGTTGTTGACGGCGGTTGGCGGGACACGGTCCTGGCACCAAGCGGGGAACTCCGTGCCCACCCGGAAAAATTTCCTTCGGGCATGAAGGCCCTTGCCGGTTACGCCCATTCCAGGGGATTGAAATTCGGTTTACATACGGTACCGGGTACCCATGATTGCGGCGGCGATCGCGTGGGTGGCCGGGGCCATGAAGAGCTTCATGTAAAGCAATTCGTTGACTGGGGCGTGGATTTTATCAAGCTGGACAAATGCCGGTTTACCCTGGATGAAAACCCGGGCCGGGTTAACCCGGATGCTCATTGGTATGAGGGTTGGAAAATGAATAACAATCTTGAAAAGGCTTACAGAAAATGGGATTCCTTATTGGAAAACTCGGGAAGGGATGTTGTATTAAGCGCCAGCGCTTATACCTACATCGACTGGATGCCTGAATACGCGGATATGGCAAGAACCACCGGTGATATTCGTTCCCGGATTCACGGGGGTGCCCGGTTTACCGGTCCGCGCAGTGTAATGAACCTCGCGGAAATCAACAACCAATACGCGGATAAGGCGGGGAATGGTTATTGGAACGACCCGGACATGATGGTTACAGGAGCCCAGGGGCTGACCGTCAATGAGCAGAAAGTACATTTCGCGCTTTGGTGCATCATGACTTCCCCCCTCATCACGGGCAACGATCCGCGTAACATGAGCCCGGAAGAAAAAAAGATCATCACCAATGAATACGCCATCGGTGTTAACCAGGATATAACGGAACAGGGAAGGCGAATAATGAAAGACCGGGACAAGGAGATCTGGGCCAAAAAACTTCAAAACGGTGATCTGGCCGTATTGGTGATAAACCGGTCCCACGAATCATCGCTGAATACAGAACTGTATTTCGGTGAACTGGGGCTGTCCGGTCATGTAGCGGTATTCGATATCTGGAATGAAACAAATTTGGGTGATCTCTATGATCATATTGCCCTGAACATACCGCCGACATCCGGTTCCTTCTTTATTCTTACGGAAAGATGAAAAATCTTCCATGAATTACCAACCTCCTGTTTTTCGACATTTTGGGATCGTGCACGGGAAGAAAACAGGATAGAAAATTCAGCAGGGGAATGTGCATCCGGATCTTTCATTATTCAGGAATGATTCCGGAACCGTGACTGTTAAAAACATTTTAGGTAAGAAACCAATTTAGAGTAAAGTTTTGGAATGAACAGCCACGTAACGTAACTTGGTCAAAAACCACCCCGTCATGTTAAAGATAAATTACGACAGAATTCATAAAGCCCAGGAATTGATGAAAAAAGAGGGGATGCTCGGATTGATGATCATGAATCATGACGACTACATCTATTTTTTCAGCGATCTCCGGGTGCAACCCCGTGCCATCATCCCCGCTTCAGGTCCGCCCATATTAATCTGTTTCGAGGCCGAAAAGGAAGAGCTCAGTGAACAGATAGGCGATTCAGAGATCAAGGTTTTCAGCCATATCGGTGAACAGATCTCCAACGTCAGGGAGGTATTCAGGGAGCTGTTCGAGGGTCCCCCCCCGGGTATGAGCCATAGGGAACGTCCCAGGGTCGGCATGCAGATGTGGTTCCACACACCGGCTTTCCTGGCGGACCTGTTCCGGAATGTCAACAAGCAGGTCGAGCTGGTCCCGTCCGACCCGGTCATGGACCCGTTGAGAATGATCAAGGATGAAGAAGAAATTGATAAAATGACCAAAGCCCAGTCCATAGCAACGAAGGGAATGGACACTGCCAAAAAATTATTGAAGCCCGGCATCACCGGTCATGAACTGGCTACAGAGATCACTTATACCATGATGAAGGCCGGGGCGGAAGGAACCAGTACGCCCATGCACATCAACGCGGGTAAAAGAAGCTGCTGGATCCACGGAACCGTGACCAGGGATCCCATCAGGGAAGGCGACCTGGTGGTGATCGACCTGACTCCCATGTACGAAGGCTACTGTTCCAATCTTGCAAGAACATTTGTGATAGGAAAACCCGGTGAGATGCAGCAGAAATTATTCGATACCTACAAGGAAATGCATGAAGCCGCCAGGAAAAAGCTGAAACCCGGAAACACGCCCGCACAACTGGATAAATCGGGCAAAGAGATCTGTGAGCAACACGGGCTGGGAGATTATCATATCAAGGGCATATCCCACGGTATCGGTCTGCGCTTTGAAGAAAACCCGGCCTCAACCATCATTCCTGCACATGGTAAAACAATACTCAAAAAGGATATGACCGTGACCGTGGGTCATACCATACTGGCGGTACCGGGTACCGGAGGAGTCCGCTTCGAAGATATTTTCCGGGTGACGGACGAGGGGGGCATGATATTGCATGAATATCCTTATGATTATTCTGTAGAATGATTAAAAAGCTCACTTTGAACAGAATATCAATAATTCGCGGTTTACACAATCCGATTCATTCCAACCATTAATGAAACATGGCCTGATCACCGCGGCAATAATCTTGTCGATTTTGCCAAAGTCAATCGATGCACAAAAATTCGGTATTTCTTTTGGAACCGACATTCCCTACCAGCACTACGCGGGAGTAAATTTGCAATATGAACATACGGATTACGGTTTCAGGACAGGTATACTGGCCAAACCTTATTCGGGCATGATCCTGAATTTACTTGAAGCATTTGGCACGGAAGATGTGTATATCAATATGCTTGAATCGGCTTTCCGGTTCGGATGGATGAACGGACTGGGTGCCAGTTATAAATTCGGCAGGAATAAAAACTGGTATGCAGGACCGGAACTGCGATTTGATTTTCTAACTGCTTCGGATACCCCGACAGAACTGGTTGAGGCCGCGACGGGCGAAAGCATCCTGAACCTGTACCCTCGCTTTCGCGATGGAATTGACATAAGATTGGGATTGGTGATGTATGCCGCGGGTATCAGGATGGGAAGAACTTTCCAATTAGGCGAAAACAAGGATCACTATTGGGTAATTGAATTATCTGCCTTCAAACATTATGCAACCCAGTCGTTGTTAGAGATCAATGATAGGGAAGCGGACAGGTTAAACAGCATTGTAGATGAACTCCTCTGGGAAGATGTGTTTAAAGAATATGGATATTACGGTGGAGCAGGGATTTCCTACAACTATGTTTTTTAATAAACCGCATCTACACCAATTCATGGGATACGGATAAAAGACCTGATAAAACACCGGCATTGCAGGAGCCCGAATGGATCATCTGAAAAACCTGACCTGTATGATATACCTGATGGTACGAAAAATCCCTGACTTCTTAACGAGGTTCACTGATTTTTTCATTTCAGCACCCTATATTTGTCCTGTCATAATTGTATAATCAAAAGGCAGCTCAAAATGAAAACAAACATGGGAACCGCAGATCGAATTATCAGAGTGATAATCACTGCAATTATTGCCATACTTTTCTTTACAGATGTTATTACGGGAACCTTGGGCATCGTATTATTGGTTGTTGCCGGAGTATTTCTTCTCACCAGTATCATAGGATTCTGTCCTCTCTATGCCCCGTTTGGAATACGAACTTGCAAGGCAAAAGCAACGGAATGATTCGAATCCAATCAAACGAAATTGTCTCTTATCAAAACCCATAATTTCTCACTTAAACCAATAAAACCACAACCATGGCACAAAGAGATTGCACCCCTGCTGCAGGCGCGGTTTACGGCCTGGGCCTCATCGGAGCAGCGATTTATTTTATTTCATCAGCCACCACCTTCTGGATGGGCGTACTCGGATTCCTAAAAGCCCTGGTATGGCCGGCTTTTCTGGTCTATGAGGCATTAAAATACATAGGGGCGTGATCCGGGTTGCTTTGTTCCACAACCCGTCGAACCAATAAATAGAATTGAAAGCGTATTGCCAGCATGGCTTCTGTACATGACCCTGCCCCTGAGCTTACTGGAATCATTGCCGGCAACACTGATCATTCAGAGATTAGCCGGAACAAATAGCAATTAACACGAATAGAAGATGCTTAATAAGACAAGCATAATCTAAATGAGCATATTAATGTGGAAAAAATTTTCAAAGGACTCTTGTTCATCGCGGGAGGACTGGCCGTCATCATTATCATACTATTGTTTATCATTTGGCTGAAAAGCCCGGGTACAACACAACCAGTTACGGATGCGCATGGTAAAAAGATCCGGGAAAGCGTTGCCCGGATTGAAAAGGTGAACCTGGGAGGACTGGACCAGTATATCATCATCCGGGGAATGGACTCTACCAGACCGGTAATCCTGTTCCTGCACGGCGGACCCGGAGCTCCCGAAGTTGCCCTGATGAATGAACTGAACCCGGGACTTGAAGAAAACTATGTAATGGTCTACTGGGAAGAACGGGGAGCCGGGAAATCCTTTTCAGGGAAAATCGATCCGGAGAGCATGACCCTGGATCAAATGGTGCAAGATACCCGCCAGCTCAGCAAAATGCTTATCGACCGGTTTGACAAAGACAAGATATACCTGATGGGACATTCCTGGGGCTCCTTCCTGGGTATCCAAACGGTGTATCGTCATCCGGACCTGTTCCATGTATTTTTCGGTATAGGGCAGGTTTGTCATCAATACCGGGGGGAAAGGATTGCCTTTGAATGGGTAAAAGAACAAGCTGCTCAGCAGAATGATAAAAAGGCACTCAGGGCCTTGTCCGGGGTCAGTTTCCCCGATTCACTGGCCGATGCTAGAACCTGGTTCAATTACCTGAGGATCCAGCGTAAGTACGCGAGCAATTTCAGGGGAGGGATCACGCGGGAAACGACAGGGAGGTGGCCGGCGGTAAAGATGATCCTGAATGCCGGGGAATACACACTTGGGGATAAGCTGAATTATTTGAGAGGCGGTGTATTTTCCCTGAGGCATCTTTGGACCGAAGTGATGTATAGAAATCTGTTCGATGAAATCGATAGTGTGCAGATCCCGGTTTATATCTTCCAGGGGAAGTATGACTACCAGACTCCATATATCCTGGCGAAGGAATTCCATGATCAGCTGAAAGCACCCCGCAAGGAATTTTTAAGCTTCGAAAATTCAGCCCACAGTCCGCAGGTGGAAGAGGTGGACAAATTCAATAATATTGTAAAAAGCAAGATCCTTGAACCATAGTGAGAAAGAAGTTAAACGAAGATACAGATAGCATGAGGTAAGGATTCAGGATGGAATGACTAGAATTTGGAATTCAGAATGGTATAGATATGGACTTCAGTTTTAACTATATTGTATTGTCGGGGATTGTGATTATTGCCGGGTTTATTTTCGGGGAACTGGCCAATAAGATCAACCTGCCTAAAGCAAGCGGATATCTGGTAGCCGGATTGTTATTGAACCCCCATCTTTTCTTCGATTTTGTAACGGAAAGCAAATTCACGGAACTCAGTCACATTCCCCTGGATATGGCCCTTTCCGTTATTGCCTTTTCGATCGGGGGTGGCCTGCACAGAAAGAAGATCAAGCCGCTGGGGAAATCCATCATATCCATAGGGATCAACCAGGCAGAATTGACCTTATTGATCACAACATTGGGAATGATCGGGATCTTCACCCTCTTTCCCGGGGCATGTTCCTGCATAAACTACCTGGTCCCCATGAGCATTGTCCTGGGCTCCCTGGCCCTGCCCACCGATCCGGCTGCATTTCTTGCAGTAAAGAACGAACTTAAGGCAGAAGGCAACATCACAACGACCACCCTGGGTATTGCTGCCATTGACGATATGCTGACCTTCCTGAATTTTGTACTGGCCGTAAGCATTGCAGGTATGTTCATGAACGGGGAAGCGGGAAATGCAGGTATTGAGATCTTAATTACCCTGGGAGATATCTTATTGAGTATAGCACTGGGCGTGGCGATGGGAATACTGTTGAACCGTGTAACCAAATGGGTGAAAAAAGAAACAGAAGGGGTACTGATCGTAATGATGATCGGTTTTATCCTGGCTTGTTTTGGCATTGCCGAAAGTCTGGAACTGGAAAAACTGCTTGCCAGTATGTGCATGGGCATTGTGGTAGTCAATTATAATCCCTTGAGCAAGAAAATTTTTATGCTGCTCGAACGCTATACGGAAGAGCTGGTATTTGTGATCTTCTTTACCCTGAGCGGGATACAATTGAATTTCGATATCCTGGGAGAGGTTTTGCTGCTGGTTGGTATATTCATACTCCTTCGCTTTGCAGGAAAGTGGTTCGGTACCGTATCGGGAGCCATGATGGTGAAAAGTGAACCCGGGATCAGAAAATACACCACCTGGGCCCTGTTACCCCAGGGAGGAATTGTAATCGGTTTGGCCCTTACCCTGCAAGATAAGGCACAGTTCAGCGAATTCGCAGATATTGTTTTGGGCATCGTGATCATCGCTTCCGTTTTCTATGAGATCGTTGGCTCCATAACTACTAAATATGCTCTTATTAAAGCGGGAGAAGCAAATAAATAAAATACCATTCGGCAATGGGGAACCATCCTGTCAATCTATTCATTCGTTTCATACTGGAAATTTCAGCGCTGCTCATTATGGGTGTATGGGGTTGGATCCAGGGCGATGGCCTTTTCAGGTACATTCTTGCCATCGGTATGCCATTAATCGCGGCAACAATCCGGGGTGTTTTTGCTGTTCCAGATGATCCCAGCCGCTCGGGAAAAGCACCCATTCCAATACCTGGGATCTTACGATTGATTATTGAATTATCTTTTTTCGGTTTTGCCGTATGGGCATGCTATGATCTCGGATTATCCATGCTTTGGTGGATCTTTGGGTTGATCGTGGTCATCCATTATTTAATATCATACGATAAAATTCGTTGGTTGATCAAACAATAAACCAGGCGATTTAAAGTGAAAATATCTAATCATGACTCGTAATAAATCAATAGTAAAACCATTGATATATATTTCCGGGAAACCGGGAGGTTCAATTAAAGGATGAAGTGACACCGGGACGATGAGACATTGAGACGCTAAAATATTGAACCGCAAAGAGCGCAAGGAAGGCACAAAGAACGCTATATCAGGAGTCAGTGGCAGGAATAGGATTCAGGATGAAGTTCCTTAGTTCCTTAATTCCTTGGTTCAGAACCGTTATGTACCGTTAGGCACCGTTTGGCACCGTTCAGAACCGTTATTACAGCCGAAGGCGAGCTACGGCGAGCGAAGCGAGCGAGTTACAGCGTAGCGAGTTACAGCGTAGCGAGTTACAGCGTAGCGAGTTACAGCCGAAGGCAGAAATACAGCGCAGCGGAATGCAATCTCAAATAAGAATCAATATGGAAAGCAAAAGAAAGAGAAAAAAACAATCAAAACTGATCCGGGTCTTCAGGAAGATACACAGAACAACGGCTATCATGTTATTCGTATTCTTTTTCTTCATCGCGGGAACGGGCATACTTTTAGGGTGGAAAAAACACAGCAACGGGAAACTCCTTCCTGAAACCAAGAAGGGTACATCCACGGAATTAACAGACTGGTTGCCACTGGATAGCTTATACAGAAATGCCTGCCTGATACTTCATGATTCAGTTTCTCCTGATCTTTCAACAGAAATTGAACGAATTGACGTCAGAAAAGACATGGGATCGGTCAAGTTTGTTTTCAAGAATCACAACTATGGTATCCAGCTCGACGGTGCAACGGGGGAGCTGCTCCAGGTGGCGAAAAGAAGATCCGACTTTATAGAAAACCTCCATGATTTCTCTATTATGGATAAAATGTTCGGGACCCCCGGTGAATTCATCAAGCTTATCTACACCAGCATCATGGGTCTGGGATTACTGACCTTTACCGTAACCGGATTCTGGTTATGGTACGGTCCTAAAAAACTGAAGAAAACCATATAAGGATTATAAATGAATAATGAACATTGAAGAAATCAGAAATTTTTGCCTTTCAATACCCGGTGTCACGGAGAGTTTACCCTTCAATGACACCGCCCTGGTATTCAAGGTCGGTGGAAAGATGTTTGCCTTGCTTGACCTGTCCGAAGAAAAACGCGGCATCAGCCTGAAGTGTGATCCCGAACCGGCCGTTGAACTGCGGGAACGGTACCCCGAGGTCAAGGGGGCCTACCACTTCAACAAGAAGCACTGGAACAATGTCAGAATTGACGGCTCCCTCCCGGATGAGCTCATCAAGGATTGGATAAAACATTCCTACGACCTGGTAATTAAATCATTACCGGGGAAAAAAAGAAAGAATCTTTGAAAAGCATGTATTCATAAGAACTCGCTCCAACGAAATATTCAGGTTCTTTCTTTCAGTTTTTCACCATCCACATAAAATCCATCCGGCTTTTCTGTATAAAAAGCAACCAGGTGTTTGATCTCGGTAACCTTTGGGTTTGGAAAGGGATAGACATTAATTCAAGCGAAGGCCGTCGGATAGGACTGTGCTGACAGGCTCGATGCCAGGGTTACGGCATTGATATCGAGGTGATCCTGCCAGGTATAGGATTTTTGATTTCCCCGGTTGAGCCAGAATTCTTCCAGTTCCTTAGCCAGGGGAAGGTAATCTTCCAGTCTGGCCAGTTTTAATTCAACGAATCTGTCCCGCGATCCGTGCAAAACCCGGGTACCCAGGGACAATCCGCATTCCCTGAATGCCAGACGGCCCTCTGCCGCCCGGAAGGGATGATAGACCTGGTTCTTATAGATCTGCAATCCCCCCAGACTTGCCTCTAAAAGCTTCCGGGTACTGATTGAATCAGGCAGTGAAGTTCCGCCTTTCTCTAATTCTGCCGCCCGGGCCGTATTCAATAACAATCCTCCTGTTCCCAGCGGATCGTCGGTGAGCCAGTCCATGCCCCGGCACAAGGTCTCAAAGTCTGATTTAAGCGATTTGAGTTCTTTCGATCTTTCCGGTAAAACCTCCAGGATACTGTAAGCACAGATCAGTCCTTCCAGGGGATCGTGGGCCCCCATGCTTTCGACGGCCGGGGATAACAGGTCGATGCTCATCTTCCAGTACATCCGGATCCTGCCGGCTTTTTTTTCTATGAACTTCTCGCCGGCTTTGATCAGATCGGCGGCCCAGACCGCGTATTTCTTGCCTCCTGTTTCTTTGTGTGCCTGCATGAGCGCGTGAAACCACCGGGTCAGGTAGTGAAAGTACTGTCCGTCGCGCTCCCATTCCATACTTTTATTGATGGGCTGATCCGGTTTTCTTTCCGGCAGCTTTTTCCCGATCCGTAAGCCTCCAGCAGTTGGATGTCTCTCTCCTTCTTCTTCGGAAAGTCCGCTGATCCATCCTTCCCGGGGATCGTCCTCCCGGTGCCTGCCGAGGATATGGTGGACCATGCCGATCAGTTTTAAAGCATATGCCCTATAGTCATCCATATCAATGGAATGAGCCAGGGCAAAACAACACTGTACGGCGAGTGCATCGGTCCATAGATACCTCCGTTCAGGATCACCATCGTCTCCCGTGACCCCGGTTCTTTGTAAGAAGGCCTCCATTAGATTCCTGGAGCGTTCAACAGAATCATTTGAAATCATAATGGTGATTTTGTTATATTGTACAATTTACGGCATGTTTATCAAAATCATAAATACAAACCGCTCAAATGCAACCCTGATCATCCGTATCATGGTTGGGGGCGTTTTTCTCTCAGAAGGATTACAGAAATTTTTATTCCCTGTATTACGCGGTGCCGGCAGGTTTGAGAGCATGGGATTCCCTGCACCGGAATTCTTAGCCGGTTTCGTGGGCGTTTTCGAGATCCTGTTCGGGTTATTATTATTAGCCGGTTTTTTAACAAGAGGGGCGTCTGTCGCCATGCTTATCAACATGACGGTGGCCATTATTATCACCAAGATCCCCGTTGCCTTCGGAAAAAGCTTCGGACCTTTTGAACTCCGGGAACTGAACAATTATGGTTTCTGGAGCATGGCTCATGCAATGCGCACGGATTTTGCCATGTGGCTGGGCAGCCTATTCCTGTTGCTCAAAGGAGGTGGCCGATGGTCTCTGGACCGGATACTAAGTGTGAAAGCGATTAAAACTTAATTTAACTATCTGAGTCTATGAATCTGTTCTGGTCGATTATATTAGCAACAAGCGGAGTCGCTATTGTGATCTTTTTTGCAGAACAACTGGTGAAGGGAGTGGTAGGATTTTCAATTCATTTCAACCTCTCCCCTTTCCTGATAAGCGTTATATTCCTCGGATTTGATCCTGAAAACCTGGGCGTGGGGGCCGTGGGTACTTACGAAGCGCTGGGCGGACTGGCCACGGGTTCCATCATCGGGGCAGCCATGGTTGCCATGGCACTGGCCCTGGGGGTTACCGCTTTATTTTCCCCCCTTCATTTTAAAAAGATCTCATGGCGGATAATGCTCATACCCATCTTTTCAGTGATTCTTTTCTCCGTCCTGGTAACCGATAGATACCTGGGGCGATGGGATGGCATTCTTTTATTGGCGGGCTATGGCCTTGCCGTATGGTATCTGATCCGTCTCAACAAAAAAGGCATCACCCTTAAACCGGGAGGAGAGGTAAGCGAAATGCTCACGGAGGAAAAGCTGCCGGGTAAATGGGCTTCGGCAGGCCTGATGATCCTGTCCCTGGCTGCCATCATCGGCGGCAGTGAAATGCTTGTGGAAGGCTCCCGGGTCCTGCTGGACCGTTTCCAATTATCGGATACGGTTTATGGTATGACCATTATCGCCTTTCTCGTGAGCATAGAAGAAATCGCCAGGGAACTGCCCGCTGCAATCAAAGGAAAACCGGACATAACATTGGGTAATGTTGTGGGCTCCGTAATGGCCTTCTTTCTTTTTAATGCCGGGATCATTGCACTGGTCAGACCGGTTGAAGTAGCCCCCAAAACACTATGGCTCTACCTTCCCCTAAGCATATTCACCATTTTATTTATTTCTTTGCTATTGCTTATGGCTAATAAAATCCCGCGGTGGGCGGGAGCTTTTCTGATCCTTTTCTACCTCGTGTTCGTGATCCTGGGATATCTCATCTAAGTGGTACTTGTCCTTAATGATGTTTTAATGAACGAAAACTAAAAGTATTAACCAATCCTTCTGTATACCTTTACAGGAATAATCCCAAATAATCAAAACCATGAAAAAAGCCGAGTTATTCCATCCCCGTGTGTTCCACGACCGGGAATGGGCCGAGGGTTATTACAAACGAAATCGCTGGAGCATACGCATGACCGGTAAAAGGCTGGCTGATTTTCTGAAGAAAAGCGGATTTACCCGTGGCAAGATCCTGGATGCAGGTTGCGGATTTTCCGGGGTTCCCATCGAAATAGCCAAGGTGCTGCCAGATGTTGAGATTACGGGTATAGACTTGAGTAAACCTCTGCTGGAAATAAGCCACTCGATGATTGAAGCAGAAGGATTCCAGAATAGGATCAAAACTCAGGAAGGAGATGTACAGGACCTTCCGTTCGGAACGAACTCATTTGATGCAGTGGTTAACAGTTACATGCTACATATTGTCGAAGATCCCATAGCCATGTTGAACGAGATCGAACGGATAACCAAACCGGGTGGCAAGATATTGATCACAGATCTTAGGCGTGGCTTTTTTGCTCTATTTGTAAAGAAATTCAAAACATCCTACACTCCTGAAGAAGCCCTGGAAATAGTCAGGAAATCAAAGATCAGGCCGGGCAAGACCGGTACCGGACCCTTTTGGTGGGATTATACTGTTCTTCAGTAATTCCAAAAAAATAGCCATCTTGCTTTGAATTATTCAATAAATCAGGCTGCCTTACATTTTAGAGCATTCGCCGATATAAACTAAAGCATGAGAAAGCCCAGTAAACTCAGGGGTAAATTCAAAGGCATATTTTTTCTGCTCAGGGCAGACCGGTTTGTACCACGGGGAGTTTTAAATTTTTTTGTCCACATGGCAGCGATTTCCAGGTGGATTGCCAGACATAAGAAGCAATGCGGTTATAATGATTTCTATACCTGGAAATTCGATTATACCAGGAGGGAAGCTTTGTACGAGCATGTTATCCGGACCGAGGAACTGAATACCGGGATAGATTACCTTGAGTTTGGCGTGTCGAAAGGGGATTCCTTCAAATGGTGGCTCAACCGGATTGATAACAAAGACGCCCGTTTTTTCGGTTTTGACACCTTCTCCGGTCTGCCCGAGGATTGGGGGCCCTTCAAAAAAGGGGACATGGCTTCCGGCAGCAAACCACCGGAAATAAATGACCCGAGGCATGAATTCTTCCAGGGTCTGTTTCAACAAACCTTAATCCCTTTCCTTAATTCCTATCATCCGGATCGCAGGAAAGTCATTCACATGGATGCCGACCTGTACTCTGCCACACTGTATGTACTCACCCTAATCACCCCCATGCTTCGGTCCGGGGATGTTTTTTTCTTTGATGAATTCAATGTACCCCTTCATGAATTCAAGGCGTTTATGGAATGGACCGGCGCATTTTACATCAAATACAAAGTACTGGGTGCAGTCAATAATTTCTACCAGATAGCCATAAAAGTCCTGTGAATTATAGGAATCGGCGTTTTCATCGACTATGAATCAGTCTGAACAGGCTTTCGCTTACCCTGGAACATCCTTCTTTTTCTCGCGATAGCTAAAACACGGAATAAGAATCCCGGGCAGATGGATTTCATAAACAGGATCAATCTGCCATAGAAGGAATAGTTGTATCTGAATTTTCTTTTTGACAGTTGACGAATAATCTTCCGGGAGACTGTTAAATTGGAATCATATCTCATCTGGTCATCAAATTCCGGTTTTTTCATTCTTCGACCCTTGGGGTCGAGGATCAATTTGCCGAGTTCGTTCCGGGTAAAACTCACATAGGTGATACCGATATGCACCCCGGTTTCGATCAGCTCCAGTCGTAAGGATTCCGCCAGGGCCGTTAAACTCATTTTGGATGCACAATAGGCTGAAAAATTAGGTAAGCCGATTAAGCCGCTCACACTCGAGATGAATAAAATACTTCCACTGCTTTCCTTTATATACGGTAAAGCGGCCCGGGTGGGAAAAACGGAACCAAGATAGTTAATCTCCATGGTCTGCCTGAACACCACAGCTTCCAGGTCTTTAAATTGTGCATTCATAGAAATCCCGGCCATATTGACAAGCATATCGATCCTGCCGAAGTATTCCACGGTCTTTTTGATTAGTGCATCGGCTTCAGAGGTTTGGGTCACATCAGCCTGCACGGCCAGTACATCATATTTCTGGCTGTGCATTTCCTCCCTGAGCTTTTCCAGTCGCTCCTGATCACGGCCGTTTATTACCACGCCGGCTCCCAGTTTGCACAGTTCTTTGGCCAATGATTTACCGATCCCCCTGCTCGATCCGGTAATTATTACTACCTTGTTTTTGAAGTAGTCCTTTTTCATTCAGATAAAGGCCTTCCGCTATTATGAGATGAATTTGATTTCTGTTAACGGTATAAGCATAGCTTTGAAAAAGCTAATTTACAAAAACAGGAACATGAATAAAAAGACCCTGGCCCTGCTAAATCTTTTAACGGTAATTACACTTATAATCTGGAACTACCTTACCAATTTTTTGGAAATCAATGGCAATACCGTGGCATCCGTGAGTTCCGAATACAATAATCTTTTCACCCCTGCCGGATACGCCTTTTCCATCTGGGGATTGATATACCTGGGCTTGCTTGCCCACGGCATCTTCCAGTTTAAGAAAGCATTTATTGACAGGAGGGACGATGATTTTATTTTGAAGATGGGCCCTTGGTTTATCATCGCTAACCTGGCCACTGCTGCCTGGCTCTGGTTTTGGCTCAGCGATCAGACCGGCGTGTCGGTTCTGATGATGTTTTTGATTTTGCTCTCCCTGATCATCATCGTGATCCGGCTCAATATGGAACGATGGGACGCGCCTTTGCCTGTCATTTTCTGGATCTGGTGGCCCTTTTGTCTGTTTAGCGGCTGGATCGCCATTGCCACCGTTGCCAATGTGGCAGCCTATCTGACCAAGATCGGATGGCAGGCCCTGTTTAGCGAGCTCACCTGGACCCTGATCATGATCATTGTCGCGACCCTGATCAACCTGTTTATGATCATCTCCAGGAACATGCGGGAATTCGCATTGGTAGGAGTCTGGGCCCTTATAGCTATTTCCGTGAGACATTGGGGAAAGATCCCTGAATTGCAATGGACCGCCCTGGTTTGTGCGATTGTTCTATTCATTGCGATCTCTATTCACGGATATTTGAATATTGATACCAATCCGGTTAGAAAAATAAAGGAAATGAAATGCAGAGATCCCGCATCAAGTGCGGGATGACAATCAAAAAATCAACCAATCAAACAATCATCAAATCAATCTATGGATCGATTAGTTCAAATTACGAATAAAGACGACATATTCCCCGAATACAGGGGAACCCCGATCGGTGACCTCATTGAATACCACAACCTCAACAAATCGTTTAAAGACTATGAGAGGGCCGAACTGCTTATCGGCATGTGCATGGATCACAGAAAAAGTCTGAACATCCAACTCAGATACTGCTTCGGAAAATGAAATCAACCGGTTGATGACACTCAACCATTAATTTTATTTTTCGCTAATTTTGCACCTGAACAATACAACCATGAAACGATATTTCTTTCACATCATTTTTTCCTTTATTGCCCTGAATTTTCTCCCGCGAGTGGTCGCGCAAAATACCTTCGATTTTGTGATCGAAACCAGCGGGGAAAAAACCGAATACGCCTTCATCGTAGATGATGCTTTTGAATTCGAGGTCGATTGGGGGGATGGCAGTGGCACAGATATCTTTAACGGATCCGTTATGCCCGCTCACGACTATGGTGAAGCCGGTGAATGGACCCTTCAAATAAAGGGCACGGCAAGCCGGATCGCTTTCAGCACGGACTGGGATTGTCCCTATGCTCCCATGCTTAAAGACATCCTGACACCCGTTTCCACAGGTGTTATCGGGATTACAAGTGCCAATAAGATGTTTATGGATACGAAGGTTACAAGCTTTACAGCGGCCGGTTTTTTTGATGAAACATCCGGCAATGTAACAGATATGAGCAACATGTTCCGCAATGCTGATTTTAACCAGGATATCAGTGGCTGGGATGTAAGCCGGGTTTCGAATATGAACAGCATGTTCCAGGGAAACGCTTTCTTTGATCAGGACATTGGTGGCTGGGATGTGTCGAGCGTGACGGCCATGGGTTATATGTTCAGCGACACCCCCTTCAACCAGGATATTGGCAGCTGGAACGTCGGAAATGTTACCTACGCGAACGGTCTCTTCCGAAATGCCTCCTCTTTCAACCAGAATATCGGGGGGTGGGATGTGAGCAACATCACCAGCACATCCGGCATGTTCGAGGGGAGTGCCTTTAACCAGGATATCAGTGGCTGGGATGTGTCAAACGTAACCAACATGTACAGCATGTTTCCGAAAACTCCGTTCAACCAGGATATCAGTGGTTGGAATGTCTCCAATGTAACCCTGATGAGCTATATGTTCTCAGATACGCCGTTCGACCAGGATATCAGCGGATGGGATGTCTCCAATGTAAAAGGATTTACCGCTTTCCTGAACGGATCCTCCTTTTCAACGGAAAACTATAACAAGCTCCTGGTTAAATGGTCCTACCAGGAGTTGGAGGCGGATAATTACTTCCAGGCGGATAACAGCACCTACGACCTTGGATTCCCGGCAGAGCGAAGAACCTACATAGAAAATACATTTAACTGGAACTTCACGGATGCAGGTGACACCGGGGAGGAATTTGATCTGCTCTACCTGCACGTTACGTCAATGCCCGGCCAGGGAGGAAACTCCGCGGGTGAAGGCTTTTACGAAGAAGGCGAAACCGTTGCTGTCAGTGCTACCGCGCATCCCTTTTTCCAATTCGTCAACTGGGAAGCTACCGGAGGCATTTTTAACGACGCGAACGCCCCGGCAACAACTTTTACCATGCCTGCTGATAATGTAACGATCACGGCGCATTTTGACCTCTACCCGGAACAGGAAAACACCTACACCTTTGTGATTGAAACCACGGCAGAGCAGACCGACTATAAGTTCATTGCCGATGGAGCATTAGACCTTTGCGTGCTTTGGAAAGAGGACAGCGCTGTCGTGTACAATGGGGATGTTGAACCCTTACACGACTATGGGGAGGCCGGTGAATGGACCATTAAGGTGAAGGGCCAGGCCCAACGTATCGCCTATAAAACCACGGGGGGCTGGGTACATTGTCCGTATGCCCCCTTGCTGAAAGATATTCTGACCCCGGTTTCCGACGGCGTCACAGGCATTACCAGTGCGGAATACATGTTCGCGCATACCGGGGTGACCGCGTTTACCGCGGGCGATTTCTTTGACCAGGCATCCGGGAATGTCGCATCGATGGCACTCATGTTCAGGAACTCCGCTTTCAATCAGGATATCAGCGGATGGGATGTGAGCAAGGTGACAGATACGCGTTCGATGTTTGAGAGGACCCCGTTCAACCAGGATATCAGTGGTTGGGACGTGAGCCAGGTAACCAACATGAGTAGATTGTTCGCTGATTCCGATTTTAACCAGGACATCGGTCCCTGGATCGTTAGCAATGTTACCGATATGAACGGCATGTTCTCCGGATCTGAATTCAACCGGGCGATCGGGTCCTGGAATGTCGCCAATGTGACGAATATGGCCGGAATGTTCTATGGTTCCCCTTTTAATCACCCCATCGGGAACTGGGATGTGAACAATGTGGAAAGCATGTGGGGAATGTTTATGTTCGCGTCCGATTTTAACCAGTATCTCAGTGACTGGGAGGTCGGAAATGTAACCGTTATGGGCGATATGTTCCGGTCATCGGACTTTAACCAGGATATCAGTTCCTGGGACGTGAGCCGTGTCACAAACATGTCCGGGATGTTCCGGTCATGCCCCTTTGACCAGGATATCAGTGAATGGGACGTTTCGAACGTGGAAGACTTCACGGATTTTCTTGTGACTGCTGCCCTGTCCACTGAAAATTACAATAAACTGTTGGTGCGGTGGTCCCACCTTGATCTGCAGGAAAATCTAATCTTTCACGGAGGCCAAAGCAAGTACAGCGCTGACTTGCCGGCCGATCGAAGGGATTTTTTGATCCAGGAGCTGAACTGGACCATCTATGATGGCGGACTCTCAACGGAGGTGTTTGAGATGTATTATATAGCGCTTGCCAAAAGTCCGGCCGAAGGAGGAGTTGTTGAAGGAGATGGATTGTTTAACGAAGGAGATCATGTGACGGTGCATGCGGTTGCAAACCCCAATTTTACGTTTGTCAACTGGACCGGCGAAAATGGTGACGAAGTGAGTACGCTTGCCGATTACAGCTTTGAAGTGCCTGCTGAAAACAAAACACTGACCGCCAATTTTGCACCTTTTGATTTTGAAGTAACCGCAAATACCACTCCGGCAGGATCAGGCACCGTAGCATTTGATCCGGAAAAAGATTACTACCACTGGGGCGATACGCTTACCCTGACCGCCCTTCCCGAAGATGGTTACAGTTTTGTGGAATGGTCGGGGGATATCGCCCATATCGATGATGCGAACGCGGCCGAAATAACGGTGCTCATGCCGGCAGATCATATAACGCTTACTGCTACGTTTGCACCGGTCGATTATACACTCACAATAACTATCGAACCGGATGGGGCCGGAACGGTGAGCCGGAATCCCGCGCAGGATCACTACAACATGGGGGATGTGATTACGCTGACCGCCACGGCTGAAACCCGGTATGTCTTCTCCGGCTGGACCGGGGATACGGCCCATCTCGACGATGCCGGGACTGCCGAAGCGACCCTCACCATGCCGGCGGGTCATGTAACCCTGACAGCAACATTTGAGGTGGAGGATGTTTCGGTTCAGGAAATTACCGGATGTGAAATAGCTCTCTATCCAACCCCGGCACGAAGTAAGCTATTCGTTGAATCCACGGAAATGATGCAGAAACTATGCCTGATCAACCTTACCGGACAGGTACTTTCTGTTGAAACCATCCAAGCTTTTGAGCACGAGATCAGCGTAGGCCACCTTCGCCCCGGCATATACTTTTTGCAGATCCATACAACCGACAGGATCATCATCGAAAAGGTACAGGTGGCCAGGTAAGGACCACTCACCGGGGCGATTTTGACGAACCCGGATGGCTCAGTTATTTTGGCCTGTCCTTCCGGGACGTGACCCCGATCGCACCATTGACTCTCCTCGCGGCAAGCCGCGGGGAACCTTTAGCTCGGCGGAGCCAATCACCGATTAATTGTTTATTTTAATGGTGCTCGCTTACTCAGCGGCAGAGCTACGGGGAACGCGCTCGCGTAATTCAAAAAAGCTGAGGTTCAATCCAAGACATTGCCGATCTTGATCCCAAGGTAAATGCTTCGCGGGTTCACCGGTCCGTAGATATATCCCGGATCCCGGTCGATACCCGTATCAAAATCGGATTGATAGGCATTGAATATATTTTTGATCCCCGTGTACCATTGCATGCTCGCTCCGTTCAATTTCATTGTATACTTTAACTTCAGCCCCAGGTCGAGAAAGGGATCGGATTCCCTGAGCTCGCCGGTTTCCGGATTTGTTTCCGGACCAAAATAGGGCATCAGCATGGTACCGGTATAGTTGCCGGTAGCAGAAAATCCAAACTTTTTCTTTGCCTTCCAGTCAAATGTAAAGAAGCCATACTGATTGGGGCTTCTGAAGAAATCTCTTTCATTAAAATCCTGTGGTTCTTCATACCGGCTGGTTTGAAAGGTGAAACCGGAACTGAATACCGCGGTTTTCCCGTAATTGATCTTTAATTCCAGATTTACACCGGAAACCGTGGCCTCGTCTTCTGCATTCTCGCGGGTATAGATCACCCTGCCATTTTCATCCGGTATCCCTATTTCACTTACAAAAGGATCCATCAGGCGGGTATAAAAGCCTTCGATCAACAGACCGGTATAAATCTTTCCGATGATGCCAGTGTAATCCAGGGAGGCTTTCACCGAGCGACTGGTTTCCTGTTTCAGATCAGGATCATTGGCAATGATGACCTGCCTTGCCCCTGAAGTCTCTATATGCAAATCTTCGTTAAAGATCCGCGGTGCACGATAACCATGGGAATAGGAGGTCCTGGCCTTCAGCTGGCCGGTGATGGAATACATTAAGCTAAGCCGTGGGCTGAATACATTTCCTGTATTAAATCCCTGTCCTTCCCTGGCAAGATTCTTGACCTGGTAACGGTCCATGCGGGTCCCCACCGCGATCCGGGTCCGTTTCCATTTTGTTTCGTAATGAAGGAAAAAGCCCGTGGTATTCAAATGTTGATCCGCGATTAGGGTACAGGGTACATGCGGTACCGATATGATGCTGTCCCCTTCAATAACGGCATTATCATAGTCGGGATAGCCCAGTTTTTTATCCGTCAACAAGCTCCCTGTATTTTCAATCCCCGCAACAACCGAAGTATGATCGAAGGCTAATTTATACTGAGCCCCGAAATTATAACTCTTGTCCTTTGAATTCCCGTATGCACTCAGGGACCGGTGCGCACCATAATATGAATCACGGTCCAGATATTGGCCGGAAGCATAAACAGACAAAAGATCATATTCGCGCAAATATTGCTCATAAGTGATCGCTCCAACGGCCATGTTGTGCTTAACGGCTTCGGCAATATCTCTCTCGTGAAGGGGCCGGTCAGGCTTGCTCCCCCCGTCCCTGTCCTCCCGGATATTAAAAAAATCAACTGATAAAATGCTCCGGTAACTGAAGCGGTGAAACAGGCGGGTCCCCAGACTCAGATTCTTCAACCGCGAAAGTTCCGAAAAGCCGTCATCATTGGCATCAAACATATTTCTTTTTCTTGAGAATCCATAAAGGGTCATTCCCGTTTTTAAATCGTCAGACACCAATGAAGTATTGAAATGGGCTGAATAATCCGGTACGGATCCCCCCGGTTTATTGAATCCTGTTCCGGTTATGGTATTGTTTACTCCAACTTCATAGGTATTTCTAAGGGGTTCCTTTAATATGATGTTTATCGTACCGGCAATTGCGTTGCTGCCATACAGTGCCGATCCCCCGCCACGCGATACCTCCACCCTTTCGATCATACTGGAGGGAATGAATTCCAATCCATATACTGCTGCAAGAGAACTAAAAACAGGACGGTTGTTTATCAGAATTTGGGTGTATGGCCCTTCCAGTCCGTTCATTCGAACCTGGGTGAACCCGCAGTTCTGGCAGTTGTTTTCCAGGCGTAAACCCGGGCTGAAATTCAGTCCTTCGCTCAAGGTAACCGACTGGATATTGCTGAATAATTCAGGTTTGATGGTTGAAACCATCACCGGAGCTTCTGTCCTTTTTCTGCCCGTACGATCAGCGGATATTACCACTTCATCCAGGTGCAGGATATCTTTTTCAAGATCAAAATTGACTTCCCTGGTGGTGTTGGCTTCAGCAATAATGGTTTTTTCCAGGGATTTGTACCCTACCGCACTCACAACCAGGGTTACCGGGCCTGCCGGTAATTTCACCAACTGGTAATGACCGGTCTCATCGGTAACCGTGCCCATCGTGGTTCCTTTGACGCTTACATTCACAAAAGGCAAATGTTTGCCCTCGGCAACCACATGACCGACAATAATGGCATCGGTTTTTTCTTTTTGGGCCGATACCGTTATTGCAATAACAGAAAGTATTATAAGAATAAATAATTTTTTTCTGAATAGCGACATTATGCTAGAATTATGGGAGTGAAAATGTATTCTTTGAACGAAATGGAAACAGGGCGGGTGGATATAGTAATTCCACACGCGAAATAATTCCCGGGAAAAAACTTGCTTATGCCGCTAAGCAGGGAGGGGAACGTCCCGTGCGCGGATGAAGGGATGGATTCGGATATCCTTTTAGGGTCGGTAAATAATGCCGGATAAGGCCGAATACCGCGATCAGGGATGCCAGCGCGGTAAACGAGAAGAATAATAAATCAAGGCTATTTAACAAGTAGAATTGTGCAAGACTGTGGTGATGGGTTTTGTAAGGATCCTTATCATTACCTTTATCATAGGGATGGGCATGGGTGACCACCCGTCCGTCGGGTAAATGGTGGGAATGAATAAAAACGGTACGGTTGGAAACCTGGAGAGTGAATAAGGCCACTAACAGGCATGTGAACATAAATCGAATTTCAGAACGATATAAAGAAATTGCCTTCACTGCTTACCGATATCGATTATTGGTTTCGGCCACCGGCAAAGGTAATAAAACACGAAGATACCGGTGCAGGATGAACTGAAAAAATAAAAAATCAGGGAAAGTATAGATTCAGGTGTGTAAAAAGGGAGCGTTCGCTGAGTATTTACAGGATCAAATATCAAATTCATAAAACTGGATTAACAACTGAACAGTAATTATACCGATACCCAATACTCACACCCTCATTCTGAATTCTCTTTCACTCTTCAGCTCTTCTGCGTCCTCCGTCAGCGTGCCGCCAAAGCTAAAGCGCAGGTGCAAGCCTTGGCGCAGGAGGATGGCTTTTCAACACTCCTGCTTCACGGTTCTTTGTATCCCCTGCCAATCCGGTAGTCTTAAATTGGTAATTGGGCATAAAATTTCTTTCCTTTACAGTGCGAATTATGGTGATTGGACTGGAACAGAAGTATTATCATTCCATCCGGGAAACCTCCCTTTTACAGCAAACCAGATACTGGGCAAAACTTAAGCAAAAACAGGGCCTGACGCCCAAAGCTTTCAGATTTAAAATCAAGGACAGGGATCCCGGAAACGGAAGTCCCGGATCTCAATACCTGGACGATGACCTGTTGGTCCTTCTTCAATATCCTGATGAGGAGAACAGCATTGCTTATGTTCCTTATGGTCCCAGGCTGGAACCCGCGGAGGACCAGCAGGGTTTGATGCTGGAGGAACTTTCGGAATCATTGAGAACCTATCTTCCGCAGAGCTGTTTTATGATCCGTTACGACCTGCCATGGGAATCGCATTGGGCCAGGGATGAACATTGGTACGATCCGGATCATAACTGGCTGGGGCCACCCGACAAAAAGAAGCAGGAATTTCGTTTCAACTTCAATACAACCCATTGGAACCTTTTCAAGGCAAACACTGATATTCTGCCCGCCCATACCCTATTCATTGATCTGAAGCAAAGTCCGGGGAACCTCCTCTCACAAATGAGATCCAAAACAAGGTACAACATCCGCTTATCTTCCAGGAGGGGCGTTGAAGTTCATCCTTCGGGTCAGGGTAAACTTGATGCCTGGCAATCATTGTACAAGCAAACTGTGCAGCGCAATCACCTCTATGCTCATTCCCGGACCTATTTTGAAAACGTACTGGAAACCGCCTGGAAGAGCAATGATCCCGGTACAGATATTAAGTTTTTGCTTGCTGAAAAAAATGGCAATGCATTGGCAGCCATGTTTTTAGCCATATCCGGCAAGCGGGCCACCTATCTTTATGGTGTCTCCTCGTCGAATAACAGAAATACAATGGCTGCCTATGCCTTGCAGTGGGAAGCCATCAAACGGTCCAGGGAATTTGGATGCTCGGAATACGACATGTTTGGGATTTCGCCCACGCCCGATCCCTCCCACCCCATGCATGGCTTGTACAGATTTAAAACCGGTTTCGGAGGTAAAAAGATCCATAGAATGGGATGCTGGGACTACCCCCTGGACCAGGAAGCGTATCAGCGTTATCGGGCCAATGAGATCACTGCACCGGGATATCATCTCAGTGTGTGAAACCCAGGAATCCCTGATCGTCCGGTTCGATCTTGCCCTGATCCAGTAGCCACCGAACCACTTTGCCGGCTTTTTCTTCCGGTTCGTTCAAGTTGTCCATCAAGGCCATGAAATCCAACTGCTCTTTTTCCAAGAGTTCCTTAACCCGTCCCCTTATGCGGTTAAACTCATAATTGCTCAAATCGATCTCATGCTGCTGCTGACAAACATCGCACAGGCCACATTCACCGGCATCCTCCTCCCCGAAATATTCAAGCAGGAATTTGGAACGGCACTTATCTTTTCCGGAAGCATAACGGATCATCGCCTCCAGCCGGGTCTCATAATTTTCCTTCCGGGTTTGATAATTTTCTTTGGTGATCCGCAGGGATATCTGATCCAGCCTTTCCTCTGTAAAAACGATCACCGGATTCTGTTTTTGCGGCAGGTAATGAATGATGCCCAGGTGATTCAGTTTCTGCAGGTATACCTTGACCTGTTCTGCACTGATTCCTCCTTTTCTTGCCAGGAAGGCTTCATTGATCACTGCATATTCCGTGAATAATCCCGGATAGGTCCTGAGCAGCAATTTGATGAAGCCGTCATAATCGGCATGGGAAACCTGGAACTTATAGAGTTCTTCACGGCCGGTTAAGAATTTTATCCTGGCCGGTTGATGAATCTCATCGGTGACCTCAAGGTAACACTCCCGCTGTAAAAATTTTAAGGCATTATAGGCCTGCAGAATGTTGAAGCCGTAATGTTGACAGAAATCGCCCAGGACAAAATCATAAACGGCCCCTTTGCCCGCACCAACAGGCAACTGGTAATAATTCCCAAGGGATTCGTATACTTTTTTAATGAAGGATATTTCGGGAAAACTGTTCTTGATCCTTCGCTTGGCAGTGCTTAGATCGGATTCGTGCCAGATCAGGATAGCCCAAGCTTTTTTCCCGTCCCGTCCGCATCTCCCTGCTTCCTGAAAATAGGCCTCCGGAGCATCCGGAAGATCATAGTGGACAACAAATCGAACATCCGGTTTATCGATTCCCATGCCAAAGGCATTGGTGGCCACCATGATCCGGGTAAGACCCGTCATCCAGTCATCCTGCCTGCTGTTCCGCACACTATGTTCCAGGCCGGCGTGATAATGGGTTGAATTGATCTTATTGTGTCTCAGAAAATGGTCGATCTCACGGGCATGTTTGCGTTGCCTTACATAAATAATGCCGCTATCCTTAATCCCCCGGCAGATCCTCAGCAATTCCTGTAATTTGTCCTCTGCTTGAACAACACGATATACCAGGTTTTTTCTTTCAAAGGTAGTTCTCAGTAAATTCTTTTCCCTAAAATCAAGTTTATCCTGAATATCTTCGGCAACTTTGGGTGTTGCAGTAGCTGTCAGGGCCAAAAATGGAATATCAGGAAAAAATTCCCTTAGGTTCTTAATCTTCAAATACGATGGACGAAAATCGTATCCCCACTGGGAAATACAATGGGCCTCGTCTATCGTGACCATAGCCAGGGGTAACGCATGAGCACGGGTCCGGAACAATTCGGTTTCGAGTCGCTCGGGTGAACAGTACAAAAACCGTATATCCCCATAGATACAATTGTCCAGTGCAACATCGATCTCTTCCCTGGACAAGCCTGCATATACTGCCACTGCCGGAATGTTCCTTTCCCTGAGCTTAAGCACCTGGTCTTTCATCAAAGCTATCAGCGGTGTTATCACCAGGCAGAGTTTTTCCATGACCAGGGCGGGTACCTGGAAGGTCACCGACTTACCCCCTCCCGTGGGCATCAAACCCAGGGTATCCTTTCCTTCCAATACCGAATGAATGATATCTTCCTGAAGGGGCCGGAATTTGCCGTAACCCCAGTATTTCTCGAGTATGCTACCAATATCGTTCACAGGAGAAACTTGATTATTCTGAAAGTTATTTATGGTTATTTATGGTTTGCAACAAGTTACCACCAATTACCACCAATTACCACCAATCACAACAAATATCCACCAATTACAACAAATATCCATTATCCTATCTCATTGAATCACCGAGGTTGGCAACTTTTTCGTAATTTTGCTCAATTTAAATTTAACGAAAATACTACGAGATGTCATTTGCCGATGATAAAATTGCTTACGAAGGAGTGACATTTGATGATGTACTCTTGGTCCCCGGGTATTCCGAAGTACTTCCACGCGAAGTATCCCTGAGAACACATTTTTCCAGGAATATTGAAATGAATGTTCCTATTGTTTCTGCTGCAATGGATACGGTAACCGAAGCGGACCTGGCCATTGCCATAGCCCGGGAAGGAGGGCTGGGGGTCATCCACAAGAACATGACTGCTGAAGATCAGGCCAGGCACGTAAGAAAAGTTAAGCGGGCCGAGAACGTAATGATCAACGATCCCATAACCATTGGCAAAGAAGGTAAGGTAAGTGATGCACTTCATTTGATGCAGGAATTCAGGATAGGGGGAATACCCGTGGTGGACGGACAACAGAAGCTTATCGGTATAGTGACCAACCGCGATCTGAGATTTGAGCAGGATATGGACCGGCCCATCAGCCAGGTCATGACCAGGGAGAAAATTGTAACCACGACACGAAATACAAACCTGGAGCAGGCTGCAGGTATACTGCAGAGACATAAGATTGAGAAGCTGCCTGTTGTTGACGAAAATAATAAGCTCATTGGACTGATCACCTATAAGGACATCACAAAATCAAAGGACCGCCCCAACTCCTGTAAGGACGAAAAAGGAAGACTTCGTGTAGCGGCGGCCGTAGGCGTGGGACCCGAGGTCATCAGCAGGGTTCAGGCCCTTGTCGAAGCCGGGGCAGATGCCGTTGTTATTGATACGGCTCACGGACATCATCATGGTGTATTGGAAACCTTAAAAACCCTGAAGACGGAATTTACCGGCATCGATGTTATATGCGGAAACATCGGGACCTCTGAGGCTGCAGAGGCTATGGTCAAGGCTGGTGCCGATGCCGTAAAAGTGGGTATTGGTCCGGGCTCTATCTGCACCACAAGGGTAGTTGCGGGGGTGGGTATTCCGCAACTGTCAGCGATCTATGATGTGGCCAGGGTTGCAATTAAAAATAAAGTGCCCGTGATCGCCGACGGGGGCATACGTTATTCCGGCGATATTGTTAAGGCGCTGGCTGCCGGCGCTTCCTCCATCATGGCAGGATCGATGCTTGCAGGAGTTGAAGAATCTCCGGGCGAAACCATTATATACAACGGGAGAAAATATAAATCATACCGCGGAATGGGGTCTATCGAGGCCATGCAGCAGGGAAGCAAGGACCGTTATTTCCAGGATGCCGAGGATGATATTCGAAAACTGGTGCCGGAAGGCATTGCAGCAAGGGTTCCCTATAAAGGAACACTTGCGGAAGTCATATATCAAATGGCAGGAGGTTTACGGGCAGGAATGGGATATTGCGGTTCAAATAACATAGAATCGCTGCAACAAGCCAGATTTGTAAAGGTAACCCACGCCGGTGTCATTGAAAGTCATCCTCACGATGTAACCATTACGCGCGAAGCTCCCAATTATTCTAGATAATAAGCCAGTTAATCCTTCGTTCTTTTCTCAAACAATCACAGTACTATGAAAATCATCAATTTCTGCCTGCTCATCATTCTGACAACCGGAACCCATATTCTGAATGCCCAGAAAACAGAGGACCCGGTTTTCATAACCATAGGGGATCATGAAATCACCCTGTCCGAATTCGAAAGTATCTACAGGAAGAACAATGCCAACCCGAATATTCAACAACAATCCGTAGATGAATACCTGGATCTGTTCATCAATTACAAGCTCAAGGTTATCGAGGCCATGAACCGGGGACTGGACACCACACAGTCATTCGAGAGTGAATACAGGATGTACAGAAAACAACTCATGGAGCCTTACTCCATTGACAATAAAATCATTGATGATATGGTAAAGAAGATCTATGAAAGGATGAAAACAGAGGTCAACGTCAGCCACATCATCATTGCCAACAAAGAAAATGAAGACGATGATTCCACTGACGCTGTAGCAATATTGCAGAAAGCCAGGGAGCGTATTTTAAACGGTGAAGAATTCAGCAAAGTTGCACGGGAAATATCCGAAGACCCGTCTGCTGCCCATAATGGAGGCAACCTGGGATATTTCACGGCGCTTCGTTATATCCCCCCTTTCGAGAACGTTTGTTACAATCTCGAACCCGGGGAAGTATCAGAACCTTTTCAAACCCGTTTTGGACATCATATCGTGAAGCTGCATGATACAAGGCCCAGCCGTGGACAGGTGAAAGTGGCACACATCATGCTGATGACCCCGGAAGGCATGAGCGAGGAACAGGAAGAGGAAGTACAAGAAAGGATCAGGCGCCTGTATGACAGCCTGAAACAGGGCAGTGATTTCGCTGAACTGGCAAGACGCCACTCGGAAGATCGTGCGTCCGCTGTCGATGGAGGCGAATTGAATTGGTTCGGAAGCGGAAGGATGGTCCCTGAATTTGAGAAAGCGGCCTTTGACCTGGAAAACCAGGGGGACCTGTCCGAACCCATGAAAACCGGTTTTGGCTGGCACATCATCAAACTGATCGATAAACGTGAACTTGGTTCATTCGAAGAGGAAAAGGAAGACATCCGCAACAGGATGAACAGGCTGGGGTACTTCAGGAATGTCAATCAATTGGGAATTGAGGAACTAAAGAAAAAATACGATCTGGAGGTTAAACCAGAAAACCTGGAGGTTTTCTACACCAAGATGGATTCTTCATTCTTTGACCAGCAATGGAAGATTGATGAACCTGAAAAACTGGATGAGGTACTCATGACCCTGGACGGCAAAGCTCACCTCCAGAAAGAGTTTTATGCATATCTCAAAGACAAGCAAAATCTCAGGTACAGGCAAGGCCTGGAAAACATTGTAAACAATGAATTCAACAATTATATCAAAGAATCACTGAGAGAACTTGAGATGCGGACAGTGGAAAAAGAGAATCCTGGCCTGGCCCATTTGTTGGAAGAATATCACGACGGGATATTGCTTTTCGAATTGACCGACCAAATGGTATGGACCAGGGCAATCGAAGATACGGCGGGCCTGGAAGCTTTCTATGAAGCCCGCGAAGATGACTATCAATGGAATACACGTTGGGAAAGCACTGTTTTTACTTGTCCTGACGTCCAAAAAGCCGTTGAACTGAAAGAAGAATTGAAGCCCAGGAAAAAGGACACAGAATACTACCAGGAACTTATTGAGCGAATATGTGCCGCTGATACTGGTTGCATCACATTCAGGACCGGTAAGTACGAAAAAGGAGACCGTTCATGGATTGACCAGGCCTGGGGCAAAAAGGGTGTATATTTAATACAGCCGGGTAATGATAAAAATACCGACATCAGGGTTGTAGTCATGCACAAGAAATTAAAGCCGACCCAAAAGGAATTGGAAGAGGCCAGGGGACTTGTGACTGCAGATTATCAAAGTTACCTTGAGAAAAAATGGATCGCTGAACTACGTAATAAATATGAGATCTCGGTTAATGACGAAATACTCGAACGTATTGAATAAGTCTGAACTATGAGTGCGAAACCTTTGATCCATATAGTGATCACCTGGGTAGTTTTCATTACCGCTTGTGATAGCTTTTTAAAACACCCGGAGGAAGAACCCGTGGCCCGGGTCATGGACAAATACCTGTACCCTTCCGAGCTCAAAGAACTCATTGGCCCTGCCATTTCCCCCTCCGACAGTGCCCAAATTGTAAAAAACTATATTGATGAATGGATCAGAAAACAGTTATTGCTGAACAAGGCAGAGCTGAATCTAACCGAAGAGCAGAAGGATGTTTCCAAGCAACTTGAAGAATACCGATCATCTCTCTTAATATATAAATATGAGAAAAACCTGATTCAGCAAAAATTGGATACCAACATCAGCGAGGCAGCCATTCAGAATTATTATGAGGAGAATAAATCCAATTTCATACTTGAAGAACCCATTGTCAGGGCCTTGTATATCAAAGTTCCCCTTGAAGCCCCAAATCTGAACCGTCTGATATACCTGTACCGTTCCGACAGTGAGGATGATATCTATCAATTGGAGAGCTATTGTTATCAATATGCACAAAAGTACGACGACTTTAACGATGAGTGGATCGAGTTTAACGATATTCTCAACGAAGTGCCCCTGAATACCTCCGATCCGGAGCGATTTTTGAGGTATAACAATTATATCAATGTTCGCGACTCCAGTTACCTGTATCTGGTCCGGTTCAGGGAAAAGATCATGCCCAGGGAGGAAGCACCCCTGAATTATGTCCGGTCCAAAATCAAAAGTATATTGATGACCAAAAGAAAGGTGGAATTCATTAACAACCTTGAAGCAAATATTTATAATAATGCACGAAACAAGGGGCATTTTACGATTTATTACTAAAACAGTATGAGAAAGTATATCCAATATACCATAATATTGACCGGCATGCTGGTGTGGCAAAATGCGCGCGGGCAGGAAAAAATGATCGATCAGATCGTTGCCGTCGTCGGAAGCAAGATCATTTTACAATCCGATATTGAAAGCCAGTATTTACAAATGCGCGCGGAGGGTATCAACATGCCTGACATGAAGTGTGTCATCCTGGAGCAGCTCATGGAACAAAAATTGCTTCTGAACCAGGCAGAAGTGGACAGCATTACCGTCAATGAAGCCAATGTCGAGATAGAACTCAACAGCAGGCTCAGCTACTTCATCAGCCAGATCGGCTCGGAAGCAAAACTCGAAGAATATTTCAACAAATCCCTCCGGGAGATCAAGGATGGGTTTCGCAATAACATTCGGGATTTGATGATCACACAGCAAATGCAAAACGTGATCATCGGGTCGCTGACCATAACTCCCTCGGAGGTCCGGAAATTCTACAAAAGTATTCCGGAAGACTCTATTCCCTATATCAATACCCAATATGAATACAGGCAGATCGTCAGGTATCCCCCGTACAGTGAAGAATCCATTTTTGAAGTCAAGGAACGGCTTTTGGAACTGAGGCGTAGAATATTGGACGGCGAGAACTTTGCTACCCTGGCGGTGTTATATTCTGAAGGTCCCTCCGCCCCCCGTGGTGGTGAAATAGGTTATCTTGGGAAATCCGAACTGGATCCCGCTTATGCCAAAGCTGCATTTAGCCTGAAAAAAGGCGGGATCTCTTCCATTGTGGAAAGCGAGTTCGGCTACCACATCATTCAGCTGATCGACAGGAACAATGACCGGGTTAATACAAGACACATCTTATTAAAACCCAAGAGTTCCCCGGAAGCACAGCAGGAAACGCGGACCAAGCTCGACAGCATTGCCACACTGATCCGTCTGGACACCATTAGCTTTGAACACGCCGCCAGACTGACTTCCCAGGATGAGAAAAGTGCGATAAACGGTGGGCTGGTTGTAAATCAACAAACAGCCACAACCCGTTTTGAACTGGATCAGTTGGACCCAACCGAAAACCGTATCATCAAAAACTTAAAAGCAGGCGAGATCTCCGAACCTTTTAAGTCGGTAGACGAAAACGGCAAAGATGTCTACAAAATCATCAAGCTGGTTAATAAAATTGAGCCCCACAGGGCAAACCTTGAGCAGGATTACAATGAAATACAGCTAATGGCTAAAGCCCGGAAACAGGACCGTATTGTTTCCAATTGGATCAATGAAAAGATCAGTGAAACCTATATTTCCCTCGGAAATACGCACCGTCAATGTGAATTTTCCAGGGAGGGATGGAAAGAATAAGATGTCACGGCTGTCGCTTTCCCTATTGTTAAGCTTATTCTTCCTTATTCCCCTGAACGGACAACAGGTCAGGGAGATCACTATTGAAAATGCAAATTCCTCGGAGTATGATGCCACCATGGGGACCGGGGCTATAAGACTACTGGGTGATGTTCGGTTCAGCCATGAAAACAATGTTCTAACCTGTGACAGTGCCCATTATTATTCTGAAGACAATATTGTTGATGCCTTCAGTAACGTACATATCATTCAGGGCGATACGCTTCACCTTTACGGGAACTATCTTAAATATAACGGGAACACCAAAACTTCGGATGTGCGCAAGAATGTTGTGCTGATTGACAAAGAAACCGTGCTTAAAACCGATTATCTCGACTTTAATCTGAATCAAAATTTTGGCTATTATACCAATGGGGGAAATATTCAAAACGGACAGAACAATCTAACCAGCCGGCAGGGGTTCTATTATTCCCGCTCTAAGATGTTCTTTTTCAAGGACAGTGTCCGAATCGTCAATCCCGATTATACCATCTACTCGGACACCATGAAATATGCCACGGACACTGAAATTAGCTACTTCCTGGGACCAACCGAGATCATCAGCGACTCGAACTACATCTATTGTGAGAACGGATGGTACGACACACGGCGCAATATTTCACAGTTCAATAAGAATGCGGTTTTTAAGAACAATAATCAGGTATTGAAGGGTGACAGCCTTTATTATGAAAGAGAAACCGGCATCGGCAAGGCTTTTCGGAATGTCTCCCTGTATGATTCAACACAGCGTGTTCTCCTGTTAGGAAACTATGCCTATTATGAAGAGAAAACCGATTATGCATTGCTGACCGACAGTGCGGTTTTTATACAGATAGAAGAAGAGGATTCCCTGTTTGTACATGCCGATACCCTCAAATCCCTGCAGGACTCCACCGGTCATAACAAATTGCTGAAAGCATACTTTCACGTGAAGTATTACAGGGATGATTTCCAGGGCAAATGTGATTCAATGATCTACCAGGAAAGTGATTCCTTATTTAAGCTCTTCCATGAACCGGTATTGTGGTCGGAAGACAACCAGATGACCGCTGAATACATTGAAATTCAAATGGCCAATCAGCAAGTCAGTGAAATCCGGATGTTCAATATAGCCATGATCGTATCCAGGGATGATTCTCTGCAGTTTAACCAAATCCGGGGGAAAAAAATGACCGGTTATGCAAGCAACAACGAATTAAAACGGATCCATGTTACCGGCAACAGCCAAACCATTTATTTTGCCAGGGACGAGGAGTATCTGATCGGAATCAACAGGGCAGAGAGTACCG
This sequence comes from uncultured Bacteroidaceae bacterium, assembly GCA_964420035.1. Classification (GTDB taxonomy): domain Bacteria; phylum Bacteroidota; class Bacteroidia; order Bacteroidales; family SM23-62; genus CAYQQR01. Next base: position 33,565 of record CAYQQR010000012.1, on the reverse strand, counting down.
ATCTGGTCATTTATTTAAAAGATAAAAAGATTGATAAACTGGTATACCTTGTCAAACCGGATGCCATCATGTATCCCCCTGATAAGGTGAATATGGATGAACTATATCTGAAAAATTTTCAATGGTTGGAATCCTACAGACCCTTGAACAAGAAAGAAATTTTTATCTGGAAAAAGCAAGAGGGGGACATTATCCCTGAACGTCCTAATACTCGTCTTCGTTGAAGAAAAAATCATCCTTACTGGGATAGTCCGGCCAGATATCTTCGATGCTTTCATAAATATCCCCTTCGTCCTCTATCTCCTGCAGGTTCTCAATAACTTCCAGGGGAGCACCGGAACGAATTGCAAAATCTATCAACTCGTCCTTGGTAGCGGGCCAAGGTGCATCTTCAAGTTTTGACGCCAATTCTAATGTCCAGTACATGTATATCTGAAAAATTTTGCAAAAATTAAAAAATAAATCCTGAATTACAACCGCGGTTCCCAGATAGTTTCTTCAACATTCAATTCATGCCCTATATTTCTTGCCAGTACAAATAAATAATCCGACAGCCGGTTCAGGTATTTTACCACGAGAAGGTTCATTTCATGTTTCCCAAAGAGCCTGACAGACAAACGCTCGGCCCTTCTGCATACACTCCGCGCAACATGACAAAAAGCAACAACAGGACTGCCGCCGGGTAAAATAAAATTCTTCAGGGGCGGATTGCTCTGATCCATTCGGTCCATTTCCTTTTCAAGAAACGCTACATCCTTCTCATATAATTGAGGTAACGCGATATCACAAGATTCGCGATCCTTTGCCAAAAGGGCTGCAGCGGTCATGAGCCTGTCCTGTATCTCCAGCAGGCTTTTCCTATGCACCTCCGGTATGTCAAAGGTTCTGATCAAACCCAGGTAAGCAATCAACTCATCAACCGTTCCATAAGCAGCTATCCTGGGATGGTCCTTTTTAACCCGTTTTCCACCCAACAGGCTTGTCTTTCCGGTATCACCGGTTTTTGTATATACAGGCATATCGCGTTCTTTTTATGACTCGTAAACACAAATCAGAACTAAATGTTCTGCGAAAATGCTTTGAACGGTGCTTAAGGGTGCTAAATGGTTCGAAATGGTTTGGTGACCGCTTATGATCCGGCTACTTTGACCATTTTGTTTATCTCATCGGACTCTACCTGGCCGTCAATCAAACGAATGATACGATGTGCATGACGTGCAATGTCTTCTTCATGGGTAACCAGTATAATGGTATTGCCCCTTTGGTGGATCTCGTCGAAAAGATTCATGATCTCGTTCGAAGTTTTTGAATCCAGATTTCCCGTGGGCTCATCCGCCAAAATAATGGAAGGATAATTCACCATAGCCCGGGCCACTGCCACGCGCTGACGCTGCCCGCCGGACAGTTCATTGGGCCTATGCTCAACACGGTCCGCGAGTCCCAGGCTGTCCAGTACCTCCTGGGCTCGAATCACGCGTTCGTTTTTGGGTTTTCCTGCATAAACGAGGGGCAGCATAACATTTTCCAGCGCCGTATAACGGGGCAAGAGATTAAAAGTCTGGAAAACAAAACCGATCTCATTGTTCCTTATGTCCGCGAGCTCATTGTCGTCCAATTCACTTACATCTTTGTTATTCAGAACATATCGTCCTTCTGTTGGAGTATCCAGGCAGCCGATTATATTCATCAAAGTAGACTTCCCCGATCCGGAAGGTCCCATTATGGCAACACATTCATTCCTTCTGATGGATATGGTAATGGAACGTAAAGCCTCAACCGTGATCTTTCCAACATAATAATTCTTTACAAGTTCTTCCAGGGATATCATATATTCCATAAGAAGCATCTTAGATTTTAATGAATAACGAAGATAGAAATATTAATGATACAAGGAGGATAAAGAATCTAAAACACAACCCGGTAATGTTGCTTGTACAAACCCCCGCGGCTCATCAGAAGACCCATCCTGTTCAACTCCATGCTCAAGGATATTCGTGGATGACCGGCCAATTCCCTGAAGGCTTTGTATAAATCCCTGCTCCAATTAATATCATCCAATAAGATAGCAAGGGCGACAGGAGTTGTATCCAGAATCCTCTGGGTGTATTTAATAACTGCTTCATAACGATGATCCCCATCGAGGAAAATGAAGAGGTTTTTTTCTTCTATTTCCAATTCTTGATTCAAGAATTCAGCAAAATTCTTTACAAAGAACCTGACATTGCAGATCTTATGGTTTTGAATCAATTGAGAAGCTGTTGCAAAACGTGCGGCAGACTGATCGACGGTTAATACAGGTTTACCCGGACGGGCTTTTGCTAAGAACATGGTGCTGTACCCATTTCCCGTTCCCAGCTCAACCACCTTTTCGGGTTTAAGAAATTGCAGCAGGCGAAACAGTAATTCACCATACTTTGCCGGGATTGCGATCTTTCGTTCGGGCAGGGCAAGTTCAGACTTACTGTACATGCCGGCAGGTTTTGGATCATGGCTGTGGATAACCTGGTTGACCAGCTTAAATGCAAAGGGTGCATGGATGCGATGACCCTTACGATGTCCTGCATATATCCGGTACTTTAAGGCATGGAACACCCTCCACAAGGCTGTGCTAAACTTCAAGAAATAAATTTTTACTCAAAGATAAGCACAGCCTGATAAAATCTGTTGTCACCTGATAATGATCTTCTTCCTGAAATTAAAGGATCTGCCCACCGCATGGATCACATATATTCCGGTTGGCTGCTGTGACAGGTCCAGTTCAAGCATATGAAATTCCGAGGGATTGATCGGGCGTTTCAACACGGTTCTGCCCGCCAGGTCATATACCCCAAGTTGAACATCCTCATCAACCGGGAGATCCATGACCAGCCGTAAATAGCCGGCGGAAGGATTGGGGTAGATCCTGAAGAGCTTCTCTGCAAACAGTTTATTGATATCCGTTGCAGATGCACGGTTGTCTTCTATGTTGGACAAAGTATATGAATAGGAACCCGATCCGACTTTTTTGAAGGGGTCTTTGATCTCGCACGGTTCTCCAATGGGTATCCTTACCCGGTACTCGGCTTCCTGATCAGCAGGAAGTGTTTCATCATTAAAAGATCTTTCCCGCCAGGTAACTTCTCCAAGGTCCTCCCACTTCCCGCCATCTATACGGCGCTGTATCTGGTAATCTCCGTGAAATCCGATATATGCATCCCATACAAGCAAGGATGATCGATCAAGAGGAACGACCGAAAGGTGACACAATTTATGCATTTCACTCAGCACTGATTCAGTGCCACATTCGTCAATACTGGTAATTTTATAGGCGTATCCTCTTTCATTTGGATCGATTACCGTATCTTCAAAATAATTCAGTGCATCATAAGGGACAGTCCCCACAAGGAGAAAATCATTATTCTCCCCGGTTTCCCTGTAAATATTGTATTGTGCCGCGTTTACCTCTCTTTCCCAGATGATGATGTTATTGTTCGTGGCTGTATCAATGGTTGCCACACAAATAGGTTCCTGCTCAGGACGCTTGAGTTCTACCTTTACCGAATGGGCGGTTTTACAGTTGAACTCATCGGAGATCATAAGCATATAGGTGCCCTCCGGCAAATCTGCAGCAGAAGATGCATTGGAGACTATGTTTTGCTGCAGGTCGGTCCATTCAAAGTTAAGGCCCGTGGGATTATCAACGGCCACCTCAACCGCCCCGTCATTTTCCTGGCATGTGGCGGCTTTTACGGTATCCATGATCAGTTCGGGTCCCTGGATATCGCTCAGGTTAACTATTTTCTCTACCTGACAACCATTGGCATCTTCAATTAGCAAAGGATAAGCTCCGGCAGGCTTGTCCAATAATTCCGGTCCCTGCTCTCCGCCCTTGATCCAGGTATAGGTATAGGGTGGTGTTCCCCCTGTGGCACTAAGGATCATTGAGCCATCGGATTCCTCACAATTGGGTGGACTTATCTCTGCTTCATAATTTAAAGGCTGTGGCTGTGGAACAAAGATCTTTTTGAATGATTTCAATCCCTGGGCATCCACAACACCCACATCGTAAAATGCAGATTCCAAACCCTCTATGGAAGTCCCCCGCTCCCCATTGTTCCAACGGACCAGGTATGGGGGGGTCCCTTCGATAATCTCAATTTCAATGGCCCCGTCTTTTTCTCCGTGGCAACTAACCGATTTAATATTGCTCACCAGAATCTGGGGGCCATCAAGGTTATTGATGTCCACAAAGGCCCATGCCCGGCAACCCCGTGCATCGACGACCACGATGTAATATCTTCCGGCTGTGATATCCGATATGGCATTGGAGGTGTCACCGGTGGTCCAGTAATAAGAATAAGGCGGTGTACCGCCCTCAACGGATACGGAAGCACCGGCGTTGGCTGCTGCACCTACATCGGTTTTATTGACAAAGATCCGGAGATCGCAGGTATCCGCAGTATTAAAAATATCTTGATGTTCCGGAACAGAAAAGTATCCGGCAGTATTATGAGCGTTTGCGTTGCCTTTCAGACCCGTTCCAATCAATAATGTCAAAAAAATCATTGAGCATTGTAGAAATTTTTTCATGGTTTCCAGGATTTTACAATATATTTTTATGACTTAGTATAAAATACGAATGTTGCATGATAAAGTTATCCTGAAAAATTCTAAATTCTAAATTCTAAATTCTAAATTAGGGTGTGGGATTAGCGAGTGGGTTGATATACGCAACGCATGAGCCGTACAATCCCGTATAGTCCTCCCTTCACATGGCCAGGATCGATCTAAATAAGGATATAAAATATTTACCGGGGGTGGGACCCAAAAGGGCTGAACTGCTGGGCAAAGAACTGGGCATCAAAACTTTTGGCGACCTTCTGTTCTATTTTCCATATAAATATGTTGACCGGAGCAAGTTTTACAAGATCAGTGAGCTGAGTGCCGAGCTCCCGTACATCCAGTTAAGGGGTAAAATCGCGGGATTGCGTTTGATCCCGGGTAAAGGGAAAAAGCGATTGGTGGCAGATTTCTGTGACGAGACCGGCAGCATTGAACTGGTATGGTTCCAGGGAGCCAAATGGCTAAAAGACAGCCTGAAGGCCAATACAGAATATATAGTCTTTGGCAAACCAAACCGCTTCAAGAGAACCATCAATATCGTACATCCCGAAATTGAAGAATGGGATAAATACGAACAAGCTGTAAATGCCAGTCTTCAAGCCCATTACATAACCACCGAGCGGATGAAGAACAGCTATATCACCTCGAGGGTGATGTACAAACTGATGGGCAACCTTTTCCGGTCCTTCGATATTGATCTTCCGGAAACCCTGCCGGATTACCTCAGGAAAAAAGCAAGGCTGATCCCCCGCGATGAGGCCCTCAAGATCATTCATTTCCCCGATACACCCGAGCACCTTAGATCTGCAGAATACAGATTGAAGTTTGAAGAACTGTTTAATATTCAGTTGAACATACTTCGGCAGAAAGTATACAGGGAACAAAAGACCTCCGGTTTTGTTTTTGCCCGGGTCGCGGAGTTTACCAACCGCTTCTATGAGCAAAAACTGCCTTTCGAACTTACGGAGGCCCAGAAAAGGGTCCTCAGGGAGATCAGGAAAGACCTGGGTTCAGGTAAACAGATGAACCGCCTGCTGCAGGGAGACGTGGGCAGTGGCAAAACCCTGGTGGCACTGATGTCCATGCTGATAGCCCTGGATAACGGGTACCAGGCTTGTATGATGGCCCCTACAGAGATTCTGGCCGGCCAGCATTACCGGACCCTGAATAAAATGACAGAAGGTCTGGGCATAAACATTCAGCTCCTGACCGGTTCCACCAGACAAAAAGAACGGACCCCGCTCCATGATGAACTTAAGAAGGGTGAAGTACATATCCTTGTTGGAACCCATGCCTTGATTGAAGAAACGGTGATATTTAAAAACCTGGGCATGGTCATCATCGACGAACAACACCGATTCGGGGTTGCTCAAAGGGCCAAACTCTGGCAAAAAAGTACCCACCCGCCCCATGTGATGGTCATGACCGCCACACCCATTCCCCGCACCCTGGCTATGACGGTTTACGGCGATCTGAATGTGTCGGTGATCGATGAACTCCCCCCCGGCAGGAAACCCGTTAAAACCCTCCGTACTACCGATGCAAAAAGGATGCGTTTACATGGTTTCCTGAGAAAACAAATAGAAGAGGGCCGGCAGATCTATGTGGTATATCCCTTGATCAAAGAATCGGAGAAAATGGATTATAAGGACCTGGAGGACGGATATGAGAGCCTGAAAAGGGCCTTCCCTCCTCCCCGCTATGCCGTCGGTGTTCTGCATGGTAAAATGAAGCCGGAAGAAAAGGATATAGCCATGGGCCATTTTGTGGCGGGCCGGACCCACATCCTGGTGTCGACAACGGTTATCGAGGTCGGCGTGGATGTACCCAACGCCACCGTCATGGTCATAGAAAGTGCCGAGCGATTCGGTCTTTCCCAGTTGCACCAGCTTCGTGGCCGTGTCGGCCGGGGGGCCGACCAATCCTGGTGTATCCTGATGACCCAGTATCAGCTTGGCGAAGAAGCCCGTACCCGCCTGGAGACCATGGTACGAACCAACGACGGTTTTGAGATCGCTGAAGTGGACCTCAGGTTGCGCGGGCCGGGCGATATAGAAGGCACGCAGCAAAGCGGTATCCCCTTCGATCTTAAGATTGCCAACCTGGGAAAGGATAACCAGATCCTGAATTATGCCCGCGACTTGGTCAGTGAAATTCTGGACGTAGACCCCGCCCTTGCCGGGGAGGAAAACCGGGTGCTCAGACAAAACCTCGATCGTTTGTCAAAAGAAAAGATTGATTGGAGCCAGGTAGGATAAGGTTCCCGGGTTCCTACCTCGAGAGGTATTTCGCGGTTTCCACCAGTTTGAAGAACTCGGCCTTATAGCCTTCCGGGTCATCCTTCTGCAGATCATTCCGCATGGACAGAATATTATCATAGGATGATTGACCCTTGAATTCGGAGTCCCTGAGCAGCATCCCAAACTCAGCCAGACATCCTGCAAAAAGATAGCCGGTTGTACGCGTTCCGGGTGTGATCTCTTTTTCCGTGACCCGTTTAACGATAAGCTTGCTCTCATCTTCTCCGGGTTCCTTGTACCGCAATTTGACGGTCATCAGGTTTTCCGATTTATTGATCCTGGTCTGCTGGTATTCCAAAGCATCCACACCCGGCACCTCTTCTTCGGAGCCTGCCGGAATGATCTCATAAAATGCCGTTACCGTATGTCCGGATCCAATATCTCCGGCATCCCTGGTATCGTCATTGAAATCCTCCTTATTCAGCAGGCGGTTTTCATAGCCGATCAGCCTGTAGGCTTTCACCTGGGCGGGATTGAATTCGATCTGTATCTTCACGTCCATGGCAATGGTATACAGGGTTCCCCATATCTCCTTACCCAAAACCTTTTTGGCTTCCATGATATTATCTATGTAGGCATAGTTACCGTTCCCGGCATTGGATATCTTTTCCATCCTGGCATCCTTGTAATTGCCCATGCCAAAACCCAGTACGGTAAGGAACACGCCTTCTTCCCTCTTCTCTTCAATGAGTCTTTCCATGGCTGCATCGCTGCTCTCACCAATATTAAAATCACCATCGGTAGCCAGGATAACCCGGTTGTTCCCACCGGGGATATAGTTCTCCTTGGCAACCTTATATGCCAACCTTATCCCGGCACCTCCGGCCGTGCTGCCACCGGCCTGTAAACGCTCCAGTGCAGAAATGATCTTTTCCTTGTTATCACCCGGTGTTGATTCAAGGACCAAACCGGCGGCCCCTGCATACACAACGATGGCTACCCGGTCTTCGGGTCTCAGCTCATCCACCAGTATCTTAAATGCAGATTTTAAAAGAGGTAGTTTATTGGATGAGTTCATCGATCCGGAAACATCCAGCAGGAACACCAGGTTGCCTGCAGGAAGATCCCTGACGTTCACCTCTTTCCCCTGCAAACCGACCCTGAAAAGCTTCCTTCCCGGGTTCCAGGATGCGGATCCCATCTCCAGGTTTATAGAAAAAGGATCCCCGTTGGTTGGCTGGGGATAATCATAGCCGAAGTAATTGATCAACTCTTCTGTACGAACGGCATCCCTGGGGGGCATCATATTGTCGTTGAGAAACCGCCGAACATTGGCATAGGAAGCCCGGTCCACATCCACGGAAAAGGTAGACAAAGGATCATGGCTCACCAGCTTGAAGTTGTTTTCCGTGATCTTGTCGTATTCCTCTGTGTTGTAATCGGGCGGTGGCCGGTAGTCATTGCCTCCCTGGGTCAAATAACCGGTGGAGGGTGCCCCGGCAGCTTTATGCATGACCCACCTGCTTTTGGATGCTTCTTCCGCCTCATATTCCATCAAAAACACCTCATCCTTCAGGTTCTTCAGAGGCTGCAGTTTGACCTGGTATTCGGAGGCATTTCCAAGTTTCAGTTTATAATCTGCAAACCCGGTCATGGTGAACTCCAGGCAAGTGCCGGAAGTACGGACCTGTATACGGAACTGCCCGTCGATGTCGGTAAAAACAAAATTGTTTGTACCGCTTTCGCTAACAGTAACCCCGGGGATCGCCCGGCCTGTCCCGGCATCGGTGACCTTCCCGGTAACAGTTCTCTGGTCGGGACCCAGCGGGTTCCACACGGAGAATATAACAGATATTAAAATAATAATGGATTTCATGGCTTTTGGTTTTTGGTTCCGGGTAGTCAAAAACAAGTTTCAGGCCAGTGTGAGCTTTGTTAACATTTTTTAAGGTTTTTCTGGTTACAGGTTACCGGCAACTTGCAACTGGTTAGTATATTTATGGCGCTGACCTGAAAATGATCTACAAGGTAATCGATATATTTTTCGTGGTTTTCCACACCACCCTGATACTCTTCAATGTGTTCGGCTGGATTTGGAGAAAGACCCGCCTGGCAAATCTGGTCACACTCGGGCTCACCGGGGGATCCTGGTTTATCCTCGGTATCTTCTTCGGGATGGGTTACTGCCCGCTTACCGATTGGCATTTCAATGTGCTGCGCCGCCTGGGGCATTCCAACCTGCCCAATTCATACATCAAGTACCTGGTCGACCGGTTAAGCGGGATGGATTTTAACGCAGACCTGGTTGACGGGCTTACCCTGGGGGGATTTTTCCTGGCCCTTGTTATCTCAATTATCCTGAATGTAAGAGACATTCGCAGGAACAGAATACATACGGGTAACTAGGAACCTGGAACTTTCTAATTTATATTCAAAATAAATTAGAATAGTCTGACAAAAAGCAATCTTTGAACCCCTTCAGCCTTTTAATTTTGTAGTGGAAAGTCGGTTTTTCAAACAGATAGCATTCAATGCCAAAAGAGATATCACAAAGCGGAATTGTGGCGGAGATCACCGGTGAGCAGGTCAGGATTAAGTTCACCTGTTACAGCGCCTGCTCACAATGTCATGCACGGGGGATTTGCGGATTGCCCGATACCAAGGACAAGGAAGTCACCGTACCCCTAAGCGGTCTGGACCTGCATACCGGGGACCCGGTTAAGATCCACATGCAACAATCTTTGGGGTTCAGGGCCTTGTTTTTGGGCTACATACTGCCCTTTCTCATTGTACTGGTCTCATTGATGGTCCTGATTCCCACCGGTGCGGGTGAATTAATGGCCGGATTGATCTCATTGGGATTACTGGTACCATACTACTACGGACTATATCTCCTGAGGAACATGATTGAAAGGTCTTTTTCATTTATCGTGGAGAAGGAGGAGGAAGCATGAATAACATCGTTATCATAACTGTTACCTCACTAAGTTCACTGGGTATCCTGGCATCGATCATACTCTACATCGCTGCTAAAAAATTCAAGGTACATGAAGACCCCCGTATTGACGAAGTGGAAGATGTCCTGCCTGCAGCTAACTGCGGTGGTTGTGGATTCGCTGGCTGCAGGGCCTTTGCGGAGGCACTGGTAAAGAGAGACGATATCTCGGATTTGTATTGCCCCGTGGGCGGCAACGAAGTTATGTCGGAAGTTGCCAAAATCCTGGGCAAGGAAACAGAAGAACAGGCCCCCTTGGTTGCCGTGGTCCGTTGTTACGGAACCCCCGAAAACAGTCCGCGCACCAATGAATATGAAGGTCCGCGGGTATGTTCCATACAACACGGCCTTTATACGGGGGAATCCGGCTGTCCTTACGGCTGCCTGGGGCACGGCGACTGCGTGGAAGCCTGTGATTTTGATGCCATTCATATGAATCCTGAAACACGATTGCCCGAGGTCATTGACGACAAATGCACCGCCTGCAATGCTTGTGTTTTGGCCTGTCCCAGGGATATCATTGAGCTCAGAAAAAAGAACCGCGAAGACAGAAAGATATTTGTTTCCTGCATCAATGAAGAAAAAGGAGTCCTTGCACGTAAAAGTTGTAAAGTGGCATGTATCGCCTGCGGAAAATGCGTGGAGGTTTGCCCATTCGATGCCATAACCATGGAGAACAACCTTGCATATATTGATCCGGAAAAATGCAAGTTATGCCGCAAATGTCCGCCGGTTTGCCCGACCAACGCGATACATGAGATTAATTTTCCGCCCAGGAAGGAAAAGAAGGCGGAAACCGGGGAGGAAAAAGAGACCAGTGCTTCAGAAAAAGAAAGCAATAAGGAATCCAAGAAGCAAAATTAAGCCAGATGATCAGTACATTTCCACAGGGCGGTATGCACCCGGCTGAAAACAAGATAACAGCCGGCATGAAGATTCGTAGCCACGACATTCCATCCCAGGTATCGGTTCCGGTCAGTCAGCATATCGGTGCACCCGCTGAGATTAAGGTAGAAAGAGGGGAGACCGTGAAGACCGGTCAGTTGATCGCTTCTGTTAATGGCTTTGTTTCCGCGAATGTACATGCACCGGTATCGGGAAAAGTCAAAAAAATTGACACCGTTATGGACGTTTCCGGATACCGGAGGTCAGCAGTAATAATCAAGACCGGGGAGAATGAATGGATTGATGATATAGATCGGAGTGAGGACCTGAAAAAGGAGTTTGACCCGGGACGCGAAGAGATCATCAAAAAGATAGAAGCTGCCGGCCTGGTTGGCCAGGGTGGTGCGACCTTCCCCTCCCATGTAAAATTGAATGTTCCCAGGGGTAAAACAGCAACCCACCTGCTCGTGAATGGAGTGGAATGTGAACCCTATCTGACTTCCGATCATGCACTCATGCTCGAAAAAGGCAGGGAACTGATGGTTGGCATACGAATCATGATGAAAGCCCTGGATGTAGAGCAGGCCATCATCGGGATCGAGAATAATAAACCCGATGCCATTGAGCATCTCCAGGTACTGGCCATGAGAGAAGAAGGCATCCGGGTTCAGGCTTTACGGGTAAAGTACCCCCAGGGAGGTGAGAAACAATTGATCAAAGCAGTTCTGAACCGCGAGGTTCCCTCAGGTGGGCTGCCCATTGATGTTGGTGTGGTGGTTTTTAATGTCGGGACCGTATTTGCAGCCTACGAGGCCGTTCAGAAGAATAAGCCTTTTATCGACAGGATTGTTACCGTCACCGGCAGTATCCTGAAGAACCCGGGGATTTTTCGGGTTCGTATCGGCACACCGGTATCGTCTTTAATTGATGCAGCCGGCGGTTTGCCTGATAATGCGGGTAAAGTCATTAGTGGCGGACCCATGATGGGTAAAGCCTTAAACGATTTGGACGTGCCTGTTACCAAAGGTATGTCCGGGATACTCATCCTGCCGGATGCTGAATCGCACCGTCACCTGGTGGAACCCTGCATCCGCTGTACCAAATGTGTAAGTGTTTGTCCCATGGGACTGGAACCTTACCTCCTGATGAGCCTGGCCGAGCACGAGGAAACCGACAGGATGGAGGCCGACAGGGCCATGGATTGCATAGAATGCGGTTCCTGCAGTTACATCTGCCCCGCCAGCAGACCATTACTGGACTATATACGCCTCGGGAAATCAGAAATTCTCAAACAAAGACGCTCCGGATGAACAAATTGATCGTATCTCCGTCTCCGCATGCCTACACAACGGACTCGATCCCCAAATTGATGTACGGGGTGGTCCTGGCATTGATGCCCGTCCTGGCCGTATCTGTATTTTATTTCGGAGCCGGGGCCCTTATCGTTACAGCTACTTCAGTAATATCCTGTGTACTTTTCGAATATCTTATCCAGAAGTACATTCTGAAACAACCGGTCCGTATTGGGGATGGTTCGGCTATGGTCACCGGACTGCTCCTGGCATTTTGCCTTCCCGCCAATCTTTCTCCCTGGCTGGTGGTATTGGGAAGCCTGGTAGCCATAGGAATTGGAAAGATGAGTTTCGGCGGCCTGGGGAACAATCCCTTCAATCCCGCCCTGGTGGGAAGGGTCTTCCTTTTTATATCCTTCCCGGTACAACTCACCAGCTGGCCCGAACCCGGACAGCACTGGACAACGTACACCGATGCCCTTACCGGTCCCACCCCTCTTGGCCTGCTCAAGGAAGGTGCAGACCAGGGTACTGCGGTATCCCGGATCATGCAAGACATTCCAAGTTACCTGAATCTCTTCCTGGGTAACATGAAAGGCTCAGCCGGAGAAATAGCAGCTTTTGCCATCATCATAGGCCTGATCTATATGCTCTGTAAGAAGATTATCACCCTGCACATACCCTTAAGCATTCTGCTGACTGTCTTTGTCTTCACAGGCATTTTGTGGCTGTCCAATGCCGAACGATATGCCGACCCGGTCTTTCATTTACTGACCGGTGGACTGATGCTGGGGGCGGTCTATATGGCCACGGATTACGTATCCTCACCTATGTCGGGACGGGGCATGATCCTCTACGGCATTGGCATAGGGGTCATTACGGTTATCATCCGGGTTTTAGGGGCCTATCCGGAAGGAGTTCAATTTGCCATTCTCATTATGAACGCTTTCACACCATTGATAAATAAATACATGAAACCCAGACGCTTCGGAAAGGAGATGCCCAATGGCTAAGAGAGAATCAACATTCCTGAATATGGTACTGGCCCTCTTTCTGGTCACATTTGTTGCTTCCAGTGCTCTCGCGTTCATTTATGAATTCACCAGGGAACCCATAGAGCTGGCCAAAAAACAAAAGAAAAATAAGGCCATCCACGCTGTTTTGCCCGAATTTGACAATAATCCCGGTAAGGCCATAAGCAAACAGGCCATAAATAAGGATACGGTTTATTTTTACAAGGCCACCATGGAAGATTCTTTGGCAGGATATGCAGTGGAAACATTTACCAGAAAAGGATTTAGCGGTGAGATACGTTTAATGGTCGGCTTTTTACCCGACGGGACCATCCAGAAAATCGCTGTTTTGGAGCACCAGGAAACGCCGGGACTGGGAGATAAGATAGAGGCCGATAAATCAGACTGGAGCCGGCAGTTCCAGGGTAAAAACCCTGCTGAATTTATACTGAAAGTCAAGAAAGACGGGGGCGATGTGGATGCGATCACTGCAGCCACCATCTCATCAAGAGCCTATTGCGATGCCGTAGACCGGGCGTATGAAACCTTTAAGGGGATTCAGAATTCAGAATTCAGCCTGCCTGACGGCAGTCAGGGATTCTGAATTAGGGTGTGGGGATTGGGCAGGAGTGTGTTAAGAATTTGTATAAAGTGGATTTGTATAATAACTGAGAACCGAGAACCGAGAACTACTATGAACCAATGGAAAAACTTCAGTAAGGGATTTTTTAAGGAAAATGCCGTATTTGTTTTGTTCCTTGGCCTCTGTCCCACCCTGGGGGTCACTACAACGGCAATCAATGGATTGGGCATGGGACTGGCCACCACCTTTGTACTGGTCATGTCCAATCTGGTTGTATCCCTGATAAAAGGTTTTATCCCCGACAAGGTCAGGATACCCTCCTACATTGTAGTCATTGCCTCTTTTGTAACCATAGTTGAGTTGGTCATGCAGGGTTTTTTCACCACACTTTTCGAGGCCCTGGGTATTTTCATTCCCCTGATCGTTGTAAACTGCCTGGTGTTGGGCAGGGCGGAAGCCTTTGCTTCCAAGAATAGCTTACTAACCTCCATTATTGACGGTTTGGGCATGGGATTGGGCTTCTCCATGGCCCTTTTGATGCTGGGGAGTGTACGGGAGCTGCTGGGTTCAGGGGCCCTGTTCGGATTCAAGTTCATCGAAGGGGACGGTATTTTACTATTCATCCTGGCACCGGGGGCATTTATAGCCCTGGGGTACCTGATCATGCTCATGAACAAGCTGAAAAATTAATTCAAAAGCCATTCATCATGGAATATGTATTGATCATCATATCCGCTGTTTTTGTCAACAACATCATACTGGCAAGATTCCTGGGTATCTGCCCCTACATGGGTGTATCCAGCAAACTGGAAACCTCCATTGGCATGACCGGGGCAGTAGCATTTGTCATGGTGATTGCCACCCTGGTCACCTACCTGATACAACAATATATCCTGGTCCCCATGGGCATCGGCTTCATGCGGACCATTTCCTTCATTCTGGTCATAGCATCCCTGGTCCAGTTGGTTGAGATCATCCTCAAAAAAGTCAGTCCGGGACTATACCAGGCACTGGGAATATTCCTGCCCCTCATCACAACCAACTGTGCCATACTTGGTGTAGCGGTGCTGGCCGTACAGAACGGTTATAATCTCTTGGAGAGTGTGGTTTTTTCCTTTGCCAATGCCATCGGTTTCGGTATGGCCCTGATCATCCTTTCAGGTATCCGGGAACAACTCGACCTTCTGAATGTTCCCAAAGGCATGAAGGGGGTTCCCATTGCTTTTGTTGTAGCCGGACTTTTGGCCATGGCTTTCATGGGATTTGCCGGTATTGTGTAAATTGCAGCGATGCAATTCAAAATCCTACTATTTAGGCTGCTTGGTAAACAGGTCTACCTGCGCCTGATCAGCAGGCTGTTTCTGCGCCTGTACCGCTACAACATGCTGAAAAATTTTTTTCCGCAACATTATTACATCAAAAAACTCATACAAGAAGGGGATACGGTATTGGATCTGGGTGCCAACCTCGGCTATTATACCATTCCTATGGCTTTGGCTTGCGGACCCCGCGGGCGGTGCATCGCGGTCGAACCCATACCGGAATTCAGAAAAGTACTGGAGGATAATATCCGTGATCACGGACTAAAAAATGTTGAGATCATTCCGCATGCCCTTGGTACAAAGGACCATGAACCATTGCTGCTGGGCATCCCCAGGGAAAAAGGATACCGGCACGGCCTGACCAGGGTAATTCCCGGGGGAAAAGAGGAGTACTACCTGGAAGTTCACCCGGTCGAATCCAGGACCCCCGAAAAACTCTTTACGCATCTCCGTAAGGTGAATTTCATTAAATGCGATATTGAAGGATACGAAAAACACATCCTTCCCGGGTTCAAACCACTTCTGGAAAAATGGACCCCGAAAGTCCAGATCGAGATCGGAAACCGGGAAAGTGCCGGTGTGGTATTCGAAATATTCCGCGAACAGGGCTACCGGTGTTACCAGCTGGTTTCAGGTGAATTGGCTGAGGTCCCGGATGAGACAGAAGAGTGGAAAGGGGATCTTTATTTTATGAAATTCTGAATTCCTTGCCTAGAATATATCAGGCAGGCTAAATTCGAAACTTGAAACGAAATCAGAAATTCCAACTTTCCAAACGCGCGCTATGATCCTTGCGATTGATACATTCTGATTTAGAATTTCATTTAGGATTTCGAATTTTTATACGCAATCCTTGCTGCCAAAGCGGCCCCGACGATCCCGGCATTGTTTTGCAATTCGGCCATCTTTACCGGGGTATCTACTTTAAGATATTGAACGAATTTTTCAGGTTTCTTGCTCGCACCCCCGCCGATAATGATCAGGTCGGGATAGGTGAGAAATTCCATATACCTTAAGTATTCTCCAAAGCGTCCTGCCCATTCCTCCCAGCTAAGGTCCTCCTCTTTCCTGACCGCGTCTGAGCAATATTTCTCCGCTTCACCCTGGGGCATATAGATATGTCCCAACTCACAATTCGGCAATAGTTTACCCCTTGTAAAATAAACCGTTCCCAGTCCGGCACCCACGGTGACCAGGAAAACCACGCCCTTGTTCCCTTTTCCCGCTCCAAATTTCATCTCCGCCAATCCGGCTGCATCGGCGTCATTAACCACGGTAACGGGTAATCCTGTCTTGTCGGAAAAAAGTTTGTTCACATCGGTCCCGACAAAGGAGCTATCGATATTGGCCGCGGTTTTGGCTACACCCTTCTGGATTGCCGCAGGAAAACCAATGCCGACAGGACCTTCCCAATTGAAGTGTTTGACTATTTTTTGAATAACTTCAGCAATATCTGCCGGGGTGGCAGATTCCGGTGTAGGGATCCGGTGGCGGGATACCAGGAGTTTTCCTTTCTTGGTATGCACCGGGGCGCCTTTTATACCGGTGCCACCGACGTCAATTCCAAGGATTTTCTTGTATTTCATTTCCGACATGATTGAATATAGGTTCTTTGTGTTTTGGCTTTGATGAAATCTCTAAGGGCATTAAAAGTAAACAATTTGATGAATTATTAATAAATTGCAGGAAAGAATGCCGCAATCATGATTAAACTTGTTGAAAGTCTCTTACAGGACCATACCCGTGTTATCCTTCCTGAGTTTGGTGCCATTCTGAAGAATCCCGATACCGGGAATCTCAGCTTTAACCAGTTTTTGTATTTCAACGACAACTTTCTTGCAGAAGCGCTTTGCCAGGTCGAAAAAATAGAGAGAAACGAAGCCAACCGGAGAATTGAAGCGTATGTAAGAAAAATCAGGAGTTCCCTGGATAAAGAGAAGTCTTATAAGATGGGTTCCCTGGGCACATTCGTTAAAGCAGAGGACGGTTCCATTACCATCGTTTCAGAAAAAGGTCCAACAGTCAGCGAGGCAAAAGAAACAGAATCAAAAGAAGGGGAAAAAACACAAGAAGAAAATAATGCCATAGAAAAAGAACACGAAAAAGAAACCGCGGAAAAACCAACGGAAGAACAGAAAAACCTTAGTGAAGCGGAACCGGGGGGAAAATTGGCTGCAAGCGCTGAAATTGAGCTGGACGAGGAAGAAGAGGTTACAGAAAAGCCCGAATCGGAAGAACCCGCGGTGGCGGAATCTGCTGACACAGAAGGATCCATGGAAGATATGGTGAACATTGATCTGGATGCTGAAGAGAAGGAAGAAGAAGAAGAAGAAGAAGAAGAAGAGGAGGCAAACGAGGATAAAACCACTTCGAAAGAAGAATATCCCTTCCCGGAATCTCATTTGCATACTGCGCCGGGACCACCCGAAGAACCTCCCCCGGCCAATAATAATCGGGCCAACCTGGGCTGGTGGATCGGCGGGGGTCTTCTGGCAGGTCTCATCGCCGTAGTGGTAATATTATATTTTCTAAAACCCGAAAGCTTTGAATTCATCTTCAACAGTCAAAAGAAGGTAATTGCGACTGAAGAAAGCGCCGTGGATCCTGAACGGGAAGAACTCATACCCACGGGAGAACCGCTGTCAGAAGAACAGGAAATTCCTGAAGAGTCCGAACTCATGGAAGAATCCCCGGAAACTATCGATAAGGAACCTGCAAAGATCCCGGCTGAAGAGATAACAACTGCTCCTCCCTTAACAAAAGCGGTACCCGAAGCCAATCCGGCGGATTATCCCAAACAGGATAAGTATTTCATCGTAGCCGGTGTTTTCCAGTATAAAAGTCTGGCTGAAGATTATGTAAACACATTGCGTCAACTGGATTACGGTGCCGAAATATGCGCCATCAGAAAAGGAATGTACGCAGTTTCCTTTGATAAATATGACCGTTTATCGGAGGCCCTGAAACACCTGGAAGAGATCCGGGCCAATGTAGAACCGGAAGCTTGGGTGTTGCATCATTAATTGCGGATTGCAATTTAACCGGGCCTACTGTAACATACCCGTATGCGGGGCTTCCAGGGCCGGTTTACTGACGGGCACCCGGCCTACGCTCGACCGTTTCAACAGCTATTATGCACGTGCAGATATTGAAAACCCGGATAAAACGGGCTGAATAAAAACTTTAACTTAAATTTGGAACGCTTTGTACGTTTATTTCCTATAAAGATATGGCGTATTCTTTCTTTTCGGAATATGAATGGCACAAGAGATCAATACTGATCGTAGAGGATGATGCAGCCAATTTGTTTTTTCTAAAGGAATTATTGTCAAGAACCGGTGCCCGTGTTATTGTTGCCATTAACGGTAAAGAGGCTATGAAACAGTACGAAGAGAATCCCGGCATTGATGTAGTGATCATGGATATACAAATCCCGGAAGTGGACGGTTACGAGACAACCCGTCAGCTAAAGTCAAGGAATCCCAAAATACCCGTAATTGCCCAGACCGCCTTTGCCATGGCGGAAGACAGGGAAAAATGCCTGGAGGCGGGTTGTGACGAATACCTTGCCAAACCAGTCATGCCGTATAAGCTATTGCAAACAATCCAGGGGTATTTTAAGGATTAACGGGTTTGACAAAATGAAATGAACCTCCCCCCTTTTGCTTACGCGAAAAGTACCCCTCCTGGGAAAGGAGGGGAATTCGCATATTCAGTGATTATTTAGGTTTTATAACACTACGGTAAACTCCAAAGGATTCTACCATATTGCGGCTGAAAGGCTCCGGATGATATTCGTAATTCATATACATCCCGGTCTGGTCGCAGTAATGATCGCTTGCAGGAATACCGGAAACACCCGTGGGGATTACCGTTATACTTTTGTCCCAGTCGCACGGGGTAAAAATGTTCCTGTGTGAGGCCCCGTGGTTGGAGGCAAAAGGCTTGTTCAGGTCGTAGGAGAAGGAACTTACGGTATGGAAACTCCCTCCTGCAGGGTAAGGCCCCCTGCTCAAACCAAAAGCTTTATCCAGGGCCGGGACTGATGCCAGCGGATGACTGAAAGTAATGGTATGGACATCGCCCCAATTCCATTTCCCCGGATCGGAACCAAACTGTTCCCCGAGCCGGTCCACAGAGAGCCTGAAAGCTGCCAGTAAATTATCGGCAAAACTTTCTACACGGTCATCGGTACCCCGGTCATCACACAATAAGCCGCCACCGTTTTCCAGTATTTTGTGAATGACGTAAGACGGTAGCAAATCCTTTTCCATATATGATTTGAAGAGTTCTTCCGGTAACTCATCTTCAATAACAACATGGATCAGATCCAGGTAAAGCTGTTCTGCAAGCAGCGCCGCCCCGCTTTCCCTCTCCAGGTCGGCATTCCATGATTTCATCAGGTCTTTGGCCCTGTCCTCAACCGGATCCAGATTGGCAGTATCCAATACCGGAATTAAGGCTGACAGCAATTTACGCGAAAGAACAGAGACCTGGTCCGCTTGTATTTTCTTCATATCTTCAATACCGAGTTTTTCTTTCGCTTCGAGTAACTCCCTTATCCTGACGATCCTGTAGGGCAGGTCGAACCAGTACGAAATATAATGCGGATAGGTCGAATCCGTGGTTTGGTTGTTCGCGGAAGAAACATAGCCTGAGGACGGATTATAGCTATAGGGTAGTTCTTCAAAGGGGAGCATTCCTTTCCAGTCATAAAGGTCCGTATCGCCGGGTGCCACAAAGTGCATCACCCGTTCACGAAGGGGAACACCCGCGCAAGTTTGCAATCCGATATTCCCTTGAACATCCGCATACACCACATTCTGGCTGATGGCGATGAAGGTGCTCATGGCATTCCTGAATTCATTCCAGTTGGAAGCCCGGTTCACCAGGTATATCGACCGGAGTTCATTGCTGTATTCATTTCCTATCCATTGCATGGATATGGTTCTGTCCCGGACCCGGTGGAAATGATTGACTACCGGTCCCCTGTGGGTAAAGCTATTGTATCGTATGGCAGTATCTCCTTTACTGTTCACTATTTTTTCTTCCCTCACTTCCATTTCCCGCCATTCACCGTTAAAACGATAAAGGTTTGAATCTTCAGGATGGGTCGTTTCCAGGTAGAAATCCATATCATCGACCATCACGTTGGTCATACCCCAGGCAATGGAGTCGTTATGTCCCACGATCATAAAAGGAGCACCGGGCAGTATCAGGCCGGTAACATTAAGACGATCTTCCACCACCTGGTGCATCTGGCACCAAATGCCAGGCACACGGGTCAGTTCAAGGTGCATGTCATTACACACAATGGGCATTCCGGCAGCAGCCCGGTCTGCTGACACGGCCCAATTATTGCTGCCTGAAAAAACGGATAATCCAAGTTGTTTCAGGGATGTGTTCAGCCGGGCAAAGCTTCCTTCCTCTATAAACAGGTCCGCTTTCAGATCAGGAAAGACGACAGCATCAGCCTCGGTCCAGGTTGGAAGAAACTCCTTGAATAAGCTGTCTCCCACTTCTTGAAAAACTCTGTAAAGTCTCATTTCTATGGCCCAGGGCATGGTCAGGTTCCATGCCATATATCCAATCAGGTTAGCGCTATGGATCACTTCCCAGGGTTCAGGCTCATAGCCCAAAACACCGAATTCAAGGGGCAAACTGTTTTGTTTATCCTGAATGTATGCATTCACCCCCTCTGCATAGGAACCAAGGGCCCGAAGCATATCCGGACCTGTACTTTCCAGAACCATTTCCGATTTTTCCGGGATGCGTAAAGCGCGTAAAAGCATATCCACATCAATGTAATCATCCCCGAAGATCTCGCTCAACCTGCCGGTAGTCACCCTCCTGAGCAGATCCATTTGCCATAGCCGGTCCTGTGCAGTAAGATAGCCGGTAACGAAATAAAGGTCTTGCTCATTTTTTGCATAAATATGGGGAATCCCGTATTGATCCCTTATGATCTCTACAGTTTCCGTAACTCCGTCACTCATGATCTCTGCATTGTAGTCGGGAAGTCCGCGCTTCCCCAGGTGCCTCACGTATATGAGAACGGCGATAATGCCAAGGACCAGAAAAACGATGATGACCGCGAGAATTCTTTTGAGCAATTTCATGATATGAATTATTTATTACGGATTGTGGATTACCGATTGCAGATTAATGTAAAATGCAAGATGCAAAATGTAAAATTAAGCGTGTGTGTGAGTAAAGGGCATGATAAGAATTTTCCATTTTTCATTTTCCATCTTTCATCTTCAATCCCTGTCTGTCGGCAAGCGGGTTCAATCTTACATTTCAACAGCACCGGCTGATGATCGGAATATTTGAAATCCAGGTTGATTGTTTCCACCTTCAGCAATTCGATACCCGGTGACAGCAGATAATAATCGATCACCGTGGTCCTGCTGGTTTCAGGATCATAAGGGGTCCTTACACGACGGTTGGTGGGTATGGATCCGTCATAGGCCCAGGTCCAGTCTGCCGGCAAATAATCCCCGGGCAGGTAAGTCAGGGACAGGGTATCGAAAATATTACTTTCAAACTCCGGGACAAAGTCATTCGGGGTCTGGTTCCAGTCCCCGCCCACAATAATATGGTTCCCTTTGCTGTGTTCTTCCAGGAGAAATCCCTTAAGATATTCCATCTGTTCCTTTTTTAACGTGCCGTCGTCATAAGCTGAATTATGGGTATTGACGATGAGAAGTTCCTTGCCGTTATCCAGGGGATAGCGATTGACCAGGAAGCAACGATCAAGCATAAAAAGCCCCATGGGAAAACTGTAATTACCGGGAAAAGCATGCCGGGTTGAAGAAAGGGGTTCATACCTGCTCAGGCTTAACAATCCGGATTCAACACGGCCCATGGGTTTCAATGGTGGCAGGGGTACAAAAAAAACATCATAATTCTTGACGAAGGCTGCATGCCAGTATGGAAAATCGGACTTAATCGAGTCGGTCTGAGCAATCAGGTAACCGCGCTTGGACCGGCGATCGACTTCCTGCAGGAGAATAAAATCCACGGAATCATTTTTTCTAATAAAAGACCGGATTTCTTCCAGGTTCCTGATGACGCTCGCCTTATCCGGACGAACATGTTCCCCTCCGTCATAGAAAAAATCCATCTCCTCGTTCAGTCCGCAATAACCAATGTTCCAATTCATTACATCGATCTTCAGGGTATCCGGTAAAACCTCAGGTTGATCGCCGGAATAAACTGATTCAACCGCCTCAGGGGTATAGTTGGTGATGGCCGCTGCAACAACAAGGGAAACCAGGACCAGGGCCAGGGACAGTACCAGAAGTATCAGGAAACGAAGCAAATTTTTCATACAGGTGGATTAGTGGGTCAAAGACTAAATAAATATATTCAAAAATTTCAATATCACCCCACACCTCCACACCTCCACACCTAAACATCTGAACATCTAAACATTTTTCCTATCTTTCCTATCCAAACCCAACCAAACCCGAATCATGAAAAGAATAATTCTATCCTTTGTCCTGATGCTGGGTGCTGTATGCCTGATTAAGGCCCAGGATGAAGAACAGGAAAATACAGGTGAAAAAAAAGTTACCGGCTGGACCTTTGGCGCGGTTCCGGCCCTTGCCTATGATGCTGATGTAGGCTTCCTGTATGGTGGTATAGTAAACCTGTATGAGTTTGGCGACGGTTCCTCCTACCCGGAATATCATCATTCAATCTACCTGGAATGGTCCAGGACCACCAAAGGAAAGGGAATCAACCAGATAACCTACGATTCCAAATATCTTATCCCCGGTATCCGGGTCTCTGCCAATGTCAGCTACTTCACTGAAAAAGCACTTGATTTTTATGGCTTCAATGGTTATGAAAGTCTTTACAATCCGGGTTTCGAGCTCGAGGACGACCCCGCGTATCTTTCCAGGGTGTGGTACCGCATGGACCGGAAACAGTTCCTGGGCCAGATCGAATTGATGGGTGGCATTACCGATAAGCTCAAATGGTACGGAAGCTATGCATATAACAATTTTTCATTAGATACCGTCGATATTGACAGATTAAATGAAGGTCGGGATGTAGATGAACTATTGCCGGAAATTGGTGGATTATATGGTAAATATCTTGAATGGGGAATCATACCGGAAGAGCATCAGAACGGCGGTCAGGTGCATCTGCTGAAAGGGGGACTGGTATGGGACAGCCGGGACAACGAGCCCAATCCCATGAATGGTATATGGACCGAGATGATCTTTATGGCTGGGCTGACTTCCCATGGCGGGGATCTGAACTTCACGCGCCTGGCCCTGACCCACCGGCAGTATTTCACCCTGGCCCCCAAGGTTTTGAATTTTGCTTACCGGATCAGTTACCAGACCAGGCTCACGGGCGAAATGCCTTTTTATTATCTGCCTTTTGTGCACAACACCCCGCCAAATTACACCCGTGACGGACTGGGGGGTGCCAAGACCATCAGGGGAGTACTTCGCAACCGGGTTGTCGGGGAAGATTTTGTTTATGGCAACCTGGAACTGCGGTGGAAATTCTTAAGAACCTTGCTTCTGAAACAGAATTTCTATATTGCCCTCAGCGCCTTCCTGGACGGGGGTATGGTTACCGGAAAATATGATTTTGAGGTCCCTGACGGGATTACCGATCCTTTATTCAACCAATACCACTGGTTTAATGCCGGGGACGAATCCCTGCACCTGGGTACGGGCGCCGGACTGCACTTTGCTTTGAATGAAAACTTTATCGTAGCGGTAGATTATGGTTTTGCCCTTAAGGAAGAAGATGGGAATTCCGGTTTATACATTAACCTGAATTTTCTCTTTTAGTACAGAACGGGGGTGGCAAGGGTTTCTTTTATCGCTTCCTTGTGAGGATAGGCAGATCTTTCCAGCCTGGAAGACATTTCCTTTTCCATCACCGTGTGACCCGACTGCTTATACAGGTCGATCAAATACATGATCACATTTCCGTAAACCGGTGATTGTCCGTCATCCTCTTCCAATATGGCGGTAAACAGGTCGATGGCTTCTTCTGTATCTCCCCGTTCGACCTGCCGGAAAGCCTGGTTTAATGTTGAATTCAATTCCTTATCCAGAAGGACATAGGAAAAAGAAAAGCAGGCTTCCCTGCAATCCTCGACTACATTGATGTACCGTATGTCATCCGGAATGGGTGGAAAGTAGAGGCGAAAATAGAGCTTCTCTCCTACCGACCTGAAATTGTGTTGATCCGGGCAATTGGGAATTCCTTCTGTTCTTAACAGGTAATGGCGTATAGAATCCCGGATACCCTGTATATAGGTTTCCTTGCTAACACAGAAAGAGGCGAACAATTTCCTGTTTTCCAGGCTGAAATGCAGGATGGTTTCATCTTCATGGCGATCGATACTCTCCAGCACCATGGTTGGATGGGACTTGAAAGCATAGTTCGGCAGTCTGTAAACCTGTGGCAGGGCTACCATGGGAAGAAATAACAATATGCCCGTGAGTATCTTTTTCATAAACATAAAAGGGATCTTCATGAATAACGAAGATCCCTTGTTAATATGATCAGAAATTTTACCTGGCCAGTCTCAGGTTAAGTCCAACGGCAACGATCCAGACATCCTTCTGATAGGTTTCGGTAACGTTGCTGACCAAAACCGTGGGTGCCAGTGGAGAAGCGTACTGGTAGCTTATGCTGCCGTCTTCATAAACGGTATAGGATCCTGCAAGATTAATATCCAGCATGTCGGTCAGGGCAAATGCACCGCCGAAACCAAAAGTGTTTGAGGGCAGGCTATAGCTCAGTCCGCTCTGATATGCATCGGAAACTCCGGTTCGGGTCATCAGCCAGCCTGCACCCAGGGTAAACCTGTCGGTCAACCGGTAATCCAAACCAAGGGCATACTCGAAATAGTTTTTATCGAAGAGTATATCCTCGGCACCATCCAGGTCGGTACTCTTATCCAGGTAATAATGTACTCCGGTGGATAGTAATATTTTATCTGTCGGACTAAAGGTCACGCCCCCTGCAATCTGGGCAGGCATGTTGGCCTTGACTTTTTCTCCCTCTACATACATACCACCGCCGTCTTTACCTCCGTTGACTTTGGTTTCAAGCTCAATGGCGGTCTCGTGTTCATACTTAAGGGCAATGTTCAACCGGTCGATGGGTGTAATATTGACACTCACTATGGGGGTTATTCCCGACCCGGTTTCTTCAGCATCCACCTCAACCGTGGTCTGCGCGTCCAAAAGATCTGCTGTTCCATTTAATGTAGCAACGGTCGTTGCATCCAGCCCGGGTGTCCCCGCGACAGTCCTGAGGTAAGTTCCCGGAGCCTGGGTGCCACCGTATGCAGCAGGTGCATCAATGGTTATATTTTTTATATAACCGAGATAAGTGTTCTTGACAGAAACATAGCGGGCTCCTAGCGCTACAGCAAGAAACCTGTTGATATCATAGGACACGTTGGCCTGAACCCCATAGTATACTGAGGTTCCTTCAAAGGAGATATCCGCGTCATAGCCGGAAATATTTCTGAACATGGGATCGGTTCCGGTAGCAGCCTCAATACTGGTATCCAAAGGCATCAGTTGTGCCTGCAAGACAGGAACTATATCGGCCATGGGCATCTCAAAAGAAGGCAGCCCGGTTGCAAATTCGGCACCCCCTCCACCGCCAATTGGATTAAAACCTGCCGAGAAAGCAAATTTCCCGGTCTTGAATGCAGCATAGACACCCGGAAAAACGGGTGCACTAACCTTACCTTCATAACTGGAATTGGGTGCATCACTGAGGAAGATATAATCAGAACCAACAGTTTTTGTCTGTCCTATGGTTTGATTATTAAGGGAGACATACAGTCCGTCATTTAACCTGGCCACTCCTGCCGGGTTAAAATAAACCGCGTCGATGTCGATTACAGCATCCCGGCATTGCATGCGTGTAAACATGGCACTGTGATTGGTATTGGTCACCAATCCGCCTGCAAAAAGGCTTGCACTGACCACCAGGGTCATGATCGTGATTGAGAGTCTTTTCATAAGATTTTGGGTTTAGTTAGAGAAATCCAAATTAGCTTTTTATATTGACTATGCAAATCCGAAAATACTCTGTTAAATTAATGGAGGCAGGTCTCTGGGCTCTTTCCGGTCCAGCACCTCCCCGGATTTGGCGTCGGTAACCTCGTAAAACTTGTTGACAACCAGGTTGGCCAGGGGCTTAAGCGATTGCACGTTCCGGTGCTCCTGTTCCAGTACGTTCAGCCGGAATTCATCCATGGGTTCCTTACCGCGGGCCAGTTGTTCCATTTTGGTTTCCCTGTAGGTCAGATCAATGAAAACACGCAGATCGGCCTGTTCTATTTTAACGGCATATAAACCATCGACCACCAGCAAATCTATCTTCTGAAAATCCGTGATCAGTTTATCCACCATGGCCGGAATGATGTCGATACAGGGCATCATGGATTCCCGGTCCTCACGAAAATCTTCAATGTTCTTATTGATAAGGTTCCAGTCGTATTCCGCGATACCCACCGAATCAATCCCGTGTGTCCTTCGCCATTCATTCCGCAAGAGCGGGGGAACCTTATAATAGTTGTCTGTATGAAGAACCTTAACCCGGATATTGTAATCCCGTAAGATCTTGGCCAGTGAATGGGATAATTCGGATTTTCCCGCTCCCGATTCTCCCGAGATGGCTACGATATATTTATAGCCTTTTGGTTTCTCTTCCCGCTGAGCCAGTACGACCTTGGCAATGCTGTCAGCTGCCTCCTTGTGTACTTCTTTGATTAAGAGAACGTCACCCAGCATATAATTTCATTAAGGTTTATGATTGAAGTACAATTTCATTCCATTGTTCCGGGTCGATAGCATGTTCCTTCCCTCTGACGATGATCGATACCTTCTTACTGTCAGGTTTTCTTGCCTTTACCCTAAGCCTGAACCGATCCGGATAAAGTTCAAAAATGTAATAATTTTTCCTAAAAGTGAAACCAAATCTCACTTTTTTCCAATGCTCCGGTAACCTGGGATCAATCTTCAGGGGATCCGAATGCAGGTCGATGCCACAGAAATTTGTGAGCACTTCCATAACGGTGCCCCCCATAACGCCGGCATGTATCCCTTCCCCGGTGGTGCCTCCCTGTATATCCATGTAATCACTGGTCAGGGCTTCCATATAAAGATTCCATCCTATCTTTCGATTGCCCATTTTATTGGCAAGGTATGCATGCACTACGCGACTGAGGGTTGAACCATGGGAGGTTCGCCGTATATAGTAATCAAAATGCTTCCTGAAAAAATCTTTACCGTAGTTATATCCCATCTTCTCAATGATTCTTCTGACCTCTTCTTCGTTCAACAAATAATACGTCATCAGTGTATCTGCCTGTTTGGCCACCTTATATTCATCGGGCGACTTACCTTCGGCTTTCAGGATGCGGTCCATTCTGTGGATATCGGGATATTTCGAACGGTAGTAATCCCAATCCAGTTCTTTCAGCTTGAAATAGCCATGGAATTGTGCGATGATCCCTTCTTCAGAAAAATCAAGTGTAAGCTTTTCACCTATTTCTTTCCAGGATGAAAGTTCATCTTTTCCCAGGGAGATTTTTTTGAAAACTTTTTTCACTTCCTTCTCATCCAATTGATTGATAATCTCTTCAGCCTGCTCGAAAAGCCAGGCCACCATGATGTTAGTGTAGGCATTATCTTTCAATCCGCCATGATCGGCACCAGGATACTTCTCGTGAAACTCATCCGGTCCCATCACCCGGTAGATATGATAACGACCTGTTTCGGTGTCCTTTTCACATTTACTGGACCAGAATCTGCATATCTCCAGGTACATTTCCAGTCCCTTGGCATGCATAAAAGTCACATCCTGGGTTATCCAGAAAAAATACCAAATGTTGTAGGCCACGGCAATAGAAATATGTCTCTGAAGCGAGCTGTAATCTTCTCCCCACTCTCCTGAAATGGGGTTCAGGTGAACCACCTGTGATTCCTCCGTACCGTCGCTCCCGCTTTGCCAGGGGAACATGGCCCCTTCATAACCATTTTCCTTCGCGTATTCACGGGCTTTATCCAAGCGGCGGTAACGGTAATTGAGTACCGAACGTGCCGTGGGCCCCATATTCAGGTCATAAAGCGGCAAGATGAAAAGCTCATCCCAAAAAATATGCCCCCGGTAAGCTTCGCCGTGCAACCCCCGTGCCGGTATTCCTAAATCCAAATAGGTATGAAAATGAGAAGTTGTACAGAGCAGATGGAAGATATGCAAACGCAGCAGTTTCTGGGCAAAGCGGTCGCCCTCCAGTTCTATGTCCATCTTCTTCCAGAGTTTTTTCCAGGACTTGAGGCTCTGCTGCTTTTCACTGTCGTAGTTTGTCTTCTCATCGACCTTGGCTAAAACAAATTTCTCCTGCTCCGATTTTATTTCTTTGGAACTGGCAATGCCAACCAGTCTGTCGAGGGTGAATATTTCATTCTGCCGGATCTCCAGATGAAAGATGGTTTCAATCTTACCGGGTCTTATATGCTTGGTTCTTTCCGCCTTTGCACCGGTACCGCCATAATTGACAATCAGCCGTTCGGCCTGGGCAATCCTGATACCGGATTGATTGGTCCGGACCACCAGCAGGTTCACATCTCCATGGTCTTCCTCCTTGTCATGCTCCAGGTGCAGTTGATCCAGTTCCCTGTACCGGGCGACCCCGTCATTGATCTTGTTCCCATCCAGTAAGATTTTAACCTCTAAGGTGCCGGAATAATTCAGGGGCTTGATCGAATAACGCAGTCCGCCTTTGTACATATCGGCCATACTGGCAAAACGCTCTGTATACAACTCTGTTTCACGTCCCTGATCATCACGAACGACCCAGCGGCGAATCAACTGGCCGGATTTCATATCCAGCTTCCTGTACATACTAAGCGTCTCTTCCATATTGGGATTAACCCAATATCCGCTGTCAATCCTGAATTCTATACGGGTCCAGTCCGGCACATTTACAAAATCCTCATTGACAATTTCTCTGCCGGCAATTTCTGTGGTCCGCTTGTTATACAAACCGGCAATATAGGTACCCGGATAATTATGCGGTCCCGCGTTAACTTCTTCCAATGCACCGCGGGTTCCGTAGTAACCATTGCCGACTGTCAGTAAGGTCTCCCGGATCTTTTCCATATCCTTATTATAGCCCCGGAAACTTATCGACCACTGATCCTCCGGCAAACCGCTCCTGAACCATTCCTGAATGGCATTTATACCATCCAGTTCTTTCAGGTCGCTTACAACAATGTCGGCCCCGTATTCAATTAATTGTTCATGGTTATTCTCGCGGGCAACACCAATGACCAAACCGAAATTACCCCTGGAACCTGCCATAACACCACTTACGGCGTCCTCAATCACTACGGTCCTGTCATACCTCACCCCGAGGTTATCCGCTGCCGTAGTAAAAATATCCGGTTCCGGCTTGCCGCTCAGACCGAGCTCCGCTGAAACGATACCATCAACCCGGGTTTCAAACTTATCCAGTAATCCAGCGGTTTCAAGTACCAGTTTGCAATTTTTACTTGAAGAGGCCACACCAATTTTGATATGATGCTTTCCCAATTCATGGAGCAAGGCGACGGTACTGTCGTACATCTTGACGCCATCCCGGCGCAGGATCTCGTTGAACTGCTGATTTTTTCTGTTTCCCAATCCGCAAATAGTTTCCTTATCCGGAGGGTCCGAAGGATCACCATAGGGTAATTCGATATCCCTGGATTCAAGAAAGGACTCTACACCCTTGTATCGTGGTTTCCCGTCAACATAAGGCAGGTAATCCTTCTCATGGTCAAAGGGCCGATGCTGTTCACCATACTTTCCCGACCTGTAATTCAGATAGTTATCGAACATTTCAGTCCAGGCAGTCGAATGAACTGATGCAGTATCGGTAATTACACCGTCCAAATCAAAAATTACGGCATCAAATCCGGGATCTTTCATAGTTTACATTTTGCCATTGATGCCTTGAAAATATGAACATTTCGCTTAACAAGCATCAAATAACAGCGGTTTTTACTTTTTAGAATGCGAAAATATTCGTATCATTCAGTTTATTCAGAAAGACTTTCCCTAATTAAAAACAGGTCTATATGCCCCGTTTAGTCATTATTTCAAATCAGCTACCCGTCCAGATTGAAAAACAGGATAACGGAAGTTATTCGGTAGAGCCAACTATATCTGCTGTTTCTTCAGGCCTAGAAAACTTCTTCAAAGAATCCAATTCCATTTGGATAGGGCGACCGGGATTTGACAAGAACGATTTTGCCGCAACGGAAAGGGAAGAGATCACAAAAAAACTCCGGGAACTCAACTGTTATCCTGTATATCTGAACAGTTCCCAGAGAGAGGCTTACCTGGAAGGATTCAGTAACAATACGCTCTGGCCCCTGTTTCATTATTTTACGGAATACGCGGCTTATAAAAACCAGGAATGGATCAGCTACTGCAAGGTCAATGACGAATTTGCCAGGGTAGTTAATGATATCCTCGATGAAGAAGACCAGGTTTGGATCCACGACTACCATTTAATGCTATTGCCGCGCTTGATCAGAAAAAGGGCTCCTGAAAATGCCATAGGTTTCTTCATGCACATTCCTTTCCCCTCCTATGAGATCTTCAGGATACTGCCCTGGCGCACTGAATTGTTGGAGGGACTATTGGGCGCAGACCTCATTGGCTTCCATACCTACGATTACGTGCGTCACTTCATGAGCTGCATCCGAAGACTTCTGGGCCATGAAAGTTTTTTCAACCAGATCCAGATAGAAGACCGCACGGTTAATATCGACTTTTTTCCCATGGGGGTAAATTTCGCACGCGTACAGCAAATCGACAGGAATGAAAATGCAAGAGAGGATATTCATAGAGAAGTCTTCCGTGATCCCTACATTCATGGCGAGGATAAAAAACTTATCCTGAGTATCGACCGGCTGGATTACACCAAGGGGATCCCTCTCCGACTGGCTGGTTTTGAGTTGTTCCTGCAAAACCATCCCGAATACCTCGAAAAAGTCAGTCTGCTGCTCTATGTAACACCCTCGCGTGAGAAAGTCACCCGATATAAAGAGATAAAAGCGGAGCTTGATGAAATTGTCGGAAGGATCAATTCCCGGTACGGAACCCTGAACTGGATGCCCATATGGTATTTCTTCAGGCAACTGGAGTTTGAAGAATTGATGGCTCTTTACCGTCAATGCAATATCGCCATGGTCACCCCCATACGCGACGGTATGAACATGATGGCCAAGGAATATGTGGCTGCCCAAACCGATACCGGGGGAATCCTTATACTGAGTGAAATGGCCGGAGCCGCCAAAGAAATGTCAGAATCCATCATGGTGAATCCCAATAACCGTTCGGATATCGCCTTTTCCATACTGGTGGCACTTGAAATGGACCAGGAAGAGATCAATGCCAGGAACAGGATCATGCAGGAACGGTTAAAACGTTATGACGTCGAAAAGTGGGCCAATGAATTTGTCTCTTCCCTGAAAAAAATTCATGATCAGCGGAAGAGCAACATGACCCGGAAGATCAGTGTCAAACTCAGAAAAGAAATTGTCAGTCAATACCATAACGCCGAAAATCGTATTCTTTTCCTGGACTATGACGGAACCCTTGCCTTTTTCAAGAAGGATCCACAGGCTGCCGGGCCCGATGATGAACTGATCGATACTCTGAAAAAACTGGCAGGGGATAAAAAGAACAAAGTGATCATCATCAGCGGAAGAGATAAGGAAACGCTGGGTAAATGGTTCCCGCCCGACTGGAACATTTTCTTCATCGCGGAACATGGTGTATGGATGCGCGATCCCGGAGAGGATTGGAGAATGTTCGAACAGATCAATAAAGATTGGATGGATCGCATCCGCTATGTACTTCAATTCTATGTAGACCGGACCCCAAGATCTTTTATCGAACAAAAGAACTATTCCCTGGCCTGGCATTACCGGGACGCTGATCCGGATTTGGGCGTACAACGGGCCTGGGAACTGAAAGATGAGCTTAAAGACATGGTCGCCAACCTCAACCTGGAGATCATGGACGGAGACAAGGTGATCGAGATCAAAAACTCAGGCATCAATAAGGGCAGAGCAGCCCTGCATGCCATGGGCCCGGATAATTATGATTTCATGTTCGCGATAGGAGACGACTGGACCGATGAATATACCTTCGAGTCCATACCGGATAAGGCCATTACCATAAAAGTGGGTGCCAAAAGAACCCGTGCTGATTATTTCATTGACGGTGTAAGCGATGTCAGATCATTACTGAAAAGTTTTACAGAAACCCAATCATGAAATTCATACTTGCAAAAAAGCAACATCTGGACGGCATTACATCGGTCTGGAGAGAATTCATGGATTACCATAAAAAGATCGACCCCTTCTTTTCTTCCGCCAGGGATGCAAAAAAACATTTTCAAAAATATCTTCTCGAACAGATCGATAAAGACGATGCACACGTGCTGGCGGTCCTGATAAAAAAAGAGGTGATCGCTTACTCCATCTCCCGTATTGAAAAACATCCCCCTGTATTTAAAGAACCGGACTACGGCCTGATTTCGGAACTTGCCGTTCTGGACGCCTACCAGCGCCAGGGAGTTGGTGAAAAGATGCTTGATATCGTGTTCGAATGGTTTGAAGCCAACAATATTTCCCGGATAGAACTAAAAGTGGCCTCCGATAATGAAGTCGCTTATTCATTCTGGGAAAAGCACGGTTTCATGGATTATATGCATGTGTTGTACCTCAATCGCTAGGTTCTACTCACTATTCAATTGAATTCAGTGTTAAATTGTCCCCGGTGGCTTTGGTAAGGACCACGGTACATCTTGGGAAATACTATATGTAATAGTTTGGAACAGGAACTGTTTTAGAAGCCGGGAATGATTTAGAATTTCCTTTCACGTACCGTGGTCTGTGGTCCATTCTAAAACATTATGTAACTTTCACTTAATTTTTCAAACTGAAACATGCCTGAAAAAAGTGGCTGACCGGGAATTCAGGGAAGACCTTCTTTACAGGATCAATACAGTGGAGATACACATCTCCCCCCCCTGCGGGAACGCACTTCAGATATACCCGAATTGCTCCGGCATTTTACAGCCGGCTATGCCAAAAAGTATGGAAAAACCGGGATCAAGGTACACCCCGACACCATCAAGAAACTAAAACAGAACAAGTGGCCGGGTAACGTCCGCGAACTGCAGCACATGGTTGAGCGGGCCATTATTATGTGCGAAACCGACACAATCCTTCCGGATGATTTCCCAATCCGGCAGGAACTGGAACCGGAAATCCCCATGCAGGGACAGTACAACCTGGAGGAAATGGAAAAACAAGCCATCACCGGTGCCCTGAAAAGAAACAACCATAACCTGTCCCAGGCAGCCCGGGAACTGGGCCTGGGAAGAACCACACTCTATCGTAAAATCGAGAAATACGATAAATAAACTACCTCGCGGCAGAGCCACGAGGTATTAACAAAATTAATACTTCTTCTCGAAGCAGAGCTTCGGGGAACTAACCCCATAGAGATTAGAATACAGCTTTTCTGTATGTTGATCGCTGATCTTTTACTTATAGTTTTGAC
>CAYQQR010000011.1:68762-91993 GCA_964420035.1 uncultured Bacteroidaceae bacterium | reverse complement strand
AGAAGAAGTATTAATTTTGTTAATTTTGTTAATACCTCGTGGCTCTGCCGCGAGGTAGTTTATTCAATGAACTTTAAAACTATGGCCAGAACAAGACGAAAATTCATCAGGGAAGTATCAGCCGGCATGGCCGGCGCCGGTTTGGCATCGGTACTTCCCGGAAAATTGACTGCAGCACAAAGCACCGCCCCCGGCGATCAGGTTATTCTCGGCATGATCGGTTGCAGGAACATGGGTTTTGCCAATGCCCGTGATTTTCTGAAGCTCCCGGGGGTCCGCCTGGCCGCCATGGCCGATATCGATGATTCGGTATTGGCAAAACGCTCGGCTGACCTGATGGAACGCTCTTCCGACAATAAGAAACCCGACCTTTACAAAGATTACAGGAAGCTCCTGGAGCGCAAGGACCTGGATGCGGTATTGATCGGCACGCCCGATCATTGGCACTGTCTGCAAATGGTGCATGCCTGCCAGGCCGGACTGGATGTATATGTTGAAAAGCCCCTGGCCAATACCATCGGGGAATGCAACATTATGCTGAAGGCTGCAAGGCATTACGACAGGGTGGTTGGCGTGGGACAGCAACAAAGAAGCGGCATCCATTGGAAAAGCGCCATGGATTTCATTGCCGGTGGTGAACTGGGAAAGATCCGGAGGGTGAACATCTGGGCCAATTTCAACTACGGGGCAGGAAAACCCCCGGTACCCGATGAACCGGTCCCCGAAGGGGTCGATTACGACATGTGGCTCGGTCCGGCCCCCGACCGGCCCTTCAATCAAAACCGTTTTCACGGTTCCTGGAGAATGTTCTGGGATTACGGGGGCGGATTGATGACCGATTGGGGCGTGCATCTTATCGACATGGCCCTCTGGGCCCTGGATATCAAAAGGCCACCCTCATCCGTGGTAGCGTCCGGGGGAATATTTGCCCACCAGGATAACGCGCTGGAAATGGCCGACACACAGAATGTGATCTATGACATGGATGATTTCCTTATTACATGGGAACACAACGGTGGCATACAACAGGGACCCTATGACCGCTTGTACGGTGTCGCTTTCGTGGGTACCAACGGCACCCTGGTTGCCGATCGTGAAAAATGGGAAGTATATCCGGAATGGGGAGACGGTGACTGGAGAATGACCAAGCCCCCGATACAGTTCAGCGACAATAAATCCCATGAGTACCATGTGGCCGACTTCCTGGAATGTATCAAGACCCGGGAAAAGCCTGCAGCCGGTATCGAAGTGGGATACCGCTCCGCTTTGTTTGCCCACCTGGGTAATGTAGCTTACAAAGCCGGGCGTAAAGTGGTTTATGACGAAGGTTCGGAAACCATCCGGCAAGATCCCGAAGCAACGGAAATGCTTACCCCGGATTATCGTGAACCCTGGAGCTTGCCAAATT
This sequence comes from uncultured Bacteroidaceae bacterium, assembly GCA_964420035.1. Lineage (GTDB taxonomy): Bacteria > Bacteroidota > Bacteroidia > Bacteroidales > SM23-62 > CAYQQR01. The sequence continues at coordinate 90,585 of CAYQQR010000011.1, read as the reverse complement.
TTTAATTATTTTATTCTCAAAAAATTACAAAATTTTATTTCCTTAACTGATTAAATATATGATTGATAATTAGATGTTTAATTAAACTTATTTCTCGTGAAACGAACCACGATCCTTATGATGCTTTTATTCCTGATGTCCAATCTCTTTTCACAAGAAAAAGAATGGAAACCTGAAGATACGGAAGTATGGGAGCCCGTACCTCCGAAGGTAACCCCGGGAAAGTGCGATCTGCCGCCTTCCGATGCCATGGTATTGTTCGACGGGACCGGGCTGGATGCCTGGGAATCGGTTGAAGGCGGACCGGCTCCCTGGGAAGCGGGTGATGGCTTTTTTACGGTCGTACCGGGAACAGGATCCATACAAACCACCCGGGAGTTCGGTGATTGCCAGTTGCATGTCGAATGGAAGGCTCCCTTTAAGGTACAGGGAACGGGACAGGATAAGGGTAACAGCGGAATTTTCTTACAAAAAAGATATGAGATACAGGTGCTGGACTGTTACGAGAATGAAACCTATGTGAATGGCATGACCGGATCGGTATACAAGCAGCATATTCCCCTGGTGAATGCCTGCAAATCAACCGGGGAATGGCAGACCTACGATATCATTTTCATGGCCCCGAGGTTTCACGAGGATGGCTCCCTGAAGAAGCCTGCTACCGTAACGGTTCTGCACAATGGCGTTTTGATACAAAATCATGTCGGGATCAAGGGGACCATCAAATTCATCGGTCCGCCGGAATATGAAACCCATGACCTGAAGCAACCCCTCATGCTGCAGGATCACGGCAATCCCGTAGTATACCGGAACATTTGGATAAGGGAACTCTGATAAAAAAGCCGGGGCGGGTTCTTGTTAAGGTTTTCTGTAGGTGGTCCAATTGGATCCGTCAAAGAGGGACAGCCCGTCATTCGTTCCAAACCACATCACTCCGTCACTGTCCTGGGCAATAACATTCACCCGGTCGTGGGCCAAACCATCGGCTGCATTGTAAGTTATCCATACGTCCTGGCTGTACCTGGACAATCCCCTCGGGGTGCCGAACCAGAGATCACCCGTATCGTCCTTCAGAATGGAAATGACCGTGTCACTTACCAGTCCGGTGGTGCTCCGGGTATAAACATTCCAGTCCTCTTTTGCCTCAATAGATCCGTGCACGGCTATACCTGCATCGGTACCGAACCACTGGGTCCCCGCTTCATCAACAAACACCGATAGGATATTATTCGAGGGAATGGCGCTCCATGGTATTTCATAGATGGTTTGTGCCGTTATGGCATCGACTTCCCGGTCATAGTTGTAAAGAAAGACACCCAGTTCGGTCCCGACAAAGCTAATACTGTCCGGCCCGGATCCCATGTGGTTGATCCTGGGATTGCCCCGCGCCAGTTCCGTGAAATCCCAATTCTGTCCGGCAAATGTGGACAAGCCGTTTTCTGTACCGAACCAGCGTACATTATCGGCATCAACCGACAGGGTTGCCACGGTGTTGCCACCCAGGCCATCACCTGACAGGTAGGAGGTTGCCGAGGTTACCGCATCCACATCGATGGCAAAGACGCTGGCACCCTGGTCTGTGGCCAGCCAAATTTCCGGTCCGTAAGAAGACTGCTGAAAATCTATTTCGTTTATCTGGTTGCCGGCCATACCCGGCTCGTTGTCAACCGTATAATTGGTCCATTCTTCCTGGTGAAATGCTGAAAGCCCGGCCGGGGTTCCTACCCATACCACGTTATTTGCATCGATATACAGTGCATTGATCTGATTGCTCAGGAGTCCGGTTACCGGTTCGTCTCCGTTATCTTTCTGACAGGAGTAAAGCACGATCCCGAGAAAGAGAATCAGGATAAATGGTTTTTTCATGGAAGGATGTGTTTAATAATTTGATACACTTATTCATTGATTTGCCCTTACTGATCAGATGATTTGCTTCTTGTCCGGATCCCAGTATACTTTCCTGTTTTCCCGGAAGGCCAGTGTTCCCATATGCGAGGTAATGGCCTCCTCAAAGCCCTGATCGATGTTACAACTGGGTTGTTTTTTCTGCCGTATGGCTTCCAGCCATTCCTGGACATGCAGGTAGGTGGTATCCACCCGTTTTCCACCCCGGTAAGTGTAAAGCAGTCCCCTGCCGGCAAAATAACGCTCCGTGGCCGATGCAATGGCATCGGTGTCCTTTTTCCCCGGGATAAAGGTATAAAGGGGTTTGGAAGTATCGATCAAACCTTTATCCATCATTTCCCTGTAGCGTGTTGAACCCCAGTCCGCCCAAACGGTAATGGTATTGCCCAGCTCCATGTGGGCGTCATGCCCCATGAACATTTTCCCCCTGGAACGGTTGCTGGCCAGGGTAGCGCTGTACAACAGGGTCAGGTCTCTTTCAGGATACTCGTAGGTAACATTGAAAACATCGGGAACTTCCCTGCCATCCTTGAAAAAATAGATGCCTCCCGAAGCTACGGCCGAATGGGGAATACCCAGCTTCATGATCTGGTTGACACTGTCGTATTCATGAGTGAGCAGGTCGCCGGACAATCCGGTACCGTAATCCCACCAGCAACGCCACCTGAAAAATCTTTCCAGGCTGAAGGGCCTTTGGGGGCCGGAACCCGTGAATTGCTGCCAGTCTATGGTTTCCGGACTTCCCTCCGGGTGGATGGGGTAGACCCAGGCCCCGTTGGGGGAATTCCTGTTGGTGGTGACTTCCACCAGGTTGATATTACCGAGGATATTTTTTCTTACGATCTCTTCTGCCTTCATGTAGCTTTCGGTCTGGCGACCTTGGTGCCCCAGTTGAAATGCGATATTATTCTCCCTGACCGCATCCACCATCCTGTAGGTTTCTTCTACCGTACGGGTCATGCCTTTCTCGACATAGACATGTTTGTTCGCTTTGGCGGCATCGATGCTCATCCGGGCATGCCAGTGATCGGGTGTGGCAATGATCACCGCGTCAATATCCGGTGCCTCCAATAACTCCCGGTAGGTCCTGTATCTTTTTGCCGCTTCGCCCATCTTTCCACCGGTTCCGTTCCTGTAAATATTGGCCGAGGCCGCGATGCCCCTTTCCGCCCGGACATCAAAGACATCGCATACGCCATTTACTTCGATATTAAGATCGTCGGTCTGCTGGTATTCTTCGTATCTTTTATCCATGGGATTATTCAGGGCAGCCTTTTTCCATTGGTCGAGAACCTCCGGGTGGGCAAAACCGATGGAGCGGATGATGTGCTCTCCGCGACCGCCAAAGCCAATGATACCCAGACATATCCTGTCTCCGGTGCTTCCGCCGATATGCAATGAAGGCGTGGGATCCAGGTCCAGTTCGTTATGAATGGTATTCTGCAGAAATTCCCGGTACCTTCGATTTTTCCATGAACCGTAGATCAATGCGCCCAATACGGGCAGGGTAGCCAAACCTTTGAGCCAATCCCTTCTTCCAAGTTTCTTGCCAAACATAGTGCTCCTTGATTAATCGATTTGGTTTTTAAAGATAAACCGGTCAATGCCCGCTATGGTTCCTGTAGGGAACAGGTAGAGAACCCATAAGGCAAATAGTTCGATCAGGGTTTTATTGACCAGTAAGTAGGAACCTTCACTGGGGATAAGATAATCGGTAGTGATCAGGGGCGGATGGCTCAGGTAATAGAAAGCCAGAAGAACGATCCCTCCTATACTGGCTATCCGGGTTAAGAATCCCAGCAATAATCCCAGTCCGACGAGGATCAAACCCCAGATATTGAGAAAATCAACTGCATTCAATACCCCCTGGTTATGCGTGAGGGCATAAAACATTTCAGCGAAGGGACCTTTGGAATCGAGCAGGTAGCTGCGTGCCGACCAGTCGGGGTTCCACAACTTTACCACTCCTTCATACAGAAAATGCCATCCGATGGACAGTCTGAGTACCACCAGCATGACCGCCCGCATTGGGGTTGCTTTCCAGGATTTATCCATGATAATGGTTAAGCTTCTTTATAGAAAAAAGGTAAAAATAATAAAAAAAGGCCGTAGCTGCGGCCTTTTTTTTGCAAGACCTAATTCTTGATGAATTTCCTTGAATATCGACGGGTCCCCTGTTTCACCTTCAGGATATATAACCCTCGCTGCATTTCAGACAGATCCAGGTTGTAATGCATCTTTCCCGAATATTTCATCCTCTGCCCGGAATGCATCCTCCTGCCTGAAGCGTCATATATTTCAATATAAACGGGACCTTCGTCATTGTTGTTGATATCGATCTGCATGACACGGCCCACCGGGTTCGGATAGATCGTCAGGGCCTGGTTTGCTTTCCGGGTATCCAATCCAACCGGATTCCTGGTTACCGTGAATTGATCCGTTTTGGATTCTTCACCATCACTGGCTTCAACCGTGACGGTTGCCGATCCTGTAAATCCGGCCTCTCCCATGATGACCAATGCGGTGTCGTTAACAATATTTGCGGTCAGACCGGGATTATCGCTGTTCACCGTAAAGCTCAAAACATCCTCGTCGGGATCGGAAAATATGGTGTTGAGGTTTTCGACGACTACGACCTCCACTTCATTGTGATCAATAACTATATCAACCAGAGGCTCTATCAGCTCGGGCGGGTGATTCACCGCAGCGGTTGATAGATTCAGGGTCCCGTAGCTGTCAGCCTGCTTCCAATGATCGTTGTAGTTGGCCTCAGGCACATAGTCTGTGCCGAAGAAATGATCCCGGTCCCCGCCGTCATCGTCATCGCAGTATGCCATGGCGAAGCCCATGGATTTACTTTCGGACAGGCTTACCCGGGAATCTTCAGGCGAACCGTGATCATAGGCATCCGAATAGATCTTCAGGGAGAACTCCCAGCGGATGGTGTTGCCGTCCCGGCGAACGATAAAGTCGTTGAAATGACCGGCGTAATTCGGGATGGTCTGATCGGGCCAGCCCCAGTTGGTCCCGGCAATGTCACAAACCACAAAATTGCTTTCTGTTTCACCGTCAGCAGGATAATTCACGGCAATATGATAGGAGAATGCATTTTCGGCATTCGTACCCCAGTTGTCGCCAACCGTGCCGGTTCCGTCGAATACGTGCAAACCGCCCGACTTGTCCTCGTCCAGGAATATCTCCAGGATGTCGTAATTGGGATATCCGCCTCCCGTACTGGGGTTTTCATTGTAGACATACCCGTCCTGATAGACGTCATCGGTAGTCTCGGCAAAGAAATAGACCAGGTTCTCGCTTTCCGACCAGGCGATCTTGTACCGGCCCGTGAAATCACCGGGCGGATAATCCGTGCCGTAATTGATCCAGACCTGGTCGATGTAGTGCCATTTGGCCCTGGACCATACTGCATCATCGTCCATACCGTCAAAGCTTGGTAAGGTTTCTGCCCTGGGAGCATTAACCACGTTTTCTGCTTCATAGGCTACCGGTATGACAAATTCAGCGGCATCGGTGCCGTCGCTCACTTCAATGCTGATATCGGCATTACCCGTGAAAGAATTACTGGTATTCACATAGAGATTCCCGCTTTCCATCGTGGCGATCACATCGGCTTTGCTGGTGCCGGTGACCGTAACAATCAGTTCATCTCCGTCCGGATCAATAAAATACGAAGCTACATCCTGGATCAGCATGATCTTGCGCGTATTGGCATTCAGATGATGCCTGTTCAAAGTCTTTTTCGCCCTGGGCAGGTTGTTGACCAGTCCCGGTGCGACGAGCTCAATGCCATAGCCGTAACCCAGGTTCCTGGAATATTGTTTTTTACCGGCACTGTTCCAGTGTTCATAAACACCCAGGCTGGTCAGGTAGGTGCCGTCCCCTTCCGGATCGTATCCCGCGAAATCGGAATTATCGCTGAGTTTTTCCGGCCATTTGGCAGGATCGGCGGCCTGTTCCATGTGGTCGTCCACACCGCCCCATAACGGACGGTTCCCGAATGCGGTATTCAAACCGGCTTCGGTCCTGAGAAAGTCGAAACATACCGACTCCAGTGCCACGGGATCCTGTGAAACGAAAATAGAGCTGGGAAAATCGCCGTTAAAGGGATCCATGAGCCAGTGAACCGGATCGGCAATAACTTCCTTGGGTGCGCCCCATAAACCATCAATAAAATTCAGGACCGTTTTGCCTCCCAGGTGTTCATGCCCCAGCATATCCACCAAAACACGGTATATTCCGTAAGCGGTACGGGTAGGATTATCTCCGCTTTCAGAAATGGCAACCAATCCTGGATGCATATCCTCTGCCGAGGCACGGTCGTGGCTTCCGAAATGATTCTTGCCGATTAGGGTGACCCCTGCTCTCACGTGGGCCTTCAAAGCCGTCATGTTGATCAGGTAATCGGCATCATAAAATTCCTGGTAGAGTTTGTAAGCAACCGCATCCGGCATTTCCACCCCCTTGTCGGAAAGTATGATGACATCGCCGGTCTTCCCTGCGGTCATGGTCCTTCCCAGGTCGTCGCGATCCTTATCGAAATACTTTACATCCGGATATTCGGCACTCAGGTGATCATAACAGTATTTAAAGAGATGGGCGATGGGGTCCCCAACGTAAATATTCTCCTGGGGTACCCCCAGGCTATCCACCAGATGCCTCAGGATGGCAAGAACCCCCTGGGGTGTCGATTCAATGGTGGAATAGGCCCAGTCCTGCTTGATGATGGACAGGTCCCCGTTGTCTTTGGCCCAGCCACCGGAGCCCATATTAATCTTTATGAAAATGGTTTCATCCGTTTGATAACCTGCATTACCTTTTCCATTGTTCCTGTTAAAATAGGTAAAAATGCTGTCCCAGGCGGTGCTCACGGACGCTGTTCCGATCAATTGGGTGATGGCTTCATCCACCATGTCATCGACAGTGGCCTGGTCGGTATTTTTGGGAAGAAAGTATCCGTCTTCACCCCTGGAGGGATCGTTGTGGTCGTGAGTACAATTTTCATCGGTTGCATCGGGGTTCCATATCCAGACAACCCGGCCGGGATTCACTCCCCTGGCAGTTCCCATGGGCTGGTTGACTTCATAGGCTTCCGAATCCAGGACGGCTGCTTCCGATCTTTTCTGTATACCGGCAGTTGAAACCAGACCCGCAATAATACCTGCCACCAGCAACAACAATACCGGAACGGTTTTCAGCTTGCGAAAACCGGATTGCATTTTTTTGAAGATCAGGGTCGTGGCTCCGATGGAAAGCAGCCAGATCACGAAACTCGACATGAAAGGTGCTGCTACCCGCATACACGGATAGCCCGCCCGGGTGGGTTTTGGGATCACCCTTACCAGGAACCAGATCGTTGAAAGGATTCCCAGTCCGATGAAAAGGACCTTACCTGAAATCCTGCTTTTTGATATTTTTCGCTTGAGTACTTCAAGCTTTGCTATAAAATTCATCTCTTCTGATAGTTAAGTAGTTGTCCGGCTAATTTAAAATTTTGAAAAATACAATTTATTCTTACGGAGTTCATCCCGGAAGGTTAAAAAAAAGGACTGTTTATAAAGAATACAATTAAGTCGGTGAAAACACTTATGCCTATTTATTATCTGTGGAAAGACCGCGAGATAAATGCCAGTCCGGCAGTGATGTTATCCCTCCAGTAGGTCCAGTTATGGGCCCCGTTCCGGACCCTGTATTCGTGCGGAATGTTCCGGTCGCGCATCAGCATATGCAATTCCGTATTGCCCCGGTACAGGAAATCATCGTCCCCGCAATCGATATAATAGCGTACCTTTTTTATTTCATCCGGGGATTTGTTTGCAACCAGGTGCAAGACGGAATACGGGTGCCAGTGCCCAGGCAATTTTCCGTTGTCAATGGGTCCATAGACCGATTCAAAGTTCAGGAGTCCGCGGCGATCCATTTCAACAATTTCCCTGTCGGTTCTTATCCCCGCGCTGAATGCCGCGCAGGAGGAGAAGATGTCCGGGTGCCGGAGGCTCCAGACCAGGCTGCCATAGCCGCCCATGGACAGGCCTGCCACCCCGCGGAATTCTTTTTCGGCCCTAATCCGGAATTCTTTTTCCACCGCGGGAATGAATTCCCGGAATATAAATTCTTCATAAGGTTTATCGCCTTTGTAATCGTTCACGTACCAGGTTACCCCGGCATCGGGCATCACGATGATCATGGGTGCGATCTCACGGCTCGCGATGGCCCGGTCGGCCGCTTCCCGGATCTCCCCGAATTGTATCCAGGCAGACTCATCATCGGTGTAGCCGTGCAATAAATAAACCACGGGGTAATACCGCTCATTACTTTCATAGCCGGGAGGCAGGTATACGGCATAATTCACCCTCTCTTCAAGAATTTTGCTCTCTATTTGCAATCCTTCCAGGATGGTGCCCTGTATGCAGGGACCGGCACCATGTTGGGCAAGCATTAATTGAATAACCGAAAGAAGCACGAAGAACAAGATAAGTTTTTTCATGATCAATGATTTAAATGCTGTTCAGAATTATTTTGGCTTCAATAAAACCAGGATCAGCAGAGAGGCACTTTTTGAGCATGGCCGTTCCTTTGATCCTTTGGCCTTTAAGCAAAGCGGCAAGGCCCGGGTAATAATATCCCCGGGCCCGGTCTTCCAATCGCCCGATTTTCACATTCAGGCATAGACTGACCGTGGTCTTTGGTCCGTCGTCTGTAGTCCTTTTAAAAAAACTATTCCACCAGATCTTTATAACCAATCAATTCTATATCCAGGTCTACAATCTTCTGCATTACCCGGGGGTCGGTCCAGACCCGGGCAACCAGGTCCCGGTCGGCAGCTACACCATAATACCCGCTATGTCCAATAGCATTCATCTCCGGCACATCAAGGGCGGGATGCTCTACGTAAAGGTAGGTTTTGCCCTTTTCCATTTTTTCCAGGGCTTCCATAAAATTCGTAACACGGCTCTCAAGGTCATTGCCCTTGTGTTCCAGGGGCAGTTTTTCGACGCCGTATTCCTCCAGCCGGATATCCAATCCGTATTCAATGGCAAGCCTGAAATAGACTTCCTCCACCCGCGGATCCCAGTTGTAGCATCCCATGTGGCAAGTCAGGTGACTGACATAGGGAAGGTTATCGAGTGCAAGTTCGATCTGGGCCCTGAATTCCTGTTCGATCTCTTCGATCTTCCAGTCCTGTTCCCTGAGGGCCCTTTCCGGGGGGAAGCGGTCATTGGCCCATATCATGGGAAAGAAATAGCCTGCATCATCCACCAGGCTGGGTGCGCAACTAACGGGCCTCCATTTATAGTTTTCCCATTCACTGGTTAGTACCAGGTGGATCCCGATGTCCAGACCGGGATGTTCCTGCAGCAGATTCACCGCTTCGGGGAACCAGGGGCAGGGGACCATGAGTTCTACCGTGGTCATGATACCCTCGTTGTAGGCATCGATGCAGGCTAAATTAGCCGCATGGGATGAACCCATATCATCCCCCCGTATGATCAATTTCCTGGAATCCGCTTCCTGTGCCAGAATTAAACTCCCGGCCATGAACAAAAGGAACAGAGAATGTATTAGTTTCATATCAATATAAATTACAGATTGCTGATTACGGATTATGGATTACGGATTACGAATTGCTAATTATCACACTCATGTGCGTTCTTCATACTTAATCAGCAATCCATAATCCGTAATTATCATTCTGAATCCCTGACTGCCGGCAGGCAGGCTGAATCCCTGAATCCAAATCACGCTCTCCACGGCCTGGATCTTGGAAGATCCTCACCGAGATTGTTGAGCGCGATATTTACATCTTCTACCATTTGAAAATCGTACATACCGGCGCAGACGAAGTCGGCACCGTTTTCATAAGCAAAACGGAATGCCTCCCCGGGGTGTATGGCCCCGGCAGCCAGAACCTTGAAGGCTATCCAGGGTTCCGGCAGTTTTTCCATGAATTGTATTGTTTCTTTTGTATTGAAACAATACTTATTGTCGTTCCAGGTTTCGTGTTTTGCCGACCAGTATTCCTGGTGGTGCAGGGTTTTCATCCAGAAGTCCACTTCAAATCCCAGTTCCACCGCTTTTTTTATGGTTTCGATACGGTGGGCACCGATACCGACGGGTATCTTTGCATCCCGGATCAGGTCCATGGCCTTTGCCACCTCATCATAGAGTCCGTTCTCAAAATAATAGTCGGCTGTCTCTCCTTGTATATAGCAGGCTGTTGCCCCCTTGTCGATAGCTGTTTGGATCAGGTCGAGGTATTCGTTGAAAGGCATGGCCTGCGGACCGTTCTCATAAGTGAGTCCTGTACAGTCGGAAATGAACTGTATATTGCCCATACCCTGGTCCCAGTACTGATTGATGAGGGTGGCCAGTACCGGGTGGGTCAGGACCGTGTCGACGCCGCATTTTTCAGCGAAGGCCATGGTGCTGAAGATCCGCTCCCTGGTATGATAGGCGCGTACCAGTGAGGAAACATAGATAAGGTCCCGGGAATGGGCCCATCCATTCAGGAGGTTTCCGCCCAGGATCAGTTTACTGAACTCTTTGTCCTTGATCCTGCCCTTGGGCAGGGTTCCTTTCAATTCATCCAGCACCGGGAACTCAAATTTCTTCACACTGGCACCGGACAGGGCATCCACCAGGGTAGCTTCTTCCACGCTCTGCCATTGCCTTTTTTTCAGGTAGGCAAAGGCAAAGCCGCCCAGGATGGGCAGGGTGGCCAGGTGTTTCAGGACCTCGCGTCTTTTCAGGGATGCCACCTCTTCCGGTCTGCTTTCCGAAGCTTTGAGTCCTGATTTTTCCGCTCCGCTGATGACATGCAGGTCCGGGATCTTCCCGCGCAACACCCTGATCAATCCGTCAATGCCCAGGAACTTTCCTGTTGGAAAGAAGGAAAGGACCAGCAAGGCAGTGAACTCGACAAGATTTTTGTCCACGAAGAGGTACTGTCCCTCCATTCCGTAACCCGGGTTACCTACAAAGGGAGGGTTGGAGAGATAGTAGAGGGCCAGCAATACCATACCGGTATACTGGGCGATTTTCGTAAGAAAGCCAAGGAAAAGGCCCAACCCGATCAGGATCAGTCCCCAGATATTCAGAAAATCGATTATTTCAACAACTCCGGGATTGGCGGCCAGGGATTGAAAGATACCGGCAAAGATCCCCCTTGAATTGTTCAGATAGCCTGCAGCAGTCCAGGTGGGATCCCCCAGTTTGCTTAGTCCTTCGTGAAGTAAGTGCCACCCGATAACAATCCTGAGTGCACCCAACAGGTACATCCCCGCCTTGGGCACCTTAATCGCTTTAGAAGTATTCGTCATTAATGGTTTTTCCACATAAACATAAGAACCCAGGAACCCAGGAACCTCATTCCAGTTGCCAGAAGAGAAAAGAGAAGATATCCGTCATTTCTTCGATCTCCTGGCTTTTTGTACTGCCTATGCCATGGCCAGCTTCAAAATCTACCCGCAATAAAATGGGATTATCCCCGGCATTGGCGGCCTGCAGGCGGGCTGCCATCTTGGCAGGCATCCAGGCAACCACCCTGGGATCGTTAATGCCTGCCGTAAGCAATACTGCAGGATAGACGACCCCGTCTTCCACATGCTGATAGGCGTCCATTGTATGGAGGGCGACGAATTCCTCCCTGATCCTGGGATCCCCGAATTCAGGATAATTGGCCGGTCCGCCCGGCATGGCTTCTGCCCGGGTTGGATTGGAAGAGCCCACCAGGGATACGATGGCCTGGAAAAGGTCCGGTTTTTCGGTCATGGCCATCCCCACGGTAATGCCGCCTGCACTGCCACCCATGCCCGAGATATGATCGCTGGAGGTATATTCTTCATCGATAAGGTACCGGGCACAGGCAATAAAATCTTTCCAGGTATTGGGCTTGTTCTTTTTCTGACCGCTACGGTGCCATTCATCCCCATATTCTCCTCCTCCCCTTACATGGGCTACGGCATAGATACCATCCCGTTCCAGCCAGGCCAGCATAGAGGGATTGAAGCTGGGTTCAATGGAGATGCCATAGGATCCGTAGGCCCTTAAGAGGGTGGGTGCTTGTCCGTTCCTTTTCAGATCGCTCCGGTAAATGATAGACATAGGAACTTCAACTCCGTCATGAGATTCAACCAGTACTTCCTCAGATACGATATTCTCTGGTGAATCAAAAGGCCCTTCAGGTTTTATGCCGGTTTTGATCACTTTCCGGTCGACCGGATCGAAACGATAATAGGCATAGGCACGTGTCCAGGACCGAAGGGTGAATATCAATCCGGGAACATCATGATCGGCAGCAGCCAGACCGACCGCACCCTTAACAGGCAGTTCCAGTTCTTCAGGTTCCAATTCACCGCTCCATGAGACACGCAGGATTTTACCCAATCCACCTTCCATGGCTTCAACATACAGGGCATCTTTTGCTATGGTAAAGCTATTGAGGATGGCCTTGCTTTCCGGTATCAATACCTCGGCATTTTCGAAGTCCGGATTCTCAAAACCGGTACTGGCCAGTTTATACCGGGGGGCATTTTTATAGGTCAGGAAATATATCTGATCCTCAAAAATGTCAAAACCGGTGATCTTATCCTCTTTACCGAATAATTTTATCCACTCTATCTTTTCCAGACGACCCTCGAAGGGTGCACGGAAAAGAGTGAAGTTGTTTTCTACACCATGGATGACGGCTCCGAAAATGTAGGGCAGGTCTTTTTGAAAGAAGCAAACCGGGAAATCCGATTCGATCAGCCCGAGATCGGGATTATTTTTATTCGAAAATAACAGAACATCCGTAGCCGGGTCAGTACCTAAAACGTGATACCAGACTTCACTGTTAAGGTATATTTCCTGGGGAGATTGCCCCGGCTTAAGTTTTTGCAACCTGTTATAGGTCAAAGCCGTTCCTGCATCATTCCAGGACGGGGATCCGAACTGGGCCCTGTCGATACTTTCCTCGTATATTTCTTTTGTGGCGATATCCATGAAATACATTACCGCATTTTCAGATCCGGCAGGGGATATCCCGAAAGCGATCTTATCGCCCTGGTTGGCGGGTTCAAAATAATTAATAGAATAACTGGTCTCTCCTTCCATCATGCTCATGGGATCAACCAGAAGAAACTCGTCACCTTTCAAACCGTCCCGGTAATACAATTTAGCCACTTCGTCCTCTTTGGTTTCCTTAAGATAGAAAAGCCGGTCTCCACGGATCTGCAAACCGCTTAACGTGGCGGGTATCGCTTCTTCAAGTTCTTTGACCCTCGCGTGGATCTCTTCCCGGACAGGTATACGGGAAAGGACCTTCCGGGTATATTCATTCTGGGCCTTCATCCATTTCAGCACGGCAGAATCATTGATATCTTCCATGTAGCGGTAAGGATCTTCAATAACAATCCCGTGAATGGTATCCGCCACCATCTTAACCTCTGCCCTGGGCGGGGGTTCGATACCTTGCAGGACTTTATCCTGTTTGCATGCTGACAGTACGAGTGCCAATCCAATAACGAGAAGAACGATTTTTTTCATTTTAAATGATTTATGATTTTGATCCAATGCCGGATACTAATGTAATAGAAAAATATATAAAACTAGGTTTTGTCGCCGGGTCTTTTAGCAGTATGCGGTATGGCACAGGCCATAAGCATGGTGGCCGTCCCGTGGGGATCGTCCGGGATGGCAGGTCTGTGCAGGTAACCCTCTGCATCCGGTAAGGGTCCTGTCCCCAGGGAGGTGTTGCTCACCGTTCCGTCGGAATGGACAAAACCCAACAGGGCATCCAGGCCCCTGGTTACCATCGGTTTGTATTTGACCTCATCCAGCCAGTCGCGGTGAATGGCTTTCCAGATATAATGGACGAACATGGCTGATCCGCTGGTCTCGGGATAAGCATCCTGCCGGTCGGTAAGCTGGTGCCACATGCCGTTTGCATCCTGGTATTTTTTAAGGTAGAAAACAAGGTCGAGGAGCATTTCCCAAACCTCTATCCAGTAAGGGGAACTGTCCGGAAGGTAATCCAGGCAATCCACCAATCCGCGTATCAGCCATCCCTGTGCCCGGTTCCAGTGTCCCGGTGAAACTTCTTCCGGGGTCCCGGTCCAATTGTTGCCCTGGTGCCATAAGCCGGTAGAGGAATTGCGTAGTTTTTTTCTGTAAAGCCGGTACTGACGGATGCATTCCCGGAAGTATTTTTCGTCGTCGCTGAGCCAGCCCGCCCGGGCCATGAATACCGTGAAACCCTGCAGCATATCCAGCAGCATTCTTTCCTGTTCCGGATGTTGTTTCATGATCAGAATGCCTTCGTGATTTCTTGGCCATTCATTCATGAAGCGGTCGGCACCCTCAAGAAAGCCTTCCAGGTATTTTTCATCCCCTGTACGCAGGTAGGTTTCAAAATGAAAACAGGTGAACAACAGGTTCAGGTTCAAACGGTCTGCATTTTTTTCTTCCCTGAATTGCCAGACTTTCAACACGTGGTCCAGGTATTCCTCAACCTGTGTTGCATCGTAGAAATAAAGCAATGCTTCCAGCTGCAGATCGGTGGTATAACTGGCGTATTTCCGGTGATCCTGCATGATCCTGGCGGCTATCTTCTTCCCCACCGCCAGGGGATCTTTTTCTGTCCTGTCCAGGCCGTATAACGGTAAGGTTTCGCTCATACTCCATGACTTTTAATGATCATATCTTCTGCACGGCCTGATTCAACCGAACGTTCGGCATGATGGTTCAGGGATACGGCATCCATTCCGGCAAGCATCCCGGTCTCCGGTTCCAGTCCGTATAAAATAGCGATCAATGCATCGGACAGGTTCCGGTGCATCGGCAGCAGCCATGGACCGGGATCTTCTTTCAGGTCCTTAACGACGCTCCATGGTCCGAACCGGAACGCTCCCCCGGGATGCTCCATAAGCATTGAAAAACTGTTGACATCTTCGGGAGCATGATAGGAGACCGTCAGATCTTCATGTTGGGTGCGTGCAAATATCGCACCCGGACTCACCTTGTCTTGCAAGACCTCTACCTTGGTTGTTGCCCGGGCAAAAAGCCAGCGAAGCAGGTCGTTTACATATCCTGTATTTCCAAGATATCCCTGGGGCTCCTTGTCCCAGGGGAAAAGACCGGCCCCCGGTGTGATCCCGACTTTTACCCGGGTGATATGGTGTTTTTCCTTTTGCAGGCTCTTGCGAAAATCGATGAAATCATCCAGGTATCGTAGCGGGTTCAGGCAGCTGATCCTGAGGTTTTTTTTATTCAGTGCTCCCTGAATCAGGTCGTATTCATAGTAACCGCTGCCAACCGGAAGGTTTGTGATCACCTGTATACCCTTTTCCAAAAGCATACTGATGATGGTGCCGCGGGTTTGTGCCGGACTCAGCACCAGGGCAAGATCCGGTTTTTTGTCCAGGGCCCCTTCCAGGTCACTTTCCCTGACCTGCATCCTGAGTCCTGAATCCTTTAAGGCATCGAACACCACACGGTAAGGTTCAAGGACCGCCCCTGAGGCCAGGCAGTGTACCTTGATCTTTCGTTCCAGGGGATTTTTTTTTTCACTGCCGCAGGATGCGAGAGAAAAAGGGCCGGTGCCCAGGATCACAGCCGCGGCCCCGGACCTTAATAAGAATGTTCTTCTGTTTTGCTTCATCACTCAGCGCAGTTCAAAATCAAAGGTTCCGGCAGGTATTTCTATAAAGATCCTGTCATTCTCTACCCGGGGCTCTTTGAACCAGGAAGCACTGCAATCCGATTCAGGATAGATCCTGGCAAAATTCATCCAGATGCTGGTGTCATCTTTTACAGGGAGAATAACTGTTGCATGAGTATTGGCAGGAACCTTTACATGCAGTTTAAACCTGTCTCCGTTTTGTTTCCAATCGGAGGAAAGCAAGCCATAGTGCGTCCGGAATTTTGCCCCGGCACGATCCAGCCCCCGGGCAGGCATGGGATGAATAATGCTGTGTTTAAAACCCGGCTGTTCCGGGTCGGGCCTTATGCCGGCCAGGTGACTGTAATACCATTCTACCACGGAACCCAGGCAGAAATGATTCCTGGAGTTCATTTGTTCCGGAGGTTCCTTATCGCTGTTCCAGAGTTCCCATACGGTAGTCGCACCCTGCTTGAGCATATAGCCCCAGGATGGATATTCCGTTTGAACGGCTGTTTTATAGGCATCCCGGTGGTACCCGAAATCACTCATGACAGGCAGCAAATAAGGCGTTCCGAGGAATCCGGTCGAAGGATGGTGGCCTCGTTCTATAACATCCCCGGCTATATTGGCTGCCACGGAATCCCGGTCCTCCTCAGGCGTGATCCCGAATACCAGCGGGAGCAGGTTGGCCGTTTGTGTGTTTCCTTCATACTGCCTGGAGATGGCATCAAAGTACTCGTAATTGAACGCCTTCCTGATCTTTTCGCTGAGATCCCCGTACTCCTGTTGATCTTCAGTCTTTCCAAGAACGCCTGCCATTTTGGAAAGCAGTTTGGTGCTGTAATAATAATACGCCGATGCAATGGGATCCCTGGGAGATTCCACCACGGCTATCCAGTCACCGTACCCACCCCAGTCGTCATCGCCCCAGGTATAGATATAGTCCTCGCTTTCACCGCGCATATATTCCACCCAGGCCCTGATCCCCTCGTAATTTTCCTCCAGGATGCGTTTGTCTCCATACCACCGGTACACGACCCAGGGAACCACCGCCACGGCATCGCCCCAGCCGGGTTTGGCCGGACCGCTGACCACGATGGCGGGATTGACATCATATACATACCCGGATTCATGCTGGCAGTCGGTCATGTCCCTGAGCCATTTCTCATAAAAAAGAGCCATATCCATGTTGTAACATGAAGTGGGTGCAAAGACCTGGGCATCACCCATCCAGCCCAGTCTTTCGTCCCTTTGCGGACAATCGGTGGGTACCGAATGCATGTTCCCCCGCTGGCCCCAGAATGTGTTTTGCCAGAATCCGTTCAGGATCTCATCGGAAGAATAAAATTCACCCGTGAAGGGAGCTGCCGAATGGATGACGATGCCGGTCAGGAGCTCTTCGGTGGGTGACCGGGTTAAGCCAGAAACTTCTACATATCTGAATCCATGGTAGGTAAAGGAGGGTTCCCAGATCTCCAGGCTGTCGCCTTTACAGATATACAAATCGGTGGCCTCGGCCGACCTCAGGTTTTCCTGGGCCGCGGTCCCGTCTTCATGCAGGAGCTCCGCGAATTTCATTTCTACGCGGGTACCCGCTTTTTCCTGCACTTTCAGACGGGCCCATCCGACCATGTTTTGCCCCAGGTCAAATACCCAGCTTCCCTGTTCCGTTTGGTAAATGCTATCCGGCACGAGTTCCTGTGTTTTACGTATGGGCGGTCCCTGCTGGGCCACCAGTTTTTCTGTGGGGGGATCCACCCCGTTCACATGGTGCCAGGAAGAATCATCGAACCCCGGCTGATCCCAGCCTTCCTGTTCCAGGCGTGCATCATAGCTTTCTCCATGGTAAAGGGTGTTTTCTATAATGGGACTTTCATGGGCTTTCCAGTCGGGTGCCGTGAAGAGCTGCATGAAGGTGCCGTCGGAATACCATAGACTGATCTGTGCATTGAAGAGGAGGGGTCCGCGGCTGTAAGCGCTGCCTCCCTTCCAGCCCAGGCCGCTGCTGTACCACATGTTGCCCAGCACGGCACCGATGGCATTGGATCCCTGATGGAGCATATCGGTAATATCATAGACCTGGTATTGTACCCTGGTAGGATAATCGGTCCAGCCCGGTGTAAGCAGGTCTTTTCCCACACGCTGTCCGTTCAGCATAAGATAATAATTGCCCAGTCCGGTGGCATAAACCCTTGCTCTTTCGATTTCACCCTCCACCTCAAAATCCTTCCGCATCATCACCGATCGGGGAGTGATGGTCTCCAGTATACTGTCTTCCCGGGGTTCCATGGCGATCCAGGCTGCTTTCCAGTCATCATCGTTAAGATAGGCCGTTTCAAACCATGCAGGCTGGCTCCAGGAAGTTTCTTTACTGTACTGGTTCCACAACCTGACCTTCCAGTAGTATTTTGTTGCGGATTCAAGAGGCGTACCTTCATATTCAACGAAAACGGAGCGGTCCGATTCCACCTTACCGCTGTTCCATATATCCGCTTTTCTGTCCTTCAGCAGTTTTTCCGAGCTGGCGACGAGGATCTGATAAGCGCTTTGCCGGGCACCTATAGCGGTATCGCTGAGCTTCCAGGAAAAACGGGGGATCTCGGTATCGATCCCCAGGGGATTCTCCCTCATTTCCACCGTCAGATCCCCGGGAGGATTAAAAGGTTTTTTAGAACATGAAATCAAAAGGCTGATAAACAGAACAAAAAAAGAATATAGGTAAAGACGTGATGTCATGGGTTTGGATTTTTAGTTGGGCTGATGCATTAAAATTAAGGATTTTATTGACAACCACGAACCGGTCCCGGAGATGGGAAACAGGAATTAAGGGATTAAGAGATCAAGAGGTTGTCATGCAATTGTCTCGCGGTTGTTTTTGGTTTCTGGCTACCAACGACCAGCAACAAGCAGCAAGTGACCAGAAACCAGAGGCCGGCCACCTGCCATACCCTGGCAAATAAGCTTTGCTTCACTGTGGACGCAACATGCAGTTCGTTCGAAAAATTCCTTTTTGTTCTTTGCCATGATGCAAAGAACCAAAGATCTAGGCAAAAATTAAGCTTCCACGCGCTCTTGGGGCTCTTTTCGGCTTCGGTATTACGGCTACCTAAGCCGGAGCCCCAATTCACTCCCGCTCCGGCTCGCAATTTTTGCCGGGCCCTCCCGCTTTTGGGCTCCGCCCAATTAAGGGGGATTATGGATTAGCC
This sequence comes from uncultured Bacteroidaceae bacterium, assembly GCA_964420035.1. Taxonomy (GTDB): domain Bacteria; phylum Bacteroidota; class Bacteroidia; order Bacteroidales; family SM23-62; genus CAYQQR01. Next base: position 71,817 of record CAYQQR010000011.1, on the reverse strand, counting down.
TGGATTATTTCCCTTGCGGCCCGTCTTACCACATATGTTTTCATTACGTTGGAAACCGGGCCGCTGGATATGGTGTGTTCTGGTGCTACAATTATGTATGGCCTACGGCCAATGCATATAAGATTATTCCATGTGTTTTGCCCGCAGGGCATACATAATTGTAGCACAAGGATCACAAATAATATGGGTTCCCTGTAGGGGATACATAAATTGTTCCAGGGTTTTATGATTTAGGGTTTTAAGGTTGTTGAGCTTCAGCTCGCTTTTGGGCTTCGCCCAATAATGGGGCCAGGCTCCTTTGCCGAAGGCAAATTTCAACCTTTGCGCAGCGAATTTAAACTACCCGGAGGGTTTTAAACGGTTATTCCGCAGGCGGTTTTTCACTTATATATGGTATGCTGCCATTGCGCCCAAAGGAAACTGCAGTGCAATTAAAAAAGGTGTGCAGGTGGGCGCTTTCTTGTAGGTTTATTTTCTTCTACCATTACTGAACCTCTACGAGGTTCTTTTTTTGATAATATTCTACCGATGTATCTTCGGGACGCATTTTGTAGTTGGCTGCTGGCTACTGACCCCTGGTTTATTGCATCAAACTACCAATAACCAGTGACAAGAAACCAGTTCCCAGCAACCAGAAATTATGTATCCCCTTACGCTTACGCCAAAGCTTCAGCGTAGGCGCACGGGGAACTATAGATTAATATGTAATGCCATGCTACAATAATATATCTCCTACGGAGAATAATTCTTCTGCCGAAGGCAGATTTTCACCGCCCCGGGCACCGGGGCTTTTCACTACCGCCGCAGGCGGTTTTTCACTACTGCCAGTATTTTCTATCAATATTGCTGTTCTTATAATTTGCTAATAATATCTTTCATTATTGTTTTGTACGCTATATGTTCATTATAATATACAGCTGGTCGCAGAAGCCCTTGCATATCCCCGGTAAAATCCGGATCGTTGATTTTTTGTTCCAGGTTTCTGATATATTGGTTCTTTGTTGGTGGTGTCGCTACTGAGAATGCTATGTATTCGTTATAACATTTGAGTACCTTATCAATGTCCAGATCAATATTTATCAAGGTATAATAAATATCAAAAAGATCTCGTCCTTTTTTTCTCTGATAGAGTGCCCTTAACTTTGTACCCAATAACTCTTCTGGTTCGTAGGAAATGATTTTATAGTTGGCCCGAAACCATCCGTTCTCGATTTTGTGATCCAATACAGTGTATCCCAAAACACTAAAATGTTCCCGACAATTAATTTCAATTTTTAGTCTGAGCTTGATGACGGGAGGAATTTCAGATTCAAAACGAAATATAAGTGTGTTATTATTTTTCTTTTGTCTGATGCTTGGTTTGCCGAGGAATGAGAGTTGTTGTCGGATTGCACTGATGGTATTTTTGATTTTTTCTGGTTTAACCTGTACCAAATCTATATCTTCAGAATACCGGACCGTTGGTTGAAGATACAGCTTATGTAGTGCTGTTCCACCTCTGAAAGCCAGTTGGGTACTTAAAAAACCATCGGAGAATATTTGTGATAAGGCTCGCTCAATTACAAGGTCCTGTTCTACTTGCGCATTATCGGTCCAACGCGTGAATTCTTTCCATTCCTGAATGTACCTTCTGGGAACCATTAATACTCAAGTTTGTTGTTCATGATAATTTTCCATCTTTGATCAACCGGTCCGGTTTTTTTCTTATGCATCAACGATAATGGAATTTTCTTATACCCTATTCTGTTTTTAAGTTCCTGACTGATCGCTTCAGCCAAACTATCCATCCCGATTTCTTTTAAAACATAACCCAGCCGTTGAATGGTAGCTGTTTTTTGCTCTTTAGCTACTTTTTGAATGTGGTCCGGTTTCATTTCTTCCGATAATTCTTCTAGAACGGGCAGCATACGATTTATTCCACCAATTGCCTTATGATAATAAATAAGATCAAATCCTGTGAGTTCGGGGGAAGAAACATTGATGAATCCTGCATCCGTTTTTTTCTTTGAAATGTTCTCCTTATTCCACTCTGTTTTTGTATAAAATCTGACTACTAATTTAGGGTTACTGATGTTACGCAATGCATTTGGTTTTGTAATGACTTGGAATTCCATGGGTTGTTGATGAGCAGCACCATGCAATGCAGCTGCTGAAAAAAGTGCAACATAATACTCTTTGTTCAATGATTTCATTAAATCATCAATAAATAATGTTGGCGGAAGTATCCCCTGATGTGAATATTGAGGCGGTATGATCGCGTAGAATTCCTGGCGGATCTGTGCAATTCTGTTTTTTGATTTTAGACGGTAAATGTTTTGTAATAGAGCTTTTTTGGAAACCTGAAATTTACCCTGTAATTCATCAAGTGTTATTGAATATCTACCTTTTGACTGAACCTCATTCAGGTAATCAATCAGATAATTATATGTGTGATGATTTTGCATTTTTTCATTTCATTTGCCTAAAACTACACAAAATGTAGCATATCGCAAACGAAAGTCAAAATTATTATATGCCTGGAATCATTGCGCCCAAAGGAAGCTGCAGTGCAATTAACAAAGGTGTGCAGGTGGGCGCTTTCTTGTAGGTTTGTTTTCTTCTACCATTACTGAAGCTCTACGAGGTTCTTTTTTTGATAATATTCTACCGATGTATCTTCGGGACGCATTTTGTAGTTGGCTGCTGGCTACTGACCCCTGGTTTGTTGCTAAAAGCTCCCAATGACCCGGTCAAGATGCAGTTCGCCGAAGGCTTACAATTGTTACGCGTTTCGAGTTACGCATTAGGGGCTACAGGATAAAATACGAAATTCTAAATCAGAATGTTTCAAACGCAAGGATCACAGTGTGCGTTTGGAAAATTAGAATTTCGGATTTCGTTTCGGGTTTCGTTTCGGGTTTCGAATTTCTTCCTTGCGTTCTTTGCGCCTTCTTTGCGCCCTTTGCGGTTCAGAACAACTGCATGACAACCGTATGACAATCGTATGACCATTGTATGACAGCCCTGCAGCTCTTCCGCTCTCAGGCTCTTAAGTTATCTGTCTCTATGTCTCTAT
>CAYQQR010000011.1:0-68662 GCA_964420035.1 uncultured Bacteroidaceae bacterium | reverse complement strand
GTCTCAAAGTCTCGATGTCTCTATGTCTCAAAGTCTCGATGTCTCTATGTCTCAAAGTCTCGATGTCTCTATGTCTCAATGTTTCAACACAACATAGACCAGCAACCCGCTTATTCCCCAATCATCTGTGCAAAATGCAGTTTGAGCCGGTGGGGGCCGGTGCCTGCAACTTCGGCGACTAAATATCTTGAATTCTCAACTTTTTCAATCTCAAACTCAATTTCCCTGCCATTCAGCAACAAACGTTCGGGTGCCAGGGTCCCCGGGATATAGATCCTTACCCGGGTCAGTTCCGCCTGCCCCGTGAAACTGCATTCCAGGTCCTTTGTACCGGGATCAAAGCGGTATCGATACTGCAAATAACCCCCGGAAGCTTCATATTTGGCACAGGCCTGTACCCGGTTCACTCCTGCAGGTTGCCAGCGAAGGTTCAGTTCCGCTTCATCAAAGGCTTTTCCTGTATTTTTAATGCCCACCAGACCTTCCATCAGGCCGAAGGTAACCTCCGCTGCGGCCCAGTGCCGGGGTATGGTGGAAATAAAATTGGGCATAAAGAAAACGGGTTTATCACAAAGCGTAATTCCCATGATCATCCAGGTCGATTCATCCTGCATACCCGTGAACCGGATCTCCTTAATGCTTTTACCGGGATGGGGATGGTTCATCCCGAAGACATAGCATCCTATGTTGATGCACCGTTCATTGTCGCCGGTCCAGGCTACCATGGTATGCGGCATGCCTTTGCGGGGGTAGGGGACCGACGGGAACCACCAGGGACCGATCTCGCCGTTGCTGCTGAATATCCCCGGTTTGCCGATATGCTGAATGTGTTTTTCCCCATCCGCGTAGATGAGCTCGACATGACCCGCAACGTTGCCCCAGGGCTGGGTATGCAGGAAGTACACGGAAGCTGCTTTCTGCCCTACCGGGATGCTTACCCGGTTGGTATAGCCCTTTCTGCCGGAGATGCCGATCACCGCTCCGCGGTCATTTTGGGCAGGATCGATCACCCTGAAAGGGATGCCATGGTATTCCCGTTCTCCTAAGGGGAAATTCTTCATGTCGTTGCCGGCTTCCTGCATCCAGCCGGGCACCTTTTCATTCCCGTCTTCCAGGTCGACATTCACATGCTTCAGGATATCGAGTTCCCGGAAGGAGCGTTCGGGCGGCCCGGGCATTTTGCCCCGGTAGCAGCCCTGCAGGATGTAGGAAGACCTTGCGGAAAGCTTATACAGCCGCTTGAGGATATCGATGGCATAATCCTCAAAACCATGTTCGAAAGCCCCGTGGATCAGTTCACCCGCGAGGATGGGGGTGACCCCCCCGTTCATGTATTGCCACTTCCCGGCGGTAAATCCCCTTTCAAAGGGCGGGTAACAGCAATACCATTCCCCCGGAGAACTTCCGGGCATTTCTTTTCTTATCCGCTGGTAGGTTTTGATGATGGCAACCGACTTATCATGTTCCAGTTCAGCGCTCAGGGCCCAGCCGTTCGAGAGGGTTACCTGTTTGGTTTCATCCACACCCAGATCCCTGTCTTCCGGTTCAATAGGGACCCGGTGCCTGTAAAACTCACCGTTCCAGGAGAGGGCATCAATTCTTTCCTTGATGCCTCTGCCGGTTTCGGCAACTTCTGCAGCTTCTTCCAGCCAGCCGGCCGCGGTTAACATTGCAGCAAGATACTTACAACCTGCGGCCATGCGGACATTATCCCCGTACATGATCCCGAAAGGGGTGATGCCCAGTTTGGCAACCATGGTATCGTTGCCTGCTTTTTCCATATCTTCCCTAACCTGAAAATCCCAGATATCTATGGTATAGGCCCTTTTCAGGAGCCGGTATTCCTCCGACCAGCGGTATGGATCGCGGGTGCTGTAATGCAATGCTTTCAGTGCGCGGTCCAGTTTTCCCTTCATCCATTCGTCGTCCCCGGTGAGGCGCCAGACCTCGTAAATAGCTTCCAGGAAGGTGAATTCAGCCATATTCTCAACAGGGACCCTGACGAAAATATGATCCGAGAGGGGATCCTCGGGTACATAGACGAAGTTCCCGTAATCGAAGCGCTGACTCCATGCGCCTTTATCTGTATAGGGATGCTTATAGTTATCGTGAATCATGCCATCCTCCCGCTGGGCATCGGCATAAAGGTCCACACCGCTCTTCCATTCCGGGTAGAAATAGCGCTGACCCTTCATTATATAATAATGATCCTGGAACCATGAGGAGAAATAATTATAGTATTTACCGTTGAAGTAAACCCGCCTGCCGTTGCCATAATCAGTCGAGTGCATGGTCCGGTGGAGCATGGCCAGGATATCCCTGTATTCCCCGTGTTCGTCTTCAATAAAGGTGTGGGTATTTACCGGGATGAGCATCAGATCCTGCAAGCGCCCCCTTCGGTCCAGGCCGATAAGCAGCTGGTTTCCCAATGAACCCGCGACCGTAAATTTCCACCGGGTGGTGTTTTCAGACTTATGGTACATTCTGCCTTGCCCGTCCAGGACCCGGAACTCAAGCGTCTTGTCCGATTCCAGCTCGACGGTGTCGAGGGGTCCGTAGAAATCCCTCTTTTGGCGGTTGATGAGCCGGAAGAGCCCCGATTCAAAGGGAAGCAGGTTTTCCTGGATTATTAGTGCCCTGGCGGCCGGGGTGGCCAGGAATCCGGCGCCCCCCATTAAGCTGAGTTTTTTAATGAAATTACGACGATTGTCTTTCATGGCACGGGATGCTAAAAATGAGCTTCAATGAACTGCGTCCCGCCGTCCTTGACCGGTATCAGGATATACCGGGAATCTTCAATTGAACGGAGCTTTACCGGTACTTCTTTATCGTTGACCTTTACCTGTTCCGGGACCTGATCATCTTCAAGCAGGCATTCCAGGGTACACTCGTTAAAGTTACCTGTGATATTCATCAGAAGTTTGTTCTCCTGCATTTCGTAATGGTAGCTGACATAACCCCCGCGGGCAGGATATTTGATGCTTACATCCGCCTTGTTCGTCCCCGCAGCGCTCCATCGGGGGGATACCTTTACCTTATCAAAGCAGGTCCCTTCGTTTTTGACTCCGGCCAGACCTTCAACGAGGGCATATACCAGGGCAGCCGCACCCCAATTGTCAGGAATGCCGAAGGAAACGATACCGGGCCTGAAGTATACCGGGGTATCCGAAAGGGTTATACCCAGGACCATCCACCTGGTCGGGTTGTTCATTCCTTCAAAATAAATGGAACGGATCTCTTTTTCCGGGTGCGGATTGTTCAGTCCGTAAATAACCGCTCCCACATTCTTCGTAATGGCATTCTCACCCCTCCAGGCCACTATTGTATTCAGATCACCACGACCGGAAGGGGCACTGGGATACCACCAGTTGGAGATCTTGGAACCATGGATCACATCAATGAAGCGTTCCCCGTCCTGGTATTCCAGAACCAGTTTGCCCGCGACCGAGCCATGCCCGATGGCATGCAAAACATATACAGAAGCCGCCTTTTTGTTCACCGGGAGACGCTCGGTGTTCTTATAGCCTTCCGCTCCCGAAATGGCCAGAACCGCTCTTCTGCCATTCAGGGCAGGATCCGCGATCTCAAAGGGAATGTCCCCGAAAGTCTGGCTTCCGGTTGGAAAGTTACGCAGGTCGTTGATACCTTCTCCGGTCCAGCCCGGCACCCCTTCTGCTCCCGTACCCTTAAGATCGGCATTGGCTACCTTATCCAGGGGTAGGGGGGTAAAGCTTCTTAAAGGTTCCGGTTCGATCGCCCCTTTATAGGTACAGTGAAGATAATCCTGTGTTTTCCTGGAAAGCTCCAGGGTCCTGTTCAGGATATCCACCCCGTAATCTTCAAAGCCGTGTTCGAAGGCCCCGTGAGCCAGCTCCCCGGCAACGATGGTGGTCACACCGCCATTCATATAGTCCCATTTCTGGTTATGATCCCCGAATCCTCTCTCAAAAGGAGGATAACAGGTATACCATTCCCCGGGTGAACTTTCGGGCATCTCCTCCCTGATCCGCATGTAGGTTTGTATGATGGCCTTAGCCTTGACATGGCCGATGTTCCTGTTAATGGAATATGCATTGGAAAGGGTAACCTGGCTGTCCGGGTCCACTCCCAGGTCACGCTTAAAGGACGGATCTTCCGGCACATGATGCTTATAGAATTCCCCCTGCCAGGAGAGGGTATTCAAGCGTTCCCTGAGTTTGGTGGCTTCCAGTTGGTAATTATAGGCTTCTTCCGAGAAACCTGCATGTTCCAGCATTTCTGCAAGGTATTCCAGGCTCCTGGCCATACCGGTATTGTCGCCGAACATAATGCCGAATTTGGTGGTATCCAACCGGACCACCATGGGATCTCCGGTACGGGCAACATCGATGGAAGATTGAAAATCCCAGGTATCTATGGTAAATCCGCGCTTCAGCAAGCCGTATTTTCTCGACCAGCGGTAAGGGTCCGTAAGACTGTAATGAACGGCTTCCCGTGCAGGATCCAGCATGGATCTCATCCAGGCATCATCGCCGGTGGCTTTCCAGGTATAATAGATCCCTTCCAGGAAGAGATATTCCACATCGTTTTCAACGGGGATCCGCTTCATCTCGTAATATCCGTCTTCCAGTACCCTGATAAAATCGCCGTAGCTGAAACGGTACTGCCAGTGATTGTAAGGCGGCGTCCTGCGATATACATTGTCCCAGATCATGCCGTCTTCCCGCTGGGTGTCGGCATAAAGACCGATCCCCGACTGCAGGTCGCCGTAAAAATATTTCATTCCCTTCATGGTGTGAACGTGATCCCGCAACCAGCGAACGAAATGTTTATAGAACTTCCCGTTGATCCGTTCAATGCCGCTTTCTCCCCAATTCTTGACCATCGACCAGTACAGGATATCCAGGTATTCACTGTAGGTACCGGCTGCATCCCTGATGTCTGTATGGCAGTCGACATCAAATATCCCTGTCCCGTCCAGCTTGCCGTCCGGTGCATACAGCTCCCAGCGGTGCCGGCCCAGTGCACCGCCGACCGTAAATTCCGTGTCCCCTGATGTACCGGAATGATGATACATATTGCCGTCCGCGTCAAATACTTTCAGGCCGTGATCTGCAGGGAAATAAACGGAGACCTGTTCCAAGGGCTGGTAATACCGGGAGTCTTCTGAAGGTGAAAGGCCAACCTGCCCGGCCTGCCCCCGGGCCAGGGAAGATAATAACAGGAATAACATCCACAAAATACAGTTGGATTGTTTGTTCATTTTGTTAAGAAGGAGGATAGTCGGTTTCATTGGAGGATCTTTAGAATTGTGTTAAAATTAACTAAATTAAGCCGCCGATCCTATACGTGTAAAATCCGAAATTCGAAATCAGTAATCTTTAATTATGAGTCTTATGAAACAGATTGGATCCATTTTTACCCTACTCATACTGTCATTCGCAATTGCATGTGACCGGCCGGCCCCGTATACGGATGCACTGTTTGTCTGGCACGATAGCACGGGACTTGAAAGGAACGATTACGCCCTGTTCCGCTATGATTTCCAATTGCAGGATAGCCTGATAAAAAATGCGGAGATCCATTTGTTTGCAGATTCACGCTACCATCTGATCGTGAACGGTCACTTCATCAATTTCGGTCCCTCCCGGGGTTATCCCGAGCATCCCGAGTACGACAGTTATAATATTGCTCCCTACCTGCAGCGAGGTAAAAATTGCATTACGGTAAAGGCCCTGTCCAACGGGATGAATACCTTCCAGTTGCCGCTGAGCAGGGGTGGTTTTATCGCCTGGGGGGAAGTCAGCACACCCACCGGCCGCAGCTTCGATCTTTCCACACCGGGAAACTGGAAATGCGTGGAACTGAATGCATACGACCGGCAGGCACCCAAGATGTCCTTCGCCACCGGGGCCGTGGAGATCCATGATGCAAGAAAAGACCCGGCAAGCCTCTACGATCCCCGGTCTGATCTTGACCTGTGGAAAAAAGTGATCCCCGTTCCGGGACAGGATCACTGGGGATCCCTCTTACCCAGGCAGATACCCCACCTGACCCAAAATGAACGGCTGCCGCTTTACCTGACCGGAAAATATAAGCTCAGTACTGATGAAGAGCTGTATTCGTTCAGGGTCAAGACCAAAGATCGCACCCGGCAGGAATTCACGGCCAATAAAAGAGTTTTTGCCTATACCTATATCTATTCTCCCAAAAGACAGAATGTTAAAGCAGGAATGTGGTGGGGTGAATTCTGGTTGAACGGGAAAGGACCGATACAGGGCGTGGGGATCGAACCCGGTAAACCCAATCGAAATGATATCATGCTGGAACTGAAAAGAGGATGGAATTTCTTCTTCATCAAGTACGATGTGGTTTGGGCCAGCTGGGAGTTTTATGTGGCTTTGCCCCGGGATAAAGGATTGATCGTATCGGCCGGTAAGGAAGAAAGCTCGCCCTATATCTTTAAAACAGCGGGTCCTTTTTTGGCTGCAGAGGAAGATTCGGTAAGACAATTGCCCCTGCCCTTTGAGGATCCCGGGGATCTTCCCGACTTATCTGCCCGATGGACCGGGAAGGAACGGGGCAAAACCGCCGGCAATCCGGCATGGGAGATAGCGTGGTCCTGTTTCGAAGAAGAACTGCCTTCCCAGACCCACCGGGTAACCGGACTGCAGGTTGAGGATACTTTTCCTGCCGCTTTCGTTTTTGACATGGGTCAAAAAACCCTGGGAAGGCTGTTCATAGATTACGAAGCACCCCGGGGAACGGTCTTTGACCTGGGATTTGCGGAAGATACCCTGGGCAACCGCCCCTACATCCTTAAACGGGCGGGATTGTACACGGGGGTCCGCCATATTGCCAGGGGCGGAAAGAACCGGTTCGAAAGCTTTAAACCTTACGGGGCACGGTTTATACAACTGAACATCAGCCGGCACAGCGGACCGGTAACGATCATGAGGACGGGTATGGTGTCCCAGATCTATCCCTTTGACAAGAAAGGAACATTTCGTTGCTCCGATCCCATGTTCAAAGAAATATGGGAGCTGGGATGGAGGACCCTCAGGGTTTGTGCCGAAGATTCCTATACCGACACCCCCTTCCGGGAAAGAGGATTGTATGCCGGGGATGCTTTACCGGAATATGCAATTACACTGGCCGGCAGCGGCGACAGCCGGCTCATGAAAAAAAGCATTACCATCTTAGCGGATATGTACAGGGATTTGATGATCCCGGAAACTGAGCAGGTATATGCCAGCGTCAATCATATGTCGGATTATCCCCTGTTGACCCTTGAAGCCTATGCCTGGGTGATCAACCGCACCGGCGACCTGAAATTCGCCCGCGAATATTACCCGGGATACAAAATTATGCTGGATCGTCTTGAAGACAGTAAGCAGGAGAACGGATTGTATGGGCATGGCAGGGCCTTTATAGAATGGACCGGGATCGACAAGAATGCCCTGCTGACAAGCATGCAGGCCCTGATCGCCCGTTCCTTCCGTTCCCTGGCCTATGTGGCGGACCGCCTGGGGAAGCATGGCGACAGGGATGAACTTCGGGAGAAAGCAACGGAACTGGAAGAACGAATACAGGTGCTGTGCTGGGATGAAAAGGCCGGTGCTTTTCACGATGGTTTCAAAGACGGGAAGCAGATCGATCATCACTATCCCATATCGAGTGCCTGGCCCGTGTTGTGGGGTATCTCCACGCCGGAACAGGATAAAAGGCTCAGGGTGTATTTTGAACGTACCCTGGTCGATATCGGGGATCGGGACCGTCAAAGACGGGCAACTCCCTACGGGGGATTTTATATTTTAAGTGCCCTGTGCAAGCTGGGTTATACCGGTATTGCAGAGGATTTCATCCGGAAATACTGGTCCCCCATGATCCTGAAATACAATGATACCGCGTGGGAAAACTTCGGTGACGGCAGGGACGGGGGACAGGGCACCCTTAGTCATGCCTGGAGCGGTGGGCCCACCTTTGTCATGTCCTCTTATATCCTGGGAGTCGACTTAGGTTACCCGGATTTTACAGAACCCGAAAGAGTCAGGATCGCTCCGCGAGCGGAGGGAATAAGCTGGGCCTCGGGAACGGTGCCCCACCCCAAAGGTGAGATCCGGGTATCCTGGCATCGGGACAAGGATAAATTAGTGGTGCAGTGCGAAATACCCCCCGGTGTGGAATACATCGTGGAACCCAAAGGAGCGCTTGCAGGAAAAGAGCTTTGGGTGAACGGAAGGAAGGCCAGGTAATTGCGGATTGCGGATCGTAAAATTTATAGCCATGAATAAAATATTGATTTCACATATTGTTTTAATCGTGTTCCTTTCTTCATGCAACAAAGAAAAGGAACGAATTGATTACAACACTCATTTCACTTCCTTTGAGGAGATTGAAAAGCATTTTGTTGATCCGCCCGCTGCTTTTCGTGCGGCTCCTTTCTGGGTCTGGAATTACAGGATGAGCAAGGAAAAGATCGACCGGCATCTTGAAGATTATAAGGAAAAAGGCTTTGGTGGCGTATTCATCCATCCCCGTTACGGACTGATCACCGAATATCTGTCCGAAGAATGGCACGAACTGGTGGCCTATTCGGTGGAAAAAGGTAAAGAGCTGGGCCTCTTTGTGTGGCTTTATGATGAGAATTCCTTTCCCAGCGGTTTTGGCGGCGGACATGTGCCTGCTGAAATGCCGGAGGCTGTAAGCGAGGGACAGGGGCTTCTGGCCACTTACCGGGAAAAATTTCAGTTTGAAGATACCCGGAAGCTGATGTTTGTATTCCACAAGCAGGAAGACGGGACCTGGCAGAACATCACAAGCCTGCAGGATGAATTCATGGGGAAAGAGGGAGATTTTCTTATGTTCCACCGGGTCGATTACAGGGACAGTGGAAGGAACCCGAAGTGGTACGGTGGTTTTTCCTATGTCGACCTCATTAAGCCCGGGGTTACGGAAAAATTTATCGAGCTTACCATGGAAGGCTATGAAGAACATATTGGAGGACAGTTCGGCCGGCAGGTTCCCGGGATCTTCACGGATGAACCCAATATCAGGCCTCCCCTGAACAAATCCCTTCGTTATACCCCTGATCTCTTTGATTATTTTTCGGAACGCTGGGGATACGAACTGCAGGATAACCTGCCTTATCTTCTTGAAGAGACGGGTGAATGGAAAAAGGTCCGTCACAACTATTACACGGTTCTTTTAGAACTGTTTATAGAGCGCTGGTCCAAACCCTGGTGGGAATATACGGAATCAAAAGGGCTTTTGTGGACCGGTCATTACTGGGAGCACGGCTGGCCCAATCCGGAGCACGGTGGGGACAACATGGCCATGTACGCCTGGCACCAGGTACCCGGTATAGATATGCTGTTCAATACCTGGACCGGCCGGCCCGACCAGTTCGGGAATACCCGTGCCGGCAAGGAACTGCAGTCGGTGGCCAACCAGTTGAACCGGCCCAGAACCCTGAGCGAAACCTACGGGGGTGCCGGTTGGGAGATAAGCTTTAAGGATCTCAAACGGAACGGGGACTGGGAATATTCCCAGGGTGTTAATCTCATGAACCAGCATCTCTCTTATGAGAGTATCCTGGGTGACCGGAAGCATGATTTTCCACAATCCTTTTCCCGTCATGATCCATGGTGGGAAGTCTATTCTTATCAGAATGATTATTTCGCGCGATTATCCCTGGTGCTTTCCTCCGGCAGCATGCATCATGACGTATTGGTTATCGAGCCTACCACAACTGCATGGATGTATTATGTTCCCGGCAGGGAGAATACCCGTATGGATGAACTCGGAGAACGCTTTGAAGCCTTCCTGGAGGAGCTGGAACGATATCATGTGGAATATGACCTGGGATGCGAAAACATCTTCCGCGAGCATGGATCGGTCCGGGACGGACGTTTTACAGTGGGCGGGCGATCCTACAGGACCGTCGCTCTTCCCCCGGGTGTGGAAAGTCTGGACGAACATACGGTAAACCTGCTCGGCCAGTTTCTGGAAGAAGGAGGGAAACTGCTCTCGTTTGCAGGCGTCCCGGACCGGGTAGACGGTGAATCATCATCAAAACCGGCCGGGCTCATAGAGCAGTACGGCAGTCTGTGCACCAGTGAAAAGGACCTGCCGGATCAACAGGAGATCGAACTGATGCTTCCCACAACGATCCGCGTTGTTACCGGCGAAGAGCCTGAATACCGCTTTTACCATCACAGAAGGCAGCTCGAAGACGGAGAACTGCTCTTCCTGGTCAATTCTTCAGGCGACCAGACCATGGAAGGTTCCTTCTTTACGGGTGCTACATCCATACTGGAGCTGGATGCCATGGAAGGTACGATCAGGCAGTATCCCTTTACAGGGAATAAACAGCAAAAGGAAGTTCACTACACAATCCCCCCGTCAGGCAGTTTACTTTTATACCTCGCAAATGAGAAAACAGCCCGGGAATATCCTGTAAAAGAGATGCCGGATTATAGAATTTTTCGGCCAGAGGGCGAGCTCGAAATTACCCGGAAGGAGGACAATATTCTGGTGCTGGATTATTGTGAACTGTATATGGGCGGCAAGGACATGGGCCGTCATTTTTTCTACAAAGCAGGTCAGAAGATCTGGCAGGAACACGGATTCGGCGAGAATCCCTGGGTCTCCTCGGTGCAATACAAAACCAGGATAGTGGACCGGGATACCTTTTCTACAGGCAGCGGCTACCGCCTGGATTTTTCATTTCGGCTTGCCGAAGATTTTCAGGCTGAAAAACTCCATGCCGTGGTCGAACGGCCCGGGCTTTTCACGGTCCGGATCAACGGAGCGGTTATAGAATCCGAACCCGACCGGTGGTACCTGGATCCTTCCTTCGGGGTATATGATATCCGTGACCAGGTTAAACCGGGTGCCAATACCATCAGTTACGGGATACGGCCCATGTCCATCTATGCCGAGATCGCCCCGGTGTTCATCACCGGTTCCTTTCGCCTTGTTCCTGATAAGGAAGGATGGATCGTAGTCCCGGATGATGAATTGTCAACGGGTTCATGGAAGGAACAGGGTTACCCCTTTTATTCGGATAAGGTAGCCTATCGGAAAGACCTGGTACTGGACCGGGAAGCAGATTATCTTAAGGTGAAGCTGGAAGAATGGAAGGGAACCGTAGCCCGGGTCCTGCTCAATGGAGAAGAGGCGGGGATCATCCAGTCACCCCCTTACAGTCTTGAAATTCCCGGCCCGTTCAAATCAGGACAAGACATGGTTCTGACCGTTGAAGTTTACGGAAGCCTGAAAAATATCCTGGGCCCCCACCACAACGTGCAACGGAGGGGCATTGTAACACCCTGGAGTTTTAAATATGCACCGGAGCAACAACCGGCGGGGCTGGACTATGATGTTCTGGATTATGGTCTGATGCAGGATTTTTCCATCTTTGCCGGAAAGAAAGGATCATGAAAAGGGCATTCCGGCAGGGTGAGAAATATGCCCGGTCACTGGATGAAGAAAATCCTCTGAGAACATACAGGGATGCTTTCTACATTCCCGATGACCGTTTGATCTACCTGGATGGAAATTCCCTGGGCCGGCTTCCCCTGAAAACCCGTGATCTTTTGAAAAAGACAGTGGACGAGGAATGGGGGTCGGCACTGATCACCAGCTGGAACCGGAACTGGTATGATCTTCCGCACCGCCTGGGTGAAAAACTGGCACTCATCATCGGGGCCGGTCCCGATGAGGTGGTGGTTACGGAAGCCACTTCCACCAATTTGTATAAGCTGGCCTTTGCAGCTCTTGATTATCAGCAAGGGCGGAACCGGATCCTCACCGATGATACCAATTTTCCTTCGGACCTGTATATCCTTCAGGGGATCACGGAAAAGGTCAGGCCGGAAGCGGAACTCGTGACTGTAGCTTCGGGGGACGGACTCATTCCGGATGTTGACAGGATCCTGGATTCTGTCGATGAACACACCGCCCTGGTATGCCTCAGCCACGTCTGTTTTAAATCTGCCTACCAATACGATATCGAAAAGATCACCCGTGAAGCACACAGGCATGGCAGCCTGGTGTTGTGGGATCTGAGCCATTCGGCCGGGATCACCCCGGTGAAGCTGAATTCCTGCCGTGCCGACCTGGCCGTGGGATGCACCTACAAATACCTGAATGGCGGACCGGGTGCCCCTGCTTATCTATACGTGCGTAAAGACCTTCAGGAACGGCTTGTCAACCCGGTCCGGGGCTGGTTCTCATCAGGAGATCCATTTGATTTCAAGCTCCGTTACCAGCCGGCCGGAAATATAAACCGTTTTCAGGTAGGTACCCCCCCGGTGCTTTCCATGCGCGCCGTTGAACCGGGCCTGGATATGATCCTGGAGGCCGGCCTTGATCTTATACGGGAACAGTCTGTGCAGCTCACCGAGTATTTACGCTTTCTGGTTAAGGAACAACTGGAAGACCTGGGGATATCGTTGGCTTCCCCGGCGGACCCCGGCTACCGGGGCTCCCACCTGGCGCTTAGGCATCCGGAGGCTTATCGCATCGCACAGGCAATGATCAAAGGGGACAAGGAAGGCTTGAAAATTATCGCCGACTTCAGGGCTCCCGATATTCTCCGGCTGGGCATTGCCCCCTTATACAATACCTACCGGGAACTTTATACCACCGCAGAAAGAATAAGGAAGGTCATCAGTGGAAAAGAATATTTGCTTTTTTCCTCCCGGCGAAATACGGTCACCTAGTATTCATATCTGAATACGTCTTAACATTTGGATGCTCCTTTAAACAATTCGCATTTATAACTTGTTTACCCTGCAATATGGAAAAATAATGAAGAGAAGGGATTTCTTATACAGACTTACAGGCAGTGCAGCATTGCTGAGTATACCCGCCAGCCTGCTTGCCGGGATGACCGGGTTGACAACCGGAACAAGAGACAGGCTGGGAGAGCTTATGCCCACGCGTATATTGGGAAATACAGGTGAAAAAGTAACCATCTTCGGATTGGGCGGATTTCACACGCGGGCGAAGTTTTCTGACAGGGATGCCCAGGAGGCCCTGGAATATGCACTCGAGCAAGGGGTACGGTTTTTCGATACCGCGGAGTCTTATTCCGGAGGAAGAAGCGAAGAACTTTATGGAAAAATTCTGACCCCGAAATACAGGGATGTGGCTTACCTGATGACCAAAACCCGTGCAAGAGATGCCAGGACGGCCCGGGAACATTTGGAAGGCTCCCTGAGGAGAATGAAAACGGATTACCTGGACCTCTGGCAGATCCATTCCGTATCGGATGCAGGTGATGTGGATCACCGTATTGAGAACGGGGTACTCGAATACCTGCTCAAGGCCCGTGAAGAAGGTAAGGTAAGACACATTGGCTTTTCCGGTCACCGTGAACTCTCGGCACACAAGCGCATGCTGGAGATCACCGATGTGTTACAGACCTGTCAAATGCCCGTCAATGTTTTGGATCCCAGTAATCATAGTTTCATAAAAGAGATCATGCCTGCTCTGATCCAAAAGAATATGGGGATCCTGGCCATGAAAACCGCCGCCAACGGCGAGCTTATCCAAACTGCTGTGAAATCCGGGAAGCTGAGCATGAGGGAATTACATCATTTTGTATTGTCCCTTCCAGTCAGTACCCTTATTGCCGGTTTCGACAACCTGGAGCAATTAAAAGAAAGGATTGCACACGTCAGGAGTTTTGCCGGACTTACGGAAGAAGAACGGGAAGCAATAACAAAAAGGGTGGCATACCTGGCTGAGCCGGATATCCACCCTGATGTGGAATATTACAAGTACCGCTGGTAAAGCCTTTATTATTCCTTCACGAATCGCAACATGATCAGTTCCTTATTGTGACTGATCCTGATGAAATAGATCCCCTCTTTATAATTTGAAATATCCAGCTGATGATCTTCTGCATGTATTTCCCTTTTCAGCATGCTTCGACCGTTCATGTCGAATATCTCAATATCTGAACCCCGGTTGCCGGGCAGACTCAGATAAAGCCTGTCCTTGGCAGGTACAGGATAAACCGAAGGAACCATGGCATCCCGGTCCTCGATACCTGTACTTACCTGGTTGGTGATCGTCACTTCCAGGTCGTCGTAAACCCCTGAACCATCCCTGGCCGTGGCCCGGACGATAAGGGTGCCGTTCCCGTCACTTTCCCCGGATGCAAGCAGGCGCTCAACGAAATTGATGACCGCATTGACATCATTCTGAACCAAGGACCAGGATACACCTTTATACAATGCATCTTCAGGTTCCACCAGGGCGATGAGCTTCAGGTAGCCTTTATCCGTATCGATAAAATGGTTGCCTGATTCGGTGGTGGCCGTGATGTTGCTGACTTTTGTGTATTCATAGTCGCCAAGACCGGCTTCCAGTTCCTGGTCGTCACACCTGAAGGTGATCAGTACCATGCTGTATTTGGGTACATTCACGATCAAACTGTCTCCAAAACCTGTCAGGGTTTCTTCCGTTATGGTGTGATCCTTGGTACTGAAACTTTCCCCGCTAAGGGTGAATATTTTAGCGGTGTTGCCTGCACCAATGCCATCCGGAATATCCAGCTGAACGACAAAATCATTCTCAAAATCCCTTCCAAACAGAACTACTGTGAAGACCGTATCGTTCGTAAAGGTATGCACACCCACTGAGGACAATCCGATCGGATTGTCCCCGACCGTAAGTTGTTCAGAAGAGGTGAAACCCGAAGATAACATGCTCCCTTTACAGTATTTGTTCATCAGGCCTGCCATGTTGTACATGGGCAGTTTCTTGAAATCGATACGGTCCTCGATCAACCGCCACTGACCACCCGTCAGATGAAACAGAACCGGTATCGTAACGCCTGCCCTGCATACGCTTGTATAATAATCGATAAAACTAACCGCTTGTCCCAGCCTGCCATTATAAACATCCTTGGTCATGTTCCCCTCATACATGTACATGGGGAGTCTTCTCGCGGATTGCTCGAACATCTGTTTCATGGTCTCGGGAATCCCTCTCAGTTTATCACGCGTGACCCTGTAGCTATCCTGGTGATATTCCAGTTCAGAATCTCCCGTGGGTACGTCGGGATCGTAATTCAGGTTCCCGCCCATGTAGCCGGAAATGGAAACCCAGTCCGCGCTTCCGTCATCTCCTTTGAATACATCCCGGTTAACCCCGTAACTTGACGGAGGATCCGGGTTCCTTCCGCTGAGTGAGGTGAAGATCTTCTGCTCATCATAATAGGGTGAGGTGAGCACGTGTTCGCTGATCACACCGCTGGCCCATGCGGCATACTGGGTCATGCCGGTAAAGTTCCCGCATCCATGACTGCCGAAACCCCATACTTCATTTCCGTATTCGAGTACGACGCCCGGACTTTCAGCCAGGAGATTATCATAGCCTTCAGAAGCTCTAACAGCTCCCCAGGCCGTACCTTCCGGTCCGCCCAGGTATTCAAGGAAATGAGCGGAGGTAGCGGGTTCTGTGTACCAATCCTTTCCTTCACCTACGCCCAGGGAGAAAAGGCCCCAGGCATTCACATGATTGGCCAGGGCCATGAAATCTGCATAACTGAGCGTAACATCCGGGTCGGGCCCGGTGCAATGGGCCAGTTCTTTGTAATTGGCACCGATACCGCCCCAGCGAATTCCCGATGGACTGAATTCTTCGAGGATCTCCTTGATCTTGCTGGTCGTAGCCGTAGAGTCGTAGAAATCGGCATTATGGAATTCCACGTTATCAAGATAAAAGGTTCCGCCGCTTCCCTGGATAGTGAAATCAATTCTCCAGTTACCGTTACCGCCGTCATAGTCTGTAGAAAAAGGCAGGACAAATTCTTTCCAGTCTTCTTCCGGCGTGAAGCTCTGCTCGGTCAGGACGGTGACATACTGGCCGTACACCTTGACCTTCACGGAGCCGTCGAAATCATCCCCTTTCTTCATGGCGAAGCGTGCAAAGTAATCGTATTTCTTGTTAACGATGGATTTGAACTGGTTCCTGAACCAGGCCCCGTTGCTACCCTGTAATTCAACAGAATGATTCCCCCGGTAAATATCCGTTGTTTCGATGTTGTATATCATGTTGTCGGCACGATCTTTATCAAGGGCCTGTAATTTTTCCCTGGTACTGGCCGAGGCAAAGGCCGGGTTTTCGAAACCGGCGTGGGAAGCCCTGTTGGATCGTGCCAGGCTGCTTTGCTCATAACCGATATTTAATGCAAAACCTGGAAAATGACTCCTGGTTTCAAGCAGGGCAAAGGCTCTTCCTTTTTTGATCCCGTCACTGTTATCCATTGGATCAAACTTCGAGGTGCTTTGCAGGAGGGGCGTACCGGGAACGGATTCATTGTAAGCGACATCCACTGAAGTAACGGTAATGCTGTAAGCAGTTTCCTGAGTAAGTCCAATAATATTATAGGAAGTATCATTGATGATCTCTTCATTAACCGGCTCTATTCCGCCATCCAGGTAAATGTTATAACCCCTTACTTCGGTTTCACCGTCTGTTGCCGGATCCCATGCCAGTTCAATAGCCATCCCGGTGACGTTCACAAGACTGAGATTTTCAGGTTTTGTCGGAGGCTGGTTATCTTCCGGATAAGTGGTGAAGGTCAGGATATCCGATGGGATGGAAAGATTTCCGAAGCGGTCCATGGCGCGTACCGCAACTGAGTATTCATGTTCAGGTTCCAGTCCGGTTACCTTATACTTAAGCTTGCCGATTACTTCATCATTTACCTGATAACCTTCCGGGTAGACATTATATCCAGAAATCCCCCGGTTATCGCAGGCAGCATCCCAGACGATTATCACATCGTTGGTCCCCCGTATCGTTATACCGGCATTTAAGGGTTTTGTCGGAAGCTCCAGATCCAGATCCACGGTCAGGTACTCGCCACTGATCACCTGCCTGGCAATTCCGGGACCGGTCCACAGGATACTGAAATTATAGTCATATACGATCTCCTTATGGTAGGCTTCGAAATAATAGGTTTTCCCGGCCTGCAATTCGATGGGACCGGAGGGAACCTCCCATTGTGCCGTCGGATTCGCCTCCCCGGGAATATTGGAAGGAGATATGTCCGTGCTCAGATACAGGAATGATCCTTCGTGGTCGGTGGTTTCAAAGATATAGTCGCCTGTAACCTCAGGTGTCAGGTATCCCTTCATTACGCCCCAGAAGAAATCCTGGTCCCAGGTATTGTCTGACTGGGCCGCAGGCAGTATAATTTTCGAGCCTTCCTGAATGCCGGGATTTTCACCATAGGGCATATCCTGCCAGTGGGCAACATCAGTCGCGTAGTAAAGAACTCCCGGGTTATCGAAATTCCTGATTTCTAAAGAAAAAACGGCAGAGAATATATTGGAACCTCCCCCGGCGATATCTTCCTCATCCTGGCAGCTAAGATCGATGGAAACAGGGCCGGCCTGACCTTTTTCTGTAATGTACATCAGGGCCAAGTGATCACCGGGTACATATACTACGGAATCCACAACAAGCATATCCATATCCTGTGAGGTTGGGGTAAAGCTAAGGTCCTGGACCTTGCCGGCATCTCCGTCATCCACTCGCGGTATGATAATGACATTCTGCCCCGTGTTCGCGTAAACCCAGGGATCTTCGGGAGAACCGAAAGTGGGTATATTGTTGGCTGAAGGATCGGGATCCCTGATCTCAACAATGAATTTGGTGGAATCGGTATCCGAATCACCCGAGAAAGCGGTTCCCCGGTCATCCTGCACCACCACGGTGATCTCTGCAAAACCGTTTGTGCCGGCAGGACTGTATTGAATGCTTCCTTCTGAAGAACTGCCGTCATAGTTGACCTGGTCGATGGTGACCACAGCCGGGTTGGAATTGCGAACCGTCAGGTTAAGGTTTTCATCCCTTTCCGGGTTGCCGTCGTCAATACCTGTCAGGTCAAGGCTTTGCTGTCCGTCACCAATATAGATATAAGGAGGATTCTTTACCGCATCAATAAGGGGCTTGTTGTTGGGTAAGGCTTCAGCACCCACCTGGAAGTCGTCAATATTGATAAAGGCATCGCTTCCTTTCCCATCGGCTGTATTGCCCCGGTTCACGTCGAAATACATGGCCGTTATTTGCCCCAGGTCCAGTTCATCCTCTTCATTATTGTAAATGATATTGCCTGTAAAGTCGGTACTCAGCTCAATAAACTCGTTGATGGTCGTGATCTTGTAAGTTTCGAGGTCCCTGTTTTTCCAATGGGTGTTATTATGTCCGTTGATATCGATCAGCCTGAACCTGAGGCCGTCTTTAATGATGATCTTATCGGTCTTTAACCTGAAGCGGATCAGTGGATACCGGTGTAAATTAAGGGTATCCGGAAAGTTGAAACGGGTATCCGCCCAATTTACCGGGATCATTTGCAGATCCAGTTCCTCGTTGGCCGCGTTACGCGAAAATTCATAGGCCGGGGTGTTTTTCCAGCCGGAAACATACTGGTTGGTGCTGAAATCATCCCGGAAGTCCTGTATCCCCTTAAGGACGCTTACATTAACGGTATAAACGGTCTGACTGCCATCCTGGGCCGTCACCCTAATGGTTGAAGGAACGGCGTCCAATCCAAAACTGCTGCCTGATGCAATGTCCGCTGCAGCGTAGAGGGAGAGGTCGAAGGTTATGGTTTGGGATTCATCGTATCCTTCGTAGTACCAGAAACTGATGGTCTTTTCTCCTTCATGGACCACAGCATCCTGGTCCAGGGGTTCCAGATGGACATTGGAGATGGAGCTTCCCGTTTGCAGGGGAAGTTCCGTTACGGTGACTGTATAGTCCCGCGTATTTCCCTTGAGGGCGGTTACCGTATAGACAACGGGATTTGAGAAATCCTGGCTGACTTCGCTTCCAGGATTTACCGTTGCACCATAAGAAAGGGTGATTTCGGGAGTGAGATCGGTCAGGCCGGTTCCATAGGGTACATCGATATCAACGGTGCCTGCACCGGGGTCGATGTCGGTGAACTGGGGATAGCTCAAATCCCGGAATTCAAATTTTTTGATCAGGGTAGCCGTGGAATCGACAACCGGATCCTGTGAAAGGTACGCGGATCCTATAATGGTGATGGTGGAAACCTCTTCACCGGGCCGGGTCCATCCAACTTCAATGTGATCCCCGCCGCTGTTCTCTATCAACATGGCTTCAAAATAGTACCACTCGTTTTTCCGGAGATATGCCGGCTCCGACTTTTGTTCTTCATATTTGGTCCATTCTTTATAGCTGGAATAGCCGGGCACCTGGCACAACAAGGATAGATTATCCTCATCCAGTCCGTCACTTAGCAGGAACTGTCCCTGGTCATCGGAAGACAGGTAGAAAGTAAAATAACCGGTGGTATCCGCTTTGATATAACCGCTGATCCTCGCGCCATAGTTGTCTGCCCAGTTGGAAGGACCGTCCAGACTGGAGAGCAGAAGGCTGTTATCGGGATCGGTCCAGCCGGCCAGTTCGGTGAAATCAGCAGGTTTGTTGTCCCATTGTTCCCAGAGAACATTCCCGGTTTGCGCGTAAATAAAATTGGAAAAGGAAATTACAACCAGCAGGGTGAAAAGCCGAGATGCATTCATCGTAAAATGTTATAGTTAGTAGTTGGTCGGGTATCTGGTGCTTCTTTGTACCCGGTACACTTCATTTACAAATTAGCCGGCTTCAGCCCTTACGGGGGATGGTTATTTAAAAAGAGTATATATTATTGGTGGAGGTGTGGAGATGTGGAGATTTAAAATGTAAGAAGGAAGATGGAAAATGGAAAATCAGGCTGGTTTTTATATATTGTTTTACAATTGCATGACCACTGCATGACAACCGTATGACCATGAAAAGAACCACCTGTCTGGTACCTTTGAGTGTATTGACTGCATTTACTGCATTAACCTCCTGTGATAAGGAGCCTGCTGTTCAACCCAATTTTGTGATTATTCAGCTGGACGACCTCGGTTATTCCGATCTTGGGGTCCATGGCAATGAGCTGGTTGAAACTCCGAATATCGACCGATTTGCAAGGGCTTCCCGGCAATTTGCCAACTTCTGTGTCAACCCGGTTTGTGCTCCCACCCGGGCCAGTTTGCTCACCGGTCGCCATTTTCCGCGGACGGGGGTGTCTCATGTGCATGGAGGAAAGGATTTCCTGAACCTGGATGAAATGACCATGGCCAACTTGCTTAAGGATGAGGGTTACCGTACCGGTATTTGGGGCAAGTGGCACTCGGGTCACACCCCGGGCTACTATCCCTGGGAGCGGGGATTTGACGAGGCCTACATGGCCCGCTTGTACCAGCACAGAAATTCAGATGGCTTAATGAACGGAAAGCCTGTGCAATATGATGTATGGGCCGACCAGGTGATCGTGGACCAGGCCATTGAATTCATTGAAGGGGCCAGGGATCAACCGTTCCTGGCTTATCTGTCATTTCTTACCTGCCATTCGCCCCTGGACGCACCCGACAGCCTGGTGCAGAAATACCTGCAAAAAGGATTATCAGCCAATCTGTCTACCCTTTATGCCATGGTCGATCATTGCGACTATCACCTGGGCCGCTTTTTCAATTACCTGGACACAAGTCCGTTGGCCGAAAACACTTATGTATTCTTCATGAGCGATAATGGGCCGGCCGTATTGAACGATGTCCTCACCGATGCCGACCGGGAGATACGGTATGTAAATGATTTGCGGGGCCACAAGGGCAACATATGGGAGAACGGGGTCAAATCCCCCTTATTCGTTTATCGTAAAGGACATACCGTCCCGGGTAAGATCAATGAGCTTTGCGATATTTGTGATATTGCTCCGACATTACTGGAACTGGCCGGCTTTGATCCCGGTGCATCGGGGGTGGAATTCGACGGCAGCAGTTTCGCATCCCTGATCAGGGGAAAAGTCCGGAAAAAGAACAAATTAAGCTTCAATTATGCAAATCCCGGCTGGCCGCCCACCGATAAGCCCTGGACTCCCGATGGGGTAAAGGATGAATATCGCCCGGTAAGACCTGCGGACAAGCTGGAAATGAAAGCGGAAAACCAGATCATTTCTGTCAGGGACCGGCGTTTCAAACTTCTCTTAAATCCGGGCCCTTCAGAAGGAATGCCCGATCCGGTAAATCAATTCGTGTTTATTGACCTGGAAAAGGATCCCGGGGAAAACAAGAATCAGTTGTATGAATTTCCTGATGAATTTTTGGAGATGAAAGACAGCCTTTATTCATGGTGGTCTTCCATAATCCGGGAGGATGGATCCTTCCGGATGCCTGTTTTTCTTATCGGGAAGGACGGAATGACCCATAGCCCGGTATTGGGCAAGGCACCCCGGGAAACGTCCGAAGGATTAAAAAGTACTTTTGACAGGCTCAAGGGCTGGGACCGGCAGGGTGCGTACGCGGTATATGAGATCCATGTCCATGAATCCGGGAAATATGCCGTAACTGCATTTTTCGATCAATGCCCTGATATACGAAAAGATCTATTATTGACCCTGGGGAAGGACAGCCTCTTTGCTTTGTGGGAAGACACCACCCGCTTTGAGCCGGTCCGATTGGAGGAAGCACCGGCATCTGTGAAACTGGAAATACCCGGCGCGCTGATCCCGGCTCCGGGGCAGGAGGGTATCCTGAACCGCCTTGAGTTTTCAAAACTGGAAGGAAATAACTAATATTGATCTTGTTCAATCCATCCATTAAAAACATGCAGAACATTTCCGGGCCAGTCCTGATTTCCGCGATCCTACTATCAGCCTGCACACTGGGCCAACAGGGAAAAGCCCCGGACGGAGAAGCGGAACAGCCCAATATCATTCTTTTTTTTACAGATGACAATGACTTTTCCTATTGGGGTTTCGGAGGGGGGCCGGATCTTTCTCCGCATATTGACGCGATTGCAGAAAGCGGGATCACAGCAGATCAATTTTACTGTACGGCACCGGTTTGTACACCCAGCCGTTATTCCCTTCATACCGGCAAATTTGCCGGCCGGTGCAGGGCCGGTACTTTTATTCAGGAAAATCCCCTTGATGAAGCCTACAGCATCGCCTGGAACACCAACCTGGATCCGGCACAGGAAAGAACCCTGGGAGAATTGTTGCAGCGGGAAGGCTATTACACCGGATTTGTTGGGAAGTGGCACCTGGGTTTTGACTATGGTCCCTATGATTTTGACCCGGAAGCGGACCCGGCCGATCCCGGGGTGGATGCCAAGCTGAAAAAGTGCCAGGCGGACCTGGTGGAAATGATCAAAGCAGGAGGCTATGATCACGCTTCCTCCATAACCGCGTTCAATAACGACTGGCACCCGGTGAAGGCGGTGAACGTGCATAACCTGGAATGGTATGCAAAGGGAGCCTTAGACTTTTTGGATGAAGCAAAGGACCGGGATCAGCCCTTCTTCCTTATAGTCAACATCACCACCCATCACGGTCCCTGCCACACCGAATCGATCGAGTCACCCATCAATCTTACCCAGGCCGGATATGTTGAAGGCCTGGAAGACGTGATGCCGGAACGCTCAACGATCTACGACCGGATTGAAGAGAAAGGATATCGGGTCGATTTTAAAACAGCGGGTACCGTGTGGACTGATGACCTGGTTGGGGCCGTACTTGAGGAACTGGATAATATACAGGCGACGGACCGGACCGCAGTGGTGTTTACTACCGATCATAATCGATTCGACGGTAAAGCAACCTGCTACCAGGGCGGGGTCCATATTCCTTTCGTAATGCAGTTTCCTGGTAATATCCCGGCCGGTTCAGAAACCGGGGTTCGGTTTATGATCCCCGACCTGTTGCCAACTTTCCTGGAATTGGCCGGAGGAAACCTTCCCGGAGAAGCCAATATGGACGGCCGGAGTGCAGCACGGATTCTTTTGGATCCTGCTGATACAGCAGCAATTCATGATGATCTCTATTTCGAGTTTGGTTATACCCGGGGTATTCTTTATAAAGACTGGAAATACATTGCTTTACGTTATCCGGCCGAAATGATCCGGAATATGAAGGAAGAAAAAGTTACCCGGGCTTACGCTAACCGGGGTATGCTATCGGTGGAGCCTTCTTTTGAACGCTATCCCCATTATTTTGATCCGGATCAGCTTTTCAATATTGCCGGGGATCCCGAAGAACAAAGTAATCTTGCATATGAGGAAGAATACAGGGAAGTACTGGAAATGATGCGCTCCAGACTTAATGAATACCAGGATGATTTTGAACATCCGTTTTCATTGAAAGATGTCGATCCCTTCTATTTTTCAGAGAAATACCGGGAACTCACTGAAAAGGCCAGGGAAGTGGATATGAACCGGTTTTACTGGTACCGTAAAGGTTGTTACTAGTCACTGGCTGCTGGCGGCTGGTCGTTGGCAGCTGAAAGCAAGAAACCAGCAACAATTCGTTGAATTATGAACAGGTTTATACGTGGTAGTTTAATGTTACTGTCTATTATCCTTGTACAGGGTTGCAGCCAACCACCGGAATACACCAGCGAATGGAGAAAGAAGGCTGTTGATCATGAAGAGATGGCCGCGAACTTCAAGGATCCGCCCTCGTGGTATGCACCCCATACGTTCTGGTTCTGGGATTCCCCGCTGGACAGGTCCCAGGTAAGGAAAATGGCCGAGGAGATGACAAGGCAAAGACTGAATCCCGGCTACGTCCATGCACGCACCGGGGCCAAGTGGGGCAGGAATATTGAGTTGCCCAAAGAACAGTGGCTCTCGGAACAATGGTTCGATGCATTCAGGGCCGCCCTGGAAAAGGCAGAAAGTCAGGAGATGTACCTGGGCTATTGTGACGAGTATATGTGGCCGAGCGGGCAGGCTGCAGGCAGGATCCTGGAGAATTATCCATCGTTGAAAGGTAAGTCCCTGAAATGGAAAAAACAGGTGTTCACCGGACCGAGACAAATAGAATTACCCCCTTCAAAATTTACGGTTGCCGGGAGGATATTGGAAGGGGATATACTTCAAACTACTTCCCTGCAGGTAATAGGGGAAGGTGAGGCCTTTAAATGGTATGTTCCAGCCGGGAACTGGATGGTTTATTCCTACACAGAATATACCCACAGCCAGCCCTTTGAGGGTGAAGTGAATTACCTGGATCCTGACCTGATGAATCTGTTTATTCCTATGGCCCATTATCCCTATATGGAGCACTTTCCTGAGCGAATGGGTAATTCCATCCCGGGTGTATTTGTGGATAATGAAGGGGACTTCGGGTATAAGCTGGCCTGGTCGGAATATCTGCCGGTACGCTTCAGGGAAATGAAGGAAAAGGAGTTGCTCCCCATGCTTCCCTTACTGACAGAGAAAGACAATGAAGGTTTGTATGCTAAAATACGCTATGATTGGTTTCATGTAGTTTCGGATATCTACAGTGAAAACTTTATCGGCAAACTGTCGGATTGGCTCGGGGAGCGGGGTATGTATTACATCACCAACCTTTGGGAAGAATCCCTGATGCGGGTGGCCGCTTATGTAGGGGACCTGATGTTATGCCAGCGCCGGGTCACTTTGCCCGGTAACGATGCCATCGGGATGAGGGGGCAGAAGGTGCATGATTTTAAGGAAACCCAGTCGGTTTGCGAATTTGAAAACAAGCCCTTTATGTCGGAGATCATGGGGGTCACCGGGTGGGGTCAGACCCCTTTGGACATGAAGAGAACGGTCGATGCCCTGGTTGCCTGGGGTGTAAACCATTTCGTCCCTCATGGCATCAATACAAACAGGGCGCTTTGGAGTATTCCGTTTCCTGCCGACTGGTACACCGAAAATCCTTATTGGAACTACCTGTACCTGTGGACCGATTACGCGCGCCGGGCAGCTTATATCAGCCGGCAAGGCGAACTGGTTGCAGATGTTTTGTTGTATTGTCCGCTGGAAAGCATTTGGGCTCTTGCCGAAGGTTATTTCGATCCTGACAGGGAAACCGGCGAATGGTCACCCGAGGCGCTTCATATCAACACGGTGTATTCCGATGCCATGAAAGTCATGACAGAAGCCAATATAGACTATCTGATTGCAGACAAGCATTACCTGGCAATGGCAGGTCATAAAGAATGGAACTACGATCCCAACAGGATGGCCATGGAAATTCAGGGTCGTCAATTCCCTGTGCTGGTATTGCCTCCCATGTATATGATCTCAAGAGATAACGCCAGGAAGGTCCTTGAATATACCCGGTCAGGCGGTTATGTGATCGCATTGGGGCAATTGCCGGTAGCCTCAGTCGAGTTGGGTGATGGAGATCCCGTTCTGGCCCGTTACATGAGTCAGATAAATCAAACCCCCGGCTTTATCGATCTTTCCGGGGACAAAAACTGGCAGAAAGCACTGCCCATGGTAATACACCGTTTGTTCAGGCCCCAGGTGAATTTTACCGGTCTGAAACATGATGTCAGGATATCCCACAGAAAGCTGAACAGCACTCATTTTTACTGGGTGGCCAGTAATGAGCCGGAGCCTTTCAGCATAGAACTGAAACTTCGTGAAGGGGTGGGATGTGCTGAATTATGGGACTGTGAAACGGGGACGATTCAATGCATTGCTTATGAGAGAAAAGGGAAGGATATTCATCTCAGATTGGATATGGAACCATACCAGGCCTTCTGGCTGGTTTTCAATCCGGCAAGGAATCCGGTGGTCGGCAAGCCCGGAGAATTATTCAGACCGGTGGACGTGAACCGGGACTCCCTGTGGTCCATGATCATTCCCACAGATGAGCCCGTCAAACTGTCAACGGTGCGGACCTATATCTCCGACCGGCCTGTTGACAGTATAGTTTTCCACGGGCAGGGTGAGGAGCTTAACTGGCGCTACCAGAACTTACTGGGAAATATCCACATGAAAAATGAATGGTTTGCAGACTTTTTCTATATAGAAGATCCCGGTTCGGAGCGTTTTTACCGGTACAGCTTCGATCTGAAAGACAGTCCTCTGGCATGCAGGATAAGCATTGCAGCTGATGATTCACATCATTTGTACGTCAACGGGGACAGCATAGCCCCGGGTCCGAATGCAGGTAATTACGACCGGATTGATGTGTATGACCTGCAGGCCCATCTTGATTCCGGGAAGAATGTTATTGCCGTCCATGTTCGAAATGAAGGGGGCCCTGGCGGTTTTATGCTGCAGGGTAACCTGATGACGGCTGATTCCACAAGAAAAACGATCAGGACCAATCCCGGATGGCTGGAAAGGGAAACATACCGGGAGGATTGGTTTTCTTCTCGTTTCAATCCTGCCGGCTGGCAATCTCCGGAAATTCCTGATCCTCTAATCGCCAATGCCCGGAAGCATGTTACCGAACTTCCGGATTACGGGATCCTGCTGGATGAAAAAATGTGGATAATGTTACATCTTCCACCCGGAGCAACATCTATCGAGTTGCCCGGGATATCCGACAGCATAAAGGCATGGGTGGATGGACGGGAAGTGAAGTTTGAAAACGAGGAACTCAGGGTGCCGGAGAACAGCGAAATTACATTGCTCGGGATGGACCTGAAAGCCCATCCCCAAAAACTTGATGAGGCCGTCAGGATTCATTGTAACGGGGTGCGTTATGCTCCTCTTAAATCATGGTTGCAATGGGATTTGCATCAATATTCGGGTTATGTGGATTATACCACTGTTTTTGAGATAGACAGCATTCCTGAACGGATCTTGCTCGACCTGGGTGAAGTATCCTACCTGGTCCAGGTATGGCTCAATGGAAAAGAAGTGGGTTCAAGGTTATGGCCTCCCTTCCGTTTTGAGGTTACGGAGCATCTGAATGCCGGAGAAAACAACCTCAAGGTGCGGGTCGGGAACATGGTGCAAAACGAGATGACTCTTTTCCGTGATCAAGGTTTGATGAGTTTTTGGGGATTTACAGGCGAACCCGTGATCAAGGACCTGGATGCCGGTCTGAAAGGTCCGGTAAGATTTCTGCAGCTAATCCGGGATGAATGATGATAACAGGGAACTTACCGGTTTTTATATGGCAATTAACGATCCATGAAATACAAATACATTTTACTTGGCCTGTTAATGAGCATCTGGGGATGCAGGGGAGTGGTAAAGGAAGATCGCGACCTGAAGCCAAGGGACCTGCATAAATACACTGCATCCGGTAAACAACCGGTGTTCAGGGGAGACAGTCTGAGGAACATATTGTTCCCCGTGGGGGGAATCGGGACCGGGGACATCCTGCTTGGCGGAAGGGGTAACATCAGGGAGATAGAGTTCTTTGGGAGAGCCGATCTGGATGAAGTTCCGCCCTACATGACCTTTTTTGCAGCCTGGATGAAACCCGCCCCGGAGCTCAACACAGCAGTAGAAGTTGAATTTGAACCCATTACGCGTATTATCGAGGCGGAGCACGAAAATGATTTTCCCAATCCCTTCGGCGTTCCCAGAAACCAGCTTG
The DNA here is from genome assembly GCA_964420035.1 of uncultured Bacteroidaceae bacterium. Taxonomy (GTDB): domain Bacteria; phylum Bacteroidota; class Bacteroidia; order Bacteroidales; family SM23-62; genus CAYQQR01. Next base: position 41,283 of record CAYQQR010000011.1, on the reverse strand, counting down.
CCGGTGTTCCGCGCTTTAAGCAGGGCAGTTTTCAGGCTGAAGTTCCTTTTGCCAGGCTTCTGCTCCAGGACGAAAAAGTACCTGCTGTTTTCGAACTGGAGGCTTTCAATCCCCTGATCCCTTTGGATGTCAAAAACAGCAGCCTGCCTGCCTGTATCCTGCATTGGACAGTGACCAATACCCTGGAACGCGGCCTGGATGTCAGTATCCTGTTCAGCCTGAGCAATCCGTTCATGAGGCCCGTACCGGGCAGCCGGCCAACCAACCGGGGAGCCCTGACCTATTATGCAGATTCCGATACCTTCCCCTCCCTGGTGTTTCGTTCAGCCATCGATGATCCTGCCCGGCCCGGGTATGGGGAGATGTCGGTAACAACCCTGAAGGAGGGATTGGATGCGGTAACCTTTTTTCCGCATCAGGGATGGTGGGACGATGCCCACCGCTTGTGGTCCGATTTTACTGAAGACGGCAGGCTGGTCCCTCAAACCGGTCCCCATGTCAATCCCAACAGGCAACACAGTGTGTCTGCCCTGTGTTTGCACAAGCGCCTCGAACCCGGTGAAAAATGGACTGTTCCATTCATCATCAGCTGGTATATTCCCCTCAGGGAGCCGGAGGAGAATCTTCATTTCGGGAATCCCCAACCCGATAAAAAGATCCTTGAAAACTATTACGCACGCGATTACCGGTCTGCAATGGATGTTACCCGATATATTCTCGGGAACAGGAAGGAACTTTCAGAAAAATCAGAGCACTTCAGGGAGGCCCTGTATGGCAGCTCGTTTCCCGACTATGTGCTGGATGCATTGGGAGCCAACATCGTTCCCCTGAAATCCAATCTCCTGTTGCGGGATGGACAGGGAACCGTGCACGGATATGAAGGTTTGGGTAATGATTTTGGATGCTGCCCGGGCAACTGCACCCATGTGTGGAATTATGCCCAGACCATGGCATTTCTTTTTCCTTCCCTGGAAAGGAATGTCCGGGAAAGGACTTTTCTCCATGATACCCATGAGAACGGTTATCAATGCTTCAGGACCGTAATGACCGATGATGACTGGTGGTTCACCAATGTTGCCGCTGACGGGCAGATGGGCAGTATCATGCGGGTGTACAGGGAATGGAAACGGTCCGGCGATACGGCCTGGTTGCGCAAACTGTGGCCCCGGGTGAAGCTAGCACTTGAATTTGCCTGGAAAGGTACCGGCACAGACCCACCCTATGATTGGATGAATCATGCAAAATTTCCCTGGGACCCTGAAAAAAAAGGGGTCCTTAGCGGAGATCAGCATAATACCTATGATATCAATTTCTTCGGGCCCAACATGATGACCGGTTCCCTTTACCTGGGAGCACTGAAGTCCTGCAGTGAAATGGCCTCTGTAATGAATGAGAAAGGAAAGGCCGATGAATATCGCGCTTTATATCAGAAAGGAAAAAAATACTATGAAGAAGAATTATGGAACGGGGAATATTTCATACAGAAGATCCGGGTGAATGAAGGACTGGAGATCCCGGAACGGCTGGTTTCCCCCTCCAATCCCGGTCTGCCCCGTTATCAGTACGGGGAAGGTTGCCTTTCCGACCAGTTACTGGGGCAGTTCCTGGCCTATGTGAACGGTATGGGTTACCTGGTGGACCAGGAAAAGACGAAAAAAGCATTGCATTCCATTTACAGGTACAATTACAGGCCCGATTTCAGAGAAGTGGAAAATGTGCAACGGGTCTATGCCCTGAACGCTGAAGCCGGATTGCAGGTATGTACCTGGCCCCCGGGCAGGAAGCCCCTGTTTCCTTTTGTATATACAGGGGAAGTATGGACCGGGATCGAATACCAGGTGGCCGCATCCCTTATATGGGCCGGGATGGTGGACGAGGGTCTGGAGCTCGTAAGAGCGGTTCGGGAACGCTACAGGGGGGTTAACAGGAATCCCTTTGCCGAGATCGAATCGGGCCGCTATTATGCACGGGCCATGTCCAGCTGGGCCCTGCTGCTCGCTTTGTCAGGAGTGTACTACGACGGGTATCTTAATGCCATGGCCTTTGACCCGGCGATCCATCAAAAAGATTTTAGCTCTTTTTGGTCTGCAGGAAATGCTTGGGGTACAATTCAAATCGAACAAAACGAAATCGTACTGTCCGTAAAACATGGTATATTGGAACTTGAACAATTCGGCCTCGGTGCGCGGTACAATGCAGAATACCTTGATGTATCGGGGAAAAGCATTGCAGTGCACACCCGGGATAAAATAAGTTGGATCATTCTTTCTGATAAGATAATCCTGAATGAAGGTGAGCAACTGTCAATGAAATATCAATAGCTGATTATACAAAAACCCGGAACCCGGAACAATACCAATCATTATAACATTAAAAACAATCCCACATGAAAAGATTCCTCCCCTTAACGCTCATAATACTGCTGGTTCAGGCCTGCCAACCCAAAGAAGAGGATCCAATAGTGAACTACACCGAACCGGTAAGCATATCAGCAGAAAAACTAGCCGATAAAATACAAGGAGGCTGGGCCGGACAGGTCATTGGCGTTACCTACGGCGGTCCCACGGAATTTAAGTTTAACGGAACTTTTATCCAGGATTACCAGGACATACACTGGGACGAGGGAATGCTGAAAGAATGGTTTGAAAAAGCTCCTGGTTTGTATGACGATGTCTATATGGATCTGACCTTCGTGGATGTATTTGAGAAATACGGATTGGATGCCCCGGTGGATTGTTTTGCAAGGGCTTTTGCCCATGCCGGCTATCCCCTTTGGCATGCCAACCAGGCAGCCCGGTATAATATTCTTAACGATATTATGCCCCCTGCTTCCGGTCATTGGCTGAACAACCCCCATGCCGATGATATCGATTTTCAGATCGAAGCCGATTTTGCCGGACTGATGTCGCCCGGGATGGTGAATACAGCAAATGAAATAGCCGACAATATCGGTCACATTATGAATTCCGGTGACGGTTGGTACGGGGGCGTCTTTGTAGCCACCATGTATTCGCTTGCATTTCTTAATGATGATCCCGGGGTTATTGTACATGAGGCCCTGCGGACCATTCCTGAGGGAACAGAGTTCTGCCAATGCATAAGTGATGTACTGAAATGGCATGATCAGTATCCTGAAGACTGGAAACAGAATTGGTTTGAGCTGCAAAAGAAGTGGAGCGGGGACATCGGATGCCCCGACGGTGTATTCCGGGCTTTCGATATTGATGCCAAGATCAATGCAGCCTATGTAGCCATTGGCTTGTTGTATGGAGATGGAGATTTCGGCCGTTCTATGGAGATCAGTACCCGTTGCGGCCAGGATTCCGATTGTAATCCTGCAACCGTAGGCGGTATACTGGGAACCATCATGGGCTATAGCAATATTCCGGATGAATGGAAGCAGGGCCTGGCTGATATAGACACCATTGATTTTGCTTATACGGATATATCCCTGGAGGACGCCTATGCACTGGGTCTGAAGCATGCCAGGGAAGTCATTGCCCGAAACGGGGGCAGCCTGACGAAAGACGAGGTGGTCATTATTCCGCAGGAACCTGTGAAGGTAAGATTTGAACAGAATTTTAACGGCCTGGTTCCCAGGAAGCGTATCCATATTTATGAACAATACAGCAAGGACAAAAGCTCGTGGGAGATCGAATTTACCGGTGCCGGTTGTGTACTGACGGGAAGAACCCATTTTTGGCACAGGCATAGCGAGAAAGTAAACGGGGCACGTTTCTATATTGATGATGAGTTGGTACATACCGGGGTATTTCCCGTATCCAATACCACCCGGCGGGATCCCCTGTTCTGGAACTATACACTGGAAGATAAAGAGCACAGGCTTAGAATCGAGGTCATCGAACCGGTCCGTGAACCGGGCTTCCATCTTAATGAACTGGTTGTATACGGCAGGAAGGAATAGATCCGTTTATTTCCAGCAGTAGTATATTTGGAAGAAATTACATGCTCAATACTATATTTGCTTTATATTTGATAAAATAGTCCGTTAAAAGCTTGTGATGAGAAAGTATATCGTTGTCATATCCTATTTACTGCTTGCAGGGGTCCTGTATTTCTGCAAGCAGGCGGATCATGCCCTTGATTTTTCCCGGGGCATGCTGGACCGGAACGGTAAGGGCCGGACTGCTATCGGGGACCTCAACGGCGATGGTTATAATGATGTTGTATTGCACCAGTGGGGAAGCGACCGGGGTAAGATCAGCGACGGTCAACTTGTATTATACCTCTATCCCGACTGGCGTAAAGTGATCATAAGGGATTCCGCGAATTTTTTCGGTGATGCGGTGGTTATTGCCGACATTGACGGCGACGGGGCCCTGGATATCGTTACCAGCCGGGGAAATGATAACAGTGCACAGGTCTGGTGGTACAAAAACCCGGGTGATCCGGAAAATTCAAGCTGGTCCGAATTTTTTCTTGCCGAAATTGAGAAATCCAGCGAAGTAAAGAATATTGAGGTGCATGACATGGACCATAACGGCAGATCCGATGTCGTGGTCCGTACCAAACATTTTACTTCTGTCTTATACCAGGATAGTGTTTCGGGTTGGTCCATCACCAAAATGGTTACCCCGGAACGGGAGGGCATGGCTCTAGGCGACCTGGATATGGATGGTTATGATGACGTGGTCCTGAACGGATTCTGGCTGCACAATCCCGGCAAACCGCAACGGGAATCATGGAAACGGTACGACATTGATACGCTTTGGTTTACAGACTACACCGGAGGATGGCAGGATTTCAGCGTAATGGTCGTTGTCAGCGACATCAATAATGATGAAAAGAACGATGTGGTCTTTTCCCATCCCGAAAAGACAGGTTTTTCCATCGCGTGGTATGAATCCGACAATCCCATGGGCGGCATCACCCGCTGGGAAAAACATGAAGTTGGGGTGGTTGATTATTGCCATAGCTTGCAGGCTGCAGATATCGACCTGGACGGCGATATCGATATCATAGCCGGAACGTTGAACCGGAGCGAAAATCCTGAATTACTCTTATTTACCAACCTCAATGAGTCCGGGCTTAACTGGGCCCGTACCGTCATCGATACCCTGCCGGTCTATAAGGCCGCCCTGGGTGATATTGATAATGACGGTGACCTGGATATCACCAGCAGCTACAACTGGGACACCGGACCGGTGTACCTGTGGAGGAATACCTACTATCATTCGGAATAGGTTCCTCTAATTAGATTTTTTCTTTGCTGAGTCCTTGTTGCTGGCCTCTGGTACCTGGCCGCCAGCTACAAGCTGCCAGCCGCCAGCAGCTATTGAGCATGCACCCGAGTCGATTATCATCCTGATATTTTATTAACAAATTAACAACTTAACTTTTGATTTATAACCAAAGGTCTTATATTTGTGATAATTTTTTAGGCATGTGTACACTGACCTATATGTTTGATGAGAGGAAGTTAACAGGTTTCGGGGACCCATGAGAATGGTATGACTGTTTAGGAAAAGGCGCCGTTCTCAAATTATGAGAGCGGCTTTTTTATATCAAATAGGGAAAGATCAATGGGAAAGTATCGTCCACAGAATCAGGGTTTATACCGTCAGGAGTTTGAACGGGACAATTGTGGAATTGGCTTTGTCGCGCATTTGAATGGCAGGAAGTCCCACGACATCATTGGCAAGGGACTGGAGGTTTTGATCAACATGACCCACCGGGGCGCGGAGGGGTCGGATAAAAAAACCGGTGACGGGGCGGGGATCATGATACAGGTTCCCAGGGATTTTTATTTGATCCAGGGATACAACTTACCTCCGGAGGGAAAGTTTGGTACGGGATTGATATTCTTACCCAGGGACAAAAAGGCCTCCGATGCTTGTCTGGCGGTCATGGAAAGAATTATTCGCGAAGAAGGCATTGAAAAATTAGGCTATAGGGAGGTACCCGTTAACCCTGATGTTTTAGGGGATATCTCCCGAAAGTCGGAGCCCCTTATCATACAGGTGTTACTGGCTTCGGATGATGAGACCATGGAGCTGGAACGAAAGCTCTATATTGTGAGGAAACGGACCGAAAATGAGATTCGTGCCAGCAACATAGAGGGACGGCATTGTTTTTATATTCCCAGTTTATCTGCCCGCGTATTGGTTTACAAGGGCATGCTGACTTCGCCGCAGCTAGGCGAATATTTCCTGGATCTCAAGGATGCCCGGATGAAATCTGCCATTGCCCTCATTCATTCCCGCTTCAGTACCAATACCTTTCCTTCCTGGGATTTGGCACAACCATTCAGGTTCCTTGCGCACAACGGGGAGATCAACACCATCAAGGGGAACCGCTTCTGGATGAAGGCCCGGGAATCTTTGTTACGATCTCACTTCCTGGGTGATGATCTGGAGAAGTTATATCCGGTGATCGAGCCGGATAAGTCCGATTCCGCGTCCCTGGACAATGTTTTGGAATTTATGCTCATGACCGGCAAGACACTGCCCCATGCCATTGCCATGCTTATCCCCGAATCCTGGAACCATAAGAATCCGATATCGGATGACCTCAGGGCTTTTTATGCTTATCACAGCACTTTCATGGAACCCTGGGACGGACCGGCCTCCCTTATATTCACTGATGGGCGGTATATCGGGGGCACCCTGGATCGGAACGGCCTGAGGCCCTCCCGGTACCTGGTAACCGAGGATGGCCATGTCGTAATGGGATCAGAAACCGGGGTGCAGGTTTTTCCACCGGATCAGATCGTTGAAAAGGGCCGGCTCCGGCCGGGCAAGATGCTTCTTTTCGATACACTGGAGGGCAAGATACTCCGGGACGATGAGCTGAAGCGAATCCTGGCGGAACAACATCCTTACCAGGAATGGATAAGCCAGAACATGGTCAACCTGGAAGACATTGAAGTGGGGGTTCAAAGCCCGGTGGATGTGGGTCCTTCTTATCTGAACAGGTTGAGATTATATGGTTACACCAGGGAGGATATTGAACTCATCATCAAGCCCATGGCTTCCAAAGCCAAGGAACCCCTCGGATCCATGGGGAATGACGCTCCCCCGGCCGTATTGTCACGCAAGCCCCAGTTGTTTTTCAATTATTTCAGGCAGCACTTTGCCCAGGTAACCAACCCGGCCATCGATCCCATCCGCGAAGAGCTGGTCATGAGCCTTACCGGGTACATCGGTTCTTTTCAGCAGAATCTCCTTGACGATCGTCCGGATCATTGCAAGATGATCAAACTGAAAAGTCCGGTGGTGTCCAATTCCTATTTCCAGGTTATCAAAAAGCTCAGCTATAAAGGTTTTTCGACGGTGGTTCTGCCTATGCTCTTTACGGCTGATGCAACGGGGGACCTGCTTGGTTCGGCGGTGGATAAACTCTGTAAAGACGCGGAAAAAGCTGTGGATGAAGGAAAAAATTACATTATTCTGTCCGACCGGGGAGCAGATGAAGAACGGGCACCCATTCCGGTACTCCTGGCCGTATCGGCGGTACACCATCACCTGATCAATGTCCGGAAAAGAATGCAGATCGATATCGTTGTGGAGACCGGTGAGGCCAGGGAGGTACATCACTTCGCGCTTTTATTCGGATACGGGGCCAGTGTGATCAATCCTTACATGGCTTTTGCCGTCATCGATAAAATGATCAAGGAAAAGGTCTTACAGCTCGATTATCGCCGTGCCGAAGAAAACTATGTCGAAGCCATCAACAAAGGTCTTTTAAAGATCCTTTCCAAGATGGGGATATCCACGCTGCGTTCCTATCGCACTGCCCAGATATTTGAGGCGGTCGGACTGGATCAACAGCTGATCTCAAAATATTTTGAAGGGACCGTTTCCCGGATAGGGGGGATCGGTCTGAGTGAGCTGGCTGCAGACGCCCTGTCATTCCACGAACAAGCATTTGGAAGGGATCAGAGAGCAAAGGTATTGCCCAATCCCGGGGTATATCAATATCGTCTGCAGGGAGAAAAGCATTCCTGGAACCCGGAATCGATCGCCGATCTGCAATGGGCCGTAAGAAAAGAGGATTACAAGCTTTACAAGAAATTCAGTGATTCGGTCAATGCCCACACCCGCGGTCCCGCTTTCTTCAGGGGCATGTTATACCCCAAAAAGGATCCGGTACCCCTGGAGGAGGTTGAACCCGCCGGTAAAATTGTTCGCCGTTTTGTAACCGGGGCCATGTCCTACGGTTCCATCAGCAGGGAAGCCCATGAAGCGCTGGCCATTGCTATGAACCGTATCGGGGGCCGGAGCAATACCGGAGAAGGCGGGGAAGATCCGGAACGTTTCAGGGTGCGTGAAGACGGGGCAAGCAGCCGGAGTGCCATAAAGCAAATCGCATCCGGCAGGTTCGGGGTGACTGCCGAATACCTGGTCAATGCAGATGAAATACAGATCAAGATCGCACAGGGGGCGAAGCCCGGTGAAGGGGGCCAGTTACCCGGTCACAAGGTGGATCATATCATTGCCCGTACACGCTATTCCATGCCGGGCATTACCCTGATCTCTCCACCGCCCCATCACGATATTTATTCCATAGAAGATCTTGCCCAGCTGATCTTCGACCTTAAAAACGTTAACCCAAAGGCCCGGGTCAGCGTTAAGCTGGTCTCAGCCAGCGGGGTCGGGACCATTGCAGCCGGGGTTGCTAAGGCCGGAGCCGACATTATTATCATAAGCGGATCGGAAGGAGGCACCGGGGCCAGTCCGGCCTCTTCCATCAAACATGCCGGCCTGCCCCTGGAGATCGGTTTATCGGAAACCCAGCAAACCCTGGTGATGAACAATCTCCGGAAAAATGTGATCCTTCAGGCCGACGGACAGATGAAGACCGGTCTGGACGTCATCATCTCCGGCTTGCTGGGCGCCGAGGAATTTGGCTTCGCCACGGCTGCACTGATCACCCTTGGTTGCCTCATGATGCGTAAATGTCACCTGAATACCTGCCCGGCAGGGGTGGCCACCCAGGATCCGGACCTGCGCAGGCGATTTGCCGGAAAAGCCGGGTACCTGGTATGTTACATGCGGTTTGTTGCAGAGGAGACAAGGGAATGGATGGCCGGGCTGGGTTTCAGGGAATTTGACGAGCTGGTGGGTCGTGCCGACCGGCTCGAAGTCAAAATGCCCGGGGAACATCCTAAAGCGAAAATGCTGGACCTGGGATCCCTGCTCTATGTTCCCGGGGAAGCCCAAAACTATCCATTGCATTATATGCCCGCTTCTCAAACGCATATGGACAAGATACTGGACCGGGAAATGATCCGGCAGTCCCGGCCGGCAATCGATAATAAAGAGAAAGTCGAACTGGAATACGATATAAAAAATACCGACCGGGCCACCGGGGCCATGCTTTCGGGGCAAATAGCACTGAAATACGGGAATACCGGTATACCTGAGGAAAGCATTAATGTCAGGTTCAGGGGATCGGCCGGACAGAGTTTCGGAGCCTTCCTGGCACGGGGGGTCAGTTTCAGGCTTGAAGGAGACAGCAACGACTACCTTGGAAAAGGACTGTCCGGGGGTAAGGTCACGGTGGTGCCCCCTGAAGGTTCAGCCTTCGTTCCCGACCAGAACATCATTATCGGCAATACCGTGCTTTATGGAGCTACATCCGGGGAACTCTACGTGAACGGAATGGCCGGTGAGCGTTTCTGCGTAAGGAATTCAGGTGCCATTGCCGTTGTGGAGGGAGTCGGCGACCATTGCTGCGAGTACATGACCGGGGGCCGCACGGTGGTATTGGGAACCACGGGACGTAATTTTGCCGCGGGCATGAGCGGCGGGATCGCGTATGTATTGAACGAGAAAGGTAATTTCGATTACTATTGCAATATGGGCATGGTGGAACTTTCCCTTGTTGAGGATTTGAACGATATACGCGAGCTGAAGGAACTCATTCAAAAACATTATGACCTGACCCACAGTCCCAAAGCCGGAAAGATACTCAATGAATGGGATCAGTATCTTTCCCGGTTCATTAAGGTGATCCCATACGAGTATAAAAAAGTGTTGGAAGAACAAAAACTGGAGGCCCTTAAACATAAGATCAACGAGATCGAAACCGACGTGGAGATGCAGGGGGAATGATTAATTCAGGATTCAGCCTGCCTGCCGGCAGGCAGGGATTCAGGATTCAGAATGAGGGTGTGAGGAGTGGGTGTGGGTGTGGGTGTGAATTATCTAACAATTAATAACCACTTTTATCCATCAATAACAGCGACTACCATGGGGGATCCGAGAGGTTTTATGAAGATACCGAGAAAGGAGGCAGGTAACCGGCCTCTTCAGGAGCGGATATACGATTACGGGGAAGTGGAGCAAACCTTAAATACAGAGGACCGGCGGATGCAGGCCGCGCGTTGTATGGACTGTGGTATTCCTTTTTGCCATTGGGGTTGCCCCGTTGAAAACATCATTCCGGAGTGGAACGAACTCTTGTACCAGGGGGAATGGAAAAAAGCCATTGACCTGCTGCATGCAACCAACAATTTCCCGGAGTTTACCGGTCGTATCTGCCCGGCCCCCTGCGAATCGTCCTGTGTGCTGGCCCTCCACGAGGCACCGGTCACCATCCGCGAGAACGAGGCGGCCATTGTCGAACGGGCCTTCCGGGAAGGATATATTAAACCCGAACCCCCCGGGGAAAGAAGCGGGAAGAAAGTTGCCCTTATCGGTTCCGGTCCGGCCGGACTGGCCTGTGCCGACCTGCTGAATAAATGGGGTCACCGGGTTCATATCTATGAAAAGGAGGATGCTGCCGGTGGTTTGCTCCGGTACGGGATCCCTGATTTCAAACTGAATAAGATAACCATCGACAGGCGCCTGAAAGTGTTGTACGAAGAGGGTCTGGAAATAAAATTAAACGCGGCTGTCGGGACCGATATCGATCCCGAACAGCTAATCAGGGAATACGATGCCATATGCGTGGCCATTGGTGCTGAAGAGCCGCGGGACCTGAATGTTCCCGGCCGTAATATGGAGGGGATACATTTTGCCATGGATTATCTGCGCCAGCAAAACAAGATCAACCGGGGCATGACCGTTCCGTATGAATACCAGATCAACGCAAAAGACAAGCAGGTAGTAGTTATAGGAGGCGGTGATACGGGTTCCGATTGTGTGGGGACCGCCATCCGGCAGGGAGCTCGATCCGTGACCCAGATCGAGATTATGCCTAAGCCTTTGGAAGTACGGGAGAAACACAATCCGGAATGGCCCCACCAGCCAAAAACATTGAAGACAACAAGTTCACATGAGGAAGGATGCCAGAGATTATGGAGCGTTTCCACAAAAAAATTCCTTGGCCGGCAAAACAAGGTGGAAGCCATAGAGATTGTTCCGGTCGACTGGCGGAGAAACGGACTGGAACGACCTGTAATGGAGGAGCGGGCTGCTGAACAAAGCCAGTTGAAGGCCAACCTGGTACTCCTGTCCATGGGATTCGTCCATCCGGTGCAGCAAGGCCTTATCGAAAGACTTGGACTGCCGGTGGACAAACGTAAAAATATTGCTGTGGATGCGACCTTCCGTACCGGTAAAGACAAGATATTCGCGACAGGCGATGCCGTGATCGGTGCCAGCCTGGTGGTAAGGGCCATCCATTCGGGAAGGCAAACAGCAGAAAAAATTCATCAGTTTCTGCTGCAGGGAAGCTAATCCTTGTCAAAAGCCCTTTGCTTAAACTCCAGTTTGGCTTGTTCCTTTTTTGAAAGGATGTAATTGCCCAGTACCAGGTAGTCCATCTCGGTGGTCATAAAGCAGCGGTAAGCTTCCTCAGGGGTACGTACAATCGGTTCCCCGCGAACATTAAAACTGGTGTTGATCATGACCCCGTGCCCGCTTTCTTCCCGGAAAGCATCCAGGAGCTTCCAGAACCTGGGATTGGTATCCTTGTGAACGGTTTGTACCCTTGCGGAATAGTCGATGTGTGTAACCGCCGGAATATCCGACCGCCTGGTGTAGAGTTTGTCCCAAAGCGGTAATTTATGGTAACCGGCAGGAAGCTTCTCACACCGTGATGCCACAAGGGGAACCACCAGAAGCATGTAAGGGGAGGTCGTCAACAATTCAAAATACTCATGGGCAAGTTCCTCCATAACCACAGGGGCAAAGGGCCTGAACCCTTCACGGTATTTTATCTTGAGGTTCAATTTTTTCTGCATCTCCGGATTCCGGGCATCTCCCAGTATGCTCCGGTTGCCCAGGGCCCTCGGACCAAATTCCATACGGCCCTGGAACCAGCCCACTACATTTCCTTCCGCGATCAGCCGGGCAGCATATGCGGCAAGCGGCTCAAACTCTTCATAATGCTCAGCCACAGCGGAATACCTGGAAAAGAGATTGAGGAAATCCCTGTCGTTGTATGCCGGACCCAGGTAAGCTCCCTGCATGGAATCCGGATGCCGGATCACCCGCTCCTTTTTCATGGCAATGTGCCAGTAGGCAAGGGCCGCCCCGAGGGAACCCCCGGCATCTCCTGCCGCGGGTTGTATCCAAAGATCATTGAACAAACCCGATTTGAGGATCTTGCCGTTGGCAACCGAATTCAGGGCTACCCCGCCGGCCATGACAAGATTATCCGAACCGGTGAGTTCCCTGGTCGTTGCAGCCAGCTTCATGACAATATCCTCGGTGACCTGTTGAATTGCAAGGGCCATGTTCATGTAAGACTGGTCGATCAGGGAATCGGGTTCACGCGGGGGGATCCCGAATAACCGGGTCCATTTTCTATCGTAGACCATGCGCAAGCCTGTGGCATACTTGAAATAGTCCATGTTCAAAAGTATGGAACCGTCCTCCCGTATATCAACCAGTTGGGTGGTGATGATCTCCCTGAATTTCCTGGTTTGTTCGGATTCAGGATTGCCATAGGGTGCCAGGCCCATGAGCTTGTACTCACCACTGTTCACCCGGAACCCCGTGTAATAGGTGAAAGCGGAGTAAAGCAATCCGATGGAGTGGGGGAACCGGAGTTCCCTTAAAATGGATATGTTCCTGTCATAGCCCTTTCCTATGGTGGTCGTGGCCCATTCGCCCACTCCGTCAAGCGTCAGGATGGCCGCTTCCTTAAAGGGAGAAGGATAGAATGCACTGGCAGCATGAGAGCAATGATGCTCGGGGAATACAAAATCCGGAACAGGTTTTCCCAGTTTTTTCAATTCATCACGGATCATCTTCTTCATGAAGAGCTTTTCCCTGACCCATACCGGGATGGCAGACAGGAAGCTGGGGAGTCCGCGCGGTGCAAAGGCATGGTAGGTTTCCAGCAGTCTTTCGAACTTCAGGTAAGGCTTATCATAAAAGGCGATCCTGTCCAGGTCCTTCATCTCCATTCCGCCTTCCTGCATTACGTATTCTATGGCATGGACGGGGAATGAAGAATCATGCTTTTTCCTTGTAAACCGTTCTTCCTGGGCCGCGGCGATCACTTTGCCGTCTGCCAGGAGACAGGCGGCACTGTCGTGATAAAATGCAGATATGCCCAAAATGGAAACCGGCATATCAGAATAAAGTATAAATGAAGGGTGCTATGGCAGAACCGCTGCTCAGAACGATCAGGACGGCAAAGATCAACAGAATGATGATCAGGGGTAAGAGCCAGAATTTTTTACGCACCTTGAGAAATGTCCAAAGGTCTTTTAAAAACTCCATGTTCTTCTTTTAAAATGGATGATTCAAATCTTGTCCCGTATAATGATGATCCCGCTGAATCAATACGGACCCGGTACCTTTTTTAAATCCCTTTAAATGCAAGGGATCTTTCCCCAGGATCCTCCTCAATAACCCTACCGGGGTAACCAGGATAAAAAATACAATGCTCAGGATGATCCGCGACATGACGGCTCCCAACAGGCTGGCAAAATTAAACCAGAAAACAGAAAAAGGATACAACACCACCGGCACCACCATGGTCAGGACAATTACCGGTAGGGCCAGTTTGTAATAAATATCCCGTTCAAGGAAAACTCCCAATAACAGGAATATCAGGGCCAGTGCCAATCCCGCGTCCGTGTTTTGTCTTCTGTTGAATGAGGTCCGAAGCATAGGGATCAAAGATAATCATTTTATTATCCCTGGTGCGATATCAATTTGACACAATTTTCATGAAATTCATATTAATTATAAATTGATTGAAATGATTTAATTATGATCTTAATTCATTATTTTCACGGGCTGTTGAACACAAATCCAATTTTTTATGACTGCACGTACAAAAATATTCCTGAATGAACGGGAGATGCCCACGCACTGGTATAACATCATGGCGGATATGCCCAATAAGCCCAAGCCTCCCTTACATCCGGGTACCAGGAAACCTGTAGGACCGGAGGATCTCGCCCCGCTTTTTCCCATGGAACTAATCAAGCAGGAAGTATCGCCCGAACGTTGGATAGAGATACCCGAACAGGTACAGGATATTTACAAACTCTGGCGGCCCTCCCCACTGGTCCGTGCCAAAAACCTGGAAAAGGCCCTGGACACGCCGGCAAGGATCTATTACAAACACGAGGGGGTGAGTCCGGCCGGTTCTCATAAACCCAATACTGCCGTACCCCAGGCCTATTATAATTACAAGGAAGGTGTGCGGAAAATGACCACCGAGACCGGTGCGGGTCAGTGGGGGAGTGCCCTTGCTTTTGCGACGCGGTTTTTCGATATCCAGTTACAGGTATTCATGGTGAAGGTGTCCTTTGAGCAGAAGCCTTATCGAAAAACCATGATCAATACCTGGGGTGCGGATGTGGTTCCCTCTCCCAGTGAGCTCACCGAATCCGGGAGGAAGATCCTGGCCTCCGATCCGGATTCTCCCGGGAGCCTGGGCATTGCGATCTCAGAGGCCGTTGAGATGGCGGCAAAGGATGAGCAGACCAAATACAGCCTGGGTTCCGTTTTGAACCACGTCCTGCTGCATCAGACCATTATCGGTCAGGAAGCGCTGAAGCAGCTTGAAATGACCGGTGATTATCCCGATATCGTGATTGGTTGTTTTGGCGGCGGATCGAACTTTTCAGGGATTTCCTTTCCTTTTCTGCACAGGAACTTTACCGAGGGGAAGAATACCCGGATCGTTGCCGTGGAACCGGCATCCTGTCCCAAGCTCACCCGCGGTGATTTTCGTTATGATTTCGGGGACACCGTCGGATTGACTCCCCTGATCCTGATGTATACCCTGGGACACGGTTTTATTCCCGCCAGGATCCATGCGGGCGGACTTCGTTATCATGGTGCCGGGGCCATCGTGAGCCAGTTGCTGAACGACGGGCTTATCGAGGCCCGTTCCGTGAAACAGCTGGAAACTTTTCAGGAAGGGATCCGGTTTGCCCGGACCGAAGGCTATATTCCCGCCCCGGAAACCACCCATGCCATTGCCGCCGCCGTGCAGGAGGCATTGATAGCCCGTGAGGAAGGAAAGCAAAAAAACATACTTATAAACTTCTCGGGCCATGGACTGGTCGACCTGGGAGCCTACGACAGGTATTTCGCGGGTGACCTGGAAGATCATGCCCTGAGTGACGAGGAGATAAGGGCCAGCCTGGCTGAGCTGGAAGAAGTTTAAGAACAGGTTTTTAATATATTCCTCAACCGCTAAGATCGCGAAGAAGGCGCGGGAGACGCAAAGTATGTCAATATTGTATTTTTTTGCGTTCTTCGCGCACAGTTAAAATTTTGTTTTTCCTGTAGTACTACATGTTGTAATTGCTTTCCCCGTGTTCATAGACATCCAGGCCCTCTTCCTCGACCCTCCTGGATACCCTTACCCCGACGGTCTTTTTCAGGATCATGAACATCAGGAAGCCCATGCCCATCGCCCAGGCAGCAACAGAGAATACACCGATAAGCTGGCTGAGCAGCAGACCGGTTCCTCCCCCGTAGAACAAACCTCCTTCGGTGGCGAAAAATCCCACCATGATGGTGCCGGTGGCCCCGGACAGGCCGTGTACGGAAACCGCCCCGACCGGGTCGTCGACCTTCAGCACCTTATCGATGAACTCCACCCCGAGGACCAGTACGGATCCGGCGATGATGCCAATGATCACCGCCCCGCCCGGACTTACAATGTCACAGCCTGCCGTTATGGCCACCAGTCCGGCCAGCGCCCCGTTCAAAGTAATGGACAAGCCGGGACGCTTGAATTGCATCCAGGTAATGAACATGGCCGTCACCGCCCCTGCTGCTGCCCCCAGGTTGGTGGTCAGGAATATATGGGATACGGCCAGGGCATTACTGCTGCCCGCCATGGCCAGCCGGGAACCCGGGTTGAACCCGAACCAGCCGAACCACAAGATGAATACGCCCAGCGCACCCAGGGTCAGACTGTGACCCGGGATGGCATTGACTTTCCCATTGGGTCCGTACTTCCCCAGGCGGGGTCCGATGATGGCTGCCCCTGTCAATCCTAACCAGGCACCGACGGAATGTACAACAGTGGAACCTGCAAAGTCGTGAAAAGGGGTTTCCAGCTGACTCAGCCATCCACCGCCCCAGATCCAGTGACCGGAAACGGGGTAAATAATGGCTGTTATGAGTGCACTGAATATCAGGTAGGTACTGAATTTCGTACGCTCGGCTACCGCACCGGAGACGATGGTTGCAGCCGTGGCGGCAAAAACCGTCTGGAACATCAGGCCGGCTTTGTCGGTAATGCCGTTGATCCCATCGGAGTTTAAGAAGAATATGGCTTTCCCGAACAGGCCGGCTATATCCTCACCGAACATGATGGTGTAGCCCAGGGTCCAAAAAATGAGTGATCCGATGGAAAAATCCATGATGTTCTTCATTAATATGTTAGCTGTGTTCTTTGCGCGGGTGAAACCGGCTTCAACCATGGCAAAACCGGGCTGCATGAACATTACCAGAACGGTTGCCACCAAAACCCATAAGGTATCCGTGGATATGGTCAGTTCCCCTACCGTGTCGGTCATTGTATGTATCGTTTCTTCCATGATTTTCAATATTGATATGATTCAAATAGTTATAAGTAACCCCATTACCGGTCAGGCTTTCTCATCCTTGATGAATAAGGTGTCATCACCCTTTTCACCGGTCCGGATCCGGTAACTTTCCTGAACGGGGGAAACGAAGATCTTCCCGTCCCCGATCTCCCCCGTCCGGGATGCTTCCATGAGGGCATCAATGGTCCGGTCCAGGTTCTTGTCCCGGACTACAATAGAGATCAGGAGCCGCTCTATGGTACTGGTGTCATAGGCAATTCCCCTGTAAACACGACTTTCGCGAGCCTTGCCCACCCCTCTTACTTCCCAGTAAGAAAAGAAATCGATCCCGGTGTCATGTAAGGCCTCTTTGACTTCCGGAAATTTGGTTTTCCTGATGATGGCTTCAATCTTTTTCATATCGGTTGTGCTTGATTGTTAAAAGGTAAATCCAATGGTCAATACCAGGTAAATGTTCTCTGCCTCCGGATTGACAAGGAAGGCTATCGATACCGGCAAATCCATGTGTTCGGTTATTTTTATTTCACGGCCGAGGGTAAACCCGGCCTGGATCAACCCTGCAGAGTTCCCGTACCAACCAACCGCACTCTCTTCCTCCCTGGGATCATCCAGGGCCATGCCTGCCACAGGGACTATGGTTGTTTCTCCTGCCGCAAATGCATAAGATAGTTCCAGGTATTTGGCCAGGTAATTATCCCCGTTCTCATCCGTGCCGTCCGCCCCGTAAAAGTTCATGGCAAAAAGCACCGACAATGGGAAATCCTTCAACCCGTTAAAGCTAATCATGGCCTCCAGGGTATGTCCCGTGGTGCCGGCACCGTAATCGAAAAATGAACTGCTTCCGAAAGCGGCATCCGCCGGAAAGAAATAATCCGTGACCCCTATGGTCAGAAAGGACACGGGGGTATAGCTCAGGTAAAGGTCCACCTCCGTGCCGGTTCCCGATCCCAGGGAATAGGACCCCCATGCACCAAGGGCCACACCGGTCTGACCCATACGGTACTCGAGCCAGGGCTGAAAGTGAGCACCCGGCCCCCCCGTGTTCAAGCCGCGCCAGATGTAGCGGCTGACCAGGTCGGTGCCCATGCTGAGGTTTGAACCAGCTTCCCGGGCTCTTAAATCCGGGTGGGCTGCCGGGGAAAGAAGCACCAACCCCAATGCCCAACTTTTGAACTTTAGCTTTTTCATGAGGTAAAGTTTTAAGTTGATACTAAATTGGGGTTGATGCCGTAAAAGTATTAATATTTTCTAATTACCTCCAAATTTAAGGGGGTATATTTTAGAATAATATAAAAACTAATAAAATATAATAATAATTAGGGGGGTATAAATGTGAATAGTTGTTTTTTAAAAGACCACGGACGACGCCATGCCTGCCTGGCAGGCAGGGACGACGGACCACGGTATGTTTGTAGATTTCGATAATCCTTTCCTCAAGCTGGATTTAATACCGAAGCGAGAACTAATTTTGGTATTACTTTCAACGTAAAGGTACCGTGGTCTGTGGTCTGTCGGCTATAGTCTATTTAAGTTTCATCTCAATCACCAGGTCATATTCCGAAGGATGGACGGGCGGGAGTTTGAGGACCATGACTTCATCGACGATCTCATACGCGACAGGGGTTTGTTCCCTGAAGGTTTTAACGGATTTGATACGGAGCATGCCAATGGGGATGGCCAGTACCTGGTCGGCGCGATCCAGGATATGGAGGTATATTTTATTGTTTTTATTGGTGGATACACCCCAGGATTTCGGGGTGATGGGTCCGCCCCGGGTACCGTAGATGCTTTCCCCGTAAACTTCGAGCCATTCCCCGATTTCCTTCAGTACCTTCACTTGTTCCGGGCGGATCTTGCCGTTGGGCATGGGGCCCACGTTCAGGAGGAAATTGCTGTTGTATCCGGCGGCCCGGACCAGGTATTGGACGAGGGTCTTTACATCTTTTTGTCTGCTGTTATAGATATTGAATCCCCAGTTACCGCTGGCGCTGATGGTTTCGCAGGTTTCCAGGGGCATTTCCTTGCTCACCTCCTGGCCGGAGGCCCATCCGGTGGTGTTTTGTCCGGGCAGGTCCTTTTCGAACATCTGGAAATCCTCTCCTTCGAAGGGGGTCACATGGTGGTTGTTGCCGACCAGGCAGGCCGGCTGCAGTTCGTGGATCAGCCTGTAGGTTTTTTCCAGTTGCCAGTCGGCGTCTTTCTTGTCCCACCAGCCGTCGAACCAGATCCCGCTCACGGGTCCGTATTGGGTGAGTAATTCTTCAATCTGGTTGTTCATATAATCCAGGTAAACCGGCCAGTCCCTGTTTTTATCCCTGCCGGTAAAATCCCCTCCGGTACGCCCGCCGTAGTAATACTCGGGGTGGTGCCAGTCGAGCTGGGAGTAATAAAAAAACAGTTTAATTCCTTCTTTCTGACAGGCTTCTGCAAGCTGTTTCAGAACATCCTTGCCGTAGGGTGTCCGGTCGACGATATCATAACCGGATACTTTTGAATCGAACATGGCAAAGCCATCGTGATGTTTGCTGGTGACGGTGATGTATTTCATGCCCGCTTCCTTAACAATTTTCACCCATTCACCGGCATCAAAATCAAGGGGATTAAAGAAGGAGGACAGTTTTTCGTACTGTTCTATGGGGATCTCTCTGTTGTTCATCACCCATTCGCCGTTGCCCAGGATACTGTAAACACCCCAATGCACAAAGAGACCGTATTTAGCATCCCGGAACCACTCCCGTGCTTCCAGGTTCTCCGGAGCCGGCATGTATTTATATTGTGTAAATCCATGTAAAGCGTATACCAGGATTGTAGCAAGGAGGATTAATTTTTTCATGGGTTTAGGTCTTTAGTTTAAAAACAAAGATAATAAATGAACCCAGGAACCCAGGAACTTAGCCTGCCTGCCGGCAGGCAGGGAACTTCATTTAATTTGTTCCGTGAATTGATCCGGGAGATTGAATCCTGCTTCCTGCAGTTCCCGTGCAAGACGGCGGGCAGTTTTCAGCTCTTTCTTCATCAGGTATACCACGGCCATCCTGTATTTGATATTCAGGTTACCCGGGTCGCTTTGCAGGGCTCTTTGCAGGTAAGAAATGGCTTTGGTTTCCAGTTGGGCCGAAGCGTATATCCTGGCCATTTCTACAAGATAATCCGTTTCCGAAGGCTTGTTGTTTTCCAGTTTGACCGCCGAACGAATAAGGGATTCAAAGAGTTCCAAACCGGTCATTGAATGATCCGGGTATCGTTTCTGAAAAACTTCCAAATCTTTTTGGGCTTCGGGGAACTCTTCCAGCAGAAAACCGGAACGCAGCAGGTTGAAGATGAAATCCTGTTCGTTGTATTGGAGTTCGAACAAATACCGGTAATCGGCACGGGCCGCAAGGGGACGGTTCATCTTTAACAAAAGGTCGGCCCTTTCCCTGTATAAAGCTGCGGAATCAGGGGCATTGCTTATACTGCGGTCTGTATCCTGGATAAGCCCGTGTATCTGCTCCATCACCTTTATGTTCCGGTAGTCTGCATTTAACTCCGGTTCGACACCTTTCATTTTGCAATATTCTTCCAGGTCGTTCAGGGAACTGCTGAATTGCCACATCTCGGCCCTGGCCATGGCACTGGTATGCCAGGCTTTACTCTTATTGCTGTCCCGGCTGATAATACTATTTGCCAAAAGCATAGCCTCACGGAAGTACCCTCTTTCCAGCAGCAGTTTTGAATGGCGGGTCAGTACTTCCAGGTCGTCCGGAAAACGGTTGGCATATTCGCCGATCAGCAGAGCCATCTCATAGGAGGAATTTTCTTTTCCGGATAGTTCCCGTATCTCCTCCCTCATTCTGTTCCTGCTCTGGCAACCCACCGACAGAGTAAGCAGAAGCAGAAGCAGTGGCAGGGATCCGGATGCATGCATAATGCTAATTCCAGATGATCTTTTCCAGGGCTTCCGCCACCTTCTGGTGACCGTATTCGTTCCAGTGGTTATCATTCCTTATATAACACTTTTCAATTATTTCAACGGGATTTTCCTGGTTGACAAAGAGGGGATATAAGTTGATGAATCCGATGCCTGCACTATCGGCAAAGTTCTTCCAGGATTGGACGAACAAATCTGATGTATCCCTTTCCATGATCTGTTTGTGCCAGGGATGAACGGCAAGGCTGAGGGATATTTGCCGTTTATCGCAGATCTCCCTGATCCGGCTTATATTCTGTTGCCCAAGCTCAATACCCCTTTTGGCCAGGGTTCTGAATTCCTCGTCGTAGAGCCAGTCGTGCACAAAATGAAACCGTGGATTGGCAAGCAGCACATCGTCATTGAAATGATCGAAAAAGGAATAATACAGGTCTGCGGATATAGTCCTGTCCGCCCCCTGGAACTGTTGCCCCAGCTTATTCATATTCTCGTAGAACACTTCCTTTCCTTTTTCCCTGAAGATGTTCCTGACAGACCGGACCAGGAAGGACCTTTTAATAAAGAAATTCCGGACCTTATTTAAAAAGTCTTTTGAGCCCGACGGCTCACCCGGATTAAAATCCCTGTAAACAAATTCATTCTGGATATCGGAAATGTCGATAAAAATATATACTTCATCACATTCCAGTCTTTTGTACCGCAACCAGTAATCCGCCATAAGACAATGGATCTTCGGGCTGTAACTGATGGCGGCTGCCGACAGGACCTCGGTATCGTGTGGTTTTCCCCTGGATGCAAGGATCCCTGCAAAGGTGTCTTCAAAGGCCAGGTCCACTCCCTCGGTATGGGAATCCCCCAGGATGAGGATGCGCCGGGACTGTTTTTCCAGCGGGAACCTCCTTGGCACGGAATCCCGGAAGCCCAGGGAGTTGGTGACAAAGGGGTAGATGTAGGTCGACCAGCGCGACTCGGATACGGTGTTGGGTTTCAGGGCATGATGGAGGTAATAATGACTTATTCTGAAATCCTGGTAGGTTTTTTTGCCAAAAATGGCCCCTGCAGTAAGATCCAGAACTACAATTACCAGAATCCAGAAAAGGATCATCGTAAGTACGGGGTTCCGCTCAAAGATATTCCTGGCATGCTCTTTACTCATTCCCGCTCCGGCTTAAGTTCCTGCTGAACAAAGTTAGAGATTTCCGGATGAACCGAAAAAAAACAGGGGCGGAGAAATATCCGGTGCCCCTGTTGATTCGTTGAGTTCCATCCGATAATTAGTCCTGCTTGATCAACTGAAGGGTCCAATCTTCCGAAGACCCGTCGGGTGAGGTGATGGTAAAGACCAGGGGATTGGTCAGATCAACCTTTTGCTCATTGTTGACAAAGGGCTCTCCACCAACGGTAATCTCGGCATAGGGTGACTCGAGGGTGAAGTTGATCTTCACATTGGTCACCTTCTCATCAGATGGAACGGTGCCGGTAACGAGGTTCGATTCTTCATCGATCACGCCTTCATAAGTGGCAGAGGAGATGAGGGACCCAATAATGAAATCACAATCCAGAACATTGGTGCGGTTATCGGTGACGGTGATGGTGAATTCCCTGGTTTCCACCTGCTCATCTTCCGACCAGTTTCCATAGCTGGAAGCCACGAAAGTGGCGGTCCAGGTACCATGGATCTGATAGGTTTGCGTATACTCCCCGGCAGTGGCCAGGTTGATCACCTTGCCTTTGTCCACCGGGTACTCCAACCATTGATTGCCGGGCTGACCGTTGAAGAAGGTCAGGAAATCCATTTCTCCTTCAATCGTAAAAGTAATGGCATCTCCGGCAATAATGTCGGTGGCACTTGCAGTGATATTAAATCCCTCAAGGACAGCAGGTTCTTTGGTGCAAGATGCTGTCACTACAACTAAAGCCAAAAGACTTAAGATTAGCTTTCCCATTTTATCTTGTTTTTGCGTTATTAATTTAACCATTTTTCATTCTGTTTCAAAACACCCTGGAAATTGTTGATCTCTTTCAATGGAATGGGCAGACAAACGTGCCTTTCCTGGAACAGGGGCTTATATTGCCGCACTTCCTCGATGGTCATCCAACCACTCTTGTACCAGCGCACCAGGTCCCAGTAACGTTGATGTTCCCCGGCAAACTCGATATCCCTTTCATGGATAATATCGTCTCCGGTAATCTCGGGAAGGGTGGGCATACCGGCCCGGGTCCTTACCTGGTTGAAAGCCGCCAGGGCATCCGCGTCGTTGGTGGACACACCACCGGCCTGCCTGAGGATGGCTTCTGCATAGAGCAACAATACGTCGGCATAGCGCATCAGCCTCCAGTTGGTCGGGTCGGCGTAGGGAGCCAGTGAATACTGGTCTCCAATTTTGATATGCGGGGGATAATAGTATTTCCGGATCATGGCCCTGCTTCCCAGCGAAGAGTTCAGGTCACTTTCCTTGATCACCTCATAGCGTTTTGGCGAGTCATCACGGAAATCCACCGTATCACCTACCCACCAGAAAGTGGCATAATAGCGCGGATCCTTTTTCAATCCTGCAGGATGGCCGGCGGGTTCCTCGAACTCATCCGGAAAGACATCATCGTTGATGGCAATGTTCTTAAATCCGCCGAATATGGAGTTGTACCAGCTTATATTTGATCCTGTCGACCTTCTTCCCGGCAGGTAGCGTTGAACGATATAGCCGTATTCGAATTCCACATCGAACATATACTCGGAATTATGTTCCGAATCATAAACATTTCCGTTTCCCGCGGGCATGTCCATATGGGAGAAATTGGCCAGGAAGGCAAAGACATAATCCAGGGAGTCTGTTCCCTTGGGCATATTCAAGGCATAATTGCCACTGCTGATGATCTCACCGAGCAGCTGTTCGGCTTTGGCCCAGTCGCCTTCATCCTGCCTGTACATGTACAGTTTGGCAAGGAAGGCCTTAGCAGCACCCTGTGTGATCCGGCCCACGTTGGCATCCTCCCATTGCACGGGCAGGTCGTCGATGGATAATTGCATCTCCTGTTCAGCAAAGGCATACAGGGAATCCTGCGTCGAATTGGGATAAAGGGTATTGGGTACGTAGGGTTCGCGCAGCAAAGGGGAGACTTCAAACCAGTATGCGGCGTACCAGTAATACAAGCCCCTCAGGAAATGGGCCTGTGCCTCCATTTCGGCAGCTTTTCCCGGGTCGCTGGTGATCACTTCCGGCTTGAACCGGTCCAGGAAAAGATTGCAGCGGTATATCCCGGTATAGATGCCGTAATAATGATTTTGAACCGATCCGTTGGTTGCATCGAACTGCAGGTTCTGCGTATTGAATTGCTCATGGATCACACGGTCGTCCAGGGCATACTGCAGGACGTGCAGGTCTACTCCATACAGATTGCTGAATGCCAGGGGCATGTAACAAGTGATCAGGAGTTGGTCGAAATCCAGTTCCGTCTGGTAGAAGTTCTCTGCAGACAGGTTATTGACATTCTCCACTTCCAGGAAATCTTCCGAACAGGCCTGGGCCAGGATGAATGCCAGAACGATGGATATTAGCTTTATATATTTCATTGGTATTGCTTTTTATCTTGTTCCGGTCCGTTAAAAGTCTGCGGTTACCCCAAACAGGAATGTCCTGGGTACCGGATAGTTACCACTGTCGATATTGGTATTCAGAATATTCGTGGATACCACTTCCGGGTCATAGCCTTTATACCCCGTAAGGGTAATCAGGTTAACCGCTCCTGCATATATTCTGAAGCTCCCGATACCGGTGGCATTGGTTATCCTCTGGGGGATGGTATATCCCAGGGTGATGTCCTGAAGTCTCAGGAAGGAGGCATCTTCAAGCCACCAGGAAGAGATCCGGCCGTTGAAATTCTCATCGGTAATGGAGATCCTTGTCTGGTCAGTCACCGGATTATCAGGGGTCCAGTAGTTCTGTACTTCTCTGAGCTTATTCTCATCCTTGCTGGTATTGTCCCCGGAAGCCAGGCCGGCCCGTGACTGGTACTGGTTATAAACATCGATATTCTGAACACCGTTAAAGAATAAATTCAGGTCGAAACCCTTGTAATATGCATTGATGTTCAAACCAAAGGTAAAGTCGGGGATCACCTTCCCGATGATGGTCCGGTCCGATTCATTCACGATCCCGTCCTTATTTAAATCCTTAAATTTGATATCACCGGGGGCCGTCAAATCTTCTTGTTTAGGTCCTTTAATGAAATATTGCTGGTTTTTCGGGTCCTGGATGGGATCGCCGTTCTCATCCAGTTCAAAATCATCCAGCTGCAGTATCCTTTCTGCTACATAGCCATATATGGCTCCGATGGAATTACCCACGATGGCCGTATTGTAATCCCGGATGATATCCCCGGCCGGCAGGTAATCCACCACATTCTTGATGGTGGTGAAGTTGGCACTGATATCATAGGAGAAATCCCCGATCCGGTCCTTATACATCAGGTTGAATTCAATCCCGGTGTTATGGATCTCACCCAGGTTGACCCAGGGTGGGGTTGCGTCTCCCGACATTCCCGAGAGCAGGGGCAGGGGGAGCTGTACCAGCAGTTCGTCCTGTTTTTTGTAATAATACTCCCCGGAAAACTGCAGCCTGTTTCCAAAGAGGTTCATATCCGTACCTACATTGATCATGGTGGATGCTTCCCATTTTACATTGGGGGAGGGGATGTTATAGAATGGGGCAGCACCGAATACGGGATGTTGATCCAGTCCAAGGGTATAGACATGTTCGGCTGCCGTACTGATGGTGGCATCATACACGAAGGTCCCGATATCGGAGTTACCCGTTTGTCCCCAACCGGCGCGTACTTTAAGCATATTCAGCCATCCGACATTTTGGAAGAAATCTTCATTGACCTTCCAGGCAAGGGAAAAAGAAGGAAAGTTACCCCAGCGGTTGGTCGGTCCGAAGCGGGATGACCCGTCCCGGCGTATACTGGCTGTAAGGAAATATTTGCTGTCATAATCGTAGATCAGTCTGGCCAGGTAGGAATCGAAGCGGTCCGGGGTTTTGAATTGCTGGACCGCCGAATTTTCGGGGTTGCCGTTTCTGAGCGTTCGCAGATATTCTCTTTCAAATTCCCTGGCGGTTGCTGAGATATAATTACTGAAGGCATCCTGCATGGAATGCACCGCCGTGGCGGTGAAGCTATGCTTTCCAAGAGTATTGGAATAGGTCAGTTGCTGGTCCCATACATATTTCCGGTAACGGTTGGAGCTTTCCTGCAGACTGGCTTCCGGATTACTCCTCTGGGCCAGTTCATAGCGGGGCAGCCAGTTGGTGTTCCGTCCGTCATGGAATATAATACCCAGGGTGGTTTTGAAGGTCAGTCCTTTAATGATATCGTATTCTCCGTACATGCTTGCATTAAAGCTGTTCCCTTCATAAAGTTGTTCCCGTAAATTGAGTTCGGCATAGGTGTTGGTGCGTTCATTTCTACCGGTTATATACTCATCCGGTCCCTGATATCCGCCCTTGGCTGTATCATTATAAACAGGCATCAGGGGGGAGGCGATGGCAGACATCACCCAAGGATTTCCCTGTCCCGGGTTCTCATTTCTTCCTTTTCTCGTGGTATAGGAAAAAGTCTCACCTATCCTCAACTTATCTCCGATCTTCAGGTCACTGTTCACTTTTAAGGTGAACATTTCACGCCAGGATGTGATCAATATACCTTCCTCATCCACATAATTTCCGGAGATCCGGTAGGTTGCCTGGTCATTTCCGCCGGAGACCCCCAGATAATAGTTCTGGCTCATGGCGTTCTCCACGGTGATCAGGTCCTGCCAGTCGGTATTCACATAACCAAATTCCGCACGCCTTTCATCCGTATAGGCCGGAGGCATGTCTGTCGGAGTTAAGGGGTGCGTGGCATTGAAGTAGTCATAGGCCTCCTTATAATATTGGGCATATTCATCGGCACTCATGATATCCTTCATTCTGGGAATGTTGGAAAAGCCAAGGTTGCCCCTGAAGGATATCCGGGGTTTGGACTGGGTTCCCTTCTTAGTCTCTACCAGGATCACCCCGTTAGAACCGTCGGCACCGTAGATAGCTGTTGCCGAAGCATCTTTGAGGATCTGGATGGACTCGATATCCTCGGGATGCAGTTCATCCAGGCTGCCGCCTCCGGGTATTCCGTCCACAACGATCAGGGGCTGGCCGCTCCGGTTGATGGAGCCGACCCCTCTGACCCGGATGGAAACACCCGATCCCGGTCGTCCGCTGGTATTGGAGATCACTACACCGGAGGCTTTCCCCTGCAATGCCTTACTCAGGCTGGTCAGGTTGGATCGTTCAACATCTTCTGAATTTACAACGGCTACGGCACCGGTCAGGTCAGACTTTTTTACCGTACCGTAGCCGATCACGACCACTTCTTCCAGCTCCTCTACATCAGGGACCAGGGCCACGTCAATGGTGGTCTGGTCGCCCACCTGTATTTCCCGGGCTATATAGCCCAGGTACTGGTATACGATCACATCATCCGGACCGCTGACCTGCAGGCTGTACTGGCCGTCCAGGTTGGTCACGGTACCCTGGGTGGTCCCCTTGATAAAGACAGAGGCACCGATCAGGGGGGAACCGTCCGAGGCATCGGTCAGTTTACCCGTGACGGTCCGCTGGGCCATCAGGCCGAAGGAAGACATGAAGAGCAGAATACAGGCCAGCAATATTCGCAGGCCTGAATTGCTCAATGGATAAAAATGTCTCATGTTCGATGGTGTTTGGTTAGTAATTGAGTTGTTCGTGTTTTGTTATTAGATGACCGGATTTCCGAAAGCCAAGGATAAAATTTCTAAAAATTTAAATAATATACAAGTTAATTGCATGCATCCCTTATTACGATCCCCGGATTGAGCCGATATCAGGCGGGATGAAACAAAAGATATTCTTAATACTTTCTAAATAAAAAAAAAGGCAGCGGAACACCGCTGCCTTTAATGCTGTTTAAATAATTTACCTGGCGATCTTCAAAGTGGTGACATTACCGTTTTCCTCGGTAATTTTCACCAGGTACACACCCTTGCTGAGGTGTGCCAGGCTTACATTGGAACCCGGATGGCTTGCACTGAGCATACGTGCTCCGGTAACACTGTAAACGTCCAGGTTTTTGACAAATTCAGCACCCTGAAGTTTCAGGAAACCATTGTGATAGTATGCATTCACCCGGCTGTTGTCCATGGGAGCCCGGTTGCTCAGAACGGTGAAATTGAACTGACCGTAACCGCCATAGTAACCAATGGCCCAGTAAGCATTGTTGTGGTCACCTGTGGTTGCACCCCAGAATTCAGCCCGGTCAGCCTTGTCATCCGGCGGATCATCGCAGTCGGCATCGTCGCTGTCTGAGTCATTCAGCTTAACGGCAATGCTCATGCCGGGCAGATCAGTGGGATCCGGAACGGTACCGTTGAACATGGCCACGGGATAAATGATGAGGAAATGATATCCTCCGGTCTTGGCAGCAAACAGTGTGTTAACCGGCTCATGGGTGTTCCCCATGCTCACGTCACCCAGGGTGTCGGCATTTTCACCGCCGTCAATGAGGGAGTACACCGGGCTGCCCGGATAGATATCCTCGGCAGTTTCAAGGGCATATTCGGTTTTGTATGCACCCGCTGAGGTCCAGCTTCCGTATAATGCCATATCAACGTAGGTTGCGCTTGGTATCTCCCTGCCACCAAAGGTCATGGGGTCATTGGGAGCGACAAGCTCACCGTCATAATCATACTGGCTTTCATAGGGAGCCAGGTGGATCTCTGCCTTGTCATTGGCGACCAGATCCTCATCATTGGCATTGAACAACACATAAATGTTGGTGTCGTCAAAGAAGATCATGGCATCACCTTTGTAATCGGCATCTCCCGAGGTGTTGCATTCACCGTTGGTGTTGTTGTCAATGGGAATAATCTCGGATACCCCTGCATCCCATATGGCAGCCAGTGAAGCGGCATTGTCCACATAGTCGTTGGGCACCTTCTGGATCATGACCGTATCCCGGTCAGGGGGATTGGTGTCATAGTCCTCGGGCAGCATCTGCCACCAGCTTGGCCCGATCTGTGCAAAGCTTGCAGCTGAAAAGATCAAAGCTGCAAGTAACGTGTAAAGTTTTCTCATAATTAAACAGTTTTTAGTTAATAATTGAGTTAAACAGTAGACTAAAATAAAGATTTTTTTTTACTGTCAAAATAAAACTATTTTGAAACGATTTTCTTAAAGCCTTAACCAAGTAATGCATAGAATGTTAATTTTATTTATGATGTTATTATATTACAAATACGAAATAAATATCCCTTACGCGTTAAATCATGTTATACAACACTATTTAGGTTTTTATATTATAAATATAGATGATTGGTTAATTTTAATTATCCTTTAGCTCATATATTCCCTTTAAGTATTACTGCTGAAAAACTCAAATGAGATGAGAAGGATCGGATCATGAAGTTTGTTTCATGGCCCTTTCTTTGTTTTTTTGCTATCATTGTGTTGCTTTTTCAATCCCGCGATCATGAAAGTTTCCACCATCACCCGCAAACTGGACAGCCTGTATGAATTTGACAGGGAACCGGTTACTCTGAATAAACTCCAGAGCATCGGCAATTTCCTGGGCATGTATGCCGGGGAACACGTGGCCGGCACCGAGTTTGTCATCGGCATCCTCTTCGTTGCCCACGGGGTCACCGTCCGGGACATGTTTTTGGGAGGATTGACCGGGAACCTCCTGGCCGTGGCCAGCTGGGCCTTTCTTACGGCTCCCATCGCGGTAAAGGAGCGGCTTTCCTTGTACTGGCAGCTGCGCAAGATATGCGGCCCCATGCTGGTATTTATTTACAACATCGTTAATGCCCTGATGTTCTGTTTCCTTGCAGGTTCCATGGTGGCTGTTTCAGCAACGGCGGTCGGTATTCCTTTCAATATACCCATGCCGGAACTGAACGACTTCTATCCCAGCAGCATGGCCTGGGTGGTCACTGTAATCTTTGTCGGCGGGGTGATCACCACCATTGCCATCCTGGGCTTCGACACCCTGGCACGCTTTTCCAAGGTAGCGGCCCCCTGGATGTTCCTCATCTTTGTAGCCGCGGCCGTGGCGACCTTTCCCAAGCTGGGTGTCGAGACCGACCTGAGTAATTTCTGGCAGGTGGCCCGTGAAAAGATCTGGGTTGGTGTGGCCAGGGAGGGCCAGGCCCAGTTCAGCATCTGGCACGTGATCTTCTTTACCTGGCTGGCCAACGCGGCCATGCACCTGGGGATGGCCGACCTGTCCATATTGCGATACGCGAAAAAATGGTACTATGGATTTGCCTCGGCAGTAGGAATGTTCCTGGGACATTATATTGCATGGATCGCCTCGGGTATGCTCTATGCCGCGGCCACCAGCGATGCGCCCGGTCCTGTTGCCTATCAGGCAGCCGGACTGGCTGGGGCCATCTGCGTGGTGATCGCCGGATGGACCACCGCCAATCCCACCCTCTACCGGGCCGGTCTGGCCCTGCAGGTGGCCAGTCCCAACTGGAAACGCTGGAAAGTCACTTTCCTGGCCGGTGCCATTACCACCATGGCGGCCATGTTCCCGGCGCTGGTGATGAAACTGCTCGATTTCGTGGCTCTCTACGGCCTGATACTGGTACCCATGGGGGCGGTTATCTTCGCGGATTATTACCTCTTGCCGAAGTTTAGTTTATCACAGTATTACGCTGAAAAGATCGGAACGACGTTCAGTATCTCGGCCGGCCTGACCTGGTTCCTCATGCTGGCCCTGGCACTCCTGCTGAACCTTTCCTTCGGGGTTCAGGTGTTCTTCCTGTCACCGCCCGTATGGATCATGTCGCTGATCCTGTTTGTCATACTCAGCGCCCTGTTTCAACGTAAAAGCTTAATTCCCCGCGAAACATGAAAACACTGCTCATCATATTATCCGTTGCCGGATTGCTGCTCACCCTGGTCCCGGCCTTTCTGCTCTGGTACGGAACGATCAGCTGGGAACAGCTGAACTTCTATATGGCCGGCGGAATGGTGCTGTGGTTCGCCACGGCTGCATTCTGGCTGGGACGAAGGTCAGATGGCAGCAGCAGTGGCAGTGGCAGTGGCAGCGATTAAAAGTCGAGCATCGCTTTCATTACACCATCTTTATAACCCGCTACCAGATCGAAGGCTTTCTGGGTGTCTTTGAAGGGGAAGCGGTGGGTAGGCATATTGGAGATATCGATGCTACCGCTGGCCATCATCTCCAGGGAAGGCTGGACGCAATCGACCTGCCTGCGTACATTGGTGATGGTGATCTCCTTGTGCCGCATGGTATCCACCGGGAACCATAATTTGTCGGTTTCCGGTATGCCGATGATCATCAGCTTACCGCCGGGTTTCAGTATGTTCATGGCATTGTTGATGGCATCCTGCTGGCCGCAGCATTCGAATACGACATCCAGCAGGAGGGGTTCTTTTCCCGCAACCCCTTTTTCCACATCCTCCTTGTCCGGGTTACCGGTCCAGTAAGCTCCTTCTTTTTTCGCGATGGCCAGCCGCTCATCAATCTTGTCGGTCACAAAGATCCTTTTCGCACCCTGTGCCTTTGCAGGTAACAATACACTCATGCCGATGGGACCGAAGCCCAGGATGCCTGCATCGGTCCCCCGGAGATGAATGGATTGCTGTACCGCGTATACCCCTATGGCCAGCGGCTCGGATATCGCGGCATGATCGTAATCCAGGTTGGCATGTATGGGATAACAGGAATCTTCGGGCATCACGATGTATTCTGAAAGACAGCCTTCAGCCTGGCCGGGGGTCCCCAGGAACTTCAGGTTCCTGCAGGTATGACGGCGGCCCACCCTGCATTGGTCGCACTGGTGACAGGGCATGGCGGGATCGATGGCAATCTTGTCACCGGGCCTGACCCGGGTTACGGCCTCTCCCGTTTCTATGACCTCACCCGCTCCTTCATGGCCCACGGTAAAAGGATATTGAACCACCTGCATGCCTATCTTACCGGTGGTGTAATAATGAATATCCGATCCGCAAACCCCCAGGGTCTTCATCCGGATCAGTACATCATGTTTGTTTTTTATCCCGGGGTCCGGGACCTCCATCATCTCCATTTCCCTTATTCCGGTGAGTTTGAAAGCTTTCATACGGGATTCGTTTTTCTAAAGAGTTTAAAGATAGT
Organism: uncultured Bacteroidaceae bacterium; assembly: GCA_964420035.1. Classification (GTDB taxonomy): domain Bacteria; phylum Bacteroidota; class Bacteroidia; order Bacteroidales; family SM23-62; genus CAYQQR01. Next base: position 9,235 of record CAYQQR010000011.1, on the reverse strand, counting down.
CTTTAAATGTTAACTTTGTAATTTCATCAAAACGGGATTCATCTCATGAACATACTGGACCAGCTTAAGCAATACACCCAGGTGGTTGCCGATACCGGCGATTTCGAATCCATCCGGAAATTTCAACCCGTCGATGCCACCACCAATCCATCCCTCATTTATGCCGCATCCGGTATAGAAAGATATCGACCCCTTATTGAAGATGCCGTTGCATACGGATCAAAAAAAGGAAACAGAAGAGATGAAAAGACAGAACATTGCCTCGATAAGCTCTATGTCAATTTTGGAACGGAGATCCTGAAGATCGTTCCCAGAAGGGTGTCTACCGAAGTGGATGCCCGTCTTTCCTTTGACCCGGAAGGAACCCTGGAAAAAGCCAGGACCCTGATCGGCCTCTATGAACAGAACGGCATTTCCCGTGAAAAGGTCCTGATCAAAGTGGCCAGTAACTGGGAAGGTATACAGGTGGCACGGGAGCTGGAGAAGGAAAAGATCCGGACCAACCTGACCCTCCTTTTTAGCAAGGTTCAGGCCATTGCCTGTGCCGAGGCCGGGGTGCAGCTCATATCACCTTTCGTGGGCAGGATCCATGACTGGCACAAAAAGGACCGGGGGGTGGATCATATTCCCGGTCCGGAGGACCCCGGTGTACTCTCTGTGCGCTGGATATATGCTTACTATAAGAAATTTGGCTACAAAACCGAGGTCATGGGAGCCAGTTTCAGGAACACGGAACAGATCGTCGAACTGGCAGGCTGCGACCTGCTTACCATTTCACCGGAGCTGCTTGGGGAACTGGAATCGATGAACGGAAAATTGACACCCAGGCTGACCCCTGAAATGGCAGAAAGTGAAGAGCTTAAGAAAATATCCCTGGACGAGAAAACATTCCGGTGGATGCTGAACGAGGATGCCATGGCCACGGAAAAACTGGCAGAGGGCATCCGCCGCTTCAATGCCGATATGAACAAGCTCAGGGAACTGGTAGCTAATCAATTCTGATATGAAAGAAAGAATTAATGAACTGCTTGCTGCAGAGGCTGCTGCCATTCAAAATATTCCCGTTGCCGGTCATTTTGAAAAGGCCCTGAACCTGATCCACGAATCGGTGCATCAAAACAGGGCCAAACTGGTATGCAGCGGGATGGGGAAAGCCGGACAGATCGCCAATAACATCGCTACCACCTTCAGCTCTACAGGAACCCCTGCTGTTTTTTTGCATCCCAGTGATGCACAGCATGGGGACCTAGGTATCCTGCAGCCCGGGGATTGCCTTTTATTGATCTCCAATTCCGGCAAGACCCGCGAGATCCTCGAGCTGGTGGAGCTTTGCAGGAAACTGAACGGCGAACTTTCCATTGTTGCCATTACCGGTAACCCGGACAGTGAAATATCCGGACATGCCGATGTGGTGATCCCGACAGGCCGTCCGGATGAGATCTGTCCGCTCGGACTGACCCCGACGACTTCTACAACCACCATGACCGTGATCGGGGATATCATGGTCGTGCTGATGATGGAAAAGATAGGCTTTACCGCCCGGGATTATGCCAAACGCCATCATGGAGGATACCTGGGAGAGAAGTCCAGAAATACCGGCAGATGAGTGATTCCAACAATCCAAAAGGCACCATCTATGCCATAGGAGAGACGGTCCTGGACATTATCTTCATGGAGGATAAGCCCCGGGATGCCGGTCCGGGCGGTGCCATGCTCAACTCCTCGGTCTCGCTGGGAAGAATGGGTGCGCCCGTCGAGTTTATCAGTGAATACGGACAGGACCAGGTGGGGGACCTGATCGACAGGTTCCTCCGGCAAAATGGAGTCGGAACCCGTTACATCTATAGATTTAGAGAGGGAGCTACTGCCCTGGCCATGGCCATGCTGGATGAGGAGAACAATGCACACTACACTTTCTATAAGCATTATCCCCGGCAAAGACTGGAGTCCCTACCGGAAAGCCTGACTTCGGAAGACTATCTTCTTTTCGGTTCCATTTTTGCCATCAGCCCCGAGGTCAGACATGCCATAGATAAAATGGTCTTCCTTGCAGGCAGATCAGGCTCCCTGATATTTTATGATCCCAACTTCAGGAAGCCGCACCTGGATAAGTTAAAGGAATACAGGCCCGTGATCGAAGAGAATATCGGGTATGCGGATATCCTGAGGGCTTCCCATGAGGACCTGGAAATCATTTTCAATATAAAAGACCCCGGTGAGGCCTGGAAATTACTCAAATCAAAGGTTTCTGTCCTTGTTTATACCCGGGGTAATAACTCCGTGAGTCTAAGGACCGGTCAAATCAGCCATACCTGGCCCACCCGCGGGATCGATCCGGTAAGCACCATCGGGGCCGGCGACAATTTCAATGCCGGCATGCTGTATGCCCTTTACATGATGGGTGTTCATAAAGCAGACCTGGAATCACTTCGATTGAAAGATTGGGACAAGATCATCCAGACGGGGATAGAGTTTGCAACGCTGGTTTGTCTTAGTTATGAAAACTATGTGCCGGAAGGGTTTACGATAAGTATCTAGTCTTTGAAAAGGTCCAATCAACCCTTCCTTTTAGCTGCCACTGGGGTTCCTTGACTCCCTGCCTGTCCGGCAGGCAGGCTTGGCTCCTTGGTTCCTTGGCTCGTTCCGAAATCCAATGGTTCTTTAGTTAATTTTTTCTATTTACGGTACGATATTTCCGGCTGAAAAAGATTAAGGGTAAATCTTTTTATTCCAGGCATATCAACCGGGTAAATGGATATGATTATACCTGACAATTCTTTGTCCGGCATACTCACCCCCCGGCCCCCTCTCCACGAGTAGAGAGGGGGAGCTAATTTATTGTTTTATAACTGGTTATGAGAAAATATCTGGAGATAAAAAATTTTGCCCGGAATCTGAGAAAAGAAATGACGGATTCCGAGAGGCTTTTGTGGCAGGAGCTCAGGAACAGGAAACTGAAAAGAAGTAAGTTTGTAAGGCAGCATCCCTTGATTTTCGAAACCCGGGGATATTTTCATTCCTTCTTCATTGCCGACTTTTATTGTGCTGGAGCAAAATTGGTAATAGAATTGGATGGCAAAATCCATGATTTTCAAAAGGAAAAAGATTTTAACCGGGATGAAGTCATCAGAGAAATGGGATTAAGAATCATACATTTCCACAACGAGGAGTTGGAGGATATGAAAACCGTTCTGAAAAAAAATTCCTGAATATCTCGATTGACCTTCGGGTTGTTGTTAACCCTGTTAAAGCCAAGATGTAATGCCCCCTCTTTGCCTGCAGAGAGGGGGTTAGGGGGTGAGTATGCGTGCAAAAATTGGCTTATATGTGTTACAGAGAAAGTTCACGACGTGCTGCACACATGGTATACACTTTTAGGGAGGGAGATTAAGAGGGTGGGTGAATTTGAAAAACGGATAGAATTTGGAAATGAAAGAGGGTGGGTGAATTTGAAAAACGGATGGAATCTGGAAATGAAAGAGGGTGGGTGAATTTAAAATTGACAACTAATTGATACTTCAGATGGCTTCCCCATGCTCCAGCAAATAATCCTCCGCTTCCTTGCACCAGAGTCCGTTGTTATGCTCAACGATATCTGCCAGTCCCTTGAAAAGGGGATTGGATTTTCCTTTTTCCCGGAATTCGTCAATGGCGGTCAGGGGCATGGACACCTGGGTGTACATCAGCTTTTTGCCGCCGGGAATTTCCGGCAGGCGCTTGGTGGTATCGATCACCGCATCCAGTCCGCCGATATGGGTTACCATCACCGCGGGGTTCAGTTTTCCTTCCGACATCATTTTCAGTGAGATCCGCATATCTTCGGTATTGCCCCCGCTGGTTCCTGCTATATGGGTAAAGCCGTAATGTACATTGTAGAAATTCATGGAAGCGCTGAAATCAGGGTCGGAGGGCCCGGCGAAAAAATTCAGGCAACCGTCGAAGCCCAGGAGCGCGTCACCCTGTTCCACTACCTGTCGTACCGGGGCAAAAACAAATATATCGTCGTAGCCCTTGTTTCCGGTAAGTTTCATCAATTCTTTATGGGGATCGTTCATGGTCCCCGTATTGATATAATGAAGCTCGATCCCGTTTCTTGCCGCTTCTTCCGCGGAAAGCAAACGGGCTGCCCGGTCGAGGCGTTCCTGCACAATATCGGTGACCACCAGGGTTTTGGGTTTTCTGTCGGCATGGATGGCATAATCGATGGCAGCCAGGCCCATGGGGCCGGCGCCGGCCAGGATGGCCATGTGTCCTCCCTCTTTAATGCCCATATGATGCGTATAGCTGCCGTATTCTATATGGTAATTCGCCCGGAAGGCTGTCACCACACAGGAATAAGGTTCAGAAAGAGAAGCCATGTAATAGGCATCACCCTTATATTCCAGGAGGCAGTTCATGGTCATGACCTCCCGGGGGATCAGTATCCGCGTGGCATCCCCTCCTATGTATCGAAACGAATAGCCCGGTGCATCCAGGCTGCCCTTGTAGTTCAGGGCAGGCTGGATGGAAAACTTATCACCGGGTTTGAATTGTGCCTTCCATTTTTTGCCCACTTCCAGGATCCTGCCGCTGAATTCATGCCCCAGCATGGTCGGGTTTTTATGGACATCGTCCGGAACCCGCTTATGATCAGGTCCTTGTTTTGTGGCTTTGTAGGATGACATGCACAGGCTGTCGGAGATCACCTCTGCCAGGATCTCATCATCCTTCATTTCAGGGAGATCGAATTCTTCAAGTCGGAGGTCGTCTTTCCCGTGTATTCTGACTGCTTTGGTTTTCATTCGTTTCATAATGCTATTTCAACATGATCTGTCCGCCCGTTACAGGCAATGCCTGACCGGTTTCATATTCCTGGCCGATGATATAATATATGGCTTTCATGAGGTCCTCAATATAACAGCCCCGTTTCATGGGAATGAGTTCCTCGTAATGGCGCTTGACTTCTTCGATGGTTTTAGCTCCTTTGACTTTCCCGGCTTTGAGGTATTGGACAAAAAGCCCATTATCCGGGTCGGACCACAGAGGACCCTCGAAATAATTGCCGGGGCAGATGGCATTCACTTTGATCCGGTGTTCTATCAGTTCCATGGCAAAAGATTGGGTCAGGCCGATCCCCCCGAATTTACTTCCTGCATAGGCAAAGTTCTTTTTACTTCCGGCGAGGCCCGATTTGGAATTGACCTGGATGATGTCATAATAGCGTTTCCCCGACCAGCTGTGCTGGGCCTTCATCACTTCCGAGGCATATTTTGCCCCCAGGAAAAATCCATGGTAGTTCACTTCCGTGACTTTTCTGAAGGTTTCCGGATCCATTTCATCCAGTCCCCCTGCATGCAGGATCCCTGCATTGCTGATGTAGATGTCCAGTCCGCCCAATGAGGCCACCGTTTCACGAACCAGTTCAACGACAGAATCTTCGCGGGTGACATCGCATTGCAGAAATATGGCCCTGTTCCTTTTCCGAAGGGCGTTTAACTCACCGGCCAGGTTCAATCCTTTTTTTCTGTTGATGTCCGCGATTACCACATTGGCTCCTTCATAGAAAAGGGACCTTGCAATGCCTTCCCCGAATCCCTGCGCGCTGCCCGTGACGATAGCCACCTTCTGGTGTACTTTGCCCCGGGATGCCCCTTCTTTGGCTATTTTGCGCCGGTAGTTTTCAACTTCCCATTGGTCTATAAAAGCTATTTGCTTATCTGTCAGGAACCTTGGGCCGCCAAAAGATCCTGTCAGGTAAGCGATCTTCATCAGGTCTTCATAGACCTCCAGTGCGGTTTGGGCAGATGCCGGATTTTCTTCAACCGAAACAAGACCAAGGTTCTGGATCAAAATGATCTTGGGATAGTAACCATGTTTTACCTGGAAATCCCGGATGTCTTTTGCCAGCCTACGCCTGCCCTCCAGCTCGATCAAAGGCCAGTTGACGTATAGATAATCGGATTTGCAGTAAACGATCTGGTCGGGGGTAAAAGGTTTGTGTATTTTCCTGAAATTGGTATCGGAAGCGGCAAAATAGCTGATCAGCTTATTGTTCAGGAACTGAAGGGATACGGGATGATCTTCGCTGCAGAGTTCCCGGATCACCGGAAGTATCCCGGTAATGGATCCGTCGGGTTTTAAAGGGGCCGGGTCGGGCAGCCTGGTGCATCGTTCCCGGATCTTCTCCGACAATTGGCTGTACAGGGTTTTGATCTCTTCAATGCTGTGGGCGCCAACGAAAACCCCGTGGTTCTCCAGGAAAATGTATGCGGGATCCCTTTGGTTCTTTTTCCTGTATTCAGTAAGCTCCGACTCTGTTTTCCTGAACAGGGTGTACCCGGGATCGGTGTAAGGGATATAAAGGGCATTTTCGGGAAAGAGTTCAGCAGAAACACTTTTTGAATTCTTCGCGCATAGCATTGCATTGTTCAGGGTAGGGTGGAGGTGCACCACGAAGGGATAATCGATGATCTCGTGAAGGGAGGTTTCCACGGAAGGCCGTTTTTTATTTTGCGGTTCAAGAGAACTGGCCATCAGGCCTTCCTTGACCTGTTGTTCCCGCTCATCCGGATCGGAACTATAGGATTTTCCAGCGATCGCCCTAACTTTTTTCCTGTCGAGTACGGTAAAACCTTCCTCGTCAATGGTATCGAGAGATGCCCCGCTGGCCTTGATCCAGATGGCCTTGTCGTTTTTATAGGAAGTATTGCCTCCTCCCGCCAGGGTATAGTCGGCCTGTTTCCCGTAAAACCTCGAAATTTCGATTAGATCCCGTATTTTCTGTTTCATATTTATGATTTTAAGAACCAGCGAATAACGGCTTCTCCCAGTCGTGCGAATTCTTCTCTCTCAGAGACTCTGGCTTTTCCATTTTCATCAATATAGCCCGGTTCGCCGCGGGCCGACCGGTATTGGTGGGCCGCGATAACGCGGGCTCCTTTCCAGGAAATGGCCCTGAGTTCTTCATTAAGGGGAATGCCTCCGCGGGTTGTGACCTTCATGGGCTGCATGACCGGGGTATTGTGTTCGGTACCGAAGCTGATCACAAATCCCTGTTCGTCAAAGAAACGGACGAAATCTTTGAGGATATTCAAATCGTTGCGACCCGGGATCAGTTCGATGCACCATACGTTCCTGGCTGTCAGTTCGTTCATCAGGATGCGCGGGTCCGCCTCAAATTCCGTGATTTCTCCCTTCGGGTTATCGAGCAATACCGGGTAGCAAGGGATCCCGCCCGCGTTCAATATAATACCGATCGTATCTTCCAGACTCAGAAAAGCGTTCTCATCCTCTTCCACAAAGGCGACTCCGGCGCTTTTCAGGATACGGGAGCGGATCTCATTCTCCAGTGCGGCCGTATCTTCCAGTGAGGACTTCACCTCATTTCCTGAAAACAGCTTTTTCAGGAGGTCCAGTCTTTCCTCCCCGGAATCACACTTCTCAAACACCCAATCCCGTATGGCTTTTGCTATATGTCTTTCCCTGACCAGTTCGCGTGCATAACGGGATTTTATGGAGGAATATTTAAAGGCCGGTGTTTCACCAATATTTTTCAGGTGGCTGTTCAACTTATCGATCATTTCCTTGACCTGTACCTGGGATTCGTACCGGATACCCTGAAGCCGGCAGTTGAGGTCTGCGTCCAGCCGGAAAGGATATTTCAGTCCTTTTCCACAAAAGTAGGTTCGCCCGGGGTTATTGGGATCATTGACCCGTATTTCCTTTTCCTGTTCTTCTTTGAGCAGGGCAATAAATTCAATATTGAAAAGGGGAAAGACCTTGTTTTCGATGGCCCGCTTATGAAACAGGGGATAGCCGTCCGCAACGTAAAAATCATTGATGCCCAGTACCCCGATCTTCTCCTTTTTCGCCAGGTCAAAGATCTGTGGCATACTTTCGAAAGCGCTGAAGGAGAACGGGGTGTGGATATGGTTATTGACCTCTGGGATCTCTTTATGGTGCGTCTTGTCGAATTTTGATAATAATTCATCCTCTGCCGGGAAGGATCCAAGGAAAAACTCACTCATGTCTTCGATTTTTCTTTGAGCGCAAATATACCCATTCGATCCTATATTTCCCTGAATTTAAAAGGATCTTAGCTATCTTTTATTTCAAGCCGGTTGAGCTTGTCCAGGATCCGGTCCCGCTCTTCCCTGGTGAGCTCAATGCTCAGGGCTCCCAGGTTATCTTCCACCTGTGTCTGGTTCCTGGCACCGACCAGCAGGTGGGTTATACCGGGCTGATCGAGGGTCCAGCGCAACACGACCTGGGTCAGGGAGGCTTTCTTGTATTCTGCAAGAACGGAGATCTCATCCAGGAACCGGTTGACGGTTCTGATGTTTTCCGGTGCAAAGAATTTGCTGTCCGCGCGGAAATCCCCTTCATTGAATTCCTGCCCGGGTTCGAACTTCCCGGTCAGGAGTCCCCTTTGCAAGGGGCTGTAGGCCAGGATGCCTTTATTGTTTTCAATACAGTAGGGGACGACGTCTTCTTCTATTTCACGGCGCACCATGTTGTAGGGTACCTGGTCGGAGGCCAGGTCGATGTATTTGTCCGCTTCTTTTAATTCACCGGCATTGTAGTTGCATACGCCGGCTGCCCTGACCTTGCCCTGTTCTGTCAGTTTGCTGACCGCTTCCATGCTCTCTTCTATGGGCGTGGTGGGATCCGGCCAATGGATCTGGTACAGGTCGATGTAATCGGTACCCAGCCGCTGCAGCGATTCTTCACATTCCCGGATAATGCTGTCAGCGGCAGCGTATTTGTGTATTTTTACAGACCTGCCCCGGTTATCTTTCGTTTCGAAATAAAATTTCCCCTGGTCCTCTTTCCAGCGCAGACCGTATTTGGTCAGTATCTGTAAATTTTCCCTGGGATAGGCCCTGATGGCTTCCCCGACGATCTCTTCGGATCGTCCGAAGCCATAAACCGGTGCGGTGTCGATGCTGGTGCAGCCCATCTCGATGGCCTTTTGAATGGCCAGGAGGGCCTCTTTCCTGTCGGCACCGCCCCAGGCCCATCCGCCGATGGCCCAGGCGCCGTAGACTATGGGTGTCAGTTCGAGTTCGCTTTGTCCGAGTTGTCGTTTGTCGATCATAGAATTTTGGGTTTATAATAATGTTATTCCGCTTCGCTGTTTCTCGTTTGCTTCGCTCACTGTAGCTATGCTCTTCAGCTCTTTTGGCACTTTTACTCAATATTTCAATGTCTCAATGTCTCAATGTCTCAATGTCTCAATGTCTCAATGTCTCAATGT
>CAYQQR010000010.1:6523-94382 GCA_964420035.1 uncultured Bacteroidaceae bacterium | reverse complement strand
TCTTCTTTTAAAGTAAATTAAAAAATAGGATACCACTAATCTAAAGGCAGGCAGGCTTGGTTCCTTTGTTCCTCGGTTCAGCAGGAAGTAAGTAGCAGCAGCGAGCGAAGTCCCGAAAAATAGCAAAGCAAACTTTGCGTAATTTTTCGAGGATCCCTGCCTACCGGACAGGCAGGCTCGAAAATCTAAAGCAGCAAAGCTGCTAAGATTTTCGGGACGAGCGAGGAACAGCGAAGCGGAAGAGCAGAAGAGCCAAAGAGCTGAAGAGTGAAGATTCGAATTTGATATGGCATATTACTTGAAATGCAGGCATTGTAAAGAGCTGAATGAGGCAAGGCAGGAGCTGGTATTCTGTTCCAACTGCGGGCAGAGGTTGAAGCCAAACTACCGGGAATGGTCCCGAAAACATCCCCGTAAAGATTTTAAGGATTTCCTGGCAAAATTCGGCATTCACAAAAAACAGCTGGAAACCAGGAGAAACAATGCCGTGGTCCGGTCCAGATCGGCATCTGCTTCAGCTTCCATCATTGGCTTTGCCATTGTGCTTGCTCTGATACTCCTGCTTAAAATAATCTTTTCTGAATTCCTTTTTAAAGAGGATGCTCCCGGAAAACCACAGCAAGAAATACAGGATTCCCAAAGCATTTAAGCGGTTTGAGTGCGGAAAGAAGCAGGAAATTTCGTAATTTTCAGCTTGAAAAGCCACCGATATGAAGAACATCAGGAAATTATTCAGTCTGGACGATAAAACGGTTTTAATAACAGGTTCCGGTAGTGGATTGGGTTTCCATATTGCCCGGGGTATGGGATTGAATGGTGCCCGCATCATCCTGAACGGGAGAAACGAAAATAAGCTTAAAGCCGCTGTCCGGGAAATGAAAAAAGAAAAAATTGAAGTCTCCTATTCCGTATTCGATATTACCGAACCCAAGGAGGTAAAGAATGCTGTTTTGGATCTTGAAAAGGACTACGGGCGCATTGACGTCCTGATCAACAACGCGGGGATCATGATCCGGTCGCCCCTGATAGAATTCAAGGACCAGGACTGGCATACAGTGATCAATACCAATCTTACCGGGGCCTTTAATGTAGCCAGGGAAGTGGTTAAAGAAATGATACGGCGCAAATCAGGCAAGATCATCAACATCTGTTCCCTGATGAGCGAGCTGGGAAGGAACACCACGGGAGCTTACGCTGCAGCCAAGGGCGGTTTGAAGATGCTCACCCGGGCCATGGCCACGGAATGGGCCCAGTATGACATCCAGGTCAATGGCATCGGACCGGGATATTTTCTTACCGATATCACCCGTCCGCTGGCGGAAAACGAAGAATTTGACAACTGGCTGAAAAAACGCACCCCTGCCGGAAGATGGGGCGACCCGGACGAGCTGATCGGCACCGCTATCTTTCTATCCAGCAATGCCAGCAAATTCGTCAATGGACAGGTGATCTACGTGGATGGAGGGATCCTGGCAACCATCTGATGACCTGTAGCGTTACGAACTATTTGTAGTGTTCCAGCAGTTCGATGATCACACCCATCTTCTCCGAGGCATCTATATATTCATACGCGCCCCCGTCCCAACCTCCGTTTTGTACCACGGGCAAACCGGCAGATTTAAAAGCTTCTGCATGTTCTTCTATGCCGGTAACATTAAAGGCGATGTGATGAATACCCGGTCCGTGTTCCTTGAGAAAATCTTCCCAGGTACTGGGGCCTTTTAAAGGCTGGATCAGCTCTATGCTGATGTTATCCAGGTTGAAAAAAGCCAGTTTTGCCGTGCTTTCATTGGGCTGACCCTTATACCTGGTGGGGCGGCCCTCGTAAGAGGAAGCCGTGGTCGTGGCAGATACTTCCATTCCCAATACGCGGGAATACATTTCGATGGCGCTGTCCATATCATCCACGACAATGCCAACCTGAACCATTTTATGATCATCTAAATATCTCATATCACCGCGATTGCTTTTAAAGGAGGTTGAAATCAGGATCAATCCCAGAACAAGAATAGTTTTATTGATTTTCATATCAGGTTTATTATGGGTTGCTGCAGCATTGTTCATCCTTACAGTATACCTTACTGCAAGTGGAGTGATTGGAACGAGACCGTGGGTTAACTAAGTTCCGGGTTCCGGGTTTTTGTGCATGGTTAAACCAACATGGAACTTGGAACCCGGAACTTGTTCCTTATTCCTGGATTTCGAATGAGATTTTTGCATTAACCCCGTAGGAAACGATCTCGTTGTTTTCAACTTTGGCATTCATCTCCTTAATGTAAATGGATTTGATGTTGTTTATTGTCTTGGAAGCCTGTTCCAGGGCATTCTGTGTTGCTTCAGTAAATCCTTTTTCTGATGCTGCAATAACTTCAATAACTTTTACAATTTTCATAACAAAATAGATTTTATTGGTTAAACATTTATTTGAAATATTTTAAAGGCTCCGTTCCGATGTGGAAATAATGCAACATCCTGTTGATTATCCACACTCAATATCTTAGAATGGCATTCATGCCATAACCGGGATCAGGAAGGTTTTCGGCCGGAATAACATGCACCTTGCCGCCCGTCAACAGGGTATGAATTACGGCAAGGTTGTCCAGACTGATATCGCCACCGCTCTTTTCGGGGTGTACCATAACTGAACCGGATTCCTCATCAGCCTCCCCCCAGATCATACCGGATTCACCGGCAAAAAGGGTATCGATCCGTCCCCTGATACTTCCCGCGACTATTTTCTCTATAACCTCCGACTTAGTATTGGATTCATGATAGCGCTCAATATCGGAACATACCTCATCTTCATATAAACCGAAAGTAACGTCTCTTCCAGCCTCAGCAATGCGAACGGGGGTGCTATCATCCGGACTAAGATTAAAGGCCTGATCGACCAGGCCGGGATAGCTGCTTATGTTCTTAAATTCATGAAAAAGGTAGTCCACGGCTGATACAACCAATGGAATACTCCTGTCGTGGATTACCTCCTGCAAGCCCCGGTCAACATATTGCAGGAATTTTTTAATCTCTTTTTTCTTCAGTTCATCCCCGACCTGCTGACCGTGGAACATGCCATGTCCGGCTCCTTCCTGGCCGGCCCGGTACTGCAGAACTTTCTCTTTGTAATCGAATCCAAGGGCTTCTTCGATCCGTGAAGGAATAAACTCCCTAACATCCATTTCTTCCATCCTGTAAAGATCTGCTTTATAAAGACCGACCCCTTTTATATCCAGAACGAGGATATAGAATTCGATATTCCTGTTGACTACGGGTACCAGGGGCTTAATATAAAACCTTTCACCCAGGTACCGCTGCTCAACAGGTTCAAAAGGCAATTCAAAGGAATCGAAATATCCTTCACGCCTGAAAAATACCCGTCCCCTTGTCAGGCGACCCCAATTGCTTTCATCATCAAGGATCTTCCTGAAAGGTCCGAGGTATTCCTCCGTATTCTTCTTCTTCCATCCCTTTTCAAGTAAGCGGTGTTCGATTTCCTTTACATGGTTCTTCAGGGCCACCCGGTTCTTGTCGTGACGCTTGTCCAAACGGTCGTCCCGGTTGGAAGAAAGATATATGCTAATGCAATCTTCAGCCTGTATCTGAGCAAAAGTGCTTAAACTTTTTTCCGTAATGGAACCTTGCATATCTGTTCCTTTATTCTGATTCATAGGCTTTTTTAAGAATGGGGTACAATTCTTCAGGCAATTGGGTCTTAATGTGATCCAGTTCCTCGTTGGTGATATATTTCCCCAAATGCTTGAGAACAACTTTAACGATCTCCTCTGTATGAATGTCCCGGTCGAATTCCTGTTCACCGTATGATGCCTGCAGTTCCTTGACTTTTTCTTTAAATTCATCTACACTTTTGATGCGTTCCGGCTTTTCCCTGAATTTCCAGTTTTCTACATAGACCGCCTTCAAAAACATAGGCAATTGCGCGATGATGTCCATCGATTCGCTCACGGTGAGCCTATCGCGCAATACATGCATTACAGAACGCAGTATATAAGCCGTACGGTCGATCTCTTCCGGATGACCGAGGTCTTCAGCAAGTTGCTTCAAAAATGTATTTCCTTCTCCTGCATAGCGGTTAAAATCTAAAGCCATTTTTTCTGTTCCTCCTTCTTTTTAATTCGTAACTGTATAAGAAGGGTAAAAAACTGTGCCAAAAATTTTAGCACAGATTCTTGATAGCTCTCAGGATAGCATGGAGCATGGAGAATGCAGAACGAAGAAGGAAGAACGGAGAACATACTGCTCAAACTCCTTCGGCACGCCACAGATCATGAAAAAGGGCTTGTCAGAAGAAGTATTTCTGTAGTTGTGCTTTTCATCCGGCAGGACCAGGGCGAAATCACCGGCCTTAACGTGGGTTTCCTCGCCGGCTTCATTAACCAGGACCCCTTCTCCTTCAATGACATAGTTCATGTGCACTATAGGTCAGATGAAATAATTATGATGATTTGCAAATTGAATTATAATAATTTGCAATCACATTGCAAATATATTACATTTGTCGAATAGATTTTTACTGTATTCCGATGTGGATTGAACGCGACTATTCCAAAAAAATAAAAGAAACAGTCAAAGACAGACCTGTCATTCTCTTGACTGGAATAAGACAAGCAGGGAAAAGCTCTTTGTTGCGGCGGCTCTTCCCGGATACTGAATATGTGACCCTAGACAGGCTTGTCCTTGCGGAGGAGGCAGAAGAGAATCCTTCAATTTTTCTGGATCGATTCAAAAAGCAAGTGATTATCAACGAGATCCAATATGCGCCCTCCCTTTTTAGAGACTTGAAGATATTAGTGGATGAAAAAAGGGATATCAAAGGGAAATGGATTTTAACTGGAAGTCAGCATTTTACCCTAATGCAACGGGTTAGCGAATCCCTTGCCGGAAGAATCAGGATATTGAACCTTGGTACCCTTAGTGCAAAAGAACTAAACAGAACAAACTTATTAAAGAACAAGAGGGACCTTTTATGGAAAGGAGGATTCCCGGAGCTCTGGGCCGAAAAGCTGGCTGCCAGGGAATTCTTTGAAGATTATATACAAACATATCTTGAACGAGACCTGAAACAGATTCTAAATGTGACCAATCTGAGGGATTTCAGGCGTTTTCTATCCTTGCTGGCGTTAAGAGTCGGACAATTATTGAACTACTCGGAGATATCAAAAGAACTTGGTGTAGTTGTGAATACAATAAAAGCATGGGTGAATGCCCTGGAAGTTTCGGGATTGGTCGTTTTGCTGCCTCCTTATTACAGAAATCTGGGAAAGCGATTGATCAAGGCTCCCAAACTCTATTTCTGTGACAATGGATTGTTATGCGCCCTGCTTAATATTGATTCACTTGAAACTCTGGAGAAGTCCCTTCACCTGGGAAACATCTGGGAGAATTTCGTTTTGTCAGATTATTTGAAAGAAGGATTTGTTGCTGGAAAAGATGTTTTCTATTTCAGAGACACAAACGGAGTTGAGATTGACTATATTCTCGAGAAGAAGGGAGAGGTTTTTCTTGTCGAATCAAAGCATAGCGAACGCCCTGATCCGGCAAAACTTAATTTCAAAAAGGTTGCTCCATTATTTAAAGAGAGAGTCAAGCTCCTGGTTGCTTGCGGAGTAAATGAAAAAGGTCGCATTGCCCTGAAGGATTACTCTATCTTTAATCCGCTTCATGGTTCCGTCCTGCAGTGACTTCAATCCTAAAATCACTAAACGTCCCAGCAATTCCAGTCCTACTCAAACTCCTTTGGCACTCCACAGATTATGACAAAGGGTTTGTCAGAAGAAGTATTTCTGTAGTTGTGCTTCTCATCCGGCAGGACCAGGGCGAAATCGCCTGCTTTAACGGGGGTTTCCTCGCCGGCTTCATTCACCAGGACCCCCTCGCCTTCAATCACATAGTTCATGTGCTCATAGGGATGGCGATGATAGGGGGTAAAACCGCCGGGATCAACGGTAAAAACCCTGAAGGAATAAACCGGTGCCCCGTCTTCCCTGGATAGAGGCACCTGTTTCCAGGCTTTCGAAGCCCCTTCCATATCCACTTTCTTCTTTTCTACCTGATTTAGAGAAATGATTTTCATTTTATCTGGATTTAAATTTATTCCAAATATAAATACTATCAAATTGAACCTTGAAGGAATGCTTATGCAAATTATTCATTGTAAATTACAAAAAACATTGCACGATACATGTCCGGACTATTCAGGAAACTCTATCCCCCTCCTGCCTGGCGCCTGCCTGTCGTGGTGCTGCTATCAATATTTACCGGACTTACGGCATATGTCCTCTACATATCCAGGGCCCCCTCCTATCTTTCCGACAAACCGGAAACCTGTGTCAACTGCCACATCATGGCACCCCAATACGCCACCTGGAGCCACAGTGCCCACAGGGAATGGACCCATTGCAACGATTGCCATGTCCCCCACAACAATGTTTTCAATAAGTTCTATTTCAAGGCCAAGGACGGACTGCGACATGCTACGGTTTTCACCCTCAGGAACGAACCCCAGGTGATCTTCATCAAGGAAGCCGGGAAAGAAGTGGTGCAGGACAACTGCATTCGCTGCCACCAGGCCCTGATGCAGGAGGGATTGACTGACCTGGGCGAACCGCACTGGTCCTACCGGGCAAACCGGCAGTGCCGGGAGTGCCACCGCTATACCCCCCATGGCCGGGTGAACAGTCTGGCCAGTACACCCTATGCCCGGGTCCCGGTGCCGGAAAGCCCCGTACCGAAATGGATCAAAGAATCTTTAGGAAAACAGGATTAAAACTAAACCCCATGAAACCCATACAAGAAAGCATAAAGGAAAAACCCTGGCTGGGATGGTTACTCTTCTTCGCTACCATAGTGGTGGTGTTCCTCCTTGGACTTTTGGCCTCTTCCATCATCGAGCGAAGGGCTGAGGCCATTTTTGCCTATACTCCCCAGGTGGAATACGGGCAGTTCGAACCCCGCAACGAGCTTTGGGGCGAGAATTTTCCCCGTGAATACCAGTCTTTTATGCAAACGGCCGATACTTCTTTTAAAAGCAAATACAACGGTTCGGTCATGATCGACATGCTGGAAGAGTCACCCGAAATGGTGGTATTGTGGGCCGGGTACGGTTTTTCAAAAGATTATTCCCAGGCCCGCGGTCATTATTACAGCGTGGAAGATATATGGACCACGCTTAGAACGGGAGCCCCGGTGGGTGATCGAAGCAGTCCGATGCCCAATACCTGCTGGACCTGTAAATCACCCGATGTCCCGCGACTGATGAACGAAATTGGCGTGGCTGAATTCTATAAAGGTCCCTGGGAACTGCATGGGGAACAGATCGCCAATCCCATCGGATGTGCCGATTGTCATGATGCCAAGACCATGAACCTGAGGATATCCCGCCCTGCCCTTGTTGAAGCCTTTGAAAATATCGACCGGGATATCGAATCGGTCTCCCACCAGGAAATGCGCTCCCTGGTGTGTGCCCAGTGTCACGTGGAGTATTATTTCAATGAGAATATCGTGGAAGGGGTTCCATATTTGAAATTCCCCTGGGACCAGGGTCTGACCTGTGAGGATGCAGAAGCTTATTATGACGAAATGGAATTTTCCGACTGGATCCATCCAATTTCCAGGGCTCCCATGCTGAAAGCGCAGCACCCGGGCTATGAGACCTGGCTAACCGGAACCCATGCAAGCCGGGATGTTTCCTGTGCCGACTGCCATATGCCCTATATCAGTGAGGGTGGATTGAAATACACGGATCACCATATCACGAGTCCACTGGCCAAGGTGAACAGCTCTTGCCAGGTCTGCCACCGCGATGAGACCGAAAGGCTGATCCGGGATGTGTATTCCCGCCAGGACAAGATCATGGAAAACAGGCTGAAACTGGAAAAAATGCTGGTTCGGGCCCATGTTGAAGCAGGCGTAGCCTGGGAAAAAGGTGCAACAGAAGCAGAGATGGAAGACATTCTGATGGATATCCGCCATGCCCAATGGCGCTGGGGTTACGCGGTCCAGGCCCATGGCGCCTCCTTTCATTCCCCGGTTGAAGCAGGCCGACTGATCGCATCGGGTATTGCCATCATACAGGATGCCCGGATAAAACTTGCACGGGTGCTTGCCGCACACGGGCACAATGAAGAAGTCCCCTACCCGTATATTTCAACAAAGGCCAAAGCACAGGCTTATGTAGGCTGGAACATGGAAAAACTGAGGGCACAGAAGCAGGAATTTCTTGATGAAGTGGTTCCCCGGTGGCTCGAGACTGCCGAAGAAAGAGAGGCAAGCTACCCCGTATCAAGATAAGCGGGAATTCAATCCGGAAATGCCATGTTCATGGCAAATTCCATTGTAAATTCTTCATTCCCCGACAGCTCGAAGTAAACCGTCCTGTCAAGAACATTTTTGATGACCCCTTCAAATGACCGGGACCTTAATGCAAGGATGGCCCCGGAGCCGGAACAATTACCTACAGCCATGACCTTGCCCCGCGAGGCTGAAGGGATCAATCCTATCCTGATGGCACTTTCCTCGCGGATGTAATTGCCAAAACCACCGGCCAGGTAAAGAGCCTGTATCTCTTCCACGGGCACCGAAGCTTGTTTTAGAAGTACTTTAATTCCTGATATTATGGCACTTTTGGCCAATTGTACCTCCCGAATATCCGCCGGGGTTAATACAATATCGGATTCAATGGCTGAAGCCGGACCCTTGGACAGTATATACTCCTGTTCCATACTTCCTTCCGTATCGATAACCCCCTGGTCCAGGAGGGCAGCTACAATATCCATCAATCCCGAACCACAAATTCCGGCAGGCGGACGGTTCCCTATGGTTTTATGCTGACCGTGCTCGTATGAAGAAATGGCCCCGTCTACAGCAGGCATACCACATTTTATGTTCGCCCCTTCGAAGGCCGGACCGGCAGCAGCAGAACAACAGTATATCTTCTCAGGCGTAACCACGGCTATCTCGCCGTTGGTCCCGATATCCAGGTAAAGGTAAGTATGCAAGTCTTCCGGCGGATCCAGGGAGGCCAGACCGGCCACAATGTCCGCCCCCACATAAGCCGAAACGGAAGGCAAAAGCTCGACCCCGGCTTCAGGATGGCATGCCAGTTGCAGCTCCCTGCCTTTTCGTTCCTGCCGGCTGACAAAAACCGGCTTAAATGGCGCCAGAGCAATGGAAGACGCATCCTCCCCGAGCAACATATGCAACATGGTCGTATTTCCGGTTATACTGATCTTGACCAGGTTTTCGGCCCTGAGTTGATTTTGGGAGGTGAAAAGCTCCAGGTTGTGGTTTATCGCGGTCAATATCTCCTGTTGCAGTTTTTCTTTACCCTCCTTGTGGGTCATACTGTAATGGATGCGGGAGATCAAATCCGCACCGTATTTCTTCTGGGGATTCATCGCCGACCGGGTGTTCACGATGACTCCGGTGCTCAAATCAAGCAGGTAAAAAGCAATGGTTGTTGTTCCCAGGTCTATAGCCACCCCCACTGGCTGAAAAGACAGACCGGCAACCTCACCGGGATCCACCGGAAGCTCCCGTGTATGCTCATATTGGGTGGTCAGGACCCGCGCCTCACCCGGATCAGGCAATACGACTTCAATATCGTGGTCTATGCTATAGATGCACGAGGTAACCCACCCTTCCCCCTGTATATAAAGTCTGCATTTGCCGCAGGTTCCGTTGCCGCCGCAGGGTGAAATTACATCATGGCCCTTATCTCTCAAAGTTTCCAATAAGGTTTGGCCCTGATCACATGTATGCGTGTAAGTGCCGGAGTTGCTTTTAACAGTGAGTTTGAGGGAATTGCTTTCTTTGGACATTTATGAATGTAAGATTTAAGATTAAAGATTGAAGAGTAAAATTATTGAAAAATCTAACTTTAGGGGATAAAGCGGTAATTATGAAAAGAAGAGCATTCATTCAGAAATCCGGCCTGGGTACCTCGGGTATCCTGCTGGCACCAAAAATGCTCAGGCAAACAGGTCAGAAAAACGACATTCCTGTTCTCCGGCCTGTTACCCGCCTGGAAGACGCAATAAACCGGGATGGCCGCCTGATGATCCGCATCGAATACAGGAACGCGGTCGCGGAAAACCGAACGGATTATAAATGCAGAATCCGGGTCAGGAACGGGAAATTGGAACGATCACGTCATTTCTTCTTTGAGGAAGGTGAAGATTCCCTGGATCAAAAGCAAAGCTTATATATAGGAACATCCAGTACGGTCATCCCCGATATTGTTGTTTTTTGGTTGGAAGAATTTAACCCGGGAACCGTCATTGAACTGAAAAATTACAGGCAGGATTTTGCCTTCTCCTTACAAGATCTGCTGGAACAACAGGAGTTGGAATTCACAATGAATACCGCTCACATTACAGTGAATTACCTGCTGGACAAAGAGATCGGCGAACTGGATTTGGCCCGGCTCGGCATAGAAGACACTCCCGGTAATTATGTATTTGCTCTCCTGGCCGATCCCCAGGGCGGGGACCCTTCCATTCACGACCGGGGCGGCACGCGCCTGAAGATCCATAATGCCTGGCTCGAGCAAAGCGTTCAAAGGCTGAATGAACTGGAACCGGCTCCCCTTTTCAACCTCGTCGCAGGCGATGTGGTAGACGCCCAGGGCCAGGAAGCCCATTTCAAACAAATGGAGAGATTCTATAAAAAACTTAAATCGCCTGTACTTTATGAGATTGGCAATCATGAATCGAAATACAATTCCAGCTTCTCTCCGGGCTACAACCAGGAAGCCTTTCGCAACTATTATGAATCCCAGAAAAGGATGAACGGCACCGACAAACTGCTGTATTCTTTCAACCTAGGAAAATGGCACTATGTGGTCTGGCCCGATCCGTTGAGAAATCATTTCTGGGAGCGTCATCCCCATTATTTCGACTGGCTGGAAAGAGACCTGGAGAAACACAAGGCCAGGCCCACCATGGTTTTCCACCACGTGCCCGCCCATCCCATCGGGATCGATCCCCTCACCGAGTATGTGGAATCACCCTATGTCAAAAGACTGTTTACAGACATTCTCGCCGGGCAGGGAAATGTACGCTATGTGATCAGCGGTCATGTACACATCCCCCTGAGGGCCTCGATAAAGACTGCCGTGGAATACAGGGGAATGAAATTCATCAACCTTCCGGCAGCAGGCTACCGGCCCCGGGCTTTCGGGGAAGAGGACCTGTTCGGCGGACCTTCAGAAGGTGTGGCAGTGGTCCGGGTCAATGGGGAAAAAGCCGGCATCGAGTTTATGAATGTTACCCGGGATGTGTATACCTATCCTGGCAGTTTCCCTGCCTTCAATAAGAATGAATATCCCTTCTGGTATCATTTCCGCTGGGAACTGCCCAAGGAGGAAAGGCTAATGAACGGGGATTTTTCTGCCGGACCGGATCACTGGAAGAAAAGATTTATCTATATGGAAGACCAGAATCCAGGCAATATCCAGGAAGTACAGGATGCCCCGGGCGGGAAGGACGAGAAAGCTCTTTACCTGTATTCCGGGAAGCGGGGCTTCGATACCGCCGGCCAGGACCGGCTGGCCCAGAGCCTGAACCGTGTGGCCCAGATCATCCGTGTCCCCGGCGGTAAGCAGCCGGAACTCAGTCTGGATTTCATGCTCGATAAAGACAACTTCGATCCGGAAACACCGAACGGATGTTATATCTGGCTTGAAGGTTATGAAAAATCCACCAAGCGGCTGAACATTACCTATTCTGCCGGTTATCACTATTGGCCCCTTGAAAGGAATTACAGCCAGCATTCGGTCATACCGCCCATGCGCATGGAGATCACTGCTGAAGCAGGTATCTGGCATGCGTTAAGACTGAATCCGTGGAAAAATTTCCGGGAAACCACCGAGATGGACCGGTTCTACCTGGACAACATCGACCGGTTTATCATTAACCTGGGAGTATGGACCATCAACGACGGCTTCAATCAACAGGCAGCCATATGGTTTGCCAACCTGGACCTTAAAATGGTAGAATTGGGCCATTCGGCTCCCAGTCTGATCAACGGTTCGCCGGTTCAACGAAAAGACGATAAATTCATGTACTGGGGCGGGGCCGATCATGTGGCCGGGGAACACATCACCCACCGATCGGATATGGATTTTTATCGGAAATAATTGCGGATGTCATCCCGGATTTAATCCGCCTGCCTTCCGTTAGGGAGGGGATATCTCCTCGTTATCAAAGATATCCTTGACAACACCAACCGTCAACCCCTCACCAAACGCAATGATTTCCCCCGGTCCGGTGTAATTTTGAATGATCTCGTAGTGATTGTCCCCATACACCCCTTGTATCGCGGCATGATTCCCACCCTCCAGTTTAATAAAGCCCTTGAACCGGATACTTACCCGGGATAAGCGGTCCATGAAAAATCCCAGTTTCTTTTTATCAATTGTTTGATGGGTACGCAAAACCACGGAATGAATTTCAGGCCTGCCTCCGGATCCTTGACCGAGGTATCTTCGGGCAGCCTTATGATCATCCTTATTGTTCAGTATCTCATCCATCGGGATATTACAATAAGAAGTATACAGGATCTTTGCAAAAGGATTCAGTTGATTCAATTTTGCATTAAAAACTTTGGGATCTCCTGAATACTGGTCGGTTTTATTGACAATAAGGGTATCCGCGATCATGATCTGGTGCCGGAAGCGGGGCAGTGTTTTCAGTCCTTTGTCATAATTCGGTGCATCCACCAGGGTGAAAATTCGGGCCAGCCCCACCTTATCTCTTATTCCCGGTACTTGCAAAAGCTCAATCACATTTACCGGATCGGACAAACCGGATGGCTCCAGCAGGATCATATCCGGCTTATGGCCCCTGACAAGTTTTTGAAGCATTTCAATAAAGTTGGATAGCTGGCAAACGCAGAATACCGAACCGTTGTTGATCTCCGTCAAATGAAAATCATGGCCCCTGCGCTTCAGGTCCTGTCCGTCGATCCCGTTGGGGGCAAATTCGTTTTGAATAACCGCTATCCTGTACTGTTCTGAATAAGTCGCCAGCATTTCCCCCACCAGCGCAGTTTTGCCGCTTCCCAGGAAACCGCATACGATATAAAAAGGGATCATGGGGATTTTTCCTTCAGATAAGCTTCGATCCTTTTTGCAATATCTTTTACCGGGGGTATTCTTGAAGCAAATTCAACCTGTCCGTCAATGACAATGGAAGGGATACTTTTGACTCCAAGGCTGTGCATCATCCGGACTCCTTCTTTGTCCTTGATCCGGTATTCCCGGTATTCCACTTTTTCACCGAAAAGCTTCGAAGCCCGGGCCACGGCATCCACCATGTACTGGCATGGTGCACAGGAAGAGGAATCCAGGGTGACAATATCGATGACCACCCGGTCTTTTTCCCAGTGACCGCTGAGGTCCATGGGTTCGGTTTCAGACAGGCCAATCCCTGAAGCCCTGATCTCTCCCTGTAATTTTTCATCATGGACCAGGCGGGTGACTGCTTGAATATTCTCCGGCGGGGTTCTCATGGGAAGGTCACAACCCGGGGCCAGTATGAAACCCTTTTTTCCTCCGGTATCCATGCAATTCAGTGCCTCCGTTTGGCAATCTCCGGAATTTCCGTGCAGCAGTACGATGGTCAGTTTCATATTGCCCCCGAAACTGACTCCCCTGGAAAGGGCGATATCCCGCACGTAATCCAGGGGTATATTCTCATCAATGGATACATTATCGGGCTTGCACTCACACATCACTTCAATATTCTGCTGAGCATTGCCGCACACGAAAAATGAACCCAATACATTTTTTTTTCTTATGTGATCGAAGATCTCTGTAGCATAGGGTTTGATAAATCCCGAAAAAGAATCCGGATCGATCTGGCTGGTCATGGGATCCACCATGGCAATCACATCACAGCCTGCCTGAATGTACCGTTCCGACATGGTCCGGGCCACATCGGTGCAAAATCGCATCAGGTGATGCACTTCATCCGGCTCCTCGAACAGTTTCAGGAATATATCGGTACCCAGCAAATGAAGGGCCAGGGTGAAGGGCCCGGTGATCAGACCGTAGAGTGCTACATCAGGATGCCGTTTTCTCAATTCCGCGGCTGCCTGCATCACCGATCCGATCCTGGCCTGCTCAGTACCGGGGAACTTCATGTCATCCAGACCGGTCTCCCCGGCCAGAGGGTGCCCGACAACTGCAGGGGGATTATCTTCTTTCCACTGCAATGCACAGCCCAGTGCTTCGGCTTCCACCTGCAGGTCGAATATCACGGGTATTCCGTCTGGCTGGTAGAGTTCTATAGCTTTTGAGACACCCTCAACGATATGATCCGCGGACTTGAGATAGGATTCTGCATCCAAACCCAGCAATTTACCCGAATGACAACCCACAAAGGGTACCCATGGGATCCGGTCCATCGATTGTAAGCGCATGGCCCGGCCGATCCGTTCTCTGCCGTTCATGAGCTTTGCTATGCAGCCCCCTGGTTCAGATAATCCACCAGTCCCTGGGGATCGGGACTGTGAAAATCAGCCTGTATCTTATTGCAGAAATCCTGGTTTACCGGCGCCCCGCCTATGCAAATCCTGATCTCGGGGAAGTTGGATTTAATATCCTTCACGATCTTTTCCATATTGACCATGGTGGTGGTCAGCAGGGCCGATAAGCCAACCGAAGCATCGGGGTGATTCTCGACTTCTTTAATGAATTTTTCAGCACTCACATCGGTACCCAGGTCGATCACTTGATAACCGTTGCCTTCTACCATCATGGCGACCAGGTTTTTACCGATATCGTGCAGGTCACCCTGAACGGTGCCAATGATAAAGGTTCCTTTATGTTTACTGGAACCATCGGCAAAATAGGGCTTGAGGTGCTCCATGGCCGCGTTCATGGCTTTGGCCGACATGAGGACCTGCGGAACAAAAACCTTGTTCTCCCGGAATTTGACCCCGACCTTTTGCATGCCGATGATCAGGGCTCCCTGCAGGATCTCATCCGCCGAAAGGTCCAGATCCAGAGCTTTTTTTGTCAATTCATCGGCTCCCTCCTGCCCCTTCATGTCGGGAGGATAGGGGGAAGCCTGGTCTACCTTGCCGAATTCAACGCAATGAGCGATTTGTTCCAATAATTGTTTTTGATCCATGTGTTTTGTGGTTTTGAATTTAAGTCTTTCTCTCTATCAATGTAGGTTGTATAACAAACTGACAATTCATGCATTGAGCTTCCCGGTTATCCAGCAAAACCCCGGCCGTTTGGGCCATCTGGTCATAGTGGCAGTCTATACTGGTTATGGGTGGATTGAAAAGGACCGTCAGTTCCGTATTGCCATAACTAACGAGCCGTATAGACTTTCCGGGTTCCGTGCCCCAGTTTTGCAGCCTGCCGATCAGACGAACCGCATCCGTATCCACACAGGTTAAAATACCGGTAATGTTTTGATCCTTTACAAATGTTCCTGTCAGTTCCCCGGCATTTTTTAAGGTGAACACCTTCCTTTCCGGGTAATCCCGGTTGGCCAGGTTGATAAATGTGTGTTCCATGCTTTCATATAAAAGATTCCTGCCTTTCCATATCTCATTCTTCACAAGCAACAGGTTACCGCTAAATGCTGCCAGGTAGTCCAGTGCCCGCTTAACGCCCAGGTCATAACTCTGGATGACATAGCTGAAGAAAGATCCCGCCATGGTATTATCGATCAACAATATTTTCGTATGCCCCGGCATCAAATTCCTGTAAAAATCCGAAGTGATGCTTTCATTATAATTGGGGACGATGATCACGGCTTCATAGCCATCCCTGATCATCCGCCCCACCAGTCTTTTCTCCTCTTCGGGATTGTTGTAGTCGAAATAATAAACCAGCTCCCTGCCGCGACGGTTGGCTTCCTTTTCCAAATTGGCTATCAATTCCTCCATATTCGATGAAAAGAAAGGGATCAACAAGCCCCAGTTTTTTTTGATGTCTTGCTGCGGAGCGACAAAAGAACCCTTTCCCCTGATCTTGACGATCAATCCATCCTTTGCAAGATTTTTCAGTACCAGCTTGGCCGTTTCACGTCCCACCCCGTGACGGTGAATGATCTTGTTGATCGAATCGATCTTCTGTCCCGGGGGATATTCCTGCCGGAGTATCCGCTCCCTGTAAAAGCCCGTTAGCCTTTTGTATACCGGGATAAACCCCTCATTCATCATAACAGAACCGGGAATTTAAGGACAATTTACGAATTTTGCGTCACATTACATCACACTTCGATTGAAAACATCACTCCAATCTCTATCATTATCAAGAACAATAGAGTACCTTCAGATATACCGATACTTGATAAGAATACTACCATACTTAGAGGGAATCAAGCATTCATCATATATAATCATTGATGAATAAATTGAAAATGAACCGGTTGTTATTACTTACCCGTAGTATGACCCCTGCTGCATTCATCTCCCGCGAAGATCCGGGGAAACCATCACAAGCAGGAAGAATGTAATTATGAAAGAGCCATTTGGACTAATGTTTGAAGCACTCGATGTTTTAATTTTCCTGTCTTTCCCACGGGATCATTTGACCATGATCAGGACCCAGGAGGTATGTTGATCGGTATAGGACACGTGTATACTGGAATAATATTATCTTTAACCCCGGTGAACATCGTATTCGGTAACAGGGATGGTGTACTGATCTTTCCCGGTAAAATTGA
Source organism: uncultured Bacteroidaceae bacterium (assembly GCA_964420035.1). Taxonomy (GTDB): domain Bacteria; phylum Bacteroidota; class Bacteroidia; order Bacteroidales; family SM23-62; genus CAYQQR01. The sequence goes on along the minus strand of CAYQQR010000010.1, from coordinate 77,679 downwards.
AAAAGAAGCACTTTCGCTTGCTTCTGAGAAAGCTATAGCCCTTAGCAGTTTGAAAAAAGGAATGAGTGCTATTGAAATCCATAGAATAATATGAAGCCATGTAATTGAATCGGTATGAAAAAAATCGGCCAATATCGCTGGAGGATCGTCGCGCTATTGTTTTTTGCTACAACGATTAATTACATCGACAGACAGGTAATCGGCTTGCTTAAACCCTACATTGCAGCAGAGCTAGGCTGGAATGAGGCCGGATATGGTTATATCGTCACCGCGTTTCAGATAGCCTATGCCATCGGACTGGTAACCACAGGACGTTTCCTTGATAAGTTTGGAACCCGGATCGGATATCTTTGGGCTATTGTAGTTTGGAGTCTTGCAGGAATGGCTCATGCAGCTGCAAGGAGTATCTACGGGTTTGCTGCAGCACGATTTATGCTTGGTTTGGGGGAAGCAGCAAATTTCCCGGCTGCAGTCAAAACTGTAGCGGAATGGTTCCCAAAGAAAGAAAGGGCTTTTGCCGCGGGATTATTTAATTCGGGTTCAACCATCGGGGCAATTCTGGCACCCATTATGGTTTCGGCCATTACCATTAGTTTTGGCTGGGAATGGGCCTTTATCATTACCGGTTCCCTGGGTTTTATTTGGGTTGGGTTTTGGCTGGCATCCTATAGAGTTCCTGAAAAGCATCCCAGGATCTCAAAAGAAGAATATTTGTATATCATTCAGGATCACGATAAAACCGTGAATGAAAAAAGTATTCGCTGGATTAATCTGTTTAAATATCCCCAAACCATTGCTATTTGCAGTACAAGATTCATTTCAGATTGGGTTTGGTGGTTTTTTCTGTTCTGGATCCCTGATTTTTTGAGCAAAACACATGTCATCAATATCCGGGAAGTGGTTCTTCCCCTGGTAAGCATTTATGCAGTATCCAGTATTGGAGGTATCAGCGGTGGATGGTTGTCTTCCATGTTCATTAAAACCGGAAAAAGTATTGATTTTGCGAGAAAAACCACGATTTTAATTTGTGCACTTGCCATTCTTCCTGTTATTTTGGTTTCTCAAATAGAGAATCTCTGGCTTGCCGTGGGTTTGATAGCCCTTGCCGCTGCAGGTCACCAGGGATGGGCAGCCAATATTTTCACTATTGTTTCTGACATATATCCCAAAACAGCTGTAGGTTCCATGATGGGCTTAAGCGGATTTGCCGGAGCAATAGGGGGTGCGCTTTCAGCATCTTTTGTTGGTTTGATCCTGGAAACCACAGGTAGTTACATATTTATTTTTGGGATCGCATCTGTGGTTTATCTGTTGAACTGGGGTATTCTCAAGATCTTTGTACGGGATATCGACACACTGAAGATTAAAGACTTATAATTATTTACAATTGAAAGAAATATATCATCAAAACAACTACAGTATCCATGAAATTTGATAACACAAAGAATGATGTTCAGGCTACACCGGTAAAACCAATCAAAGCAAAAGATTTCCCGTTTGATGCTTACGTGGAATACTACCGTGAGCTTACCCAACGATGCCGGGATTTCACAGTTGCCGATCAGGGTGCATTGGTCTACCGACGCATGCGTGTTGCAGAGGTTTTTTCCTATGGTTGCAGGGATATGAAATCGTCCCTGGAGTTGCAATTGGGTGCCTTAAAGAAAAGCATGGATTACAAGGCCGATATTCCCAATTTTCTTGAACCCTGGTACGGACTTGGAGTGGTAGCGGCTGCCTTTGGGATGAAGTACATATGGAATCCCGGCCAGGCTCCCGCGGTTCATCCTGCTTTTCCCACCATCAAAGAAGCTTTGAATTATGATTTTATTCCTGTTAAGGAAACGGGGGAAGGCCGTCATTCCCTGAATATGATAGAATATTTCTTAGAACAGACCCAAGGAAAAATACCGGTCTCCATGGGAGATATCCAATCCCCTTTCAACAATGCAACCAATATTGTGGAAACCTCCGATTTTCTTACATCCATGATATTGGATCCCGAAAAAGTACTGAAATTCCTGGATGTACTGGCTGAGCTGGAAATCGATTTTTACAGGGAACAGAAGAAACTGATAGGCAATGCCCTGGTCAGACCCGGTCATGGATTTGCATCATCAACAGCCTTTCAGGGTTTTGGTATGAGCGATGATAATGTGGTGATGATAGATGAAGATACATATTTAAACCTGGCGGCACCATCATTTATCAAACTTGGCAATGCATTTGGCGGACCTGTATTTCATTCTTGCGGTAATTACTCTGACAAAGCAGGTATGCTTAACAAGATCGAAGGTTTAAAAATGGTTGATGGAGCTTTTACTGCAGAAACGGACCCTGCCCCAAATCCTGCATCCCCCTTCAGGAAGCACCTGTCCGGTTCCGGTATCGTATTAAATGCCAGAATGGTGGGAAATATAGATGTCTTGGAGGAAACAACGCGTGCTCTGTGGAATAAAGAAATGAAACTCATTGTTGTCACCTATTGTAAGACACCCCAAAACCAGCAGGAGGTATATAATAAGATTCATTCAATTTGTAGATGAGTCTCCTTCATGCATATAGGAAAGCGAACCAAAGTAATTTATAAGCCGGGCACCTTCGGTAACATTCATATTATACTTACTTCCGTAAGTCCAGTCATTGAGTATCTCATCCGCCCAATCGACATCGGGATATAAATATGGGAATTCCTGAGTTTTATAATAATTCAATATCTTTTCGGGGACGATCAAACCCCAATTTCTTTCTTCAAATGGTAATTCATTGATTGTTGCACAATTCCTGTATTTAATGGCTTCGTATAATCCTAACCTTTCAGGTATTCTTGAAATGCTGCTCATAGATAATTCATACATCGAAAAAATCTCAAATCTTAATACAAGCTATCTGTCTTTAAATTTGAAGCACTGATTTTATCAATAAATTTACAGCAATTAAAATCATACCATGACCTAAAACAAAACCCAACCTACCCGGGAAAACGTCATAAAATATCTTGAAGGAATAGAAGATGAAAAGTAGAAAAAGGATTCCTTTACGATCCTGAAGTTGATGAAAGACATCACCGCTGAAGAGCCTAAAATGTGGGGTGATCCCATCATTGGATTCTCAAAATACCATTACAAGTATGCCTCAGGAAGAGAAGGCGATTGGTTTGAAGTGGGTTTTTTCCCAGGAAAACAAAACCTGACCCTCTATCTTAAAGGATACATTAATCCGGAAGATCCCCTGCTCGATAAATTGGGAAAATACAAGATCGGCAAAGCTTGTCTTTATATCAAAAAGCTGGAGGATGTTGATATGGGGGTGCTGAGGGACTTGATAAGCGAGTCGATAGGAAAGTAGGTGCAATTGTCATACGATTGTCATGCAATTGTCATGCAATTGCTACTCCTACTGAGGTTGCCTACTGACTTTGCCCTCTTAGCGCCTTCTTTGCGTACTTCGCGATTATAATCTGTTGAATTTCCCTTGTGCATCTTTGAGCTCCTTTGTGCATCTTTGAGCTCCTTTGTGCATCTTTGTGTAACCTTCCGAAAACATATTTGTAAGCGTTTATAGTTTTAAGAAATGATATCAATGAAAATGTTTAGAAAAATCAAAACAGTCATCTATCAGCTTAGCATTCTATTAATTCTAATGGCCTGCCAGAAACATGCAGAAAAGGTAAGCTTTGAGCCAATCGATATAAGTCTGGATGAAGCTTCGGGCCTGGCCCAACCGGCCCTGGACTGTATCCGGAAACCTTATCCCTACAAGCCCGGTCATGTGCTGGTGGACGACAGCAGCCTGGTGCCGCCGCGGATCCAGCATCCCGCTTTTTATGGCTGCTTCGACTGGCATAGCGCGGTTCATGGTCACTGGACCCTGGTAAAACTCCTGAAAGAATTTCCTGAAATACCGGATGATGAAGAAATACGAACCAAACTCAGTCAGAACCTCAGTGCTGAAAATATTCGTAAAGAAGTGGAATTCTTTTATTCCGAGGGCAACAAGACCTTCGAACGGACCTATGGATGGGCCTGGCTGCTCAAGCTTGCACTGGAACTGGAAACCTGGGACGATCCCCTGGGGAGGGAATTATCCGCTAACCTCAGGTCCCTGGCCGACTCCCTGGTGCAGAAATATCTTTCGTTTCTGGAGGTCCTGCCCTATCCCATCCGGGTGGGGGAGCATACCAATACGGCTTTCGGCTTTTCCTTTGCCTGGGATTATGCCGATCATACCGGTGAAGACAGCCTGAAACAGATGATAGAAGAAAAGTCCAGGGCTTTCTACATCAACGACCGGGCTTGTCCGATCAACTGGGAACCTTCGGGATTCGACTTTCTTTCCCCCTGCCTGATGGAAGCCGACCTGATGGCCCGGGTCCTGGATGAGGGAGAATACAGGCTGTGGCTCAACGATTTCCTGCCCGGGATATTCGACAGGCAGGGATTTGAACTGGAACCGGCCAAAGTCACCGACCGGAGCGATCCAAAAATCGTGCACCTGGACGGACTGAACCTGAGCCGGGCCTGGTGCCTTTTCCGCATGGCAGACAAGCTGGAAGACCCCACCCTGAACCTCGAAAGACTGGGCAAGGAACACCTGGAAGCTTCCCTGCCTTACATCGCCGGCGGCAATTATGAAGGGGAACACTGGCTGGCCTCTTTTGCCGTTTATGCCCTGTTTGAACAGGGGGAACCATAATAACTTACTCCCGGAACTGTTCCAGGAAGTAGGTTCCACAAATGCTGCTGAGTGAATCCCTGAGGTCCTCGGGATGCCACTGAACGCCCAGAACACAGGGATGATCAACAGTTTCCCTGATTTCAATGGATTCAATGATGCTGTCAGGCGACCAGGCAGCAACAACAAGATCATCGGCCAAACGGTCGATACCCTGGTGATGTTTGCTGTTCACCCATAGGGTATCTTCTTCGAAAAAAGGATCGAGCCAGGAATCCTTCTGTATAATGATCAGGTGAACACTGTCTTTAAGACTTCTATGGTCGCGTCCCCATAGAAATGTGGGGATATCCGGGATGAGGGTCCCGCCCATGGCCACATTGATGATCTGGTGCCCACGGCAAATGCCAAGGATGGGTATTTTGTTGTTCAGGGCATAGCGAATCATTTCCAGTTCAAGACTGTCCCGGTAGATATCAATATCACCGCAGTGCCTGAGGTATTCCGGTTTACCGTAAAGCGCCGGATCCACATCCTCTCCGCCCCCGATGATGATACCCGAGGCAAGCTCAAGCCATACCTCCAGCGAATCATCCGGGAAGCCGTAACATGCCTGCGTAACCACCCCGGTGTCCAGTTCAGTGATCCATTCGGCAATATCGTCGCCGCCGTCTTTCGAGATAAGTACAAGTTTTCCCTCACGAAGGCTTTCGGAAGTACAAGAAAACAGAAGGGGCAGCAGGAGTAGAAGAAAATATCTCATTATCATAGTGAAATTATGGGATCAAACTTAAGAAAAAGCGGGGAAAGGATTTAAGGATTTAAGGTTTCAATGAGACATAATTATAGCGCAGCGAGCTACAGGCGCAGCCGAGTTACAATGAGCGAAGCGAATCTCGAAAATCTAAAGCAGCAAAGCTGCTAAGATTTTCGGGACGAGAAGCAGCGAAGCGGAAATACAGCCGAAGGCGGAAATCACTCCCCCAGTATCTCCTTCAGCTTAAACGCATCCTTAGCCGCATAACCATGGGTGTCGTTGTTAAAATACACGTAGACATCTCTTTGTTCCTTGTATTTCTTGAATTTCTCGCTCCATGCCGCCAGGCGTTCCTCGCCATACTCGGAAGCAAAAAGTTTGCCGGGACCGTGCATCCTGAAGTAAACGAATTTGTCGGAACCCAGCGGTTCCCCCCCGGGCCAGGGGTATTTTGATGAATGTCCGAAAACCCAGCAGGCATCGTACCGAGAGAGTGCCTTCAGGGTTTCCTTTTCCTTATCGAACCAGCTGGGATGACGAAACTCAAAGGCCAGATCCAGGGAAGGCAGTTCCATGTCTTCGCCGGCTTCCTTCATAAGCTGCAGGAAATCGCTCAGGAGTCCGGCATCGAATTGAAGGTTGGGCGGCAACTGGATCAGGATAGGACCGCCTTTTTTCCCCAGGTGCCTGTATTTATCCAGGTAATCCTTGATGGCAGTCTTTACCTGTTTCATTCTCCTGATATGTGTGATGTAACGCGACAATTTCATGGAAAAGGTGAAATCATCCGTCGTTTCCTCCGCCCATTTTTTAACCGTAGACACCCTGGGTAGCCTGTAAAAGGAATAGTTGACCTCAACGCTGTTGAAATACCGGCTGTAATTCCTGAGCTTATGGGTTTTGGCAAGCTTTTCCTCGACAAACTGTTCCCAGTTGAAGGAATAACCGGATGTTCCTATATAAAATTTTGTTTTGGTCATGACACATTATAATTCAAGAAGATAAAAGATCTGATCCGTCCCGCTGCCATAATAATTCACAACCGCTTCTTTTCCTTTATTGACGATCAGTTCCTGTCCCGGTTGCCTGAAACGTTCTGAAGCGATCTGAAAACCTTTTTTCTCAAATAATCTTTGAGAACCGGCATTCACCGTTTCCACGGTTGCCATTACGGCCTTACAATCCAAAGCTTCGCGTGCATAATCAATGCTATGGTCCAGCAATTTGGAACCGATGCCTTTGCCATGGGCCTTTTCCGTGACGGCTATCTGCCAGACGAACAGGTGCCCCCGAATCGATTGGGACATGAAGCCCATCATGAATCCCAGGATGGGCTCTTTCCCGTCTTCGGTCTCGCGGGCAACAAAGAAAGTGTCCCCGAAATGATCCGACATGATCTTGTAGAGGTGTGCCGGGTGCTGAACGATCCCCCTGATCTGGCCTGCAAGCCGGTGAACTTCGGCGTAGGCATCCGGGTCTATGGATTTTACAACGATCATGATGCTTTTAAGTTATACATGTTCAGTAAGTCTTCGGTTCCGATATCTTTCCTGTGCCAGAGCTGTTCTCCCTTGATGTGTTTTTGCAGCATTTCTTCACACAGCTCATAAGCTTCCTGCAATGTGTCCCCCTTGGCCGTAATCGCCACGCCGCGCGGACTGGGTTTGTAAACATTCTGTTTCACTGCAAAACAGGAATAAAACAGATCGGCTCCCGCTTTCCGTATGGCTTCCTCATCGATGTCAATGATCATATCCCCTTTGGGTTTTGGAAATCCTTCCTTTACGACATACTTACATACCGTTGCTTTGGGTTCATAATCGATCTGCAGATCCAGCAGGCGATTTTCCAGTATGGCCTCACAGATCTCCACAAAATCCGTTTTCAGTATGGGAATAATATTCATGATCTCGGAATCACCGGGACGGACATTGAATTCGATCACTTTGATCCCCTCTTTGGTTTTAATGAACTGGCCGGAAAGGCAACCCTGGTAGAATGCCCCATATTCCTCTGCAAGATATTTGACCACCCGGGCCATGATCTCCAGAGAGTGCTGGTATTCATCTTTAGACAGAAACGGAAGCAGATGGTCGGCAAAGCTGATGGATCCCATGCCGGGTGTATTCAATCCTTTTTCTCCTTCATAAAGCAGCTTATAGTCACGAGTGGCGGGCATACCCAAAAGGGCACGCTTGCTTACAAAGGCCTGTATGGTATATTCCCTGCCGATCAGTCTTTCTTCAAGGATAACCTCGGGGATCCCCCCGATATTCTTATCGAAGATCTCCTCGATGTAATCTTCGGCTTCCTCTTTGTTTTTCAACTGAATACCTATGACTTTTACACCGTCACCTTCCGTTACCCCGGCAGGTTTTACGGCAAAATCATAATCCACCTCACGGGCATGATCCAGGGCATCTTCCCGGGAAGTGAACTTTTTATATTCCGGGGAAGCATCCGGGTCGGTTACGGACAGGATCTCCCTTAGAAATGTCTTGCTGGTCTCCAGCCTGCTGCAGATCTTGTTCGGACCGATACAGGGGATCCCATGCTTTTCCATGTCAACAGAAATATCATTGCTCAGGGACATGTGCGGTACGGCAATGGCGAAATCAACCTTTTTGGATGCCGCGTAATCAATGATCTTCTGATTATCTTTCATGTCACCCAAAAAATAGTCGGTGGCAATGGCCGCCAGACCGGTATTGGGCTTGTCCATGTAGCAATACACTTCTGTCTTCTGCGGACTCTTTTCAACAATCGCTTTGGCCAGTGCATGGGTCTTTCCCCAACGGCCAAGTAAGAGGATCTTTTTCATGAGAATTGATTTAGTATTTTTTTATCTGTGAAACGGTTATCCAGTCCTTAGCGGAATATTCCAAACAGTGCAGCAACCAGAAGGAAAATGATGAATATCCAGAATAATCCCCCTATCGCAAGTATAGTCGCCTCACTGGTCTCCGGTTGTTCCCTTTCTTCCGCTGCCCTCCTGTAACGGGTTCGCCTTCCGGGTGCTGCTGCCGTGAGCAATATGGCAAACAACAGGATCACGAACAAGGTGGGAATCCAGGCAACATCCCAGAGTATCGGTCCGAAAGGAGTGATCCATGCTTCGGCGGCCAAACCAGCCAGTATCAGGATCAGCAAAAAACTCCAGAAAGTGCCCCAGGGACCCGCGGATCTGAAAATGTAATAAAACAAGGTTCCGACAATAACCGCGATAATAACGGTGATAAGAACTTCAATAAAGGTCATGGGAATAAGGTTTTAAGGATTTAACGTTTTAAGGTTTTCAGGTTCGGGTATTTGAAAGGGATTACTGTGCCGATAATGTTGGTCAGGAACATTATATCTCCTGAACCATGCAATAGCAGAAGATAAGCCGGTAATTCCGCTTAAAGGAAGTTATGAAAAATCCCATCTTCAGGTGTGGAATAATCTTTACACTTTGTCTACAGTATTTCTCAAAAAAAAGCCCCGGGGATTGCCTTAATCCCTGCCTGGCCTTATTCACTCTACTGTGGCACAGTATTCGTGAAATCAACAAATGCAAATCATTCATAAACCTATAAGATCATGAAAAGACTTAAAGATAAAGTTATCATTGTAACCGGCGGATCACGCGGAATTGGAAAAGCAAGTTGCATCGAAATGGCCAGGGAAGGCGCCTATTTGGCTGTAACCGACATCATTGAAGATGAAGGAAAGGCAATCGTTGACGAGATCGAATCCGATAAGGGTACTGCCGCTTACTGGAACCTGGATGTATCGGATGAAGACGAAGTAATAAAAGTATTCTCCGAAGTCCATGAAAAATGGGACAAAATCGATGTTCTTGTAAATAATGCCGGTATCTCCGGGGTGAATAAACCCACCCATGAGATTGAAAAAGACGAATGGCAGAAAGTTATCGATGTTAATATTAACGGGGTATACCTCTGTACAAAACATGCAGTTAAGTACATGAAAGAACAAGGTTACGGGAACATCATCAATCTCTCCTCCATCTACGGCATTATCGGGGCAGCGGACATACCTCCCTATCATGCATCCAAGGGTGCGGTAAGATTAATGACCAAGTCGGATGCCCTTCAATATGCCAGGGATAATATCCGCTTTAACTCTGTCCATCCCGGTTTTATCTGGACCCCCCTGGTTGAGGATATGGCCAAAGAATCGGGAGAAGGTGTGGAAAATTTCAGGAAAAAGCTGGATTCCCTGCATCCCATCGGCCATGTCGGGGAACCGGAAGACATTGCATACGGGATCGTTTACCTGGCCTCGGATGAATCCAAGTTCCTTACGGGTAGTGAATTGGTCATTGATGGCGGTTATACCTGTCAATAATCTTGAAATAATTACTAAAACTTATCATAATGTTGCACATTGGATTTATAGGACATACCGGAAGCGGTAAAAGTACCCACGCCAGTAAAGTTGCCGGGAAATACGGCCTCTTTCACCTGGATTCCGGAGAGATGATACGCAAACTGATTAAAAAAGGTACGGAACTGGGAAAAGAGATGGAAAAATATGTTTCCCGGGGTGAAAATGTTCCGGATGATGTTGTGAAGAAGCTGGTATCTGAGAAAGTAAAGGAAGACAAGAAATCCGAAGGTTACGTTTTTGACGGCTTTCCCCGTAACCGGGACCAGGCGCAGTTTCTCGATGAACTGATGGAAGATCTCAATTCCCGGTTGCATATTGTGTTCTACCTGGAAACCGGCCTGAACAACGCCAAGAAAAGGATCATGCAAAAGCACCGGGAGAAAAAGAAGCGGGAAAAAATTGAGATCCGGGAATTAATGTCCAAGAAGCTGGAAAGCGAAAAAGAACAATTGGCCGAATTGACCGAATATTACGAGGGTCAAAACAAATTATTCAAATACAACGCCCGTGACATGTCGCTTGATTCGCTCCAATCGGCCATAGAAGAGGCTATCGATAAAGTGAAGGACGACCTGTCATAATATTAAAGCCAATAGCCATGCCGGAACTACCCGATGTAGAGATTTACAGGAAAGAGGCCGGGAAGGCCCGCGATGCAACGATCGATGAAGTGAAGATCACCGATAAAGAATTCATAGACATCACCCCGCAAGTCGCGGGCAAATCCATTAAAGGAACAAAGATCACCAATGCCGCACGAAGAGGAAAATACCTGTGGTTAGAACTGGATCATCAGCACAGCGTCGTCATGCATTTCGGCATGACCGGTTTGTTGCAATATACCCCGACAAAAGAGGAAGCCCCGGAATATACCAAATGCAGTTTTGTATTGGATAACAAGCATAGCCTGCATTACATCAGTAAACGAAAACTGGGTTTTCTGAAACTCTCCGGTGACATTGGATCTTTTATCCAGGAACAGGACCTGGGGCCGGATGCCCTGGAATTAAAGGAAGAGGAATTTATCGATCGGTTAAAGAAGAAAAGGTCCATGATCAAAACGGCCCTCAACGATCAATCGTTGATTGCCGGTATCGGGAATATCTATGCCGATGAGATCCTTTACCAGGCAGGTATCCATCCTAAAACAGGCACGGGTGACCTGACGGAAAAAGAATTCAAAGAACTGTACAAACAGAATAAAAAGGTCCTGGAAACCGCCATTGAAAAAGAAGCCGATGTCAGCCGTTTCCCGGAAGATTACCTGCTGCCCCATCGCGAAGAAGGAACAGATTGCTCCAAATGCAGCGGCAAGATCAAAAAAATAAAAGTAGGGGGCAGGGGAACCTACTATTGCCCATCCTGCCAAAAGAAGAAGTGATGCCCGTGCACAACAAGGAAATAGCAGCCATACTGAACGAGGTAGCCGATCTCCTCGACATCCAGGGAGAAAATGAATTCAGGATCCGTTCCTACAGGAACGCGGCCCGTACCATATCCGAATCATCGAAGAACCTCAGGGAAATAGCCGGTAATAAAAAAGAGATACAGGAGATGCCGGGCATCGGCAAAAGTATGGTGGGAAAAATCCAGGAAATTGCCGGGACCGGCAAACTGAAACAGCTGGAAAAGCTCAGAAAGAAGATACCCCCGGGTCTGCTGGAAGTCATGAAACTGGAGCAAATGGGGCCCCAGCGGACCAAAATTTTATATAATAAACTGAATATCAGCTCAATCGAGGATCTCCGGAAAGCAGTGGAAGAGGGGAAAGTGGAAGAACTGGAAGGATTCGGCAAAAAAACTGCTGAGAAGATCAAAAAAGAGATTGAGACCTTCAAAGAGAAAGGCGGTTCGGAGCGTTTCAAACTGAACGATGCGGAGGATTTTGTTCAGCCCCTGGTTGAATACCTGGAAAAGAAGCTGGATGATGCAGAGGTTGCTGGCAGCTACAGGAGGAGGAAGGAGACCGTGGGGGATATCGATATCCTGGCTACATCCGGAAAACCGGAAGAAGGCATGGAATATTTCGTCAATTATGAAGAAACCGATGAAATTCTGGCCAAGGGAGAAACAAAGTCTTCCATTAAATTACGGTCGGGCTTGCAGGTCGACCTTCGCGTTATTCCCAAAGCTTCATACGGAGCTGCCTTATTGTATTTTACGGGATCCAAGGAACATAACATCGATCTCAGGAAGATCGGTCAGTCCAAAGACTACAAGATCAACGAATACGGGGTGTACAAGGGCAAAAAGAAACAAGCGGGGAAAACGGAGGAAGAGATCTACAAGAAACTCGGTTTGCGTTACATCGAGCCCGAAATGAGGGAGAAAAGAGGAGAAATTGAAGCTGCCAAAGAAAATAAATTGCCCGATCTGCTGACCCTGGATGATATCCGCGGCGATCTCCACATGCACACCAAAGCATCCGACGGTAAGAACAGTCTGAAGGAAATGGCAGAAGCCGCGGCAGACAGGGGCTATGATTACATTGCCATTACCGACCACTCCAAGAAGGTTTCCATGGCCAACGGACTGGATGAAAAAAGACTGGCAGAAGAGATTGAAAACATCGACAAGCTTAATGAAGAACTCGGTCATATCAGGATCCTGAAATCCATAGAAGTGGATATCCTTGAAGACGGCAGTCTGGACCTTTCGGATGAGATCCTGAAAGAGCTCGACCTGGTCACCTGTTCGGTTCATTATCACATGAAGCTGTCAGAAGAAAAGCAGACCACGCGAATTCTGAAAGCCATGGACAATCCTTATTTCAATATACTGGCCCATCCCACCGGGCGTATGATCCAACAGCGGGATCCCTATGCCCTTGATATGGAGAAAGTGATGAAGGAAGCCAAAGACAGGGGCTGCTTCCTGGAGATCAACGCCAATCCCGACCGGCTGGATCTGAACGACACACACATCAAAATGGCAAAGGACATGGGCTTAAAGCTTTCCATTGGTACGGATTCCCATTCCATTGCAAACCTGGATTTCATAAAGTATGGCGTTGACCAGGCCCGCCGGGGATGGCTGGAAAAAGAGGAGGTGATCAATACCCGTTCCTGGAAATCCCTGAAATCCCTCTTAAACAGGAATTAACCGTTCCGCATTACTTCTTCCTTATTTTGTCCCGAACCATTCCGATAAACAAATTAATGACCAGGATAAAAACGGTCACGCCTACCGCCAGGACATACTGATTCAAGGCCACAGCAATCCCGATACCCGTAGAAAACAGGATAATGGAAGCGGTGGTCAAGTACTTGATCTTGTATTCCGTTTCGATCTGCAGCACGATGCCTGCACCGATGAAGCTTATGCCGACAATGATGGCCTGAATGATCCGGGTGGGATCCATACTGATGAACTCGTTGAAACCGACTTCATCAAAATGCGCTACGATAACTTCTCCCAGGGATACCAGGAGGGCTACCGCTCCACCCACCACCATATTGGTTTTTATTCCCGCAGGCTTATCTTCCTTTTCCCGCTCGTAGCCGATAATGCCACACAGCAGGGCTGCAATGACTACATGCAGCAGTATGTTGAGCTCTACGATGACAAATTCAGGAATGAAATCCATGATCTTTCCGTTTAGGAGCGCCGTTTATATTTCCCCATGTACTCGGCCCGGTCGATGATATAATCCTTGATGACCCGGTGAAACTGATCGGCTTTATTGGCCGATTCCGGGGGAAGTTTCTTCCTTAAAGCAAATATCCTGAAGAAATACCGGTGTTCTTCCCCTTTGGGCGGGCAGGGACCCCCATATCCGTATTTTCCGAAATCATTCTTGCCGTGGATGGCTCCGTTGGGAAGCTTTTTTTTCACGGGAATGATCCTTTCTATTTCATTGACATCCGAAGGGATATTATAGAGGATCCAATGGGTAAAAGTGCCCATGGGGGCATCCGGATCTTCCATAATGAGGGCAAAGGTCACCGTAGCTTTCGGAATTTCATCCCATCGCAGGGGGGGTGAGGTATCGTCCCCGTCACAGGTATGGACAATCGGAATGCTTGCTCCGTATTCAAAGGCACGTGATGTTATGTTAAAGGCCATAGGGAACTTGGGTTTTAAGGTTTAAGTGATTTAAGTTCTATGGTACATTGCTGAAGACATCCCTTAAGTTAATAAGAAACAAAGGGATTGTCAATATAAAGATACAGGGATGCAGGAATTCAGGGTGGCAAGGAGACAGGCCACTGCCGCTGCATACTGGACTGCCGCTGCCTACTTGCTTTTTGTAACTATCCGATTGCGGATTATTAAAAAATGTTTCGGGTTTCAGGTTACTGGTTACAGGGCTCAGTATTGATCCTGACTAACGACTCACACTGGTTACTGGCTTCTGGTTGCTGGTCGTTGTTGCTGGCTTCTGGTTGCTAGATGTTGGCCTCTGGCTGTTGGTAGTTGGTTTCCAATTTGTATCAGCGATAATTAATCTACTAGCCCCAATCTTCTGAGATGTTTGCGAATTATTTCAATTTCATCAGGAGTTGCAGGATCCAGAGGTAATCGTGGAGGACCTACCTGATGACCACAAAGGTTCAAAGCCGCTTTCCATATTGGTATAGGATTAATACGACCGTTACTGCCGAAAGCTTTGAAGAACGGATGCAATGTCCTATGCATACCAAGTGCACTCTTTAAGTCACCGTTTAGGATCCTATTAATCATCTTCCGCATATAACCTCCAATCATGTGAGAACCACCGCTAATAACACCAGTTGCTCCCTGCACCATTCCACAAAGTGCCATAGTGTCATCCCCATTATATATTGTGAATTTTTCCGGGGTTACTTGTTCATATTGTGTCATCTGTGTTGGATTTATTCCGGCTTCATCTTTAATACCAACTATGTTATTATATTCTTTCGTTAGCCTTGCCAAAGTAGTTGTTTCTAAATTAAACCCAGTAAAAATCGGGATATTATAGAGCATTACCGGAAGCTTTATTGCCTGAGCAACTGCTGCAAAATGTTGATAAGCTCCTTCTTGTGTTGGTCGACAATAATAAGGACTTACTACCATTACCGCATTGAATCTTAGCTGCTCTGCTTTTTGTGCCAGATATACCGCTTCACGGGTAGAACCGGAACAAGCCCCGGCCATGAGAGGAACCCGGTTCGCCACAGCTTCTTTAACAACACGGAACAGTTCAAAACGTTCTTCAATAGTAAGTGTATTGAACTCACCGGATGTGCCAGCTATGAGCAGTGAATCACAATAATCATTTGTGATTACGTAATCTGCCAATGCTGCAGCCGCATCGAAATTTAAATCCTGTTCTTTATCATTAGTGAATGGTGTAGCCAATGGTATGATAATCCGGCCGAATATCTTGCCTAATTTTTCCATTTAGTAAGTTTTTTCAAAATTATATTTAGATTTTCCCTGAATGTATTACCTATAAGTCAACTTCTTATACATAAATCTTGCTATTCTGATATAGTATCGAAAAGACACGTGCTTTTTAAGAATTTCTATGCAGAATTATTTATCAATTGTAAAATATGTCTTAATAAACTACCTCGCGGCAGAGCCACGAGGTATTAACAAAATTAATACTTCTTCTCGAAGCAGAGCTTCGGGGAACTAACCCCATAGAGATTAGATTTAATAAATGAACGAATTATACTCATAATTTTAGCCTGCTAATTCATTTTACTCTAATTTGCCATATTCAGACTCTCTGAATTTTTTAATCCGATTAGAAGTTATGAAATTGGCATCATGATAATTGCGGGGTCCGCCCAAGCCATCGTCGTAGCCGGTACGAATAACAGCTACCATGTCAGAACCTTCGATTTGCCAATCAGCATATTGGAATCCATGTTTTATAAAGTCCGGATGTTGCAAAACGATCCGCTCTATGTTCCATTCCTTCAGATCGGGACTGCTGGTCAGGGCCAAAGTATTCCTGATCTTGCCTGCCCGGAGTGAATCCAGATGCCCCTGAAATTCAGGCGGGATCCAGTTTACCAGGGACCAGTATTTCCCTGATACGGAATCGTAACGGATGGTGAACTTTTTATCCGATCCGCCCGGTAAGTTTATATAACCGCTGTCCGGATCGAAGGATATTGTCTTTCCGTCCCCAGCAATGCTGATCATGGCAGCCAGATCATGTACCCCGCTTCCCTGGTCGGTTTGCAAGCGGATTATGTTAACAAGCTCCCCCGCGGGTGTCACCACGACATTCCCCTCAATCCATCCATGCGTCCCTTCACGCCATTCATCCTGGTACTGAATATAATTGGATAAGGTCCAGCTTGAACTTTTTAATATATCTGCATCGACGGGAGCAGACATCACCAGGGCCTGTTTCCGCTTATGTCCGCCAACCACCACTTCAATTCCCCGCCAGATCCTGCCCTCATGTTTAACCACCGGCACGGGGGCACAATGGTACGCTCCTCTGGCGATCAGACCTGTATTCTCATCGAGCGGTTCCGTCCAGGTTTCTCCTCCATCGACAGATCGCTGTATAACCAGGTCACCAAAACTCTCTTTTACCCCAACGATATAGAGGTCACCCTTATGATAGAAAAGACTTGACCAGTGCTGTGTTTGAATTTCCGAGAGCTTTTCCCATGATTTTCCTTTATCGGTGGACCGGTATATGAGCGTATGTTCATCTTCCACATTTTCATCGTCCCATGAGTTCATATCCATGGAAGCGATATAGTCCCCTTCAGGGGAAATGACTATGCAGGGTGATCCCAGATATATACGGGTGGAAGCCGGCATATGGTGGATGACCGTTCCGGGTACCTGGCTGAAATCAGGCTTTTTATCTCTCTGACCAGTGCATCCAAGTATCAGAAGAATCTGTAAGAAAAAAATGTTTCGTAGGTTCATTTCTAATTTTATTTACGAGTTAGATAATCAAGTTGTTTTTTTAATCCTTCGGCTGTGTTTTTCATTCCTGATTTTTCGATGATGTTTTCAATAAGATAGGGGTTGGTAGACAGATCATACAATTCTTCTGCCAGAATTTCTCCGTTACTTCGTTGGATCCATACATTATACCGGTATTTTTCGGTACGGATACTGGAGCCCAGTACGGTAAAATCAGCATTGGCGCCAAGGGGTCTGGTGGTTTGAGAAATAGCAGCAGACTTGACCTTTGCATCCGGATCCTGAAGTATGGATTCCAGTGACGCACCGGACGGTTCTTCTTTTTCAGGAACAGAAATGCCGCAGAGATCAACAAGGGTTGGGTAAAGATCGACCAGTTCGACAAGTTGATCACTGGCTACACCCGGTCTGGACATTTCCGGAGTCACAATGATCAGGGGAACCTGGGTCCCGATCTCAAAATTGGTCCATTTGCCGAATTGTCCGTGTTCCCCGGCATGATAGCCGTGATCGGATACAAATACGATGATGGTGTTCCTGGCAAGATCCAGTCTTTCAAGTTCATCAATAAGCTTGCCCACCTGTGCATCCATATAACTTATGGCGGCACAGTAGCCATGCCGTAATTCTGCTCTTTGTTCCTCCGGGATGGGACCTTCTCTATCCACGTCCTTATAACTCCTTGCTTCATTCGAGTTTACATAAGCGATCCCGGGAACACCGGGAACAGGTTCCGGATATTTTACGGAAGGTAAATTTTCCCGGTCATACAAATCCCAATACTTTTTAGGTGCATTATAGGGTAAATGGGGCTTCCAGAATCCCACGGCCAGGAAGAAGGGTGTTTCCTGCAGTTCCCGGAGCTTATTGATGGCCGCGTTGGCGATCCGCCCATCCAGGTAAGCTTCGTCGGGTACATCTTCGCATTGTACCGCAGGTCCTTTTTTCAGGTCAAAATGCAGCGCATAAGGTCGTCCCGGTACATACCAGTCATGGTAATGGGCCGCCCAGTGCCATTTTTGCGGTTCAGACCAGGATTTTTCATCCCCGTCTATCGACTGTCCCCAGTTATGATATATCTTGCCAATTCCAAATGAATGATATCCTTGTTCCTTGAATCTTTGAGGCAGGGTTTTGATTCGTGGATATGCACCCCGAAAATGCGGTTGATTGGTCCAGATGCCAAGTTCGTGCGGGTATCTTCCAGTCATCACAGAAGCACGGGATGGGTTGCATAAGGCTACCTGGCAGTATGCCTGTCTGAACATCCTTCCTTTGCTTGCCAGTTCATCAAGATTGGGTGTTTGCATTCCTTCCTTACCATAACAATTCAAGTTAACCGAGAGATCATCGGTGAAAATAAAAAGAACATTGGGCTCTTGGGGTTCTTCTTCCGCGGTTTTATCCGCGATCCGGCCAAAAAAATGGTTGAACAATAAGAGGAAGATTGCTATCACATTGATTTGCATAACTGAGCTGTTTTATTGTTTGAAGTTGAAGATCATTCCTGTTCCGGATTATGATTAAAATTCTTTCTGAAATCCTTGATCCGGTGAAAGGTGATGAAATTGGCGTCATGGTAATTTGCAGCACCGCCTAATCCGTCATCGTAAGCGGTTCTGGAGACTGCAATGATGTCCCGGGTCTCGAATTGCCAGTCCAAATACTGGAATGCATGATCGTATATATCGGGATGAAAGAGAACGATCCGTTCAACGATCCAGTCATGGAGATTGGTACTGCTGGTCAGGGCAACCGTATTACGTATCTTGTTTGCGTGTACACCATCCAGGTATTTTTCATAACCCGGTTGTATCCAATTCACCAGCGACCAGTATTTCTTGCTTTCAGGATCAAAGCGTATGGTAAATTTCTTTTCCCCTCCCGGAAAATCTATAAAATCTTTATCCGGATCAAAACGGGAAATCCTGCCGTCCTCACTGATATGGATCATGGTCGCTTTGCCATGCCTTCCTGAATAAAAAGCGCATCGCAGGATATTGACGATCTCGTTTTCTGGGGTAAGAACGGCATTCCCTTCCAGCCAGCCGCGCATATCCCCCTCCAGCCATGATCCCTGATAAGGTAATTTGTCTGAAAAGGTCCAGCTTTCAGCTTTGAGCAGATCCGCATCAACCGGGGCCGACATCATAAAGGCCCGGAATTCCCTACCCTCGAGTGCATCTTCCATAGCTCTCCATATACGTCCATTATGAATGATTACAGGGACGGGGGCACAATGATATCGCCCCTCTGCAATAAGACCTGATTTCTTATCCCTTGGGATAGTCCAGGTTTTCCCCCCGTCAGTGGATTTACGTATGGTCATGTTTCCGAAAGCTACATCCGTACCGATCAGGTAAAGGGCATTCCGGTGCAGAATCACACTTGACCAGCGCTGCTTATCCATCTCTGCAAGGAACTCCCAGGTTAATCCCTCATCCGAAGATTTAAATACAGCTGTTTGATGGATATCGCCCTTATCGCGCTTTTTAATGGAGCTGTAGGTCATGGACACCACATAATCCCCATTGGGCATGATGACAATGCTTGGCGAGCCCACGGCTGTATCCTGGTTTGCGGGACGGTGATTTACAACGACCCCGGGCACCATACTGAAATCAGCAATTCCCTGCTGGCAAGATACTTCTGTGCTCACAAGCGTAACGACTAAAAAGACAAGAAAAAAGTTGACATGTATTTTCATAGTTGCTAAGGTTATTTTGTATTCAACAGCCGTTCGAATTCCATCTCCCGGCACCACTTTTCGAGCAGCACGTTCATATTTTCATATCTTCGCTTATTGGTAGCGGAAACATCTTCTTTTTCGAAAGGATCTTCTTCCAGATTATAAAGTACCGCTTTCTCAGTGGAAGGGCCATCCGGTATGTTTCTGGTGACAAAAGGCCGGACCAGTTTCCACTGTCCCTGTCTTATCGCTGCATTATGCGAATAGACCGGCACCCCCCGGTTCCATTGCCAGTATCTTGCACCGGGCAATTGATTTCCATGTTTTCCGCGAAGCAAACCTGCCATGCTGCCTCCCTCAAAGTCAATGGACTCATTGAGATTTAAATCACAAATTTCAACCAGCGTTGGAAATACATCGGTAAAATGAATGACTTTATCGATCTGTGCAGGTCTAATGGAATCTTTCCAATGAACGATAAAGGGTACATGTATTCCTCCCTCATAGATTGTGTATTTGGTGCCTTTCAATCCAAGATTTTCGCGTTCACCCGGTATGGGATCCGGTCCGTTATCACTGGAAAAAATCAGCAGGGTATTTTCCCTGATCCCAAGTTTGTCCAGCTCACCGAGCAATTGCCCGATCCCCCGGTCCATGATCTCGATCATGGCATAAATGGTTGCAGTATTTTCATCAAATCCTTTGTCACGGTAATACGCAATGGTTTCTTCAGGTGCGCCAAGCGGACGGTGGGGCGCATAATGGGCCAGATGCAGAAAGAAAGGTTCGTCCTTGTGCCTGCGGACAAAGTTGATGGCACGTTCGGTTAAATCCTCTGTAAGGTACTTATCATTGGATTTTAGGATCGTCCGGTTTATATCCAGTTGGTAGTCAAAATAACTGTTGATCATATATCCCATGAAACCCTCAAATTCCTGGAATCCTCTGTCCATCGGATGGTATCCTTCCCCTTCCCCGCAATGCCATTTGCCAACCAATCCTGTAGCATAACCATTGCTGCCAAAAACATCGGCCATGGTCACCAGATCCTTATCGAGTTTGGTCAATTCCGGAAAACGCCGCATCCCCAGGGTAACACAGCCGGTCTGATGGGGATATAAACCCGTGAGCAGCGCGGCACGGGCGGGTGCACACACCGGACTGGCAGAATATCCCTGGCTGAAAACAACACCCGCTTCAGCCAGTTGATCCAGGTGGGGGGTCCTGGTCAATCCTCCATTATTCATTGAAAGATCCCCATAGGCCATATCATCGACAAGGATCAGGATAACATTGGGCTGCCGGTTATCCCCGTCTTGTGTGTCCTGACCACAACCCCGGCCGATCATAGCAACCAGGCCAACAACCGGGAGAATATGGAGTCGCTTCAGATGAGACTTTATATCTTTCATACAGAATTATATATTTTCTTCATTTCAATAAAAAAACCTGGTAATAAGAACTATCTCCGGCAGCGATCATCCGGTTGCAGGCAAGCATTTTTCCGTCGTTCGACCAGTGTACGGATTTCAAATCCGACATTTCCTGGCCGGGTTCCGGACCTACCTGGCGGGTTTCACCGGATTCAATACGGGTAAGATAAACATCGTTCCCACTGCCGAAGGCAATAAACTGTCCGTCCGGACTGACATTAAAAGTTGTTTCGACGGGAAAGTCGTTATCCGTTATCTGCCGGATCGGTCCCCCGTTGGGTGAAATTCCATAGACCTGGATGATCCCCGTCTCGTCCATCATCAGGAAAAAAACCAATGAACCATCGGGCATTGATCTCATCCAATGCCGGGGTCCACGCACCCCCGGGTATTTGCGATCCTCTGTATGGGTGATTCTTCGCTGCACTGCACCACGGGGAGGATTGGGACGTGTGATTTCCGTACCGGCCAGAGGCTGTCCGGGTATTCCCAGTGTAACATCATCGGGGATGTCCACAACGAACACTTCCGTCAAAGTGTTACCCTTTTTGTCCCGGGTGTCACCCAGGAATGCAATGGCCCGCTTTTGCCTGCTGCCATCGCTCCTCAGGTAACCATCCGTTCCCACCCAACCGTCTTCATAAGCACGGTCGATCTGGTCCGTTCCGGGATCAGGATGCTCTGTGACCCGGGTGACAAGGACAGAAAACTTTTCCCCGTCAACATTTTCCCCGTTCCTATCAGGTTCGACCAGTACGGGCCCGTAGGGGGCCATCACCCCGACCATCCTCAGATCCTTTGCATTTTCCGATCCCTCCTTTTCCAACTGCGCCATCAGGGCATCATTGTAGGTAAAACTGACCCATTTCCCATCCCCGCTCCAGGTATGGGCATGGGTTCCACCCCGCAGGGCACCAGGGATAAATGGAGGAACCACATCCCTTGCATCCATGAAAATGGCTTTACCAGGATAGTCAATATCTACTGAAACGCCTGTTCTTCTTGAGAAACTATAAGGATTTGAGGAATCACAATTCAGCAATCCATGAATAAAAAGCACGGTATCAGTTGTTGGACTGAAAGTAGCACCGCCAACCCCGGGTCCATAGTCAGATTGGTTTTTGGTACGAAAGACCTCTTTGATTTCTTTCGTCCTGGTGTTTACCATCTCAATGCAGCAGGTCCGGCCTATGTGGCTGCCGTCATTCCGGGTATCATAAACGATCCATCGATCATCCGCCGAAAAGAACTGGGTACTGTGCAGAAAATGACCATAAGGACCATTCGTTAGTTGTATTTCCTCCATGTTGGAGAATGGTTCCCAGATATCCATCTTGTTTGTGTTGTCAGAAACACATGAAACAAACATCCATAAAAGTAGCAATAAGCCGGCCTGTCGCATGATTTAATTATGTATAAAGCGGACCGCAATTGTCACAGGCCCGGTAATCCGACCCTTCCGGATCCATGCCAAATGCACTCCAGTCTTTGGGCCTGAAGATCCTTCCTTCTTCCACATTATGCATGCTCACCGGGATCCGCAACATGGAACACAACGTGATTAGCGCATCCCCGTAATGACCGTAGCTGAAGGCACCATGATTGGCACCCCAGTCGGCCATGACCGAATAAACATCGGTGAAAGGCCCTTTTCCGGTCAACCTGGGAGCAAACCAGGTCGTAGGCCAGGTAGGGTTGGTCCGTTTATCCAGTGTGTCATGGACCTTATCCGGTAATTCCACGGTCCACCCTTCGGCGATCTGCATGACCGGGCCCAGGCCCTTGATCACATTGATCCGGCACATGGTAACGGGCATTTCACCGCGGGTAACGAAATGAGAAGAATAGCCCCCTCCCCTGAAATATTCGAGCATGGCCGGTGGCCAGTCGGTTGCTTCAAGGCACTTATTGACTTCTCCCTCTGTGATCTCCCAGAAAGGTTTCATGGCCGGTTTCCCATCCACCTCCTGCTGGCCCGTTCCATCCAGGGCCGATGAACCGGAATTGATCAGGTGAAGGAATCCGTTTTCCGCTTTTCCTTTTAGCTGATGACCGGTAACCCGCTTAACCGATTCAGGGCTCCAATAGGTGCGTACATCGGAGAAGATCTGGGCCTGGTTGGTCACCAGGTAGCCGAATAACATGGACAGGCCGTTCAGGGAGTCGTTTTCAGTAGCCATGATAAAGGGATTCCTGATGCCGTTCCAGTCAAAGGATGAGTTGAGGATGGCCTCCATAAAATCCCCGTTGGGTAAATAGTCGGTCCACTGTCTCTGCCCCTGGAAACCCGCTGCAATGGCATGGTGACCAAGTGCTTCCTCTCCGAAACCAAGTTCTTTTAGTTTGGGATTCCCGATCATCAGGTCCCGGCAGATCAGAGCCATTTTAACCACCATCTCCCACTCCTGATCCATCCGCTCGCGGGGTTTTATCTTATCTTCCCCGTTCAGGTTCGGGCCTTCCTTGCAGTTTTCTTTGGTCCAGGACAGGGCTTTTTCATATTCATCGGGATCATAGATACCCAGTTCCATCCTGCGATGCACTTCGCTCATATCCACATATTCATTGCGCATTCCGAGATAATCCCTGAAAATATCCTCGAGCATCACCGATCCTGCAATACCCATGGAGACCGATCCGATGGACAGGTAGGATTTCCCTTCCATGATGGCCACTGCAAGTCCGGCTTTGGTGAAACGAAGCAGTTTTTCCTGCACATCGGCGGGTATGGACTCGTCGTCGCTGTCCTGGACCTCGGAACCATAGATGCTGAATGCCGGGAGACCTTTTTGGGCATGACCTGCCAGTGCAGCGGCCAGGTAAACCGCTCCCGGCCGTTCCGTTCCGTTGAAACCCCATATGGCTTTGGGCCGGGTAGGATGCATGTCGATAGTTTCGGTACCATAGCACCAGCAAGGGGTCACGGTGATGGTAAGTCCAACGCCTTCCTGATCGAATTTTTCATCGCATGCAGCGGTTTCGGGAACCCTTCCGATGGTGGAATCCGCTATGACGCATTCAACATTCTCTCCATTGTAATATTTAAGACTGGAACGGATCAGTCCGGCCACGTTCCGGGCCATATTCATGGTTTGATCTTCCAGTGATTCCCGCACCCCGTCCAGACGGGCATCGATAACAGGACGAATACCAACTTTTGGCAATGTGGCTTTTAAGGTTTGTGCATTTTTAATCATCATCAATCTTTCGTTTATGTTTTTGAATATCAGTATTATAATCAGGATTCACGGTATGCATGACCGGATCCATCACTTCAAGTTTGCGATGCAGTCTTTCGAGCAATGAAGCTTTTACATCCGGCAGTGAGTCTGAAAGGTCCAGGGTTTCGCCAATATCATTTTCGAGATTATACAATTCTACACCCGCGGGATCATAGAACTCGATCAGCTTATATTTTCCTGAGCGGATGGCAGCACCGGGCTTATTGCCCTGGGGCGCATAATGGGGATAATACCAGAAAAGCTCTATGGTCGTGTCCGGTGATTCACCATTAAAATCAGCAACCAGGGATCGTCCGTCCAGGGGTGATCCGGGTTTTGCCCCGGTTCCGGCTATATCAACGATGGTGGCATAAATATCGGGAGAGATTGTAGGATTCTCGCTAACCGATCCCTGTTCGATGTGACCGGGCCAGCGCATGATGAAAGGCACCCTGAGTCCACCTTCATAAAGGTGACCCTTTCCCCGGCGAAAGGGGCTGTTATCGGTAACCGGCTCTAAAGCCCCGTTATCGGATGCAAAGATCACTACCGTATTTTCAGATAAACCCAGCTCATCCAGCAGGTCCAGCAAACGACCTGTGTTTTGATCAACACTTTCCACCATGGCCGCATAAACGGGATCGATGCTGGTTCCTTGAACGATATCTTTGTATTTCTCCACCAGGTGTTCCGGTGCCTGAAGGGGAGTATGAACCGCATAGTGGGATAAGTACAACAGAAAAGGCTCGTCCTGGTTTCTTTTGATGAATTCAATGGCTTCATCGGTCAGGCGATCGGTAAGATATTCCCCGGGCTCTCCTGCCTCCAGGGTAGGAATGGATGCATTCCAGGGTTGGTCCGGGTTTTCGTAGGGATAGAAATGACTGGGCGGCATGCCGTGGGTCCAGCCCGCTACATTTTCATCGAATCCCTGGTCCACCGGCCAGTATCCCTCCCGGCCCACGTGCCATTTACCGATGGATATGGTCTGGTATCCGGCAGGCTTGAGAGCCTCGGGCAAAATGACCTCATCCAGGGGAATGTCCATCAGGTCATCAGGAGGAATGATCCTGCTGTTTTCCGGATGCCGGTGCCTCCCGATCCGGGTTATATGTCCCGTGAAATGAACACGAGCCTGATTCTTCCCTGTCAGAAGAGCAACTCTTGTAGGGGAACAAACAGGACAGGAGGAATAAGCATTCGTCCATCTCATTCCCTGGGAGGCCAGGCGGTCAATATTTGGTGTTTCTATATATTCCTGTCCATAACAGCCAATATCCATGGCTCCAAGGTCATCGATCAGCAGGATCAGGAAGTTGGGCTGGTCCTGCTTTTCATCCGCACAGGATGACAGGATAACACTGCCGGTAAAGAAGCAGATGAAAGCAGATAATAACCGGTAAAATCTCGTGATCAAATGTCTCATAATGATTGGTCTATTTTTTATCTTCTTTCTTCCAGATCGGTTCACCGGTATACAACTCACCGACCGGATAGCGTTCACTGGGAACAAAGGCCGTATCCATGATCCGTTCAATTTCCTTTACAATACCGGGATATTGTGCGGCCACATCATTGGTTTCACCAATATCCTCTTCCAGGTTGTACAGTTGGAGCTTACCGCCCTGTCCAAGCCGGATCCCTTTCCATTGCCCCATTCTTACAGCCTGGTCATAGCGCTCCCGGCAGTGTCCGTAATCCCAATAAAAATAAGGATGTTCTTCTTTCAGTTCTTTACCCATTAGAGCAGGCACAACAGAAATGCCGTCGGTGTTATTAGGAATACTACAACCGGCCAGTTCTGCAAAGCTGGGCATCATATCCTGGAAAGCAATAAGCTCATCACTTGTTTTTCCTGCCGGTACTTTCCCCGGCCAACGAACTATAAAGGGTACCCGGATGCCTCCTTCTGTCAGGTCCCGTTTGTAACTTCTCAACGGACCATTAGTGTCAAATTCTTCCCAAAGGATACGATGCCCCCCGTTATCGCTGGTGAAAATGATCAGGGTGTTTTCGGCAAGACCCAGATCATCAATTAGGTCCGTGATTCGCCCTACATCTTTGTCAAGCATATGGACCATGGCCGCGTATTTTCTGGATTGCTCATCCCATGGTTCCCCTGTATAAGGATCCGTTGAAGGGACCGCAAACTGGTCTTTATCTTCTGTGATTGCTGAAAAATGAGGTAAGGTAAAGGCAGCATAAAGAAAGAAGGGTTCATCATGACTATCCCGGATGAACTGGAGTGCACGATCGGCGATCATATGATGACTGTAATGCTTTTTTGATTTGGTGTTACCCGGAAATTCAAATCGATTGTTATTATGGATCCTGTAGCTGTCATCCAGGTATTCCGTGTAATAATAATGTGCATGATCCTGGTTGAGGTATCCGAACCACATGTCGAAACCCTGTTTGGTTGCGGCACCTTCCGTACCGGCATCTCCCAGGGACCATTTTCCGACACCGCCACAGGTATATCCGGCTTCATTAAGCAGTTCTGCCACGGTAAGATCTTCATTTTTCAGGTAAGTATGGTAGTGGGGAACATTATCCCGTGCAGCTCCGTGTCCGTTATGCAATCCGGTCATGAGTACACAGCGGGATGGCGTACACACCGGCCCGCCGGCATAGGCCTGGGTAAAGCGCAAGCCTTCCTCTGCCAACCGGTCAATGTTCGGTGTCCCGATCAATGTACCCCCATAACAACCGGGATCCCCGTATCCCAGGTCGTCTGCCAGGATAAAAATAATGTTCGGTTTTGGGGATTTGGGATTTTGGGCCGCCGGTTCCTGGACCAGGAAGAAAAACCAGAATACAATCCATGGAATGGATCTTAGCAACATATCTATAGTTAATTAAATGTGCATTTTTTCATCCACTTCTTTTTTTCTTTTCCTGAAAAGGGTGAAGAGGAACCCAACCAGGAAAATCGTCGTCGTTCCGAATACGATGGTCAAATAGGTATGGAACTGGTTACCAAGGGCTTCTTCCGTGAGCAGCAGGTTGGAAAGGCTCAGCCAGACGATGATCCCCAAACCTGCTATCACTCCGATAATGGCCCCGACGGTATTCTTGTGCCTGGTTAAAACACCCAGCAGGAACAAGCCGAGCATCCCCCCACTGAATACAGAAGCCAGTTTCCACCAGGCATCCAGGGCGCTTTTCACATTGATCATGGCCAGAGCGATGAGGATCCCGCAAATACTGATCACGGCTGAAGAAATATACAGTACACGCATTGCCTGTTTATCTGAGGCTGATTTCTTGAAGAAACGCTTGTAATAGTCTGTGAGAAAGACCGTGGCCGAACTATTATAGCTGGTCGAGATCGTACTCATGCCTGCAGCAAATATGGATGCGATCAGCAAGCCCGTAATACCCACAGGCAGCTCATGGACGATGAAATAGGGGAATACCCCGTCGCTTTTAGTGGGATCCTGTAATTCCGGGGGCAATTGGGCTGCACCGGATTGATAAAACGAAAACAGTGCGGTTCCGATAAATAAAAACAAGAGGGAAACCGGGATATAGAGCATTCCCCCACTGAAGGCCGACCTTTTGGCATCCTTGTCCGATTTAGAAGCAATGTACCGCTGAACATAGTTCTGGTCGATACCGTAGTTTTGAAGATTGATGAAGATCCCGTAGACCAGAACGACCCAGAAGGTGGATTCGGAAAGGTCCAGGCCAAAACTGCCCAGACTGAATTTATTCTCTGCGGCAGCTATGCTGAACATTTGCCCCGGTCCTTCGGGCATGCTGAACAGGATGTAAGCCGCGCAAACCAGGGCTCCCATGATCAGGATAATGGCCTGAATGGCATCGGTCCATACCACCGCCTGTATTCCACCCAGCATGGAGTATATCATCACAACCACTCCGGTGACGATAATGACCGTGGCGATGTTCCATCCAAATATGGAATTGATGGTGAGTGCTAAAAGATAAAGTATGGTACCGATTCGCATTAATTGAGTCAGAAAATAGCTTATCGAAGCGTAGATCCGGGCCCAGGGGCCGAATCGATTTTCCAGGTAGGTATAAGCCGAAGGACTGTTCACCTTGCGATACAGGGGGACGAAAACATAGATGGCCACCAGGGCCGCTATGGGCAGGGATAGGCTGAAAACAAATGCGTTCCAGTTGGTCAGGTAAGCATTGCCCGGCAGGGCGAGATAGGATATGCTGGATACAAAGGTTGCAAAGATGGACAAAGTAACCACCAGTCGTGGAATATTTCTGTTCCCCAGGGTAAACGCGGAAGAGGTTTTATTCTTCCTGAAAAAGGATCCGCCGAAAACAGTAATACCGGCAAGATAAACGAAAAAAACGATCAGGTCCGGACTCTCCATAGGAATAAATTTATGATAACGTAAAATTAGTGTCCAATTAAATTAATATAGCGTTCTTTAAAATCCTTGAAATATCTGGCTTGTAGAATATTTTGAGTGCCTGACGATTTGAAATTAAAAGCTGACCGTCCAACCTATGAAATATTGCAGATTTTGAGCATATCTCTACTCAACAAAACACCTATTAATGAGCTTCTTACAAATCAGAATTACAAAGATTTCAAAGAACTAAATGATAAGCAGCTAAAAATCAGCTGGATTAAGTCCGATACTCATGTTAAAATACAGTAAATCACATATAATTATTCCAAAGACTTCAGATACCTGTTTGCTATTCTTGGAACAGCATTTAATAATTGTCCGGTAGTTTCATCATATACATAAACATCTTTTTGGCAACCCAACTCCTGTGGTGAAGGCCCCACCCATTCGCTTTCGACACCTTCGACTATTATTGATCCATCAGTTTTTACGGTTACTACAGCAAACAGGGGATCCTTATAGGGAGCTAGTTCCTGGATTTTATAAAATAACTTGTCCATCCTGCGTCCATATCGCTCCCGGGAAATATAATCCCGACCTAAAAAATGATATGACATACTGTTAATATCTATATAATATAT
The DNA here is from genome assembly GCA_964420035.1 of uncultured Bacteroidaceae bacterium. Classification (GTDB taxonomy): domain Bacteria; phylum Bacteroidota; class Bacteroidia; order Bacteroidales; family SM23-62; genus CAYQQR01. The sequence continues at coordinate 48,668 of CAYQQR010000010.1, read as the reverse complement.
CCCATTCAGCGTTGTCACCTGGTCAAGATGATAGTGCGCGTTAAAGCAGGCGATCACTTTCTTTTTTGGGGACTTATTGTTGATTTGTTCAAATAATAGCCTTACTTCATAACCATTTTTTATGCTCCTCAGAAAGCTCCGGTGTGAAAAAATCAATGCCGGTAATTGGTTGGATTCAAGTTCAGCTTTCAGCCAATTCTTTTGTTCGCTCCCGATATAGGCGCTGGATCCGTCGATCAAGGGCCCTTTTGTTTCATTGGCATCCAGTATAATAAAATGAAATCCTTTCGTTTTAAAAGAATAGTAGGCATTTCCCATTCCAAAGAATTTCACTGCATGCTCCTTGGAAAATTTTTCGCCCATGAAATTATCCATATCATGGTTCCCCAGAACGTGATAGGCCGGACCATCAAAAGAATCCCAAATATCCAGAAAGGGTTCATTATATACCTGGGGGTGGCAAAAATCACCAAGTTGGATGATAAAGTCGACCTCTGCTTCATTCATGGTGCGCACAAAGGTCCTCAGACGCAAATCAACATCATGCATAATATCCCTGTGCGGATCTGCACAAACCCCAAAACGAACCGTTTTATCCTTTTCGGAAACATTACATCCAAAAATCAAACACACAAACAGAATCAAAAATGCCAGACAGAATTGTATACTACTTCTACTAATATTAATTTTCATAACAGTTAATTTTATGATTTAATATTTGGTTGAAATCTTCATTCCAGTACAATAAAATTTAGTACTCAGAGTACCGAAATAAAAGGCACATTTTCCTTTTTAAAATTGTAATAGGCCCTATTCTCTTGTGCCACGATCAGGTCAGCGTCTGAAGAATTCCCGAAATCGGCCACTGCAATACAATAAACACAATGGCCGAAAAATATTTTCTCTTCCCTGAAGGTCACGATTTTGGGAAACGATACTGAATGCAGTGAAAATTCAGGTTTACTCAGCAATGATCGCTTACTGCCTGGTTGCATTAGTTCGTAACAAATTGAAAGCTGACCATCCAAACTACAAATATTCCAGACTTTGAGCATCTCTCTATTCGACAAAACACCTTTAAATAAACTAATTTCTGTAATAATATTTATCTACTTCCACTTCTTCCAGAAGGGGATCATTGACTTTTTTCATTTGCAGCAATATGGCAGTTTTTAATTCTCTAATAATTTTTTGTATTTCTTCCCGCGGATCATTGAATAGATTAATGTTCTCCTGAGGATCGTATGCAATATGATAGAGTTCATTGCGTTCGGGATTCAGGAAATCCGGGACCAGCTTCCATTCCGGTGTCCGGTACGAACGCATATAGGCATTGCAATAGTTGATCATGCTGTATTCACTATATACATTGTCGTCCCAGTCGGGTGTATCTTCCCCTTGCAACAGGGGTACAAGACTTCTTCCTCTAACAATGTGGTCCTCAGGGAAGGCTGCACCGGCCATTTCAACGATGGTTGGGTATAGATCCAGACTGGTAATGGAATGATCGATGACCGCCCCCGGTTCGGTCACATCGGGCCAGTATACGATAGCCGGCACCTTGAGCGAATTATCATACAGGTTGGGGCGGTATTTGCCGGAAATATTCTCCGTGTCTTCGGGCCGGTGCCTGGTGATCCAGATGCCGTTCCCTTTATGCCATATCCCGTTATGCCCCATATTGTATCCATGATCGGAGAAGAATATAATGATGGTACGATCAGAAATGTCCAGTTCATCCAGCAGGGTCCTGATCCTACCCAGGTTCCTGTCTACACCCCGGGTACTGGCAAGGTATTCCCGCATTTGCTTTTTTACCTTGTCAATATCCAGGTCCGGGTATGAAGGATTGGGAACGATTGGATCCATCTGATCGAAGGGGGCCCAGTCTTCTTCAGCTACGGGAAGCCATCTGCCATGGGGGGCCCTGGTATTGAAACACAGTAAGAAGGGCTTATCAGCATTTTTCTTAATGAAATCTATGGCATGATCGGTAAGTATATCCGTAGTCAGCCCTTTAAATTGTTTAACCTTTCCATTTTTTTCCAGTGGCGGATCATCGGGAGTCGTACCCCCTCCGGTAAGACCCATAAAATAGTCAAAGCCATGATGGGTGGGATGAAATTTTTTATCCCCGGTCAGCGTCCAGTCCCCCAGATGCCATTTTCCCACCAGGCCCGTTTCATACCCTGCGTCCTTTAATACTTCGGCAAAGGTCACACTTTGCGGATCCAGGCCCGGATTGTAATCAGGATCATACAAGCGATGATCCGGGTTGGGAATAAAATCAAGGATATCATATTCGCTGGCATAACGGCTGGTCATGATGCTGGCCCGGGAGGGACTGCAAACGGGTGTGGTTATAAAAGCATTACTCAGGTACACACCTTGCTCTGCCAAGCGGTCCATATTGGGTGTACTGGCATTGGGGTCTCCGGACACACCCAGTGCCCAGGGTGCCTGGTCATCCGTTAAGATGAATAATATATTGGGCCTTTGTTCCTGGGCGGACAATGTATGTGCAGTAATCAAGATGCTGCCAACCAGGGTCGACCGGATTAAGGATTGATGATTCATGTTATAATTATTTTAATTCAGAAGGATCCAGTACCAAGTGCCTGATAGATTGTCGCTTGAAGGTATAAGTAATATGCACTAGACCATCAGAGGCCTGAATAACGGCCGGGTAGGAATATTCTCCTTCCTTTTTTTCCAGGGTCATTATGAGTGTCCAGGACCTGCCATCTTCCGATATAGCTACATTCAGCATATTTCTGCCTGATGGGAACGCACCCTTTCGATGGGTATGATTATAGACCAGGAAGTGCCGGCCATCCTCAAGGGTAACTGCATCGGTCCCGGAGTTTGGATTGGGTAAATCAGTCTGTTCCATAGGACCCCAGCTTAGCCCATGGTCCATGGACCAGCTTTGAGCGATGAATCCCTGCTGTGTTCTGCATAGTATTTGCATGATACCCTTACCGTGGAGTAAAATACTCGGCTGAATCGCCTGTATTTCACGACCATCATGAATGGGCCCGACCGTTTCCCAGCTTCGTCCCAGGTCATGTGATATTTCGAAATGTACGTTCCAAATGTCTTTCGCACCCCTTATACGGGTTTCCCGGCTGGATGGGCAGATAATAGTGCCATCATCCAGTTGAACCGGCTTATTCTTCACCGGACCGATCAGGTCTCCATGGGGTCCTTTACCCAGTTTTTCGGGTGGGCTCCAGGTCTTGCCCTCATCCTTTGAGGTCATCAACATGCCCCACCAATTCTGGGGTGTTGGCCCCAGCTTGTAAAACAGCATCAAAACCCCCGAATCAGGTTTGAACAGTACCGGGTTCCAGCATGGATACCGGAGGGTATCTGACTGCACACCATTGACTACCTCAACCGGTTCGGACCAGGATTTACCATTATTTATTGAGATCCATATCCCCACATCTTTATGCTTTTCATGGGTTCCACCGAACCACGCAGCAATGAATCCACCGGTTATTTCTTCAATGGTTGAAGCATGACAGTTAGGGGTAGGTTTACTCTCCAGGGGGAAAATCAATTCCTGTTTGATTAAACCCTGTTCCCCCGTTTTTATTAAACCAGGGATTGAATTCCTATTTTTATCCACTTTCTCGTTTGTTTTGCATCCCATTGAAATTAGAATGCAGAGAACGATTATATAACTACTTATGATGCTTATGTGAATACGTCGTTTCCAAACCATAGGATTCAAATTCTTTTACCAATTCTTCCATCCGTTGTTTTTGTGAATTTCCTATTTCGGTATAAACAGGCATAGCCATTTGAGGTGAACAGATCCCCATCACAGAAAGAACATATTTAATACCTATAACAATACTCATGGGAGAATCCACTGCCTCATACACACGATTATTTACTATTCTCATCAATCGCTGTAATTTATTCATTTCTTGCCTGTTATTATGAACTGCTGCATTGAACATGCTCACATACAATTCGGGGAACATATTTGAACCCCCGTTCACTCCACCATCACAGCCAAGAATTATGCATTCCCCGAGCAGTAATTCAGGTCCTACCATGATGGAAAAATCTTTCCTGCTTCTCCTTTTAAGTAGTTCCTTCACATATTTTATATCCCCGGAACTATCCTTTATACCTACAATGTTCTGATATTCTGCGAGTTTCTCAACTGTTTCAGGAGTAAAGGCAGTTTTTGTGTACTGGGGGGCATTATATAAAAATAAGGGAAGGGATGCATTGCCATTGATTTTTTCCACATACTTCAGTAATTCCGCCTGGCTCATGTCAAAATAGAATGGAGGAGCAAGGACAACAAAATGAGCACCCATTGATGCAGCCATTTCTGCCATATGGGTGGATTCCATGTATGAAGAGGTGGTTATATTTACATACACGGGTATCCGTCCATCAACGGCCCTGACTGCTTTTTTAATGACTTCCTGCCGGAGGGTATCCGTCAGACTGGTATTTTCCCCGGTGGTTCCTAAAAGGAATAATCCGCTTACTCCTCCTTCGATCACATGATCAATAAGCTTTATCAGGGCATCTGCATCAAGGTCCAGATCACTGGTCATGGGTGTAATAAGTGGAGGAACGACTCCTTTTACTTTGAAATTATTCATTAGATTCAGGATAATGTAGTATATACATTGATTTAATGAACAATATTATTACTTGAAATGACAAGATTCTACCACTATTTTACAGATTAACGATACTATCCTTTTACAGCCTGCGATGGATGGATTGCCTTGTATCGCAGTATTAACAAGGCGTAACTCCAATCTCAAAAAAATAGTATTAATTATCACGAATATGATAGTAGACTTTGTTTGTCGCAAAGAGGAAATTTGTAATAATGAAAAGTCTATCTCAACGAACTACTTTTTACTATAAACTGCGGATGTAATGAAAAAGCGCTACAAGAGCTTTATACTGGGACCCTTCCGGTTAATTGTCTTTTCCCTGATATTCATATGCCTGCCCTGGCTCAGGTTGTACGGGTCAGTACAACAGACCCCCCAGCCTCGGTCAGTTACAGGAACCGTCACCGATCTTGAAACAGGTCAAAGTCTTCCGGGTGTGAATGTATACATTCAAGGGACAACAACCGGGGTTATCACCGACCTGAACGGAGAATATACCATTTCCGTCCCATCTGCAGAAACCGTATTGGTATTCAGTTATGTAGGCTACGAAACTCAGGAAATCTTGGTGGGGGATCGAAGGAATATTGATATTGTGATGAAACCTGAAATCGAGGCTCTGGAGGAAGTCATTGTGGTGGGGTACGGTATGCAAAGGAAAGAGACGGTTACTGGCTCCATCGTTGGAGTAAAAAGCGAGAAACTAATACAAACACCGGTAGCCAATATCAGTAATTCACTTGCAGGCAGGTTGCCCGGACTGGTTACTGTCCAGGGTTCAGGGGTTCCGGGAGAAGATATGGCCACGATCCGGATCCGGGGGATCGGCACTTTGAATCCCGGTTCTGAATCCGCTCCTTTGATCCTTGTTGACGGGGTGGAACAAAATACACTGGATCAGATCGATCCCAACGAGATCGAATCCATTAATATTCTGAAGGATGCCTCTGCTACAGCGGTGTATGGGGTCAGAGGTGCCAACGGGGTTATTCTCATAACCACAAAAAGGGGCCAGATCGGTAAACCGAGTATCCAGATCACTTCAAACCTGGCTGTTAGCAGTCCCTCCTTTATACCCGATTGGCTCGATTCATACAACTTTGCCATTTTAAGGAATGAAGCCCTGGTTAATGATGGGTTTCTGCCAACATTCACTGAAGAGGAAATAGAAAAATTCAGAACCAATTCCGATCCCATTTTCTATCCCACCACAGATCAATATGAAGAGTTTATTGATAACCCGGCACTCCAGCACCGGCACAATATAAATATCAGTGGTGGTACAGAGACCGTTAATTACTTTGTTTCAGCCGGTTTATTTGATCAATATTCTACCTATTACCTTCCTGAACTGGATTATAATGTTGGATTTGATCCTTCTCCACGCTATACAAGGTATAACCTCAGAACCAATTTTGATGTTAAGATCAGCAAGGATCTCCTGGTGAAAGTCAGCATGGGCGGTTATTTTGATGATAAACGAAATGCCAATAAGTTGAATCCAAACGCGGATGATCCCAATTCTGCGGTCTTGAATTACTGGAGCAGGAATCCGCCGATGACCGGGATTGGTTATTATGACGGAAAACTGATAAGCGGCTATTTGAATGATCCTATGGCTGCAAAAGATATGTCAAGAGGTTTTTCCATTTACGAATCCATTTATTCCGGGGGGGTCCGGGAACGGATATCGAACAATTTTACCCTGAACACTGCCTTCCAATATGACCTTGGTGATTTCCTGGACGGACTTAGTGCCAGGGCAAAGATCGCCTACACACAATATTATAATTATGAAGTTCGGAGGAGGAAGGATGTGGATAGCTACTCATACGCATACGATTCCACAGGCAATCATACCCTGGTTCAAACCGGTTTCGAAAGTGAATTCGGGTTCAACGAGGGTCATGATATGTGGAGAAGATATTACATGGAAGGCGGTCTTGAATATGCCAAGAAGTTTGAAGGTCATGAGGTAACCGGACTGGTCCTGTACAACCAGTCGAAATTGCATGACCCGGGACTGCAGTATGATGTACCCAATGCCTATATGGGCCTGGTCGGCCGGGTAACTTATAACTTTAAGAACCGGTATCTGGCCGAATTCAATCTTGGCTACAACGGTTCTGAGAACTTTGCAAAAGGAAAAAGATTCGGGTATTTCCCGGCATACTCTGTCGGGTGGGTGGTTACCGAGGAGCCCCTGTTCCCCGAAAATAATGTACTGACCTACCTGAAGTTTCGGGGTTCCTATGGGAAAGTCGGGAACGATAAGATCGGCGGGGAACGCTTCCTTTACCTTCCCCCTGTTTATTCCTATCCTGCCGATAACTGGCTGGATGATGGCTATTATTTTGGTGAAGAAGGGAAAAATCTGCAGTATTATGAAGGGGCCAATGAAGGTGCGGTTGGTAATCCGGATCTCACCTGGGAAGTGGCAGAAAAAACCAACCTGGGTGTAGACGTCAGGATATTCGAAAAATTAGGATTGTATGCCGACTTTTTTTGGGAAAAACGGGATAATATCCTATGGGAGATAACGGTGAGCCCTGGTATCATTGCCTCTGAACTGGTTCCCGGGAATATTGGGAAAGTGGATAATAAAGGATTTGAGCTCGAGGTCCGGTGGAACGATAAGATCGGATCATTCAATTATTTCCTAAATGCCAATTATTCTTTCGCCCGGAACAAGATCGTTTACAAGGCTGAACCACCCCAAAAATATGATTGGCTCAATGAAACGGGCTTTTCTGTAAATCAATACAAATCATACAGGAACGAGGGATATTATAATACCCAGGAAGAATTGGTCAACCGGCCCTATTATCTCCTGGGAGGAAACACATTGCAGGGTGGTGACCTGGTTTCAGTTGATATCAATGGAGACGGGCTTATCACACCTGCTGATATCGTGCCAACAGGATTCAACAATCTTCCGGAGGTATTTTATGGATTCTCAGCAGGATTTAATTATAAGGGATTTGACCTGTCTGTTTTATTCCAGGGGGCATCCAATTTCTATACCCGGGTTACCGGTAGCTCAGCCTGGGCCTTCAACAATGGAATGCGAGCCACCCTTTCCAAGCACCTGGAACGTTGGAACGAGGAACGTTATGAGCAGGGACTTCCCATTACAGAACCCAGGGTCATGGAAGACGGTGGCGAAGGGGTTAATACCAAAGATATGGAACACTATCTGCGTGACCGGCAATATATTAGGTTCAGAAATGCGGAAATCGGTTACCGATATTCATTTACCCGCAGACCCGGAATTGATTACATCAGGTTCTTTGTCAACGGGGTGAATCTGTATACCTGGACTAAGATTGGGGATTTTGATCCTGAAACTCCAAATACAGAAATCTATCCCATAATGCGAACTTTTAATTTTGGTGCAACAGTGCAGTTTTAAGTTATGATGTATTTCAAGATATACATAAGGATTCTTTTGGTAGTGGTGTTTTTTCAATCAACATCATGTACCGATTATTTGGAGAAACCGCTCCTGAGCAATGAAATTACCCAGGAGACCATTTTTTCCAGCCGTTTCTATGCAGAGGCCTTCCTGTTCCAAACTTATCGGATGATCTTGCCCTGGGGATTTCCTTATACCGACAGGAAATACAAGTATGAAGAGAGCAGAAGCATGGAAGAGTCCATGATCCTCGCCCTTGAAGCAAATTATAACTCCAATTCCTGTGTTTCCAATAATGTGAATGAGACGGGATTCCTACCCTCGGAACGCCGTCATCTAAACGATATGTTCATTACGAATTTTGAAGGGATACGGCAAGCCTGGATCTTTGTTGAAAATGTGGACCAGGTTCCCGATATTCCCGGCTCAGAGAAAGAACAGATGAAGGCGGAATGCAAGACCATGATCGCCTTGCGTTATGTAGAAATGTTAAAACACTATGCCGGTCTGCCCCTAGTCATGGAAGCCCTGAAGGGAACCTCAACAGGCCTGGAAAGGATCACCCGGGCTTCAGTGGATTCCACCGTTCAGTTCATCCTGGATCTGTGTGACGAATCGATCGAATACTTGCCGGACGTTTATCCATCCCAATGGAGAGGTCGTATTACCAAAGGAGTGGCGTTGTCAGTGAAAGCAGAAGCTCTGCTTTTTGCCGCCAGTCCGCTTTTTAACACCGAAACCCCATTCATGCCCTATTCAAAGCCGGAACTGATCTGTTATGGAAATTATGACCGGGAACGTTGGAAACTGGCAGCCGATGCCAGTAAGGCGGTCATTGACTGGGCCAGGGCAAATGGGCATGACCTCATCGATACCGATGACCCCTTTGATGATTATGGCCGGGCTACGGCAGAACATGACAACCAGGAGATCATCCTGGCCTATAAGGGTAGGTATACCTCCCAAGACGATATTGACAGAGGTATGGAAAAATATTACATACCCCGACCAAGCGGTCAGTTCTGGGGATTTTATATGCTTCACAATGCCCTGCCCTTCTTTCACAAAGCAGACGGGACCGATCAAACCTGGCCCCAACCCGGGGATGATCCGGAACCCTATTCGGAATATATTGCCAAAATGAATGAAATGGAGCCCCGTTTCAAACAAATACTATGGGTTTACGGAACTCAGGCATGGAATAACCCAGGCAATGATGTGTTCAGCTGGGACTATAACCGAAATACCGGCAACCCTGCAGATCGTAAAACAGGCGTTGGTTTTATGGTTAAATTCCTCTATAACTATAAAAATGAAGAAATGAAGGAGTGGCCCATATACCGTACGGCTGAATTCTACCTGAATTACGCCGAGGCATTGAACGAATATGACTTTGGGGCAAACAAATTTGAAGCACTGGAATACCTGAATGCCATCCGCGACCGGGCCGGCTTGCCGGAGATCGATGCTTCGGATCCAAGGGTTAGTGACCAGGAGGGCCTACGGCAAATGATCCGTAGGGAGCGCTATGTCGAATTATTTGGTGAAGAACACCGTCCATTCGATATCAGGCGCTGGCGCATTGCACATGAACCGGGAGAAATTGGTGGGCCGGCATACTTCTTTTCTTTCACGATAAACAATGAAAAGGATGATTTTATTGATTATCAGGCATCTAAATACGAGGATCGTTTCTGGGCCGACCGGATGTACCTGACCCCTTTCCCGGAAGCGAATCCGGGAGATGAAACAGACTATTTCCAGAATGAAGTAGCCAAAGGATACATTACACAAAATCCAGGTTATTAAACGACTGAATGAAAACGAATCTTAATATAAAAATGGCCTTGGTGACAGTGGGAATATGCATCTCCTCCTGCACCGATTACCTGGAGAAACCGCTCCTGAGCAATGAAATTACCCAGGAGACCATTTTTTCCAGCCGTTTCTATGCAGAGGCCTTCCTGTTCCAAACCTACAGGATGATCTTGCCCTGGGGATTCCCTTACACAGACAGGAAATATAAGTACGAAGAAAGCAGGAGCATGGAAGAGGCCATGATTTTGGCCCTGGAAGCCCATTACACGAGTTCCTCCTGTGTTGCTAATAACGTGAACGAGACAGGATTCCTGCCTTCGGAACGCCGGCATCTGAACGATATGTTCATCACCAATTTTGAAGGGATCCGGCAGGCCTGGATCTTCGTGGAAAACGTAGACCAGGTACCTGATATCCCGAATAACGAAAAAGAGCAAATGAAGGCAGAATGCAAGACCATGATCGCACTGCGATACATTGAAATGTTAAAGCATTACGGAGGTGTACCCCTCGTGAAGGAAGTGCTTAAAAGTACAACTCCTGGTCTGGAAAAGATCAGCAGGGCCACGGTGGATTCAACTGTTCAGTTTATCCTTGATCTTTGCGATGAATCGATCGAATACTTGCCGGATAGTTATCCTTCTCAATGGAGAGGACGCATAACGAAAGGAGTTGCACTTGCCGTTAAAGCAGAAACCCTGCTGTTTGCCGCAAGTCCACTGTTTAATACTGCTACACCATTCATGTCCTATTCCCATCCGGAATTTATCTGCTATGGGAATTATGACCGGGAACGATGGAAATTCGCCGCCGATGCGAACAAAGCCATGATAGACTGGGCACGTGCCAATGGACAGGATATTATCGACACCGATAATCCCTTTGATGATTATGGCCGGGCGGTTGCGGAACATGATAACAAGGAAATCATACTTGCATATAAAGGAAGATATACTTCACAGGATGAAATTGACCGGGGATTCGGAAAGTATTATCTGCCTCAATATGGTTCTGAAGTATGGGCGGACGGACAGTTCTGGGGATTTTTTGTATTGCATAATACCCTCCCCTATTTCCACAAAGCCGACGGCACCGACCAAAGCTGGCCCCAGCCCGGGGATGATCCCAGACCTTATACGGAATATGTTTCAAAAATGAATGAAATGGAACCCCGGTTCAAGCAAATGGTATGGGCATACGGAACAGAGGCCTGGAACAATCCGGGCAATCCCCGGTTCCAATGGGATTACAACAGGCATACCGGAAGGCCTTCAGATCGCAATACCGGGATAGGCTTTATGGTTAAGTTCCTGTATAATCACAAAGGTGAAATGATGAAAGAATGGCCCATATACCGGACTGCAGAATTTTATCTGAATTATGCCGAGGCATTGAACGAATATGATTATGGAGCAAACATAAACGAAGCATTGGAATATTTAAATGCCATCCGCGACCGTGCCGGCTTGCCGGAGATCGATGCTTCGGATCCAAGGGTTAGTGACCAGGAGGGCCTAAGGCAAATGATCCGCAGGGAGCGCTATGTCGAATTGTTTGGGGAAGAACATCGCTGTTTTGATATCAGGCGTTGGCGCATTGCGCATGAACCGGGGGAAATTGGAGGAACTGCATATTTCTTCGGTTTTACAATTAATGCCGCTAAAGATGATTTTGTTGATTACTATGTGCATAATCATGAAGAACGTTTCTGGGCCGACCGGATGTATCTGACGCCTTTCCCGGAAGCAAATCCGGGAGATGAAGCGGACTATTTCCAGAACGAAGTCGCCAAGGGTTACATCATACAAAATCCGGGTTATTAAAGAACTGGTAACAATGACAAAAACAAAAACATTTTATTCTACAATTGCATTTTCATTCGCATTACTGGTCCTCTCCTTCACGAGTCTCAGGGCGCAGCCGGATGTCAGTGGGAAAATAATCGATGCCCATGGCAATCCTGTGAATAATGTGGAGATCCGGATAGGAGAAACCATTGCCGGTGAGTCGGATGATGCCGGCAGGTTTGCGGTCGCAGCAAATACAGGTGAAATCCTTGAATTTCATAAGGAAGGATATTTCTCTAAGTCCTTTGTTTTAACTGAAGGTGCAAAACCAGTCATCAGATTAAATAAAGATCCCTATGAGCAAAATAGCCCGGTGGCTTTTGGCATACAAGATAATCATTCACTAACTGCAGCTATGTCCACGGTAAGTGGAGATGAGCTTTCCAGGTTTCCGACCCAGACTATGAGTACGGCATTGGCGGGACGATTGAGTGGACTTACCGTATTGCAAACTTCCGGTGAGCCGGGTGTAAATTACCCGCAAATGCTTATACGTGGTAAAGGAACATACAGGGACAATAGTTTTCTCGTATTTGTAGATGGCTTCGAAGCTGAAATGGACCACCTGATCCCTGAGGAAATTGAAACTATTTCCGTGCTTAAAGATGCAGCCGCACTGGCCCCTTTCGGGATGAGGGGCGCAAACGGTGTTCTGTGGGTGACCACGAAAAAGGGAATGGATTCCAAGATGCAGGTCACTGTTGGGTCCAGGGCCGGTATTTCCCAACCCGTTAAAATGGTTGCGTTTAAAAATGCATATGATTATGCCCGATTATACAATGAAGCATACAGCAATGATGCAGGCGGCTGGTACCCGGTCTATTCCAACGAAGAACTATCAAAATACCAGGATGGCAGTGATCCGGTATTTTATCCGGATATCAATTGGTTTGATAATACCCTGAAAGAAACAATCCCCTATACCGAGAATTACATATCTGTAAGAGGAGGGAATAAACGGGCACGCTACTATGTCATGCTGGGGTACCGCTATGCCGATAAACTATATCAGGAAAGAGACAGTACGGATAATCCAAGCCTAAGAAACACGGGCATGTCTCAACGGTACAATTTCAGATCCAATGTTGATCTGACCCTCAATGACGTATTCAGTTCAAATATCCGCATTGGGGGAGCCCTGCTGGATAACAGCAGTCCTGCCTTAAATAATATGTTCGAACAACTGGAGAAGTACCCGCCCAATATATATCCAATTACAAATCCCAACGGGACCTGGGGAGGAAGCGCTCAATATCCGGATAACCTCGTGGCCGGCATACAGGAAATGGGCGCACGAACCACGCACCAGCGTTGGTTGCAGGCTGGAATTCGATTGAATGAAGATCTCGGTCAGTTCGTGAAAGGGTTATCTTTCAGCCAGGAAGTGGACCTCAGCAACTGGTTCACCCGCAATTACAATCAGCTGCGTTCGGTTGCGACTTTTCAGCCTTTAATGGTAAACGACAGCATTGAATATATTCAATGGGGGGACGATACCCCGTTCAGCATCAGTGAAGGAGGCAGACAACAATGGAACCGGATTAATGTAGCGCTCACGGGCAATTATAACAGGACATTCGGGAACACCCTGCTGTCTGCAATGCTTACATACCGCTGGGATCAATTCACCAGTGAAGAAACCATACCCTTTGTACATACCGGTTTATCCGGGTGGCTAAAATTTGATATCAACCGCACCTATTTTGCGGCATTGACCATGGCGTATAATGGTTCCCAGAATTATGCCGAGGGAAAACGTTTTGGGGTATTTCCTGCTTTTTCAGCCGGTTGGATGCTATCCAATACCGGATTCTTATCTGCAGTTAATTGGATTGATGTGCTAAAATTACGCGGCTCTGCAGGAATGCTGGGTTATGACGGAAGGGACCGGTACGGTTACATTACTTATTTTTCTTCAGGTGAGCAAGTTGTTTTAGGTCAAACAGGGATTGAAACCTCATCTTCCCTTCAAGAAGACCGCTTGGGAAATCCGAACATCACCTGGGAAAAATCTTTACAATATAACTTCGGATTGGAATCCAGGTTGTTCGGTAACCGTTTACGCTTTGAAGTGGATTATTTCTATGAAAAACGTTCGGATATATTGACCCAAAGGACGTTAAGACTCCCGGTTGTTCAAGGTGTAGAATTGCCTCTGGAGAACATTGGTGAAGTAAGCAACCGGGGGTTCGAATTGGATCTTATGTTCTCTGGTAGTGCCGGAGCCTTCAACTACCATGCAGGAGGCATGTTCTCCTATGCGCATAACACCATCGAAAACCTGGATGAACTGCATGCCGAAGATTACCTTTATCGGGAGGGCAATCCGGTTGACCAGCCTTTCGGATTGGAAGCATCAGGTTTCTTCCAATCCTGGGATGAGATCACCGACCCGGCCACACCTGTCCATACTTTTACCCCGGTCCAGCCGGGGGATATACGGTACGTAGACCAGAACGGAGATGGTCTGATCACGGAAGACGACGAGATCCCTATAGATTACACGGATGTTCCTGAAATTAATTACTCCTTTACACTGGGTGCACAATACAAGGGATTTGACCTGGAAGTATTCATCATAGGTGCTGCCAATCGCAGTGTGTATTACAGCGGAAATGCCTTTTACGCATTCCAGAATAACACCCAGGTTCCCGAGATAGCTGAAGGAAGGTGGGCATACTATCCGGATCAAGGCATCGATACCCGTGCATCAGCCAGCTATCCAAGACTATCTACCTTTTTTAATGAGAATAACTACAGACGTTCTACATTCTGGACACACAATGGTAATTTCCTCAGAATACGTCATGTAGAGCTTGGATATAACTTCCCCATGAAGCTGACCGGAGATCCCCTGGTAAAAAATATCCGTGTTTACCTGAGCGGTATAAATCTGCTATCATGGGATCAGCTCGAATATTATGATGCAGAGGTCCTGAACGGTTACCCACTCATGAAAAGCTACCATATCGGAATAAAAATGGGTCTATAGACATGAAGAATACACATAAAATATTAAAGAAGTTTCTTTTTATCGGCCTGTTGGCTGTTATATGTATCTCCTGCGAAAAGTCCTTTGAAGACCGTAAGGATACAGAATTAACGGAAGACCAGGTATATGATACCTACGGCCGCATCATCAGATTGGGATACAATACCTATAACTATATACCCGAAGGTTTTAATTCAATCGATGGAGCCTATCTGGCCGGCGCTACGGATGAAGGGAAACATACCTACAGCGATTCTGAGATCCGGCTGTTCAACAATGGAAGCTGGTCGCCCTATGATAATCCGGATGACCAGTGGAGCAGGATGTATGAAGGAATCCGGAATGCCAATCTCTTTCTCGAAAAATCAGAATTCCCCCAAAACTACCTGGTTCCGGATACCTTCACCCCTACCGATAAGATCGATTACGAAAGAGAGCTTGCAGATGTTACCTTCATGCGTGCTGAAATACAATTCCTGAGAGCCTATTTCCATTTTGAACTTGCCAAAAGATACGGTGGCGTACCCCTGGTGACAAGGACCCTGGACCTGGAAGAAGGGCTGGATATCCCCCGGTCTTCCTTCGATAGTTGTATCCAGTTCATTGTTCGCGAGTGTGATAGTGTGAAAAACAAGGTACTCCCCTTTTTCACTTACTTTGACAATACCAAGACTGGCAGGGTTACAACAGGGATTGTACTGGCTTTGAAAAGCAGAGCATTGTTGTATGCTGCCAGTCCGCAACATAATCCATCGGGTGATCTCGATAAATGGATCGCAGCTGCTGAAGCAGCCAACGAATTCCTAACATTAAATGCTGCATTGAATATATATGCCCTGCATTCAAACTACGGCGAATTGTTCCTTCCTCCCAATTCCTATGACAATCCGGAAACAATCTGGTCTACCCGCTATGGGGAGAGCAATTTTGTGGAAAGAGCGAACTATCCGATCGGAACGGATGGAGGACAAAGCGGAACCTGTCCTTCACATAATCTCGTGGAAGCCTATGAGAAATTACCAGGCTGGACTGAGGATGAGCCTTATGAGAACCGTGATCCCAGATTGCAGATGACGATCGTTGTCAATAATTCCGAATGGAACGGTCGCACCATGGAGATGTGGAGCGGAGGACGGGACATGGATGCCGGCGGACTGGAAGGAGCAACCAAGACAGGTTATTACTTGAAGAAGTTTCTTGTAGACAACCTTGACCTTTCTCAGGATCAAACGGCCCGGCATGCCTGGATCCGGTTCCGTTATGCAGAGATCCTGCTCAATTATGCAGAAGCGGTTAACGAAGCATACGCCTTTGATGTAAGCCCGGCAGGATTCCCCATGTCGGCAAGAGATGCCCTCAATATGGTCCGTTCCCGCGCAGGCATGCCCGATGTTGTAGCGTCAACTCAAGAAGAACTTCGTGAAAGAATACAGCACGAAAGAAGAATTGAACTGGCATTTGAAGGTCACCGATTCTGGGATGCCCGGCGTTGGATGATGGCCGAATCCATACTCGGTACTCCCGTGAAAGGTGTTGAAATAGAGAAGCTAACCGATTCAACATTTGCCTATAATGAGTTTATTATCGAAGACCGGGTTTTTAGTCCGAAAATGTATCTGTATCCCATCCCCCAGGAAGAATTAATTAAATACGGTGGATTGATGGAGCAAAATCCCGGCTGGTAATGGCCTTAAGAAATGTTTTAATAAATAAAAGATGAAGCGCTTAATCCCAATAATACTGATAACATTTCTGGTTGCAAACTGTGAAAAACCTGCAAAAGACGAGGAATGGGGATTCTCATTGCTCTACATCCCCCAGGCAGTGGTGCAATCGGGAGGAACCGACAACAACTATTATGTTGAACTGGATTCGACCGCTAATGCAGATACGACTATTGTAGTGGGCTTGTACCGGAGCGGATTGGAACCTGTAAAAAGTGTTACCGTAGACCTCTCCGTTGATGCCGATACCCTCTCGGAGGCGATCAGTGAGGGATTGATCTTCAATGCTGTACTATTGGATCCTGAATATTACCAATTACCAGATAAGCTAAGCCTTTCAGATGGGCAAAGAAGCAATTACGATTATATCACCATTCATAAGGACCTGTTGTGGGATGATCCGGAACCGGATGACCGGCAATTTATTTTACCTGTGAGGATATCAAACCCGACCCGGTACGAGCTGAATGAAGATCTGAGCCTGTGCATGTTTGTATTTACACGCAATAAATAATTAAAAAATATCAATGATAGAAAATTCAAGTTTTTCTCTTGTTTCCATTTACTAACCAAAAATAAACGTTATGAAAAAAAGATTTACATTTCTAATTGCGATTCTCTTTAGCACCACTTTGCTAATGGGACAGACAGCCCATGAATTGGAACCTGTCGAAGAGAACTTCCAGATTTTCTGGCAGATCGACAGCCCTGAAGACCTGATCTGGCTTACGGATACCTTAAGCCTGGATGCAGACAATGATGGAACTAATGATTTCGACTCGTTGGCGGTCAAATGGGACGCGAACTATCGCCTCACTGCCAATATCGACTTCGATCCCGATTCATCATTGGTCGACTGGAACAATGATGGAACGATCGATGTCGAAGGAAGCCCTGATAGTATTGGGCTTCCTGCAATCGGAGATTACAGTGGTGAATTAGGTGATGCACAAAATTTCACCGGCACGTTTGATGGTCAATATTATACCATTAGTAATATTTACAAGTGGGACCAGAACAGGGGAGCCCTGTTTGGGAATCTTGGAGGTGCGCAGATTGAAAACCTCCGCTTACTGAATATGCGGGTTTATACACGTGAGAACTATTGTGGTGGGATTGCCGGACGTGCCACGGATGAACCTGCGGAATTGGATAACAACCTCATCAAACGTTGCTGGGTTGAAGGGAAGTTCATCTGGATAGAAAATACTACGGATAATATGTATTCAGGAGGTATTATTGGCAGATTCAATTATGGAGAGATTATTGAATGTTATAGCAATGTCATCGGTCTGGCAGCTGATATTACTGACCACAGGCGCTTTGGTGGAATCCTAGGGCAGATGCAAAAGACGCCTACGATCAGGAATTGTTATTCAATTGCAGAAATTACTGCTGAAGAACAGCTTGGGGGTCTTATAGCCAGGGCTGCAACGGATGAAGGTGCAATTGTTGAAAATTGTTACGCAGTGGCTGAATTAACCGGTAAGGAACCGCCTGATCAAAGAGGTGCTTTTGCAGGAGATATAGGTAGCCTGATATCCACATCCTGCTACTGGGATAAGACCATCGATACTCTTGGTGTTGGAGGAGGAGATTCCTTAGCAATTGTCGCTGTTAAAGGTTTGGAAACAGCAGAATTTGCCAATGAATCGAACTTTGAAGGATGGGATTTCACGAATACTTGGGAAATCGCTGATGTTGAAGGGGTACAACGTCCACGACTGCAATGGCAGGCTATGATTATGCCGCCAACAGGGACAAGGGATATTCGTACTACAGAATCACTGAAGGTATATCCAAATCCTGTATCGGGTACCTTAATTATCGAAGACGCCCCACTCAACGCAAAATTCGGCTTGTATAATGTTGTTGGAAAATTGCTTGAACACGGTATCGTAACCAGTAAAACCTTGAAGCTGAATATGACAAATTATCAAAAGGGTCTATACCTTCTAAAGGTTGGCGATAAGGTAAGTAAAATCATGGTTCGCTAGTGTTTACCATATTCTAAACCAAATTTAGTTTATTTTGGGGCCGGACTTATTAAGGATTTTCCGGCCCCTAATATTTATGACCATGTTCAAAGGATCGATAGTTGTTTTATTGGTCATATTGTCCTTCCAGCTTCATGCTCAAGATAATTGCTGGTTCGTCCTGGACAGTGAATATGACCTGATCTGGTTAAGCAAACCGGAAATCCTTGATATTGATGGGGACGGGATCAATGAATTCACCGGTACTGCTGATAAATGGTCGGCAAATTACATCCTTAAGACTGATATTGTTTTCGATCCCGATTCCTCCGTGGTGGATTGGAACGGGGATGGATTTGTGAATGATCAGGATGCTGACGGACTCCCATGCATCGGTACGGAAGAAACACCATTTACCGGCTTTTTCAACGGAGGATATCATACCATACACAATCTATATAAAAAAGCAAGTTCCGATCGCATCGGTTTGTTTGGCGTCATTAACGGGGCAACGATAGAAAACCTGAGACTTGAAAATATCAGGATCTATTCCGATGATAATTACAATGGTGGCATCGTGGGCCGGGCCACGGAACAATTGGCCCCCGGAGACAGTAACATAATCAGGCATTGTAGTGTATCCGGGTTATTTATACTCTCGAGTACCACAAATAATCTGTATACGGGAGGAATTATCGGCCGTACCGATAATACCCACATCCGCGAATGTGCAAGTTTCATGGAAATGTATGCCATCGGAGATTCTCTGGTGAACCGGAGAGTTGGCGGAATCGTTGGACAAATCCAGGGGGATGCTTCTGTCAAGGATTCATACTCGGTTTCCCTGGTCAGTGCCTATGAGCAATCCGGACTCCTGGTAGCCCGCTCTTACGATGATGCAGAGATAGAGATCAGTAATAGTTATGCTGCCGGATCTATCCAATCGACATCAGATACTGCTCAAAGCACGCTGGGTGTATTTGCCGGTGTTGTTGGCTCACCCTTAATGTCTTCCTGTTATTATGATGCAGACTTATCATCCTTCCCTGGTGTGGGTGAATCTGACGGATCTATTGATATCTCAGGATTAACAAGCGCTCAATTTTCCGACCCGCTCAATTTTACGGATTGGGATTTTGAACATACCTGGCAGATCGAAGACGTCGACGGTGTGATGCGGCCCCGGCTCATCTGGGAAGAAAACCTGGATTCCCCGTCAACAAAGATCCCCTGTCCACCAAAGTCCTCCTGCCTGGCCCCAGTCCTGCAGTGGGAAAGAACAAAACTGCCCAGCTTCGTCAGGAAAGAAGCCCCGACTGAATTCAGTATCTACCCCAATCCGGCAAGCCGGTACCTGGTGATCACTACGAAACACTACCCGGTCAACTTTCATATCTTGAATATGCTGGGGCAAAAAACAATCTCAGGATCCATCACATCCAACAGGCATCAGATTGATATCCAGGACCTGCCATCAGGTGTATTTATTCTGAATATTGAGAATCGCTCCGAATTATTTATTATTCATCGCTAAAGAACCCAATAGATGAAGCACAGTGAAGTAATATTGTTTATGCTGATCTGCCTTGTCTCAATTCCTGTATTCGGTCGGTCGAATACTGTAAACACAAGAGAAATAGAAATCGATTACGAGCCCCGCTCCGTTAAAAACATCCTGAAGGACGGCCAGGGCGATTTTGATCCCTGGAATGCAGAACGGTGGAGCGCGTGGTATGAGAATGGACTCATCTACCGGTCCTTTGAAATTGATACCACAGTGAGATTTGCAGAAAGATCTACCACATGGAAACCCGATCTCTCAAAACTGCTTGAAAACACGCCCCCCGAAGAGCGCTTTGCATTGTTCACTATTGACGGTGATAACCAGGGTATTGAAATTGACGGGAACGGACTGGTGATCGATGGCCGTCATCCGGATTATTATGACCGGACTGTTGATGAAGCTTATGCTGAGGGATATGGTGAAATGAAGAAAGCCATTATTGACAGGAAAAAACGCCGTTGTTTTTTGTTTGATCTAAGCAATGAACAGAACAAAAATCCAAACACCATACATCATTTTACTATTAAAGGTTTTGGCAATGGCATAAAAGTATCAGGGAAACATGATCATCCACTTCTTATAAAAGACTGCGTTTTTGCAAGGAACAACTTCGGCACCTATTTTAACGGGTCGAATATTAAAATTGAAAACTGCGTATACCTGGAAAACGGAAGTGGAGGCGTATACAATGGCAGCGGGAGTCATCATATTACCTACCGCAACAATAGTTTTCGCGACAACGATTATGTATGGCCAACCAATGATGAATGCCCCCACAGGAAGAACTATGCGGATATTCTTTTCGATTGCTCCTATAAAAATATTGTCGAAGGCAATCAATTTCTGCCTTCACAGGCATCCGGCCAGCACTACAGGGCAGCAATCACCACCTACCGGAACCAGGGTGACCGGGATAATGCCCCTTATGGAAATATAATCAGGAATAATACATTTGATGGGTATTCTATCGCAGTGCACCTGGGTACAAGAATGGGGAAGATCGACGGCAAAGATATCGCCGACGCGGGCCGTGATTACAGCTATGATAACATAATAGCAAACAATGACATCAGAAACACCCCCATTGGTATTAAGATCAACACTTCAGGAAACACCATAGCAGGGAATACCTTCACCAATGTACGGGATAAAATTGTTTTGCATTGTATTTACTATAATCTTACGGAGATCACCATTAACGACCAGCAGGATGATTCGGTACGGTTCTGGTTTACTAAGGATGATTATGATATTCCCCTGTATACTGCAAAAAATTGGTTTTCCTGCCACGATGACAGGAACGGGGCCATCCGGGAATCCGAAAAACTCATACATGTCAGGACCGATCATGCTCCACCCCTGTTCCCTAATCCCGGGACGGCCACATTTGTCAATGCACCCAGTCTTTTGCTTGGCGATGAAATGAAAGACAGGTGGAAGATGTCAAAAAAACCTATTGATATTGCTGTTGGTAATTTTTATCCCGGTGGACCGGGTGATGAACTGGCCGTGATATTTGACGAACCGGTGATGAACGAGAACGGGACTCTTTACTACTCTATTATTATTTACCTGAGTAATGGAATGGAAGTATACCGCTCGGGCCGGAACACAAATAAATGGGCCGGTATTGCATGTGGAGATTTTCTGGGGGCCCGGGGGGAAGAAATTGCAGCTTTCACCCAGGAGCCCGTCAATGGTAATTATCCCGTATATATATTCCGGAGAGGCTATAAAGAACCGCACAGGATATTGATGCAGGACAATACAAAAAAAATAAAAACACTCTGTTCGGGTAATTTCAACACAACCAACAGTGAAGATGAGATCGCCCTGATATTTGAAGATGATTCCACTTTGATCTCTTATGTAGATGTCAATTCAGGTTGGTCTTCAACTACTCTGTTATCAAAAGCCTTAATTGATATTGCAGGCGGCAATTTTGACGGTGATCCGTTGAACGGCGATGAGATATCAGGCATAACCTCTTTTGCTCCGTCCATATCATTTTACCGGCCCGGAGAAACCGGTGCCTTCAGCAACACAGCGACAGAAGCCACAAGTCCATGGACGGCCATTGGTTCGGGGAATTTTGACGGGAACTCTGATGACCGGGATGAGGTGGTTGTTACCAGCAGCCTTCCGGATGCCGGGATCTATCCTGTCCGGTATTACATTTATGGAGAGGATACTCATTTTAAAACATCAGAAACGGCCACCCCGGGTGTGCCCATAGCCACCATTACCGGGGGCGCTTTGTTCACCGGTTCTGAATCGACCCCCTATGATAAGATCGATGGAATTCAGGAAGATGACTTTGAAACAATTATAAGCAATTGGGGGGATCATGCGGTTATTTTGCCAGTAGAACCCCAAACAACGGCAATCCCTGTATTCTGGATGAGTGCAGAACCATCCGGTGAACCGGAGCATCATGTTCGGGTAACCCCCCTAACCCGATAACAAACCTCAGAAATGATATAAACCTGTCACAAGATGAAAACAAGCTTTAGAATATTTGTGAGTGTGCTTCTTCTTTGCCAAACTTCCTTTACCAGAGCTCAGAGTAATAGCTGGAACCTGGAGCAATCAGCTGACGGCATGGAGGATATTTGGTTGGTCGATTCACAGGAAGACCTCATCCGGTTGAGCGATCCGAATTCCATGGATGCGGATGGGGATGGCAGCGATGATTTCACAGACCTGGAGGATAAATGGTCCGCACACTATAAACTGGGCGGTAATATTGCATTCAGCAGCGATTACAAAACCGTGGACTGGAACAATGACGGGACCGTTGATGATCAGGATTCAAACGGGTTCTCTCCCATCGGGGATCTCTCCCATCCTTTCACCGGACAGTTCAACGGAGCCTACGACACCATAACCAACCTGGTGATCAAACGCGATGAAGCGAACCAGGGGCTCTTCGGTGTGGTCAAAGGTGCATATATCAAGGACCTCGGACTGGAAGACCTCCTCATCCGGACCGGATCACCCAATGCAGGCGGACTGGCAGGACAAACACTGAATACCGGTGATGATAATACCCGTAATACGATAAGGAACTGTTTTGTCAAGGGTCAGATTATAAGCACATATACCGGCAATGCCAATACAGGCGGATTGGCGGGGCTGGCCGAGGATGTTCTTGTTGAAGAATGTTATACCTCCATCCTGCTGCAGGGAAGCAGCACAGGAAATAAGCTGGGCGGCCTGATCGGATCCCTCTCCAATGCCCGCATCAGTAATTGTTATGTCAATGCATGGGTCTCAGGGGATGCCCAGGTGGGTGCCATGTTCGGGTCTGTCAGTGATTCCGAAGGCAGTGTGATCATATCCGATTCTTACAGCATGGGCTCGGGAGACGGACTGGACCAGGCTTCTTCGGGTGGATTTATTGGCAGCTTTCTTTCCGGCGAGACCCGCAGATGCCTCTGGAATGCAGAAAGCTCAAGCAACGACAAAGCTGTAGGTAACTCAACGCCCAGTGCGGTTATCGATATTACAAGTCTGAATGCCTCCGACCTTTCCAAACAGGAGCGTTTTCCGGGATGGGACTTCAACCAGGTTTGGGAAATGGGAGAACAGGATTCAAAACTGCTCGTGCTGAATGTAAATTATGAACCTGTTTCTGTCAGAACCATACTGAATGACGGCCAGGGGGATTTTGATCCCTGGAATGCAGAACGATGGAGCGAATGGTATAACGGAAGCGGGGAGATCATCAGACCTTTTCATTTGAATACGGATATCCGGTTTAAAGAACGCGCCGGTGAATGGATCCCTGATGTCAGCGCAGAATTCAACTACCCGAATCTTTTTGAGATTGCTACCCAGGGTATTGAGATCGACGGCAATGGAGTGATCATAGACATAAGGAGCAATGATCAAAAGCTTTCCATTGACGAGTTGTATACCCGCGGAAGGAATCCCTGGCAGGAAGGAACGCAGATACAGGGTTTTCATTACAATCTGCCCTATCTTGACGGAAGGGATTCTACGGTAGTCAGGGATCTGACCGTAAAGGGATTCAGACGCGGATTCAAAATTGATAATAAGGATAAGGTCCATCCCATCCTGGTCAAGGATTGCAAATTGATCCGGAATGGGATCGGTTTCTATACCAATGGGAACAGCGGTACCCTTAAGAATTGCGAACTTATGGAAAGCGGTAACGGGGCTATTTACTCAGGAAGCAAAAGCCATGATAATACATTCATAGGGAATCAATTCAGGGACAATACACTCTCCCAGCACCAATATTCCTATGGTGATTTCATCGGGGATACCTATTATAATTCACTCATTGCGGATAACCAGTTCCTGCCTTCCCTGGCTACTGAAGAGCACCGTCTGATCGGTATTTCTGTATACAGGAATATGGGTGAAGATAATAATTTACGCGAGCAGATGCCCCACAATAATATCATCAGGAATAATCATTTCAACGGGTATTCGGTGGCCATCCATATGGGATCCAGAATGGGACGTCAGACCGGAAATGATATCACGGATGAAGGACGGGATTATGCCTTCTATAACCTTATCGATTCAAACCATATTGAAAATACGGCCATAGGGATCAAGATCAATACAGAAGGGAACACTGTCAGGGATAATGAATTTACCAATGTCCCGGAAGAAATAGTGCTCCAATGCGTTTTCTTTTCTCTTGAGAATACAACCATCAGCGATCAAGCTGGTGATTCCGTAAAGCTATGGTACGTATTGGAGGATTATACGAAATATCAGGACTGGTTCCCCTACCAATCACCACTCAACGGATCCATCCTGAAATCTGAAAAACAGATCGAGGTATTTTCCCAGCAAGAAAGTCCGCATTTCCCATCCGGTCTGGATACTTTGTTTGTCCTGAACCCCCCGGACAAAGGGCCTGAATATATGCTGGAAGATCACCGGCTCGGTTTACCCATGGCTACCGATACCGGTGAGTTCAGCCTGGACCTTCCCGGTTATGAGATCGCAGCCATATGGGATGAAAAGATTTCCAGGATCAAGAGCATCGATTATTACAGCATCCTCATTTTTGACGACCAGGGTACCGAGATCAACCGTTGCGGGCGCTCAGAGGTCAAATGGGGGCAGATTGCTGTCGGTTATTTCATTCGCGAGCAAGGGGAAATGGAGATCGCCGTGGTACCTGCAGAACCTGTTGAGGGCAAATACCCGGTTTATATATTCCGGCGAGGATTCCGTGAACCCGAGGCTGTATGGTACCAGGATAACACCGATCCCACCATTCAAATAGCCACAGATGAGGACGACAACCTTATTGTAACCTTCGGAGGGAAATAAAGAGCCGGATAAGCCTACTGGTTTTCTTCTCCATTGTTTTCTGTTGTTGCAGGATTCTCCAGGTAATAAAAATGTCCGTCCTCTGCACCGATCAGCAGATCGGGAACATTGTCCTTATTCCAATCCACTGTTGTCGGACTGGTTGTATGTCCTGCCAGCCGGTAAGGATCCACCACCCCCCTGTGTTGCATCCGGACCAATCCTGCAGAATCCCCCCGGTTCTTCAGGAAATTAACATTTTTGGAATTGACCAGTAGATCCAGGAGTCCGTCTCCATCCCAATCAGCAATACAGAATTTTCGCCGACCACTACTACCGGCCTCCCGGGCATTGAGTCTCAGAAATCCGGATTCATCCGATATGGTATCCCCGTCCCTGTCCGTATCATACCCGGTAAAGATCCGTTTACCGGGTAAAAGGACCAGTTCATTTTCTCTTTCCACTCTTTCAAAGAAGGCCAGGAAGCCCTCATGATCAAGCAAAATGAGGTCATTCAGCCCGTCCTGGTTCCAATCGATCACACAGGGGGTCGTTCTCCACTGGGTAACCAGCTGGTTCCCCTCAGGATCCCACCAGTTCCATGGTGGTTTGGGCGATGTTCCGGGCCATGCTACCTCTAACGGTTGTTGCGCTTGCAGTTCTGGATTGCCCGGTTCGCCTGTATTTTTGTACCAAATCACCTTCCCCAAGATCGAGTTTACGACCAGGTCCTTCAGTCCGTCATGATCCCAGTCGGCCACACTTAAGGTAGTGTATCCCCATTTGGCTTCAGCAGGGCCCTGAATGGAGCCGTTATAACCTGCCTGGATACGGATGGTCTCTCCACCGGCTCTTAAGTGTACCGGCGGTGCCCACTGGGGCGGATTACCTCCATCAAGGTTCTCAATAAAGCCGATGTACCCGGCCGTATTCCCGCACACCAGGTCCTCGTCGCCATCCCCGTCCCAGTCAACACTCACCGGGGTAACCAGGGCACCATATTTCAAATAATGAGCTTCTTGCTGAAAATAGGCCGGCTGTTTGAACCGGGGCATTCCGTTGTCCACTTCACCTGTATTTTCAATAAGGGCCACACGGCCATCCTCGTCACCAGCAATGATATCGATATCCCCGTCTCCGCCCCAATCAAGAGAAGTGGGCGTGATCATCTGCAGATCCATTCTGATCTCACCCTGCTGGTTTTTCAGTCTGCGGGCTTCCTGATACACAGGTTCCGTCCGGGTCCCGGTATTCTCAAAATAACTGAAACCATCCAGAAATTCACCGCACAGCAGGTCCAGGTCCCCGTCCCCGTCATAATCCGCCAGGTCGGCAAAGGGGGCCCCGTAAACATCAACATCTTCCCCTCCTGCCTGCAGGCGGTACGGATCGTCATAATCGGGTTCTTCTGTGGTGCCCTTGTTGATCATGACATAGGCATAGCCATGTAAAGGACCCCGGGTCCATTCCCCCTTTTCATTAAAGGCATTGTCCCAACCGTAATCCCCCCAGTCATCGATACCTGCAATGATATCCACGGCTCCATCGCCGTTAAAATCTTTGTATCTTAATGTTTTGAATCGCTGCCTTCCTTTCCCTTCAGGCATTTTTTTCTTTGGATAGATCACTTCGCGTAATGCATAAACACTATCCCTGAATTGATGATATTCCGCATTGGCTTGCAAGACTCTTGGTTCTTCATCCACATATGAAACCAGAATATTCTTTTTTCCTTCTCCTATCTTCACAGCGGGGAGGAACACGGGCATGAGAACATTCCCATCCGGGTTTTCAAAGAAATAGGTTCCGTTATAGGGTTTATCCGGACAGCTGACCACCAGGTCCAGATCCCCGTCCTCATCAAAGTCCATGGGCATGGGCCATGCCCAGAGCCCCACCCCCAGATCAACGGTCAATCCCGGATTGTTGTATAATACCATTTTCAGGTCAGAACCCGGGTCCTGAACCGGTTCAAATTTCGCCGGATGTTCCCGGGAGCAGGTCAAAACCAGACTGAGTAAGAAGACGAGTAGGATATGCCTGTATTTATTCATGATTAGAAATCTTTCTTAAATGATTTTAAGATAGTACATACATATAAAAAATGATACCACAATTTTTTTAAGTTTTAATACTATTCTTTTGTAAAAATTTTGTATTATTAACTTTATGTTAAAGTGTATCCGTTTGTTTTACTGAGCAATAAACTAATCATTCTATTAAATGATTGTTAAGTAGCTTAAAATGATACTATAACTTACAGAAAAAAATTTTATACTATATTTTAGAAAATTCAAAGATGTAATTTGCCTGAGAATGAAATTTATCCGCCACAGAATTGTTGTTCCCGAGTCTCATTCCTTTATGATCAATAAACTGGATTTGAGTGATAATAAGGATATTATTCATTCCCATAATAATTTCGAACTCAATTATATTGTAAATGGTCAGGGCAGGAGATTCGTCGGGGGAAATATTGCAATATATGATTCGGGAGATCTAGTTTTAATGGGACCGGACCTTCCCCATGGATGGGAAGTGGATAACCCTGAAGACATGCCGATGTCGATAACCATTCATTTCCAGGAAGATCTGTTTGATGCCAAGTTATTTAGAATTCCGGAATTCGAGGCCCTGCAAAATCTATTGGAAAAATCAAGATCTGGCATATTTTTCAGAAGTGTCGACCAGGAAATAATAAACACTTATCTGGAGGAACTAAAAAACCTACATGGATTTGATGCCATGTTGCAAATTTTGAAAGTACTCAAGTACCTGACACAGGTGAGGGATATACAAATACTATCAACCCCTGAATATCTCGGAAACAAAAACCAATTTGAATCCGAAAAGATCAACAAAGTTTATGATTATGTATTCCGTAATTTTCACAACGGGATCAAACTGAAGGATGTTGCGGATCTTATCCATCTCTCAGAAAGTGCGTTCTGCACCTACTTCAAGAAGCTCACCAAAAAATCCTTTTTTACTTTTCTCAAAGAGATCAAGATCGGTTATGCCTGTAAGCTATTATCCGACAACCTGGACAAAAATATATCACAGATCTGCTATGAAAGCGGGTTCAATAATGTGGCCAATTTCAACCGGCAGTTTCGTGAATTAACCAATATGAGCCCGCGCGAATACCGGATGAAATATGCCGGAAGTCCGGAAATGGTCGAACAATACAGTAGATGACATCAAATATTTGATTAACCCCTCATTCAACCTACTGCAAATTCAATTACCGGATCGATGATCCTGCATCAACACGAATTGGGACCGGTCTGCTTTGTAAGATATTATCAGGAATTACAAGATTCATAAATTATTTTTAAGTATCCAGAATCGAATGGTAATCAATTATTATCATTGTATTGGCCAATAAATCAATTTAGTAAGAATTATTCCATTCATTCTTTTAAGATATTGTACAGAATTATTAAATTAATTTACTTTTATAAAACTATATGATCTTATAGTATATATGGATATCGTTGAGAGAAGAATTGCAGTACCTGATAATCACTCTTTCATAATAAGAGAACTTGATTTGAGAAAAAACAAGGGCGTTATGCATTCGCATAAAAACTTTGAGGTGAATTTTATGGTCAATGCCCGTGGGAAAAGATTCGTTGGAGGAAATATATCAGATTACGGTGAAGGTGACCTGGTACTTCTTGGCCCGGACCTGCCCCACTGCTGGATTATAGATAACAAGGAAGAAAAACCTACGGCACTGACCATCCATTTTCATGAAGAGTTTTATGATTCAGGTTTTTTCAATGCTCCGGAACTAAATAGTATCCAAAATCTGCTTGATAAATCAAAATATGGTATAGTATTTAAAAATTATACCCCGGCTATGCTGGAGAAAATGCTCCGTGAATTAATGGATTTAACTGGTTTTAATGCCATGGTGCAAGTCTTGAAGATACTTCATTATTTTACCCAGATCAACGATATTCAAATCCTGTCCGAACCCGGTTTTATTTGGATGGAGAACAGTGATTACGAGGACAGGCTCAAAAAGATCTATGAATATATCTTCCTGAATTTCCAGAAGGAGATCACGTTGAAGGACGTAGCGGATCAGATAAATTTAACAGAAGGAGCCTTATGTACATACTTTAAAAAGGCAACAAAAAAATCAGTTTTTGCTTTTATAAAGGAAGTGAAAATAGGGTATGCCTGTAAACTACTCACATCAAATAAAGGAAAGACTATATCAGAAATATGTTTTGACAGCGGTTACAATAATATCGCCAACTTTAACAGGCAATTCAAAGAGATTACCAACATGAGTCCAAAAGAGTACCGTCAAAGTTTTAATTGATATTGCATTATTATTTCATTAATTGTATCCTCAAGCTCAGTTTCCTCATCTTTGGCAATTGCTGTAAGTGGAGGTAGCACATGTTTTTCACAAAGCCCCAAACCGGATAATATTCCTTTTAAAGTAGCTATAGACTCACCGAGCAAACGATCTTTCTGGTATACAGCAGACAATTCATTACCAATTGATTGCTTTTTTATGGCTATTTCCGTATTGTTTTGCTCACAGGATGCAAATATCTCATGATACAACAATGGATGGATATTCCCCGTGCTTGGAACGATGCCGTCGGCACCACCCAATAATCCCCTGGAAATCTGGCCATTGACTCCGATCAAATACAAAAAATCATTCCGGTCTTTCCATAATTCTAGTGAGCGGATCAATCGCTGCTCGTCATTTTCCGAATCTTTCAGTCCTATAATATTGCTTTTGTAACTTAATCTGTCAATTACATCCAGGGGTATAGACATATGGACCGTCTTTGGAATATTGTAGATTATTATGTTGCCTTTAATATGGTCAGAGAGCCGCTCATAATAATTTTGCATTTGTTCACTGGTGAGCGAGTAATAATTGGGCAGGGGGATCACCACCGCATCCACACCCATCCCGATATAATGATTTGCAGTTTCAATGGTATCCCTGAAGGGCAAACCTATAACTCCTGCAATGGTCGGGATCGCTTCTCGCTTTTGTTCAATCAGGCATTTCACCAATACTTCTCTTTGGTCCATCGAAACGGAATTGCCTTCCCCGTTTGTTCCCAGAATAAAAGGGATGGAATGGTGGTCCATTAAAAAATTCATCAGTTTCGAGGCAGAAGCGGCATCTATTTTTCCGTTTTCTGTAAATGGGCTGACCATGGGGACAATCACACCGCGATACTCTTTTAAAAGTTTTTCCATATTAAGGCTTGTTACAATTTACTTTTTACTTTCCGGCAAGCATGGCTGCATATTCAATGGCCTGGAGCATGCTTTCCGGATTGGCGGTCCCTTTACCCGCTTTATCAAAGGCTGTTCCGTGATCGACTGAAACCCTTATGATCGGAAGTCCGAGGGTAATGTTCACGCCCGAAATGCTCTGCCACTGTCCGGATTTATGGTCATATTGAAATCCCGTAAGCTTGGTTGGAATATGCCCCTGATCATGGTACATACACACCACAATATCGTATTCGCCTCCCTTCAGTTTTGAAAAAACAGTGTCCGGTGGATGCGGCCCGTCTGCATGGATCCCTCCTTCCCGGGCCTTGTCAATGGCCGGAATGATCTCATCGAGTTCTTCCCGTCCGAACAATCCTCTTTCACCCGCATGAGGATTCAATCCATTTACTGCGATCCGGGGTTTTTCTATACCGATATTTTTCAAAGCCTCATGGGCAAGCTGAATGACACGCAGCACACGATCCTGCTTAACCAGGTCAATGGCCTTTCGCAAAGATACGTGTGTGCTTACGTGTACCACCCGGAAATCTCCATCTGCCAGCATCATGGCATAATCGGATGTACTGGTGAATTCGCCAAATATTTCCGTATGTCCCGCATAAGAGTATCCCGCCTGGTTCAGGGCTTCTTTATGGATTGGTGCGGTTACGGTTGCATCAGCTTCCCGGTCCATTGCCAGGGCAATGATCCTTCTGATGTATTGAAAAGAAGCTTCCCCCGTCATGGCTGCAACCTTCCCGAATTCGAATGCGTCGATATCGACATTATGCATATCCAGAACATCTATGGTACCGGACTGGTATTTACCCTGTGTCGGTTCCTGAATAACATGAATATCCGTTTCCAGATCGCAGATCCGGACTGCTTGCTGCATAATTGCCTTGTCACATACGACAAAGGGCCTGCATTCCTTGAATATCCCTTTTGAAGCAAAGGCTTTAGCGATGATCTCCGGACCAATCCCTGCAGGATCCCCTGCGCTGATCGCTATGACAGGTCTATTCTTCATGGATCATTCTTCACGTATCAGTTGACTTAATTTTTGCTTTTTTCTTGTCCACCCGTAATAAGTCAGGTTTTCGTTGATGTCCGGTTTCCTGAAAAAGAAACTGGCCAGCAGGCCCACACCAAACAGGACCAGGTGACTGTAGACACCGAGCATATAATTATGATGCTTGAAATTCCATTCCCCCAGATCCAGGATCACTTTATCATCCGGTCCCAACGAGGTGGAAGTCAGGACCGCATAAGCTGTGAACAAAATACATACGAGCATGCCGATATACAAACCCTGTTTATTGGCTCTCCGGGAAAAAAGTCCCAGGAGGAAGAGTCCGGCTATTCCCCCTGAAAATATGGCATAAAGGCTAAACACAATACCCAGGGCCCCCTCCCCTCCTATCCTGATATAAAGGGTAGCTACGAGCAGTGCCAAAACACCGGAAACAAGGATCATGACCCTTCCGAAGAAAAGCTTTTGCTTATCTGTAACGTTTTTCTTCAGACGTCCATAAAAATCTTCCGTTAGCACAGCCGAAAGGCAATTCAGATCGGAGTCGAGGCTGGAGATGGCTGCGGCAATAAGCGCCGATATGATCAACCCTGTGATCCCGGCAGGTAATTCATTCATAATAAAAACCGGGAATACGGCATCTGGTCTGATATGCTCCGGTAGCGCCGCAGCTGTAATTTCATAATAGGAAAACAAACCGGTTCCGATGAACATGAACAGGGTCCAGACGGGTACACTCAGTAAAACACCGATCAGGGAGGCCCGGATGGCGTCCTTATTGGATCTTGCCGTGAGATAGCGCTGTACGATGGTCTGGTCCGTACCATACTTTTGGATGGCATAAAAGATCCCGTTGATGGCCATAACCCAGAAGGTCAGGTTCACGAAATCCCAGTTGAAAGGTCCAAAGCCCGTGCGCCCGCTTTCTGCCGCCACTTTCCAGATAGCACTTAAACCTCCTTCCGGAACGATCAGAATGATGGCCAGGGTGATCAATCCCCCGCCAATAAGCAATAATCCCTGGACCACATCCAGCCAGATAACGGCCTCGATCCCTCCCAAAAGGGTCAGAAGTATGATGATCCCTCCCAGGATCCAAATGACGGTTAATGTATTCATGCCCAATAAACTTGCTATGGCCAGGCCAAGCAGGTAAAATACGGTTCCCATTTTCGAGAAATGGGCCATCATAAAGCCGAGGGCACCGTATACCCGGGCCAGGTATCCAAAACGTTTCTCAAAATATTCATAGGCACTGATACCGATGATATTCCTGTACAACGGTACAATAAACCAGATAAAGAATAGCAGGACGATTGGGACCATCAAACCCTGGACGAGCCTGATCCAATTACTTGAAAAGCCTTCCCCGGGATAGGCCAGGAAGGTGACACTGCTGATCAGTGTGGCAAGAATCGAGATGCCGATAGCCCAGGAGGGTATTTTGCCTTCGGCAGCGAAAAACTTGATGGTAGACTTCTGTCCCTTTGCAAAATAAAAGCCGATATACAGGGAAACCAATAAAGAAAGTGCGATAATAAGGTAATCCAGAAACTGCAGTCCTTTGGTGCCGGGTGTCTGATCAACAAGAAAAACAAAACTGTCCATAGGCATATTCTTTGAGAACTAAATGAAATATTCTTCCGGCCAGCGATAGCTTCCCGGTTTTACAGTCAGAACCGGTTTCCCTTTACCACAATCCATTGTTACCGTACCCCTTTTATGTTGCCCGATAATACGGAGTTGATCCCATTTCATCAGGGCAACGATCTCAGAAGCGGTTTCTCCTCCCTCGATATACAGGTGAAAACCCGGTTGCAGTCCCTTCCACAGTTTAGCAAATCCTGCCGCCAGGACTGCGGTAATCCTTTTCCTGAGCCGCTCTTCATGGATTTTACCGGTGGGTGCAGTCATGATGATTTTGTTCAGATCATCTGAATTGAACCCACGTATCATATTTATCCAAAGTGATTCATTCTCAATCATTTCCCGGGTTAATGATACTTCGGTATAGTTCTTTTCCCTCAAGTACCGGATCATGGCTTTGCTCTCTTTGGTGCAGCTGCCAATCATGTAAAAATTTTTCTCCTGCTGCAGGGTATCAGAAGATCCGTGGTTGAAAATCTCCTGCTCTTTCAAGCCAAATTTCTGCATTAAGATTTCTTTAAAAAAGTCTGCTCCGCCTGCCGGCAACCATTCGGAAGTCATCCGGTTAACATGTTCAGTTAGATCGGAACCGGAACGAACCGGCGGGATCAGGACCGCACCATCCAAAGCCGGATCAAAATCATGAACAAAACTTACTACTCCGGAATTATCAACGATCATTTCTTCCACACAGGATGAAGTTCGGGGATAGTCGGGATCATCATTAAACCCGGTTTCATCAATGGGACGACCATCGATAAAGTATCGGCCATCGATGATCAGCCTGTTCTTTGAAGGGTTTGCAGGTACAAGCAGGGTTTTTGTTTTCCCGCATAAACTCATGACTTCCCTTAATTCAGTATAGACCGGACCACGCAGTACCGAGTCTGTTTTTTTGTAGATCAGGTCATATTTTTTAGGCTCTAAACCCTTTAGCTTGGTTCTGATAATCTCCGGTACATCTGTGGCATCCTTATTCCGGGTATGGGTATCGATGATAACAGCATCAACACTTTGATCCACACGGGCATATGAGGTAAATATACCGGTCTGCAAACCCATCCCGTGGGCCAATCCCCCGATTTCTGCAGCACCGGTCAGATCATCTGCTATTACCAGTATCCTGGGCATAATCTATAAAAGTTGAGCATAAATATTGCAGGCATCCTCTTCGGTAACCGTTCTGAGATTGTTTTTCAGCAATCTCTCCACTGTTATCGCCATCCGGGCCATGTCGGGGATTGCTTCCCCGGGTATGTTGAATCCGGTCAGTTTTTCAGGGATCCCAACCGACCGGCAGAGTTCACTGATCTTGTCAATGCCTTTACTTGCCATCTTTTCAGGGTCCTTCTCCGGAGGGATCCCAATTGCTTTAGCAATTTGTGCATATTTATCGATCCCTTCTGGAAGATTGAATTTTAGGATCTTGGGCAAGAGTATCGCGTTGGATACTCCGTGGGGCAAGTGATATGTACCTCCCAGCGGATATGAAAGCGCATGTACAGCGGCTGTATTGACCGGTCCCAGGCACATTCCGCCATAAAGGCTTCCCAGCGCTACTTCAGCCCGGGCAACCGGCTCCGTTCCATCCCTAACTGCTTTTTCCAGAGAACGAACGATGAGTTCTATTCCCTTTAAAGCATAAAGATCAACAACGGGATGTGCATTCCTGTTGGCATAGGCCTCGATGCAGTGGGTAAGTGCATCTATGCCTGTTCCTGCAGTAACTTCAGGAGGAACGGAATAAGTAAGTACAGGATCGATGAATGAAGCATCCGGAACCAGGTGAGGACTGATAATTCCTTTTTTTAGATTTTCTTCTTCATCAAGCAGAATGGCGTTGGGAGAAACCTCGCTACCCGTTCCGGATGTAGAGGGCAAGCAGCAAAGAAACAGCTTCCGCTCTCTTATTTTACCAATTCCGAAAAGGTCTTTAATAATAAGATTTGTGTTTGTAACTACAGCAAGGATCTTTGCCACATCCAGAACACTGCCTCCCCCGATACCAAGGACTGAATCCACTGAATTCTTTTTAGCTATTTCTCTTAAATAATTAACATCGGCTATCACGGGCTCAGTAACGATATCCATGCTCAGCGTGGTACTTTTGCCTGCAGCGTGCAGAGCACCAACCAGTTTGTCAACAAATCGACTGAGCGTACTATCGGCCAGTATCAATATATTATTGTAGGGTGATTCTTTGATAAAATCAATGAATTGATCAAAGGAATGGTCTCCAAAAACGAGTGTCCGGGGTTGATGGAATGTTATGGCACGCATAAATCAGGTTTTGGTCAAATTCAATTTCTAAATATCTGACCTTAACCTCATATATGCTACCGGAATTTTATGATATTGTTATACGATTTTCTATAATCCTTTTAAGCTTCTATAAAAATATAGATTATTAATTGCGGATTATTCTGGATTGTTTCGCGTTACGGGTTTCGGGTTACGGGATACGCGTTGTGGATTGCTTATTACGGGGCTCAGAATTGATCCTGACTCACGGCGCACCCTACTTACTACTTACTTCCTACTACATACTTTCTACTGAACTCAGGAACCCAGGAACCCAGGAACTGAGGAACCGAGGAACTACATTCTGAATTACATTAATACAATCCCCGCTTCCCGGCATTGCTGAAGCATTTGTGGTGGCCACAGGCTGGCCTGGACCTCCCCGATATGGGCCTTGCGGAGGAAGTACATGCAGAGCCTGGACTGACCGATCCCCCCGCCGATGCATTCGGGGAAATCACCGTTCAGCAGGCGTTTATGGAAAAAATATTCCCTTCTTTCCGGAGCGTTCCGTATCTCCAATTGCCGGAGCAAAGCGCCGGGATCCACCCGGATCCCCATCGAAGATAACTCAAAGGCATCCTTCAAAACAGGGTTCCATATAAGGATGTCCCCGTTCAAACCCAAGTAGCCCTTTTCGGTTTCCGTGGACCAGTCGTCGTAATCCGGTGCCCTTCCGTCATGGGGCTCCCCGGAAGCCAGGGGATGGCCGATCCCGATAACAAAGACAGCACCGTATTCTTTGGTTATCAGATATTCCCGCTCTTTGGGCCTTTTATCCGGAAATCGTTCCAAAAGTTCTTCCGCATGCACAAAATGAATGTCTTCCGGGAGTTCCGGCTTTATTTTAGGATAGTGATCGTTTACGATGAATTCGGTTCTCTTGATCACCGAATAAATCTTCCGGACAATACATTTCAGGGTTTTCAGGTTCCGGTCCGAAGGCCGGATGATCTTCTCCCAGTCCCACTGGTCCACGTAGATGGAATGGATATTCGTGAGCACCTCATCGGGCCGAAGGGCATTCATGTCGGTATAGATCCCGTAACCATCGGAGATACCGTAATCGGCCAGGATCATCCTTTTCCACTTGGCCAGGGAATGTACCACCTCGGCTACCGTCCCGTTCATATCCCTGACATGGAAGGATACCGGCCTTTCGATGCCGTTCAGATCATCGTTGATACCCGTTCCCTGCTGCACGAAAAGGGGTGCCGTAACCCTTCTTAGTTTCAGCTCCGAGGACAGGTTCGACTCAAAAAAATCCTTGATCATCTTGATGGCCTGCTCGGTCTCCTTCAGGTCGAGAACCGAATGATAGGATTCGGGTAAAAAAAGTCTCATGAGGTAAAATAATAATTCTATCGGATTCAGTAAATAAATATTTCAATTTGCAAAATAAACAATTATTTTGATAATAATTTAAATAATATTTGGATTAATTTGTGATAAAATATTATTTATAGTACGGCCGGTGCATAACGGTAACGACGGTACTAAACGGTTATGAACGGTACAGGATGAAACTGAGGGTTAGAAAGAATTATGGTTTTTTCGTTCTGCGGAAGCTGATGACCTTATTCCCGACCAGGGGTTTGGCCCATATGCCGATGCTGAATACATAGCCCAACGCGATCAGGTTGAGGATCATGCCCACCCTGAGGGAGAACACATCGGCCAGTCCTCCTATGAGCAATTGAAGCACGGCACCGCCCATGATACCGGTCATCAGGATCCCCGCAAAGGTTCCATGATGCTTGTCCAGGGAATTCAGGGCAAGAGAAATGATAATGGGATACATCACCGACATGAAAAAGCCCGTTGCCGGAAAAGCATACAAGGAGAGCTCTTTCGGACCGAACAATCCGAGCAGGAGGCAAAGCATGGTTGCCAGGGTGAAGTACCGGAGGATGACCTTGCTGTCAAAGAGTTTCAAGAGTACCAGTCCCAGGATACCCCCCACAGTCATCAGTCCCCAGTAATTGGCTACAGCCGAGGCGCCCGTTGTTTCAAAATCATAACCGTGATAGTCCGATAAAAACCGGGACATCCAGTAGGCAATACCCTGCTCGGCTCCAACGTAGGTAAAAATCCCGAAAAAGAAAAGGATCACGGTTTTGTTCCTGAACAGTTCGATATAGCTGGCCAGAGTCCCGGTTTTTTCATCTCCCTTTAGTTCAACTTTAGGAAAGCGGGTCATCATGATCAGCAGGATCATGGCAACGCTGATGACGGCAAATATGGAATATATGGCCACCCAGGACAAGTCGGGAGGAGTAACGGCATTCAATACCTGAACCAGGCCCGATGGATCGGATTTGTCCGTGTGGACATTCAATACTACCCAGGAATAGAGTTTAGGGCTGATGAATGAAGCCAGACCAAATACCAGCTGACCCAGAACCGAAAAGAAGGCATAGTTTTCTTCTCCGCCCGCAACCCTAAGGAGGGGATTGATGATCACCTGCAGCATGGCCATTCCCGTTCCTATGGTAAACAGGGATATCACAAATACCCTGAAAGCTGGAAAAACCGCAAAGATCACGGCTCCGATAAGGCTGAGCAGGAATGCAAGCAGTAAGATCCGTTTTTCCCTGTACTTCTCCACCAGGAATCCGGAGGGTATGGACATCACCCCGTATGCGATGAAAAAGGAAAAGGGCAACAGGCCGGCCATGGTTTTGGTAAGGTCGAAGCTTTTGGAGACACTCGGGTTAAGTGCTCCCAGGATGTTGGTGAAAAAGGAAATGACAAAAAAGATAAAGATCACCAATCCTACTTTGAAATAGCTTCTCTGAGAACCATGGTTGTCTTCCATTACGCGAGTATATGTTGGGTGGAAATCATTATTGCGGCAGCATTGGGAACAGGGCTCTTATTTCCTCGTCGGTAGGCTGTCTGCCATATTCGCATATCTGAAATGCTTCTGCATGTTTGGCTTTTTCAGCCTGATCCCCGTACCACTTCTTCAAACACGTTCTCATCTCTTCATTTGGGGTATTCGTTCTGCGTTTTGCCAGATATTCCAGTCTTGCTTGTTCATCCTCAGGCACCTGATCCAGCTTCCCGGCGGTCCAGGGCAGCCATTCGAAAAATTGGGATTCGTGGGCCGCCATGGCATAGATCTTTTGCTCAAACACCGGGTCGATGATCACGGCAATGTCTGGTCTGAAGGGATTGGGATCCTGAAAACGGTCTGCGGTATACAGAAAAACCGGATTTTTTTTCAATGCCGGCACGTCGGGGGCCACATTGGGAACAATCACCATATAAGCCGCATCCTGGACCAGCATTCCCGCGTAGCGATGGTCGGGGTGATAATCGTTGGGCCGGTGGGCTATCACGATGTCTGCATTCCATTTGCGGATTTCGCGGATGACCTCCAGGCGATTTTCCAATGTCGGCATCAGTTCGCCGTCATGATTATCCATCACCCGGTATTCCACGCCAAATCTTTTTCCAGCCTCTTCGGCTTCCGCCATCCTGACCTTGGCCAGCTGTCCGCCGCCCATGGCGTAATGACCGGCATCCCCGTTGGTAAGGGATATAAATTTCACCTTATGTCCCATTTGGGCAAAGAGGATTGCCGTACCACCTGCATCCGAGTCACAATCATCGGGATGCGCCCCGATAACGATGACATTGATGGGTTTCTCCTGTGCATGCATGCACAGAACACTGAATATCATTAAGAAAGCAAGCAGTAAGGTTCTCATTTTTGTTGGGATAATAGAATGTAATAAAAGATAATTCAATATACAGACTAAAATTTGAATTTGCACAAGGGATTGTAGCATGAATGGTTGCTCCCATGGGTCGCTCATACCCGATCGGGGGTGATTCTTACTTTGTATATAGATGTATCTGCACGTAATAATGTTCATTAATAATGGACAATATTGTTTGTTAGTAATGGACAATATTTTATATTTGTTTGTCTTAACGGAAAATAAGAATGAGAACACAAGAAGTTATTTCGTCCGTGATCGATGCCCAAAAAACAGATTTGGATACGATGCCATTAGGATTACCCAGGGAAATCCTCAAAGATGTCCCGGTCATTGAGAATTTCTGCTCGATCATCACCGGGATCCGGCGCTGTGGAAAGAGTACGCTAATGCTCCAAATATTGAAAAAAAGCAAAGTACCATCACTATTCTTGAAATTTGAAGATATCCGGTTATCTGGTTTTGAGACATCTGACTTTTCAAGATTGAATTCTGAAATTGAAAGACGCAATGTAAAATTCCTTTTTTTCGATGAAATACAGATTGTGGACAAATGGGAAATCTTCATCAATCAAAAGTTAAATGAAGGCTACCATGTATTCATTACGGGTTCTAATGCTTCCTTATTGAGTAGGGAGTTGGGGACACACCTTACCGGCAGGCATTTATCTTCAGAACTTCACCCCTTCTCTTATACCGAATTCCTGGCTTTCCA
Organism: uncultured Bacteroidaceae bacterium; assembly: GCA_964420035.1. Classification (GTDB taxonomy): domain Bacteria; phylum Bacteroidota; class Bacteroidia; order Bacteroidales; family SM23-62; genus CAYQQR01. The sequence continues at coordinate 8,687 of CAYQQR010000010.1, read as the reverse complement.
AAACCTGAATAATAATATAAACAGTTTGGATGATTACCTTCAAACAGGAGGTATGCCGGAATATATTAAAAACAACCGGGGGGCCATTCTGCAACATTTAGTGGATGACATTCTTTATAGAGACATATCTGTCCGGTATAACATTCGTAATGTTAATGCATTAAGAGAATTTACAGTTTACCTGTTCTCAAATATCGCGAAACCGGTATCTGCCCGAAGATTGACCGGACTGTACGGAATCAATTCAACCTCTACAGTCACTGATTATTTAGGGTATTTAAAGGATTCGTACCTGGTGAATTTCGTCCCTCAGTTCGATTATTCGATCAAAGCCCAAAACCGGAATCCGAAAAAAGTTTATTGCATCGACCTTGGCATTTACCACCAGATAAAAACCAACTTTACCGAAGATCATGGCAGACAGCTCGAAAATGCTGTTTACCTTCACCTTAGCAGAAAACACAAAGAAATATTTTACTTCAAAAAAAACGGGGAATGTGATTTTGTTGTGTTGAGCCAGGGTAAAGCCATTCATTGTATCCAGGTGTGTTACAACATTGATGACATAAATATGAAAAGGGAGCTGGATGGACTCAAAAGTGCATTGGACTACTTTAAGCTGAAAGAGGGTCTGGTAGTAACTTACAACCAAACCGACCTATTTGAATATGAAGGAGTAACAATTAAGTTCATCCCTGCATGGAAATATTTAGCCTGATGTCCTATTTTTTGAATACGATGCCCCAGAAGTTAATTTTGAATTACCTATCAAAGGATTGTAGAATTCTACATTTCCGAAATGGTCATTTCCGAAATGGCTGTTTCTTTGACTCGAACACATGAAGAAATCAATATGAAAAACAAGGAACCGGCTATTATTAGATGATAATTAACTACTACAAATAACCTCATGATACCTCTCAAACAGGGAGGGTACAACCTTGGTTTTCTTTTTGTCGTTAATCACAGATTTGCTACTTTTGTGCTGCTTTAAATGAGCCTGCTTAAGCTCCCGGAGAGGTGGGAGAGTGGCTTAATCCACCGGTTTGCTAAACCGGCGTACTCCGAAAGGGGTACCGGGGGTTCGAATCCCCCTCTCTCCGCAAAGAATTTGCAGAAGCAATATTGCTTTGATTATTACATGGTCTTTGAATATTCTGGGATGAGAACCCATGGGGAGCGGGGGTTCGAACCGAGGCTGAAAGCCGAGCTCATGAGGAGCGAAGCGACGAATAATCCCCCTCTCTCCGCAATTCCTTTGCAAAACTCACGGAGTGAGTGGAAAAAAACTAACCAAACCGACACAAGCTTGCTTGATGGAGGTTTGGGAAGTTTTTTATCCAACCTGAAAGGTTTGCAAAGGAATTGCAGGGAACCCACAGCAGGGATCATGAAATAATCCCCTGTATAATAACTTTGAATAGTTACGGATCTCCATAGCTCATGTTTGATTTCGAAAAACTAGACATTTACCAGGTACTTCGGGAACTTAATTTCAAGGTCTTTAAGCTATTGAACGAAGAACAAAGAATCGATCCGGTAATCAAAGATCGCTGGAAGCAATCGAGTTTAAATTCCGTTTCAAAGCTTATTGAAGGTACGGCTCGTATGACAAATGAAGAGAAGAAAGAATTTGTAACCATGGCCAGGAGCAGTGTCTTTGAATCGGTAGGGAGTCTGCAATTGAGTTTTGACATGGGTCAGATCCAGAGTGAAAAATACCAGGAGTTATATGAAGGCTACGAAAAAGCTTCCAAAATGCTCCTGGGTATGTACAGAAGTTTTATAGATAAGTAATTTTCGGGGTATAGCGCAGTCAGGTTAGCGCACCTGCTTTGGGAGCAGGGGGTCGTAAGTTCGAATCTTACTACCCCGACAAAAGAAAAAAGCCACTTCGCCGTAAGGTGAAGTGGCCTTTTGCATTCTGGAAGGCGTTGAAAGCTTGCTTTCATAGGCCTTACAGAATGCAAAAGCAGCACACAGTGCGTGGCTTTTTTCTTTTGAATCATCCCCGGAAAAGATCATGAGCGACCACAGGGAGCGAATAATCTTGCTCAACTACCAGAATCTAAAGTCAGCTTACATTGAAACGCGCAGCATATGAAAGGCTTTTCTTTTGAATCATCCCCGGAAAAGATCATGAGCGACCACAGGGAGCGAATAA
>CAYQQR010000010.1:0-6423 GCA_964420035.1 uncultured Bacteroidaceae bacterium | reverse complement strand
TCTTCAACAAAATATTTCTACAGAAGAGTAAAAAAATCTTATTATAACACCGCCGGCAGCTGCACCACGCAGAAATAACCGAAGACCAGGGTGGCCAGGATAAGGCCGGCGGCAAGGACCCAGCCCGGGCGGAGCATTCTGCCGACTTCCGGCTTGTACATACGGGGAAGGACTACATATAACCCGATCAAGATCCACAGGGCCTGAAGGGGTGTGAGCAGCAAGCCTTCGAAAATAGCCGCGAATTTTACAATGACCACCGGCCTTAAGTTAAAGCTGTATACCATGATCATGTTGGTGAGAAAGAAAAACACCAGGAAGATCCGGAACTGACGGATCCATCGGAACTTCCTGTTAAAGGCAGGAATGCAGATCCTGAAAGCATCGGCCAGCAGGCGGGGCCAGCCTGCCATGTGCCCCACCAGGGTGGCCATCAGGGCCGCCGTTCCGCCCAGCAGGAACAGGAAACCTCCGGCTTCTGCCCAACGGGAGGCGAATATCTCCGACAATTCCAATGCGACATTCGCTCCACTGGGAGCCAGTTGCGCCCTTCCAAGCACCCCGGCACCGGAAAGCACAAATCCTGCAGTTATAACTATACCCAGGAACATGGCGAAGGAAGAATCAAAATAGATGATCCTCGACCAGCCTTTCAGTTTCCCGGCATCGGCAACATCCAGCTTTTTTAATTCATTAATATCGGCCGCTTTACCGTATCCGTCTTTTTTTGCTGCTCCATAACCGGCTCCGATCACCCAGTAGGTGTACCATACCTGGCTGGCAAATCCCCCTGCTCCAAAACCCAGCAAAGGCAGTATCTCCTTCCAAGGGTTATCTTCAATGCCTTGATTTTGTGCCCATTCGGGCACAACCGGAGCATGGGGAACCAAACCCCTGAAGAATGCCTCCCATCCGGGAAATACGGTGGAAGCAACATACAACACCCCCACCACCATCATCAGGACCAGGATGCTCATGACCAGCTTGAGCCAGTTGAATTTACCGGTCCATGCCACCAAAAAAGCGAACAGGGTAGCGATCCAGCCTCCCAGTGAATTGCTTATCGGAAGCAGGCTGCCCAGGAAAACGCCGGCTGCAGTGGCCACTGCACCCGCAGCAACGGTGGCCGAAACCAGCATGGTTACCAGTACCAGCCAGACCGCCCAGTTCTTTGGGCCGGGCATACGGGAAAACAGGTCCATCATGCCTTCACCGGTACAGACCGTGTAGCGGGCACCGCTCATACCGATCCATACTTTCAAAAAAATGCCCGAGATCACCACCCAGAGGATCCCGGCCCCGAAAATAGCCCCGTTGCGGGTAGCCAGAATCACCTCCCCGGTGCCGATATACTCCGATACCCACACGATGGACGGTCCGAGCACAGCAAGAATGGCAAGACCGGTGACCGGGGTTTTTATGGAAGACCGGGGATTCATTTGAAAATGGATCGCCTGTGAAAGATAGTAAAAAACCAGTGTGGAATTCAGAATTCAGAATGAAGTTCCTAAGTTCCTAAATTCCTGGGTTCAGAACCGTTAGTACCGTTTGGCACCGTTATTACAGCCGAAGGCGGAAATACAGCGTAGCGGAAGAGCCTAACCCCTAAATACTTAAAGCCTTAGAACCTTAGAGCTTTAGAACCTTTAGGTTAAGACATAGAGACGCTGAGACATTGAGACAATGAGACACAGATAAGCGGCAACGGCAGTTTGTCAAATACCTAATACAAAAAACGACCAGAAACCAGAAACCAGAGGCCAGAAACCACTAAAGCACCACAATCCTCCCGATATAACTCAATCCGTCCCCATAGACCTTCAGGATGTAAGTGCCGGGACCGACATACAACCGGATGTTTTCCCGGGTATCATGCAGCTCTCCCATCTGCAATGCCTTACCCGAGAGGTCGGAAAGGGTGTAATGTACTCTGCCTGCATACGGAGGCAGCTCAATATAAAACCGTTTATCTCTGACCGGGTTGGGATAGACCTTCAATCCACCGGGCACATGCGGATTGATGTTGTCGATCACACCCTGCTGAATGATGGTAATGGTATGGGTGCCTGAACAGCCTTCAATGGTAAGCTCAGCAATCCGCTCACTGAAAGATTCGTTTTCGGATACATACAACAGGATACTGTCTTTCTCATTATTGACGACCAGACTTACAAAATCAATGTCGGATGAAGCACTCATTAAACCGTTTGTAGTTACAGCAACCCACATGGAGTGGTCTCCATTGTCCAGTTCCAAGCTGTCAACCTCGCAGTTGAATATACAGGGTGAACCTTCCTGGGTAATATTGATGCTAAGCAATTGATTGCATCCCACGATGGTTATTGCCCCCTGGTTTTCCTCGTAATTGTCATTACCGGAAACCGTCACCTCGATGGTATCGGCATCGACATGGTAGGCAAAAAATTCTCCGGAAACATCGCGTACACTATATCCCTCCGGAGCCGTAACGATTACCTTTTGTGTAGCAGCATTCATGCCGAACTGCAGGTTGTTTTCACTGACTGAAATATCACAGGTACTGAAAGATTCCAGGGCGCCTGCTTCCCGCTCCCCGGTAGCCGTATCCCCCCTCATGTCGTAGAGAAACGGCCCGTCTGTCTGCCATGCATAGAGTTCATCCACGGTGGTTTTGGCATCATATAAGGATCCCTTGGATACCCTGAGAAAATCCATGGTACCCAAAAAATAATTGTCATCAACGTCTTTCCCTACCAGGAAATCGGCAGTATTGGACAGGGAGCCGGTAGGCCCAGGCATGGAACCGCTGAGAATGCCGTTAGACAATTGACCGTCAATATAGCAATTGATTCCGGCGTGCCGGTCCATCTCGAAAAGGATATGGTGCCAGGCACTGTCGTTGACCGCTGCAGATCCTTTAAGACTAACGGCAGGGGCTCCGGACAGGTACAAGCTCATTTGGGGAAATCCCGTGTCATCAACAGACATTTCATACCCTTCGGATCCATCGTACTTGGATACGATTACCCCATTGGAATAATCCTTTTCCGTTCTCAGGTAAACTTCAATAATAAAATCGTTGGTGGTCATATTCACGTTATTGGATTTCACGGCAACGGCCACCGAATGTTCAATCTGCCCGTACACGGCTCCGTCGAAGATCAGGGCCCCTTCGGTCCAGTCTTCCAGGTCGCCCATCACAAAACTGCTGTCAATTACATTATGCACATGCAGATGGTTCTTAGGTACATTTTTGTACGTTATCCTGTCATTGAAATCTTCTGTCATATAGAAATTGTCTCCCATTACAATGCTTGAATCGGCAGGGTGCCTGTAAAAATTCCACTCACCTACCACCCGGGAAAGCGGAAAGACTGAAAAGAACTTAACTCCCCTTCCAATGGCAGCACTGTTTTTTGCGGGCGTGAAATTGAAGGATGCAGGATTGACAAGCACTGCAGCAGTGCTTTCCCAGCCTGTTTGGGTCAACTGGGATTCAAAACCTTCCAATTCTTCCATGAACCCGCTCAGGGACATGCTGTTGGATTTGTTTTCAAGACTTCCCCGGAAGGGTTCCCCGCTGGCAATATTATACCCATAAGATTCAAACGGAATATATGCTGCAGGGATCTCATGTCTGAAAAAGTTAGTAATATCCTGTCCAATATTGGCCAAATAGGCATTATGACCGTTGAGCGCCAGGTTATTGCTGCCGCTGTTAAAAAAATGCTGTGTATTATAACAGGTATTGTGAACGTACATATTATAAAAACCCAATACCTGCATAATGCCGGTTGCATTCCGGTTGTGGGATACTCCCGATGCAATATTATTGAATACTGTATGTTTGAAGGACCCGTCAAAATAAAAAGCCATGCCCAGGGAACTGTTGTTGTAATGTTTGTAACCCGAAGCATTGTGTGAATAATTGTTGTAACAGAAGGCCGGCCCGCCCTGCCAGCTCTCGATCCCCCCGTAATCGTTGACCCCTATCAGGGTATTGGAAGCTTTATTGTGGTGGATCAGGCCCCTGATAAAGGGAACATAAAGATTACTTCCACCGCCCTTGCCCCAGAACATATCAATGCCGTTACCCCAGGAAACGTCCACGATGTTTCCGGCCACCTCACCATAGTTCAACTGCGCGTAAATGGCAGGTATGGAGCTGTACCACCGCCCCTGGTGGCGGTAACCGTTATTGTATATATTGTTCCTGAGGATATGGACATCGTCCATATAAACGGTTCCTGTTGCAAGGACAAGGGCCAGGTCGCCCACGTGCTGAAAATCATTATCGCTGATGGTGATGCTGTGTGAATTCAGCATGGCGGAACCGGTATTCCTCATGGATATACCGCCATTGACAAAGAGGAATTTGTTGTTCCTGATATTGATGTTATTGCATATCCCCGTCATCCGGATGGTTGACCGGGCATCCTCTTCCCCATATCGTACGGCATGAGCGGTGGTAACTCCGAAGGTGATGCCGCTGATCTCTATATCATGCTTATCGCTGATATTGATCAATTCGGTTCTGGTTGCCACCTCAAGGATTGCAGTATTCGGATCTTTATCCCCTTCCAGGCGGACGAAGAGCCTGTCTGCATCCATATCGTAATAGAATTCACCCGGGGCATCCAGCAGGAAGGGCGTGTTTTCTATGAAATAGTGGCACCCGGTTCCACCGAAGTTCGTATTGTTCACCCTGACCCGGTTGTTATCCGGGTCCCATTCAGTGACATCAAGGTTCCAGACGGTGCACATCACGATGGCATCTTCCTGGCTCCAGACCGTTGCACCCTGATAATACGCCGGGTCGTCCTGGGTAAGGTTATTGTCATCTGTCAGCCACAATGCACCCCCATCTTCCGTTTTCCCTGTCCAGGTCCACCAGGTTTTCAGCGGATCGTCCGGTGTGTACTGGTAATTCGGTGTTCGGGCCACCCGGAGCTGACTGAGCTCATTGCCGTTGAGTTCACATATCATCTTGGTTTCCGGCAGGGAAATATCGATGTACCACACCTTATCCGGTTCGGGGATGTTGGGAGCCGAACTTGCATCGCCCAGGGTCCATCCACCTGTAATGCGCTGCGAACCGAAAAAGTACGCCTCTCCCGTTCCCCAGGAAGGATCGGAAGTAAGCCGGATGGGTTCCAGGAGGGTACCTGATTCTTTAGCCGTCAGGTGCCCGCGGTATACCACCCCTCGCTTGAAAATATAAGTATGCACACCCGTACATGCTGCTGCATTATCGCTTGCATTGTTATCCCAGGGATGATGTTTCCAAGCTGTTGCCTTGTCCAAACCGTCGTTGGTATCATCGCCGCTCTCAAAATCGATGTACCGAACCGATGAACCGGCCTCAAACTGAAAACCCTGAGGGTTCCATTCCAGGTCACCCCCGGGTAAAACCGTGGCATGAGGTCGCTCCCATGAATACTGATAATCCACGGGCCTGGAATTCAAGCTAACGGGCAGAACTGCAGATTCCGGTGAAGCATTGTCGGCAATATCATAGGCAATAACTGAATAATCGGCCGAACTGCCCGGGTTCTGGTAATCGATCAAAACCACCGTATCGGTCGTCGATAACAGGTAGTTCCCGTTCTTGAGCACATCATAACGGGAGATCCCGTTTTCGTCCGTGGCCGCGTTCCATAAAAGGATAAAACCGGTGGTGCCGACCTTTTCGGCAGCCAAATTACCCGCAGCCGTGGGCGGGGTATTGTCCGGCAAAAAACCCGTAAGGGTAATGTCATCCAGGTAATAGGGATGAATGGAGGGATTATCATGCGTAAAACGAATATACAATGTCGGATGGGAAGGCAATACTTCAGCCAGCTTCACCCATTTCCAGGCTTCATTGGAACAGGGCCAGCTGCTGCCTTCCAGCAATGCGGATTTATCTATAGTAGTCCAAATGCTTCCATCCGTTGAATATTCAATGCTTGTGTAATTATTGGTGAGGTTGCACTTGTCATCCCCCCAGCCCCCTGAGTTATGGATCATGCCAAAGCTGAGCCGCACACTGGTGTAATCCTCCGTATTGTATTGGATTACAAATTCAAGGTTCTCCGGGGGATCACTCCAGCTCCCCATCAATAGGGCAACGCCACCGGATGCTTCATCATATCCGGTTGAATTGGCTGTCTGAAACAGGTGGGAGTCATCGCCGCTGAATAACGCATCGCTTGTATAACCCGGGTAATCGGCAGGATTCCCGTCCCAGGTACTGCTGCCAAAGTTTTCCTGAACAATCTGAACCTGCGGGAAAGAGTTATTCAGTCCCACAAGGACCATTCCAATCAGTAAAAATATCCGCTTCATAAAAAATAAGTGTTTAGTTCGTAGTTAATCCGAAGATAATAATTTTAGATATGCCCTATACCAGTCTTCGACTGAAATAGGTTGACCAAAAAAAGGTCAACGAGATATGAAAAATAG
>CAYQQR010000009.1:19186-101067 GCA_964420035.1 uncultured Bacteroidaceae bacterium | reverse complement strand
ACTTCCGTCAGGCAAGCTGAATCCTTGGACTTCCGTCAGGCAGGCTGAATTCATACGACAGTCCCTTCAATAAACTTCTCCAGTTCCCTTGCGCTGGCCAGGAATTCTTCGACTTTCATTTCTTTAAAGAACAACAACCCGTGGCAGGCCCGGATGCGCGGACCCTCATGCTGATAGAAGAAATTTTTACCCAACAAAAGCTGTATGGTTTTAAGTTGATCCACCCAAAAGCGGGTGGTCAGTTCACTGAACTTCCCATCATGCATATAGCTTGGAAAGGAAGCATCCACCTGGCTCATGTAACAGCTTTCAAAGGCTTCCTTCAAGGTGGCCATGGCATTCAGGGAAACGGGTACGATCACATTGGCCTCCGAAGGATGAAAACGGTGCCAGACATTGCGGTATCCCCATATTCTCAGATCGGAGGTATCCCTTTCCTTGCTATAAAGCTTTACGGCCTCGGCGAGTGTTTGCAATACCTTATAATGGGTATCCGGACCGCTGCCTTCGGGATCCAGTACCAGGCTGATCACGGTGGGATCTATTTTTTTCAATTCTTCCAGGATGGGTTTTACATCCCGCTCCCGGTCGGGTGTGGGTGTGAAAATATCCCCCGTGTAGAAACCCAGCCTCAGGTGATGGATCTGCCGGACGGGTATGCCGAAGTGTGCCCAAACAAGCTCCTCCTCGAATTCCCGGATCATGCCTTTGAGCTTCTGGATCCGGGGCGGATTCTTTTCCCCGTCATAGCTGTTCCTGAGAACGGATAATACATCATTGATCCTGTCCCTTAACTGTTCCGCGTTTTTAACCTCCCAGATGTCGACTATGGAACGCACCACCCGGTGGGCTAGTCCGCGCCTCCTCTGCTGCCTGTCCCCGGAAGCCACCTTGTTCAGAAAATGATATACATCCTTGTCCCACTTGAACTTATAGCCTGATTTGAAAAAGTCGGGATACCGGATCATCTGTATCTCTCCCCTGTCGAGAAAATCCCGGGTGTCTTCCAGGATATCCATGACAAACTGATTGGTTACCGCGGTAAAGCCCGAGGTGAAAACGGAGAAAAAGGCCCGGTTCGATTCATACCGGAGCAGGCGGTGAATGTGGGGTAAAAAACCGAGCATGATGTCATCGTGATGAGGACCGGTATGATAGTATACCTGGTTCTCTTCTTTTTTCATGCCTTTTTCCAGTTTGAAAAGAACCGAATCGATCACCGATTGCACGGTATGTTCATCCAGGCCGGGGATCAGGCGGCAGAATTCATCCTTCTTCATATCGTCCGGATTCAAATGGTGCCCGTATTTATCCAGCCTGATGCAAAGGTCGATGACCGCCCTTTCCGTTTTTTCATGGCTCCACTCCCCTTCCGTGTAATATTGGCGGATGCTGTCTTTTAATAAGGATGCGGCTCCCCGGGTAAGATAAAAACGGGCATTTCTGAGTTTTTGCAGACTGCTGGCGGGGTAGAGGTTTGATGGTTCATTTTCGAGGGCATCCCGTACCATGGGGGCTTTGGCATCACCCGCTGCAAATATGATGGCCGACACGTCGGGATTATAAGCAATGGTTTCCAGGCCGATGGTAATGACCAGGCGTTTCCTGGAAACTTCTATACCCCCCAGGTCGGATGCCGCGACGGCCTGGGTTTCAAAGTTGGTAGCGGTCAGCCGCGTAGTGGAATAATGATCCGAACCCCGGGTGTTGAAGGCTATATGTCCGTCCGGACCGATCCCTCCCAGGAAAAAACCGATCCCTCCCAGTTCCCTTATCCTGCTTTCATATTGGGAACACCAGCGATCGATGGCCAATATGGACCTCTGCTGCAGTTCTTCCCGTGGCGATTTGGCTTCCCGGTGACGCAGGGTCAGATCAAGGTCCAGATCGGGAAAAACTTCTGCATAGTTTTTGCCTTCAGGCAACGGGATCTCATCGGAATTGATCAGCAGGGCATTCCCGGGATCCAGGCCAAAACCCTTGATATAGAATTCCCTGACGAAATAATTGAAGGAGTTATGCTGATCCGAGGGAATGGGATAGAATTCGTCGATCTGAACGAAGCTCAGACCGCTAAGCTCGGGTTTCCTTTTTAATTCCGGGGCATATTGTTCGAGTATCTGCCGGACCGTTCCCTGATCCCAGTTCTCCAGCAGGTGTTCGGTCCACTTCAGGAAATACTCGGGGGTTTTGCCTGTCGGCAAAGAAATCACCCCTGCCGGATTCCGATCCACCCACTCGAGGAACCGGAGGGCAGTCAGCAAGCCCAGCTTGGGAATATTATCAACCACAAGAGTCGGAACACGGGTATTACAGGTTCTGCTTTTGAAAGCCTTTTCAACTTTAGTGAATCCTGTATATGCCATGAGAAGATGCGATAATAAATTAACTTAATATAGTTACAAAATATGGAACTATGTTAGTGAATTATTTGGTTTATTCAAATCTACAGGGTAAATCATCACCTTGTTCCGCTTCGCTGTTGTTCCTTCCCGAAAATCTTAGCCAGCTTTGCTGCTTTTGATTTTCGAAGGCAGACTGAATTCTCTTCAGCTCTTAGGCCCTGCCTCCTTTATTTGTAAAATATTTATAAACACTGCCTGTAATTAAGCTATAAAAGGGATAATGTCATCTGTTATTCTTTTTGTTGCTTAGAATTAAGTCCATTCTCCTGTCCGGCATTTGACCCGTGCCTTGTTTCTGCTTATTTTTGAGTAAATTACATAGTATCAATATGAAAAAATTACTTTTTTTGAGCTGTGCATTCTTTCTCGCAGCAACACTTCATGCACAGCAATTGAATCCCCAAGTTATTGCATCCGACGGTTCCTGTTATTTTGATAATGAAATCATGCTTTCCCTTTCCTGGACCCTGGGGGAGATTGTTACCGACAGCTATACCACATCCGGTATGATCCTGGAACAGGGATTTCATCACGGTGATCTGCTGATTACCGGTCTCGAGCCTGAGCAGAAACTACTGCCTGGCTTATCGGTCTATCCCAATCCAGCAGAACATTTCATCAACATCAATTTTGGAGGGGAATTGGAAAATCTTATGTACCTGGAGATTATATCCCTGAATGGAAGTCTTTTCCTTCAAAAAGAGATCCAGGCGGGAACACGGCTCTGTGAAACCGATCTCTCGGGTTTGGCCCAGGGGATCTACTTCCTGCGATTCAAGCAAAAAGACAAACCCTATATCAAAACCCATCAGATTGTTAAAATTTCCAAATAATTATGAAACGCACCTTTATTTTTTCCATTCTTTTTTCCTTTAGTTTATTTCTTCTCGCCCAGGCACCGGCCGCATTCAACTACCAGGCGGTGTTTCGGGACGACCAGGGCCAGGTCCTGCCGGATCAGGATGTCAGCCTGAAATTCAGCATCGTTTCCGAAGGCGGAGTCGAAGTTTACACCGAGGAACACAGTGTACAAACCGGTCCCACCGGACTGGTCGGCCTGATGATCGGGGAAGGGAATAATGTCGAGGGCAGCTTCAGCGATATCGACTGGGGCGCCGACAGTTACCGCCTGAATATTTCCCTGGACCCGGATGGAGGAACAGATTACCATCATATGGGCCAGTCGCGGCTGGTCTCGGTCCCTTACGCCCTGCATGCCGGCAGTGTGGACAGGATAGGCAATGAGGAGGGCCATCTGGGCATCGGCACCGACAACCCCAGGGCTCCCCTGGATGTGAACGGGGAGCTTCGCTTCAACGGTAACTGTATTGATTTCGGCACCTACGGTGATGGCTCAAAAAATATTTCCGATGCAGAACGGAACAGTTATACAATCTATTTCAATAAAAGATTCGCCGAACCGCCGGTGGTTACCTTTAGCCTTGAATGTCCGAACGGTCCGTGCGGGGGCTTCCTTTCCGAAGGGGAACAGGTGTCCCGGGTGAAAGAGGATCGCTTCACGGTATTCTGGATCGACAATTCCGGCAGTTCCGGCATTTATAAAATCCACTGGATGGCCATCGGTCCCTGTGACACGATTCACTATACAGCCGGAGAATTTACCGACGAACGCGACGGACAAAGCTATAAGTACATCGAACTGAACAATACTACCTGGATGGCCGAGAATTTAAACTGCTATACCCCGGAAGGTTCCTGGTATTATGATGACGACAGTGCAACCTGGTCAAACGCGTATGGAAGACTCTATAATTGGAATACCGCCCAGGAAGTCTGTCCAACCGGATGGCACCTGCCCAGCCAGACTGAATACGGGGAGCTTATCACTTATCTGGGAGGAGATAATACGGCAGGAAAAGCAATGAAAGCAATAGGGAATAATTACTGGCAACAGTATGATGAAGCCGTTGAAGGGGATAATACAAGCCGCTTTAATGCGAGAGGAGGTGGTGTAAGAGAGACAAACGGTAACTATAACTCCCGGGGTTCATTTGCTTTTTTCTGGACCTCTACAGAAACACAGTCTTCACAGGTAGCTTTTATAAGGTTAAACTATAATAACACCCAAGTGTATCAGTATCAAATTTCTGAAACCTATAAGGCCAGAGCAAAATCGGTACGTTGCATCAAAGACTGATATTGGAAATTCGAAATCCGAAAATCCGCAACAAAAATGAAACGCATCCAATTCATATTTTTTATTCTCTCAACAAGCTTCGTGTTATACGCGCAGACCCCCAATGCCTTCAGGTACCAGACCTTGTTACGGGATAACCGGGGTAATCCGGTTACCGACCAGCTCGTGAGCCTGAAATTCATCATTGTTCCGGAAGGTGGAACAGAGGTATATTCCGAGGAACACAGCATTCAATCCGGTCCCACCGGCTTGATAAACCTTGCCATTGGAGAAGGGGGCAATCCCAGCGGAAGCCTGGCCGATGTGGACTGGGATGCGGATCCATACCTCCTGGATGTGTATATGGATTCGAAAGGGGGTACAAGTTATGAACTGATGAACAGTATCCGACTGGTATCGGTCCCCTATGCCCTGCACGCGGGCAGTGCCGATCGCGTAGACAACCAGGAAGGTCGTGTGGGTATAGGAACGGATGATCCCAAGGCGGCCATGGATGTAAACGGGGAGATCCGCTTCAACGGATATTGCATCGATCAGGGTAAATTTGGGGATGGTCAGACTTATTTATCGGATGACCTGGACAACCGGTATACCATTTATTTTAATAAAAAATTTTCCCGGCCTCCCATGGTAAGCTTTTCCCTGGAATGTATCTTAACACCGAATTGCAGCGGTTTAAGATCTACTTCAGAGCAGGTCACACAGGTAAATGAAGATCGTTTTACTGTTTTCTGGAAGGACAGTTCAAGCTATTCCGGTATAGCCTACATTAACTGGATCGCCATCGGTCCGTGCGAAACAATCGACTATACCGCGGGAGAATTCATCGACGAACGGGACGGTCAAAGTTATATGTACATCGAATTGAACGACCGGGTCTGGATGGCTGAGAACCTGAATTACTGCACCCCGGAAGGTTCCTGGTACTATAATGATGACAGTACGGTCCATGCTGAAGATTATGGAAGGTTATACAACCGGGAAACTGCCCAGGAGGTCTGTCCGGCCGGGTGGCACCTGCCCTCTCAGACCGAATACAGTGAACTGCAAAACTTCCTTCAGGGCGGTCCGGGCGTGGGTACCAAACTAAAGGAAATTGGCACCACTTATTGGAAGAATTACGCATCCGACCCACCCGTTATCGGTAAGAACACAAGCCGTTTCAGCGCACGGGGTGCAGGAGAAAGAACTACGGATGGTAATTTCAGGCACCTGCGTGAAACAGCCTATTTCTGGACCTCCACCGAAGCCCCGAATTCTAACATATACCCCTTCCAGTTATACTACAGCTCCGCCAGTGCTTCACTTTACGGCTATAATGAATCCAACAAGGCCCGGGGCATGTCGGTACGTTGTATAAAAGATTGAAGTTTTAAGGATTTAAGGTTTTAAGATTGTTCCGTCCTCAGCGAGGAGGAGAATTCGGTACTGGGATTGCCGCATGGTCTCTGCCCTGATCTAGTGGTCTAGTCTTTCAGGCTGTAGTATTATTAACGTTTCCCGTAATCTTTATTAATAGCCAGAAACAATCGTATGGCAATCGCATGTCAACTGCATGAGGATTGCATAACAGCACTTCAGCTCTAATGCTCTTAATCGTTTATACCTTGGGGCCCCATTCCAGAACAAAGCGATACCCGAAGGTCAGGACCGGCAGGTAGGGTCGTTCCCCGTCTGAGTAGAAGGGATAGGACAGACTGATATAGGGTTCCGACTGCATCAGCCGGTTGTGGGAGATTTTCCGGGTCAGTTTTATTCCTGGTGTAAATGCCCCGTAGGGTTCATCCAGGTAATTGTAGGCTACCCCGGAATAAAAGCTGAATGCCCAGGCCATGTTATCCTTTCTCGCGAAGTATTTTCTTACTTCCAATGCCGCTTCCGGCCCGGCA
Source organism: uncultured Bacteroidaceae bacterium (assembly GCA_964420035.1). Lineage (GTDB taxonomy): Bacteria > Bacteroidota > Bacteroidia > Bacteroidales > SM23-62 > CAYQQR01. Next base: position 94,615 of record CAYQQR010000009.1, on the reverse strand, counting down.
AAAAATTCCGCACCGTAAGGCGAGAACACCGTGGCTCCCCCACCCCAGGCCAGCAAGGCAAAATCCGATCCCAACCCGATCTCATAAGAGCCCAGGAGCTCAATGGAAAAAGAAATTCCCCCGAGGGTTTTTGAGGAAACGGGAAAGACATCCGCCATTGCTGGTTTAGCGAGAAGTAAAACACGAGCGATGAATAGAAATGTTGCGCACCGAATCATGTATGAAAGTTAGTAATTATTAGGAGAAGTAGTAAGTAGCAGGAAGCAGTAAGTATCAGCGAAGTGAGAAGCAGTGATCCCGAGTATTTGGGCGAACGGGAAACTGTAAAATCCTAATTATAAGCTTAAAGTCACAAAAGTCCAGTACAAACTACCATCTCCTGAATATATCAATGAGAAAGCTGAAGCAGATAAAATGCCCCAGCTTGGAGAGAATTCCCCAAAGGATCAGGAAGAGCAGTCCGCCCCAGAAACTGTCCGGGTCTACCAGGTTCCACGATAGTATCCCTGAAAATATACTGATCAGTACGGTCAGCAGCCACATGAACAAAACGATTCTGCCGGGTCTGGGGTCATGTTGTATCATGGTATAGTATAGTTTTTAATCCAATAATCCACCCTGTTTCATGCAAATTTAGTTCCAGAAGCCTGCGACAAGTTACCATAATCAAAACTTATACACCAATCCTATCCCGTTTTTTGTGGGTTCAAGCTTGAGCTTCCCCTTATCAAAAGCCAGCAGTTCGATCTCGATCATGTTGGCTCTTTCGTTTCCGGCGATCCAGGCATAGAGTCCGTATCCCAGAGGAAAACCGCTTAGGGTCATGATTCCCAGTCCGGCCCCGAAGTTCAGGGCATCGTAGGTTCCATCACCGGTCAGGCCCTGAATCCCGTCCGGCATCATGATGCCTCCGCCGACCAGCATACCGGTCCCCACCCCGGTCCAGATCATACCGTTGCGTTTCATTTTATGGGCCTGTTCCAGGGCCAGCTCCAGCTGGTCTTTGTTCATACCCGTGTAGGGATTGTAGCGATAGGTGAATACCTGGGAGAAGGCCCCGGAGGTCATGAGCATTCCCAATAACAGAATGATGAATTTTTTCATGATGAAGAAGAATGGGTCCGGTAATGTGATGCAAAGAATATGCCAGTTTTAGGCTTTAAGTGATTTTAGGATTTAAAGATTTGGGGTGGCAGGAGGCAGTCATGCAGTTGTTCCTGGCTTATGGTCCCTGGCCACTGGTCCCTGGACCTGAGACATTGAGACGCTAAAATATTGAACCGCGAAGAGCGCAAAGAAGGCGCGAAGGACGCGAGGAAGAAATTCTAAATTCTAAATCAGAAATCCTGAACGAAATCCGCGATTCAAAATGAGGGTGTGGGGATTGGGTGTGGGTGTGAAGAGCTTAAGAGCCAAAGAGCAGAAGAGCAACATAGTTACAGCGGAGCGAGCAGCCCCTGGTTCCCTGCCACATATTCTATCGCCTGCTTTACCAGTTTTCGATAGTTGGGATATTCGAAGGCCTGCTTATCATGACCGGGTTGAAGGTATACGATACTGAAATTGCGGTATTCATGGGTCCAGCCGACCAGGGAATCGCTGTCGGGGTGCTGGGTTGTGAGCAGGGGGGCCATCCCCTCCCCTACCTCGAAATCAATGTATCCTTCATCATGCAGATTGAACACCCGCATTCCTGAAGTCACCGGATGCAGGGGGTCCACTATCCGGTATTCCAGGTCGATATCGTGTTTAAAACCCGACATGCGCAGGGAATCTTCCGGGATGATATCGTTAATGTACCGGCCCCCGATGATCTCGCGAAATTCCGGCCATTCCTGGTAGGACACCAGGGAGTGATGCAGAAAGACCATGCCCATGCCCTTTTCCAGAAGGTTCAGATAAGCCTGTTTCTCCGGTCCGGTGATATCCTGCCACATATCGTAGAAAACCAGGGCATCGTAGTGATCAATGGTATCAGAAGTGATCACCCGGTTGGCCCGGGGCTGGATGACAGTATCAAATTCAATTCCTTCCATGGAACGGAACATTTCCACGAACGCCGTGGTATCGTATGAATGTCCGCCGGTAACCACCAGGATCTTTTTCGGAGTCTCCGTGGTACAGGAAACCAGAAAAAATGTTATCAGGAAAAATATCAGGTTTTTCATGGTCATATTTTTTTAACAAAGATAGAATTTGTCTCAGAGTCTCAACGTCTCATTGCCTCAGGATTAATAAAATAAACGAATTGGTGGTTCGTCCATGGAACAGTGACAGTAGCAGTTTGCATTGGCAGTCCTGAAAAACTACAAACAGACTTCCGGGCTTCTTGAGCAAGGGTTTATTGCATGATTTCGTAACTTGTCCATATGAAACGGATCAGGGATATATTTAAACAAAACCACCGTCTCAGAACTGGCTGGAGACTTCTGATATTTCTGCTGGTAGTCTTCCCTTCCCTGTATTATTTGACTATCCTCTTTTGGGAAGAGTTGTTGATCAGGTACATAATAATTTTCTCGCTTTTGTTGGGCTTTTCATTCATAGCGGCCAGGTTCCTGGATGGCAGGCCGATCATTACAATTGGATTCTATCTCCGTTCAAGGGCCCTGAAAGAATATCTGATTGGAGTGACAATAGGATTTGTGCTTGTTTTATTGTTATTCCTGATTTATGTTATACCGGGGTACATTGAGGTTGAACTAAAACCCTTTTCGTATCCTTTACTGAAAGATATCCTGGTCATAGCATTAATAACTTCAGTCTTTCAGACTGCATTTGAGGAATTATTCTTTCGGGGATATATTCTTCAAAATCTCATTGAAGGGACCACTTTATTCATTGCTATCCTGGTAACATCAGTTGTTTTTGGTATTGGACATCTTTTAACTCCCCATTCCAATTGGCTGACAGGTATTAACCTGAGTGTGTTTGGCGGTATGCATGCCATTTGTTATGTAAAAACCAGGTCACTTTTACTTCCTTCCGGACTGCATTTTGGCTGGAACTTTTTCATGAGGAATATATTCTCAATGCCTGTAAGCGGCACCTCCGTATCCTCCTCTTTGATGGAGGTAAGGGACAAGGGACCTGAATTAATTACAGGAGGGGCTTATGGTCCCGAAGCGGGGATTCCCGCATTGATACTGATGTTGTTATGTTCCTGGTTGATTTTAAAAAGCAGAAGAATAACACCCTTACCATTAATTGAAAATATGTGGAAGGAATATTGGGGAAGATAAATACAATTTAAGATTCTTGTCAACACTATTCTTCTGGAAATACAATGTAAATAATACAGGAAGGCAGGGAGGCAATACTAAAGAGCCAAAGAGCGGCAGCAGCGGCAGTAGGAATAATAGTTTATGTATTTTCTTTACTCACCGGAGAAATGCCTGTCCGCGAAATCCAGGTACTGTTCCCAATCCCAGAAGGTCAGATTATGCACACCGCTGCGCTTGTGATATCCCATATTACCGTCCATGAGTACCTGATTCACTCTGGGAGGGTCCGGGGACCATTCCGGTGCGGCATCATAGAGTTCATAGACTTTCGCTGCATGATAACAGGAAAGATATTCCCCGTAGGGATCGGCCCAGAGATCATCCTCTGCACTGGCCACATAGACCGGCCGGGGTGCGATCAGGGCGATCAGCATATGCTGGTCCACGGGCAGGTCAGCGACCCGGTCGTTGTACTTATGAAAATTACTGCAGAACCAGTGGGAGAATGTGGCGTTGATCCTTTCCACGGTTTCGCCGAACATCCTGCGGGAAAGCGCCGCACCGCCGCAACCGGAATTATTGGAGATCACCAGGGCAAAACGTTCATCCCGCGCCCCGGCCCAGAGTGCGGTTTTTCCAAGTCTTGAATGACCGATCACTGCAACCTTTTTACCATCGATCCTGGGATCCTCCTGGAGGTAATCCATAGCCCGGGACAGTCCCCAGGCCCAGGCGGCAATAGAGCCCCAGTATGAACCATCCCCTGGTTTTTCAGGGTACAGGGCATGTACTCCGTTTTGATATCCGTCGTCATAATCCGGGTCAATGTCCCCGTAATACAGGACCGCCAATCCGTATCCCCTGGACAGGATCCTGTCCACCGGCCAGCGGTAATTACGCAAGCCGCGGGAGTATTCGGTGGCCCGGTTATCCAGTATGTCGAAATCAGGGATGTTCCTGACCCAGGAACCGGGGATCCACAGGGCCGTATCTTTAATGATCGTGTGGTTCCCGTAAAAATTAAAACCCAGGAAAAGCGGCACAGGACCGTCCGCACCGGCCGGCAGGTAGATCAGTAGATCCATGCTCTGACTTTTTCCATTCCGGGCAACTTTAAGCTCAACCTGTTTACGGACCGCTCTGCCCTGGAGGGCCGGGGTATAATCCTCTGTCCTGACAACCTCCAGCTCGAATTCGCCGCGGGGCGGTTGTCCATATACAAGTTTTTCGAAATGCTTCATGATCTCCTGCCTTCGAACCATTTCCCAGGCAACGGAAGATCTTACTTCTTTGCCGCAGTACACGACAAGCAGTTCGGGTAATTCATAGTCCGGAACCCGGGATTCACCGTAATTGATTTCCTGGGCAAGCATCCCGGGCGAAATAGCAAGAACCAGTATGGTTATAAAAATCTCTTTCATTATAAACTGTTTCAAAGGGAGTTAGCCCATTATTATTTCGACATTGTACTCCTTTATATTTTTTTGTATTGAAATCTTGTTACTTTCATTCTTTTTACCATTGACCCTGATCTCACGTATCCCTTTTGAAACATGGTTGGGATTGCTGACTTCTATCCCGAATAAGGAACCACGGAAAAGCCTTCTCACCTTAAAACCCTCCCATTCAGCCGGTATGCATGGATTGATGACCAAGCCGTCATAATCCGGCCGGATCCCCAGGATGTATTGGGTGATGGCAACATAGTTCCAGGCAGCAGTCCCGGTGAGCCAGGAATTCTTGGCCTCTCCGGGTTTGACTGCATCTTTTCCGGCGATCATCTGGGCATAAACATAAGGTTCCATACGATGCTGGTCGCTGACGGGCTCCAGGTAGGAGGGACTGATCTTTTCCCAGTAATCATAGGCTTCCTGTCCCCGTCCCAGGAGAGTTTCCGCGATCATGATCCAGGGATTGTTGTGGCAGAATATGCCTGCATTTTCCTTGTATCCGGGTATGTAGGTGGATATCTCCCCGTATTCGGGATAGTAACGGGTAAATGCCGGATTGCAAAGAACGATCCCGTAATGGGTGTCGAGGTATTGCTTTACGGCATCCAGTGTTTTTTGCAGACGGCCGTCCTCCTTCCCTATCCCTGCCATACCGCAGAATCCCTGGGATTCTATGAAGATCCTGCCTTCAGGGTTTTCCTTACTGCCCACCTTGTTTCCGTCCGCGTCATAGGCCCGAAGGAACCAGGAACCGTCCCAGCCGTGTTTATCTACATTTTTGATCATATCTTCGATATGTTCCCGGGCTTTAGTGGCCTCATCCTTTTTTCCCAGGAATCCACACAGATCGGCATATTCCCTGCCATAAAGAACAAAGGCCCCGGCGATCATCATGGATTCAGCTGTTTTGCCGTCTCTTTTGAGCGGCCCGTTCTGGAAAGATACATCGGGATCAAAATTGAAAATGTTCAGGTTCATACAATCGTTCCAGTCGGCGCGACCTATGAGGGGCAATCCGTGCGGACCCAGGTTGTTCACCACGTGATAAAAGGATCTTTTCAAATGTTCGAAAAGGCTGTCGGCCTGCTCCGGATCGTGATCGAAGGGAACTTGTTCTTCCAGAATGCTGAAATCGCCCGTTTCCTTCAAATAAGCCACGGTACCGCATATCAGCCATAAAGGATCATCATTGAAATCACCGCCAATTTCGTCATTGCCTCTTTTGGTCAGGGGCTGGTACTGGTGATAAGCTCCCCCGTCCGGCAACTGGGTTGCAGCCAGGTCCAACAGTCTTTGCCTGGCCCTTTCCGGTACCTGGTGCACGAAGCCCAGCAGGTCCTGGTTGGAATCCCTGAATCCCAGTCCGCGCCCTATACCGGTCTCGAAATAGGAAGCACTGCGCGACATGTTGAAAGTGACCATACACTGGTAGGGGTTCCAGATATTCACCATGCGGTCCACATGTTGATTACCGCTATTCACCCGGTAGCCGCCGAGCAATCCCGACCAGTATTCCTTCAGCTCTTCAAACGCCTTATCGACTGCTTCTTTGTTCTTAAAGTGGTTCACAACTTTATTCATGGGCTCCAGGTTCATGCTCCCGTCCGGGTTCCACTTAGTATCTCCCCTGTTTTCTCCATATCCCAGGACAAAGACCAGGTCGGTTTCCTCGCCGGGTTTCAGGTGAAGATCGAAGTGCTGCACGGCCACCGGGTTCCAGCCGTAAGCCATGGAACGGCCCGAGCTTCCTTTCAGAACCTGTTCCGGGGCATCCAGGCCGTTATGCATGCCCGTGAATGTTTCCCTGTCGCAGTCGTAGCCGCTGGCCGGCCGGTTGGCATAATGGTAGGCAAAATGATTTCTCCTGTCCTTGTAATCGGTGAAGTGTACAAGGGCCCGACCCATTTTTTCCGCTCTTCCTGTGGACAGGGTTCGCTGGTAGTTGGTCATATCGTCCAGGGCGTTCCACAAACAGAACTCAACGTAAGAATAGAGGCTGAACACTTTGCGGCGCTTAGATTTGTTCATGAGCCGCAGGGCATTGATCTCGGCAGTGGTCCCAATGGGTACGAAACACAAAACTTCCGCGGCCAGACCATTTATTGTCCCGCTGAACCTGCTGTATCCCAACCCGTGCCGGCATTCATAATGATCAAGTTCTGTCTTTACCGGCTTCCAGCCGGGGTTCCACACCAGGTTTCCCTCTTTGATATAAAAAAACTTGCCGTGGGAATCCAGGTTATGATGGTTATAGATGTAGCGGGTAATCCTTCGGAAGCGGGCATCGCGATAAAAGCTGTACCCGCCCATGGTATTGGAGACCAGGGAAAAGAAGGATTCATTACCGAGATAGTTGATCCAGGGCCACGGCGTCCTGGGGGTATGGATCACATATTCTTTTTGCCTGTCGTCGAAGTTGCCGTATTTCATTACTGGTCCCATCCGAAGTTAAAATGTTCCGAGGTAGTGCGGCTCACCTCCATCAATGAATCCATTTTCCTGACCAGCTCCGGATGTGCTGAAGCTATGTTATCGCTTTCATCAATGTCCTCAACCAGATCATACAGTTCCAGGGGTGCATCGGGGTCCTCACCCACATTGAGCCTGACCGCCTTCCAGCGGTTCACGCGTATGGCCTGCTTTCCTCCCTGCTCATGGAATTCCCAGTAGAGATAGTCGTGTTTTCCCTGTTCCTCTCCTTTTAATACTGGCAGGTAAGATATACCATCTGTATGATCGGGTATGTCCACACCGGCAATTTCGCATGCGGTGGGCAGAAAATCCCAGAATGCCGATACATGCTCCGTGCTGGTTCCCGGTGTAATGGTCCCGGGCCACCAGGCTATGGTGGGGACCCGGATCCCCCCTTCATACAGATCGCGTTTCATCCCCCTGAGGGGTGCATTGGAATCAAAAAAGCCCGTATGCTGTCCGCCGTTGTCGCTGGTGAATATGACCAGGGTATTTTTATCCAGACCGGTTTGCTTGAGATAATCCATCAGTTCGCTCACGTACCGGTCCAGGCGGGTGATCATGGCCGCGTAGGCTTTATCTTCGCGGTCCCAGTCCTTGTCCTCATAGATCCCCAGCCCGGGCGATTCCATCTTGTACCCCTCGGGGGCTTCACCGTTGTTGTGGGGAATGGTAAAAGGCAGATAGGCAAAAAAGAGGGTATCTTTGTTTTCCTTAATGAACTTCATGGCGGCCTCCTGTATCAGGTCGTTGGAGTAATCCACCTTTTCCGTGGCATAACTTCCCAATCCGCGGGTCCAGTGATCTTCGGGCATATAGACCACTTCATTGTCCAGCCACACCGTATCCCGGTTATGGTACAGGTATTCCGGGAAGGAATTATGGGCATGCACCTGCCCGTGATAACCGAAGAATTCGTCGAAACCCTGGTTCCGCGGATCCCCTTCCGTATGCTGAACGCCCAGGCCCCATTTACCGAACTGGCCTGTAACATAGCCTGCTTTCTTGAGCAGTTCCGCCACGGTGACCTCTTCATCCGACAGGGCCAGCTGACCGTAGGGATCGGCTTCCATATTGCCCCGGACGTAGCAGTGCCCGGTATGAAGGCCGGTCATCAAAACACAGCGGGAAGGGGCACATACAGAGGTTCCCGCGTAATGCCGGGTAAAGGTCAGGCCCTCGGCTGCCATTTTATCGATATTGGGGGTCCTGATCTTTTCCTGACCGAAGCAGCCCAGGTCGTGGTAACCCAGGTCGTCGGCCATAATGTAAATAATGTTGGTCCGGGGAACCGGGTCCTGCTTTTTTTCAGCAGTCCGGCCACAGGAAGTCAGGAGGCATTGGGATGCAATGATCCCAATGCCCAGACCGGCTTCAAAGGTCCGGTTTTGCAGGGAGATCATAATTAAAAAGTTTGGGTTAATACCTCCTGAAGTTAAGGGAATGATCCGGGATCTTCAAATCAACGTTCGTCTTCCTCGTCGAACCGGTCCCAGCCATCGTCGGACCTATCATCTTCTTCCTCGCTCCAGGATTCGTCGAAGCGCATGTCTTCGAGTTCCCTCTGGAACTCTTCAATGTCAGGATCCAGTTCCTCCTCGAAATCATCGTAGATCGAAGGTTTCTTTTCCCTTTTGCCGTTTGATTTGGGAACGGGAGCTTTTATTTCCCTGTCTTCAGCCACAGGTTTGTTTGTCTTCTTTTTCATTGTTCAATCCATTAAGCACCAAGCGATGCCGCACTCAATTATGATTCAAATATATTACAGAAATCAAAATTACAAGTAAAAGAAGGAGATTTTTGTTTTAAGGATTTAAGGTGTGAGGGTATGACCGGCGGTCATGCCCTCACTGTATAAAGTGTTTCATTGAAAGGCATTTATCACATCTTCGGGTGTAAAAACTGAATAACCCGGAGGGACGTATTCAGGTTTATACTTTAGGAAAAGTACTTTTTGAATTTTTTTATTGTCTTTTCCGGGTAAATGCTCAATCTTAATATCCATTTGATGACATAATGAGTTGATATTAACAGATTCAGACCATTTAGCTTCTGCAACGATCATTTCATTTTTATCCCTTGAAGACGACACGATGTCAATCTCAAAATGGTTTTCTCCACCAGGGGTGCTCCACCAACGAGAAGCCGGAGAAAAAAGCTTTTCTCCAAAAAGTAAAGGAATCGAAGCCCTGCAAATATCTTCCCAAAATCCGGAACAATATTCTGCAAAACCGGGCACAATAACATCTTCATATACCCGTTCAGCCATTCCTGATTCCAGGGATGTTTTATCCGGGACCACATAAGTGAAATAGAAATTAATGAAAGGGTCGGCAACTTTGTACAATGTTCTCTTTGCTTTTCGCGGAGAGGTTCCAAAAGGGATTTCTCTCTTAAGATATCCCAGATTTATCAATCGCTGTAGTGGCCTGTGGAGATGCGTTGCCGGTTTTCCGATCCTTGAAGCGATCCCAGATAGCCGATGCATACCTGAGGCTATAAGCGTAACGAGGGTATACATCTGTACGGTATCCCTGCTGTCATCAAGGAATAACCGTAATGGTTCTTCATGAAGAATGCCGTTGCTGTCGAGGATATGATTGATGATCGCCTTCTTCATGCTTTTTTCCTGTACGCGCAATTCCCAGTAACGGGGAATCCCACCCCAGATAGAATACTCTTCAACCGCTTCAATAAATGAGCACCCGATCGCTTCCTGAAGGTAATAAATACTCATTGGTGAAAGCTTGATTATCTCATTAGCCCTTCCATACAGCGGTGAATTAACATTAATTACAAGATTATGCATCATCTGTTGTGATGATCCACACAGCCACAGATGGAATGATAACCCGGAACGATTGTCAAATAGTTTTTGGACGATACTGGGTAGTTCCGGAGCATTCTTTACCAAATAAGGGAATTCATCAAAAACAATGGTTACTTTCCTGACTAACCGATCAATAAGTGCCTGTAAACAGCTTTCCCAATTGGGATAAATAACTGAATCAAAACCTTTTATATAATTTCCGATGATTTTGGAAAAAGATGAAATCTGCAGTGGCATTTCACTTTGATCAGCAGTAAAATAAATAACACTTCCATTTCTTATTTGTTGCAATAACCTTGTCTTGCCAAGTCTCCTCCTGCCATAAAGGACAAACAACATACTTTCTTTTTTGGCAAGCAAGCGCCTGATTCTATCAAGTTCTCTTTTTCTGTTAATGAACTCCACTTCTTTAATTATGTTTTACAAACATAATGTTTCTAAAGCATAATAACAAAACTTACTCCTATTTAACACCGGGAACCAGCAGTGTCTGGAAGGACCGTGCCGGCAAGTCAACCCCCAGTTTGTCATCTCCCGTTTCTACAGATTCGAGAAATAGTCCGCGTAGGCTTCCAGGTATTCCTGCTCCATGATAAACTGGGTCCTTCCCTCCTGCCCTGCCCCCGATTCCGGCAGGTTATTGACTTCAGCAGGCCGGCAGGCATAGTGCTTATTGACTTTCATCCAGGCCGGGGGGCACCAGGGGGAACCCCAGATCTTCAGTTCCGGATTATACTCCATAGCTGCTTTGATATAGGGAATAAGATTTTTCCAGTCCCGTTCAATGCTGAAATGCTCCATTTCCATATCTCCTGCTGAATCATTCAGGGAATACCATTCCGTAGCATAGTCGTTGGCCTCTATAGGCATCCGGCACACCGTAAAACGCAATCCTTCTTCAGGATGGTAGAACTCTTTCAGCAATTGTTCTCTTTGCTCCTGCCCTGTGCTTTGCAGTGCCGTCCACCCCGGTTCATTAAAACAGGCACCCCATGCCGTGATCTCCTGTGCCTCACCGGTAATGCGGACTGTAAAATCAGGGGTACTGGCAGAAGGGGTATATTCCGCAACCTGCCACATTTGACCCGGCTTGGAGATGATCCAGGTCGGAGCTTTATTTTTTTGGCAGGCGTTGAATAGCAGAGAGCCCGTTACAAGACTGAACAGGAATAGATAGAATATTGACTTTTTCATAATAATCGTTTTTTAGTACAATATAAACCGGGCTTCAAGCAGGTCCCTGGAATTGGGTCCGGCGAAGACCTGGAAGCTGCCGGGATCGGCCCGGTAAACCAGGTCCTTATGAAGGTAAGACAGATCTCTCATCGTAATGCCAAAGCGAAGCACAACGGTATCTCCCGCGGGTATCATGCTTTTTTTAAAAGCAACAAGCTCCATATCGGGCCTGGTCAGGGATGCCAGTTCATCATGGATATAGAGCTGAACCGTTTCTTCTGTCGCTCTTTTTCCTTTATTCGCAACGCGCAGTGTAACACCAAGGGTATCGAACATATGCATCGCATCGCGGTCAATTTCCAAATTCAGATATTCCACTTCGCTGTAGCTCAGTCCAAACCCAAAAGGATACAGGGCTTCATTGGGCATATCGATGTAGCGGCTCCAGAAACGGCTGGTAGAATCGTAGGGCCTGCCTGTACTCTTCCTGTCGTAATGGACCGGGATCTGTCCAACCGCGTAGGGGAAACTCACAGGTAAGCGGCCCGTGGGATTGTAATCCCCGAAAAGAACATCGGCTATGGCATTCCCGGCTTGCACCCCGCTGAACCAGGTTTCCAGTATGGCAGCGGCGTTTTTATCCATCCACCGCAGGTCCAGGGGTCTGCCGTTCATCAGCACCACCACGACAGGTTTACCGGTATTTACGAGGGCTTCCAGGAGGTCCTGCTGTCTTCCGGGCAGATCCAGGAATCCCCGGCTTGCTGCCTCCCCGCTCATCCAGGTACCCTCTCCCACTGCTGCAATTATGACATCAGCATAACGTGTAGCGCTTACGGCAACCGGTATGCCGCTGCCATCCCTTCCTTCAATTTCGCATCCCTTTGAATAGACCACACGGGTTCTACCGGATACCTTCTTTCTTATTCCTTCAAGCAGGCTTACCACATCATCCGGAGAACCCGCGGCCCGCCAGCTGCCCAGCGGGGCATCTTTGTCGGCGGCCAGCGGACCGATCACGGCGATCCGGCGCAGCCCTTTAGACAGGGGCAGTACCGGTCCCTCGTTCTTTAACAGAACGATGCTTTTCCGGGCCATATCCCTTGCATGGGCTATATGATCCGGGTGGAGCAGGGTGGTATCTTCCCGCTTACGGTCACAGTAGCGGTATGGATCATCAAAAAGTCCGAGTTCAAATTTCAGTTTCAGTATCCTGCGAACGGCATTATCGATTAACAAGACAGGAACCGCTCCGGATTCTACCAGGTCTTTTAGATTTTCCCGGTAGGTTTTGGATACCAGCTCCATATCGCAACCTGCCTGTAATGCTTTGTTTGCAGCATCTTTTTCATCCCCGGCATAACCGTGGACCACCATTTCGCCAATGGAATTCCAGTCGGAAACCGTAATGCCGGGGTATTGCCAGCTTTCACGCAATACTTCCCGCACCAGGTATTCATTAGCCGTTGCCGGTATTCCGTTCCATTCATTAAAGGCAAGCATGATGGAAGCAACGCCTTCATCAGCGGCTGCTTTAAAAGGGACCAGGTAGTATTCGTGCATGAAGTGTTTTGAAACATCAACCGTATTGTAATCCCTTCCTCCTCGCGCGGCACCATAACCTGCATAATGTTTGGCAGTTGCCGCAATGGTACGGATGCTGCCCGGGTCATTGCCCTGAAAGCCTTTGACACGAGCCCTGGCGATCAGGGAAGCCAGGTACTTATCTTCACCGGCTCCTTCGGCTATCCTTCCCCAGCGGGGATCACGGCAGAGGTCCACCATGGGGGCATAGGTCCAGTTAATCCCCGATGCAGCCGCCTCTGTAGCTGCAATACGTGCGGATTTCCCTATAGCCATCAGGTCCCAGCTTGCCGCCTCTCCCAGGGGAACCGGAAAAACGGTCCTGAAACCATGGATCACATCCATACTGAAACTCAGCGGGATCCTGAGCCTGGAATTGTTCACGGCTATTTCCTGGGCCATCCTTATCCTCTCTGCTCCCAGTACATTGTACAGATTACCCAGCAGGCCCTGCTCAATGGCCCTCAGTTCATCCTCATCCGCGAGAATGGGACCGGTTACTTCTCCCGGGGCGCTGGTCAGACTCATCTGACCAATCTTTTCTTCCAGGGTCATCAGGGCCAGTACAGAATCTACCTTTTGATCAATGCTGCTTAGGTTAACAGATACAGGACCTTTTTCCCCACATTGGCTGAAAACAAGGGAAACTAGGCAGAAGACAAAGGATGTTTGGATTGAATGCCTTACCATTTCACCTTTACCGGATTCCTGAGCCGGGCGGACCATTCTTTGAGATAAGCCGTGAAGCCGTCTTTATCTTTAAATTGGTCTGTTGACCGTGCCCAGCAGGCAAAGATATGGCATTTGAAACTTTGTCCATCCCGGTGTTCCAGTTTTAAACACCAGCTTTGAGTGATACCCCGTCCGCTGTCAGGGGTTTCGGAAAACCCAGCAAATAATTCTGGTTCAACCATAAGGGCCATTCCCAGCCCTGAGGTATCTTCAGCTTGTTCATCATAGGAAAACAATAGCTGATGTTCTCCCAGCTTGCCCGAGAAATAATCTGAAGCCTTCATATTGACGAGACCGGTAACCGGCAGGGCCCCCTTCAGGCTGTCAAATGATGTTTCAAGGGTAAAGAAGTACTGACCTGCAGTAATCTCAACAAGGCACTGAACATCATAGGATTGATCATGAGCCTTCCAGTTATTGTGGTTGAACTCAAAAACCGACCGGAGGGATCCTTCTGAGATTAACCTGAAGCTACCTGCTCCATTATCCCCGAGACGGTAAAGACTATCATTGCTCCAGAGGGCCAGGCTTCCCAGCCCCAGGGAATTACCCACCTTCAGTATATCCATGCCCCATTCCTGCAAAGCATGATAATCCCCGGTTAATCCGACCTCATCCAAAACCATTGCCGAAGTTGTTTTTCCGAAAATGTCAAATGCATTCCGCTGATCGAAATAGTTCCTGAATCCTACTTTGTCATTCTCCCATCCTGTTCCCTCGAACTGGAAATATTGCTGTGTTTCAGCAGTTTCTGTGGTTTCCAGCCGAATGGCCGAGTCCAGTTCCACTTCCGGCCTTCCCTTGGGTGAAAAACGTATGTTGGTCCGTGTATCAAATTGAGGCATGGAATCAATGTATTCTACATAGATCTGTTTACTTTCCTGAGCTTCGAGATTCGTGACGATGACCATCTCCTCCCATCCCGGCTGACCATCCAGGTCAAGCAACTGGTAGGGTATGGTATCTCCCTTTTCATCCCTGAGCAAAAGAAATTTCCCGGGCAGCACAGTGCCCATATACTTTTCAAATTCAGAACCGGGAATCTCGATCAATGCGTCCACACGCTTCATGTCGAGGTCGTTGACTACCGTAAAGTATCGTTCGGGAAGCTTGCAAGCAGCTACAAACAATAATACAACAAAAATCAGAATTGATGTTTTCATTTAAAAGTATATTTAATTCAGAATTCATGATTCAGCCTGATATATTCCAGACAAGTTTATTTCCATTATTTTTTAGTACATGATTCACTTTTGCACAGGCTTCTGCATCCCGCGTCCACATTAAAGTCAGTCTCCATTGCCAAGGTATGGCCGGTGGCCGGCCTCTGGTTTCTGGTCACTTGCTGCTTGTTGCTGGTCGTTGGTAGCCAGAAACCAAAAACAACCGCATGACCATTGTATGACAACCGTATGACCATTGTATGACAACCGTATGACCATCGTATGACTGTTGTATGACAGCCCTGCTGCTATTTGGCTCTTAAGCTCTTCACACCCACACCCAATCCCCACAGCCTCATCCTGAATCCTATTTAAGTTCCGTAGGCTGGGCCACGTCCATGTCACCATAGTCCAGGTTCTCTCCTGCCATGCCCCAGATAAAGATATAATTGGAAGTTCCGGCACCCGCGTGGATCGACCAGTCGGGTGATATAGCTGCCTGCTCGTTCTGCAGCCACAGGTGCCTGGTTTCCGTGGGTTCTCCCATAAAATGGCAAACCGCTTGTCCTTCCGGGACTTCAAAATAGAAATAAACCTCCATTCTCCGGGTATGGGTATGCGGCGGCATGGTATTCCATATGCTTCCTGTCTTAAGCTCGGTCATGCCCATCTGCAGCTGACAGGTTTCGACAACGGAGTTCACCAACAGTTTATTGATCTTTCGGGCATTGGAAGATTCCAGCGAGCCCAATTCTGCAACTTCCGCATCTTCCAGCGTAACCCGTTTATTGGGATATTTGCGGTGAGCCGGTGCTGAATTGATATAAAAATGAGCCGGGTCTTTGGCATCTTTACTGTGAAAACTGACTTCCTTGTTTTCTTTCCCGAGATAGAGTGCTTCCTTGTATCCCAGATCATATTCAGTCCCATCGGCTTTTACATAACCGTCCCCGCCGACATTGATGATGCCCAGCTCTCTCCTGTCAAGAAAGTGCTCGCTTTTCAGGGGATCGATGGTCTCCAGTACCAGGCCCTTTTTCAGCGGCACGGCACCGCCCACAATAAAGCGGTCATAATGACTGTAAATCAGGTTAATGGCATCATCTTCCATCAGGTTCTCAACAAGAAAATCTTCCCGGATCCTCCGGGTGTCATAGGATTTGAAATCAGTTGGATTGGTGGTAAACCGTTCTGTATACTTTACATTCATAACATTTAATATTCAAAGATTTTGACATAGGATTCTTTCTACATTGTAAATATAGAAATATAAGTTATCTTTACCGTGTTCGCACACGAAAAATTTACCATGGCTCGATTCAGTAAGACCCGGGTAGTGATACAAATGGGAGAAACGGGATTGATCCCGGTCTTTTACCATCCCGATCCAGAATTATGCAAGCAGGTTGTGCATGCATGTTATAAAGCAGGGGTCAGATTATTCGAATTCACCAACCGTGGCGAATTTGCCCACGAGGTATTTGGTGTTTTGAGCCGTTATGCAGCTGAGGAACTGCCTGAAATGATCCTGGGTGTGGGATCGGTCATTGATGCTCCTACTGCAGCATTGTACATGCAGTTAGGGGCAAATTTCGTCGTATCGCCCATCATGCATGAAGAAACTGCTTTGGTTTGTAACAGCCGCAAGGTGGCCTGGGTGCCGGGTTGCGGGTCTGCCACAGAGATTTCCAGGGCCCATGAGCTGGGTGCTGAAGTTGTAAAGATATTCCCGGGGAGTTCGGTCGGCGGACCGGGCTTTGTGAAGGCACTCAGGGGACCTTTGCCCTGGTCTTTTATCATGCCCACGGGGGATGTTGCTCCGGAAGAACAAAACCTGAAAGCATGGTTCGAGGCCGGAGTTTATTGTGTGGGTATGGGTTCTAAACTTATACGAAAAGAGGATATTCAAAAAGCTGATTTTCTTGCCATTGAGGAAAGGACCAAATATGCCCTTAACCTCATCAAGAAATACAGGAAAACACGCTACTGATCCCAATGATAAAGCCGCGTACACCTTTTATTCCTATTCTTATTCTTTTTCTCATGATTTCCGCTTCCTGTCATCAACAGGAAAAAACCATCTTAAAGCTGGGTCATGGCCTGGACCCCTCCCATTCGGTCCACAAAGGAATGGAGTACATGGCTGAGCGCTTGCGTGAGCTTTCGGGAGGAAGGATGGAAATACATATCTACGCCAGTGCGCAGCTTGGATCGGAAAGGGAATGTGTTGAGTTGTTGCAGATCGGTTCTCTGGCCATGACCAAGGTTTCCGCCGCCATCATGGAAGGCTTTACCCCAAAATACAAGGCCCTTACCCTCCCCTATATCATCAAGAGCCGGGAACACGCCTACCGGGTTATGGAAGGGGAAGTCGGGGAAAAGCTCCTTTTGTCCAGTGAACCTTTTTGGTTGCGTGGCCTGACCTTTTACGATGCCGGCAGCCGATCTTTTTATACCAAGGAAACCCCTGTTCATCATCCGGATGACCTGCGGGGATTGAAGATACGGGTGATGAAGAGTCCGACCGCGGTAAACATGGTCAAGGCCCTCGGCGGTTCGCCCACACCCATCTCATGGGGAGAGTTATATACAGCCTTGCAGGGGGGTGTGGTTGACGGCGCCGAAAACAACCCGCCCAGCTTCTACCTGTCGCATCACTATGAAGTCTGCAAATATTATAGCCTGGACGAACACAGTACCATTCCCGATGTGTTACTGATCAGCAAGATCATTTGGGATGAACTGACGGAACAGGAGCAGGAATGGCTCCAGCAAGCGGCCCGGGAATCGGCAAAACATCAGAGAAAACTATGGATTGAATCGGAGCAAGCTTCGCTGAAGGCTGTTGAGGAAGCAGGTATCAGGATCATACATCCGGATAAACAACCCTTTGCAGAAAGGGCCAAAATAGTATATGAACAATACAAGGACGAACCCGAGATCTACACCCTGATCCGGGAAATACAGTCCCTGCAATAATTTAAATCATGAAGTTCAGACGGCTGGTTGACAAATGGCTCGGATATCTCGTGGTCCTGATTATGGCCGTTTTGGTGGTGGATGTCCTGTGGCAGGTCACCTCCCGTTATATTATGAGAGAGCCCAGTTCATGGACCGATGAGTTGGCCGGATTTCTCCTGATCTGGGTAGGATTATTTGGTGCAGCATACGCCACCGGGCGTAAACGGCATCTTGCCATCGATTTGCTGCCCAGAAAATTATCTCCGGAAAGAAGAAAATATCTGGATGCTTTTATCAACGCCTGTATTGCTGTTTTCGGTTTGCTGGTGATGATCATAGGCGGGATCAGGCTGGTCTATATAACCTTAAAACTGAACCAAATATCCTCTGCCCTGGAAATACCGCTGGGTTATGTTTACCTGGTGCTTCCGGTGAGCGGGGTCATTATAGTCTATTATGCGGTTGCGGAAATATTACTTGGAGAAATGGATGAATCTAAATTCTAAATTCTAAATGTTACAAGTTACGGGATACGGGTTACGGTTTTATTTTTCATTTTTCATCACCTAGGTTTTATGGAACTACAGGGCATTATAATTCTTGTTTCCAGCTTCGTTATACTACTGGCTATTGGAGTGCCGATAGCCTACAGCATAGGTCTTTCGGGGATTATAACCATGCTGGTCAGCATACTCCCCATTCCGGCATTCACGACCCTGGCCCAAAGGATGGCCACCGGGCTGGACAGTTTTGCCCTTCTGGCCATACCCTTTTTTATTTTGGCCGGCCAGCTCATGAATCGCGGGGGTATCGCCATCAAACTCATCGACTTTGCCAAGGTCATAGTGGGTCGCTTACCCGGCGGATTGGCTTTTGTGAATATTATTGCCAACATGCTCTTTGGCGCTATTTCGGGTTCTGCTGCTGCCGCCGCGTCCGCTATCGGAAGTTTTATGCATCCCAAGATGGTCGAGGAAGGATATGATAAGTCGTTCAGTACAGCCGTGAACGTTACCTCGGCAACCACCGGTCTTTCTATCCCGCCCAGCAACATCCTTATTGTTTATTCTCTGGCCAGTGGGGGTGTTTCCATTGCCGCGCTGTTTCTTGCAGGTTATGTCCCGGGTATTCTCACGGGTCTCACCCTGATGGCTGTAGCCGGTGCCTTTGCCTATCGAAAAAATTATCCGATAGCAGAAAAAACCGGTTCGCGTTACAAGATCATCAAGTTCCTGGACGCCATTCCTTCCCTGATGCTTCTGATCATTGTTATCGGCGGCATCATTGCCGGCATATTCACAGCCACTGAAGCTTCAGCGGTAGCCGTATTGTATACCCTGATCCTGTCTTTTATCTATAAAGAGATCAAGATCAGGGACCTGCCCGACGTATTGCTCAAAACGGTTGAGACCACCGCTATTGTCCTTTTACTGGTAGGTACCTCCATTGGACTATCCTGGATCATGTCCTATGAAAACATTCCCCAGGAAGTCAGTAAAGGCCTGTTGTCTCTTTCTTCCAACAAGATCGTTGTACTCATAATCATCAACATGATCCTGCTCTTTGTCGGGATTTTTATGGATATGACCCCCGCGGTATTGATTTTCACCCCCATATTCCTGCCTGTTGTTGTGGACATGGGTATGAATCCCATACATTTCGGTATCATGATGGTGCTGAACCTGAGTGTGGGCTTATGCACCCCGCCGGTGGGATCGGTATTGTTCATCGGCTGCTCCGTGGCCAGGATCGGTATCGGGCAGGTCATCAGGCCCCTCATACCCTTGTTTATAGCCATGATCTCTGTATTGATGCTTATCACCTACCTGCCGGAACTCAGTCTATGGCTTCCCCGGGTTTTTGGTTTCTAGTATTTTCATTACCTTTATATTCAGTTTAGGCTATCCATTTAAACCATATGTCCTCCCTCATGGCACAATGGCAGATGAACGGGTTTTCTGCGCTTGTGGTGTTCATGCTTGTTATTGCTGTACTGGTGCTTGCTGCCACTACATTGTACTTTTACCGAAAACAGCATAAGCAAAAATTTACCGTTAAGCACGGGGCTTCTGCAGATCCATTTGAAGAATCTGTCCTGCTGCGGACCCTGATCGACCACATCCCGGATTTCATCTATGTAAAAGATACGAACAGCAAGTTCATTGTAGCCAACCAAAAGCTTGCCGATACCCTTGGAGTCAGAAGTCCGGTGAACCTTATCGGCAAATCTGATTCCGACTTTTATCCAAAGGAACTGGCCAATAAATATTACTGGGACGAACAGGAGATCATTGCAAATGGCAAATCCATCATCAATACAGAAGAAGAGGGCCGGGATGAGAAAAACAGGACCATATATGTTCTAACCACCAAAATACCGGTCAAGGACCAGCACGGAAAGGTAACCGGCATCGCGGGCATTGGCAGGGACATAACAGAAAGGAAAAAGGCAGAAAAGAATCTCATAGCCCAAACGGAGAAATTGAAACAATCGAATGCAGAACTGCAGGAATCCAGGGAGGAGATTCATCAGCAGACAGAGGAATTAAATGCACAGGCAGAATCCCTCCAGGAAGCCAATGCCGAACTCAGCAAACTCTCCATCGCAGCATCCAAAACCAACAATGTAGTGATCATCCTCAACAAGGATGCAGATTTTGAATGGGTCAATGAAAGTTTCACCCGGGTTTATGGCTATACCCTTGAGGAATATATTGAGGAAAATGGCAGTAACCTCAGGCAAACCAGTTCCAACCCGAAGATTAATGAGATTCTCGACGAGATCAACAGGACCAAAAAGCCTGTCACCTATCAGAATCAGTGCAAAATGAGAACGGGCCTGCTCTGGACCCAGACGAATCTTTCCCCCATCCTGGATAAGGATGGCAACATACATAAATATGTATTGATCGATGCGGACATCACTGCATTAAAAAAAGCGGAAGAGGAGATCAGCAGACAAACAGAAGAAATAGCCCGGCAACGCGACGAGCTTCAAAAGATCAACAAGACCAAGGACAAACTATTTTCTATCATAGCGCATGATCTCAGGAATCCTTTTCATTCCATCATGGGCTTCACCGATCTGATCGCTCAGAATCACGGAATACTGGATAAAGAAAAGATGAGAGAATATATTGGTTTGATCAATGAATCGGCCCACGGTGCATTTGAGATTCTGGAAAACCTGCTGCAATGGGCCAGAAACCAAACCGGCAAGATTTCTTATGAGCCTGCTCCTTTTCAGATCAATGACCTTATTCAAGAAATCCACAGTCTATACCGTTCCAACCTTGAATCAAAGAATATCGAATTTCAGCACAATAGTGACGACACAGCGGTGATAGCAGACCGGAACATGATATCAACCGTTTTGCGCAACATGGTCAGCAATGCAATAAAATTCACCCGACCGGGAGGCAAGATCAATGTGACCGCCGAAAAAACAGACACCGATGTTAAGATAATGGTCGCCGATACAGGGGTGGGGATCAAACCCGAAGACCAGGATAAGTTGTTTCGCGTTGACAAGAAATTGAGCAGAAAGGGGACGGGCGGAGAAGAGGGAACCGGCCTGGGTTTGGTTATTTCAAAGGATTTCCTTAAAAAGCACGGTGCCGAACTAAGCCTGGAGAGCAAGACTGATAAAGGCACTAGCTTCTATTTCTTCCTCCCGGCGGCGGAATCATAATTTCCCTGCTTAATTCATTTTCTTCATACAACAGTTCTTGTATTTCTTACCACTGCCACAGGGACAAGGGTCATTTCTTCCTGCTTTCCCCGGCATTTGCACTGTAGCGTGTACCTTTTGCTGCTTTTTCCCATCCAGGTACCGGACCCAGTTCATCACATTCGCCGGTGATTGTTTCTTCTCCAGTTGATCACCCATATATTGCATATAGGGATGAACATGTGCAAAGAATTTCTTAAAAGCGGGGCACAGGTAATTCAGTCCTTTCTCCCCGTCGGGGGTCAATGAAATCCTGTTTTTGGGACATTCTCCGTGACAGGCAAAACGGTATTCGCACTCCTGGCAAAACCTGGGAAGGCTATTGCGCTTGTCATATCCAAACTTCATCTGCTTTTCCAGCAGGGCCAATTTTTTCAAGGGGGTTTCCAGTATGTTACCCAGGTAATAGTCCTTGTAGACAAAGTGGTCACAGGAATAAAGGTCCCCGTTATGCTCCAGTGCCATGGCATGTCCGCAGGTTTCATTAAAAACGCACAACCCGGCCATCTCCCCTACCCAGTTAGCCAGGGTGGCATCGAACATTTGCACAAAATATTTCCCTACATCCTGCCTGACCCATTCATCGAAAATCTTTATCAGGAAATCACCGTATTTACGCGGATCGACCGACCATTCTGCCACACGTGCATGCTCGCCGAAAGAAGGGGTAACCAGGTTGCAATCATCGTCTTTTGGCTGATCGGCAATACGTTCAACAATAGGGATGAATTGGATAAAACCGCTGCCTATATTCTTCAGGAAGTGATATACATCCAGGGGATAATTGACATTCAGATCATTGACAACGCTGAGGGTGTTGAACTCCACCCTGTGTTTCTTCAATAGCCTGACGCCACGCATCACCTCCTCCCATGAGGGCTCCCCGCTTCTTCCCGTTCGGTAGGGATCATGCAACTCCTTCGGACCGTCAATAGAGATGCCAACAAGAAAGTTATTGTTTGCAAAAAACCTGCACCATTCATCATTCAGTAAGGTACCGTTGGTCTGGAAGGAATTCTCGATACGCTTGTTTCCCGCGTAGCGCTTTTGGAATTCCACAGCCTTCCGGAAATAATCCACGCCCAGCAGGGTGGGTTCACCGCCCTGCCAAACGAAAGTTACTACAGGTACTTCCTGGGCATCAATATATTGCTTAGTAAAATGCTCCAGCACATCTTCTTTCATCCTGAAATTTTTTACCTTTTGATACAGGTTTTTCTTTTCCAGGTAATAGCAATAGGCACAGTGTAAGTTGCAGACGGGTCCGATGGGTTTGGACATCACATTAAAGGCTACCGGTCGTCCCGCGAAATAGGTCCCTTTTGTCGTCATATACCTTACAAAATTAGTATATTCACAGGTCCATGTTCATCATAAATCGCATATTCCACTTATTAAGAACGGATTTAAATTAAAAAGATTTAACATGATGCTTTTGGGTTATGATATCGGCAGTTCTTCAGTCAAAGCTTCCCTGGTTGATGCATCCGGTGGTAAAACCATGGCCAGTGCTTTTTTCCCCGGGGATGAAATGCCCATCGATGCCCCCAGGCCGGGTTGGGCTGAACAGCATCCTGACCTGTGGTGGAAAAACCTTAAGCTTTCCACACAAAAAGTATTGCAGGATGCGCGAATAGCACCTTCAGATATCAAGGCCATAGGGATATCCTACCAGATGCACGGTCTGGTGCCTGTCGACCAGGACGGCCTGGTGGTCCGTCCCGCTATCATCTGGTGCGACAGCCGGGCCGTTGAAATCGGGGATAAAGCCTTTCAGTCCCTTGGACCGGTCCATTGCCTGGAACATCTTCTGAACTCCCCGGGTAATTTCACCGCTTCCAAGCTCAGATGGGTCAAAGAGAACGAACCGGAAGTGGCAGAAAAAGTCCACAAAATTATGCTTCCCGGCGACTATATTGCCTACCGGATGACCGGCGAAATGAATACCACCATTTCGGGTCTTTCTGAGGGGATCTTATGGGATTTCAAAGAAAACCGCCTTGCTTCTTTCCTGCTGGAGCATTATGGCTTCAAGGAAGACATCATTCCGGAAATTGTTCCTGTTTTTTCTTTACACGGAAAACTAACCGAAATCGCGGCGCAAGAACTGGGTCTGCATCCAGGAACACCCGTATCCTACCGTGCCGGGGATCAGTCCAACAATGCTTTTTCTTTGGGGGTCATGCATCCCGGAGAGGTAGCTGCCACGGCTGGAACCTCGGGTGTTGTATACGGTGTCAGTGAAAAAGTGAAATACGACCCGGAATCCAGGGTCAACACCTTTGCCCATGTCAATCATACCCGGGAACAAAACAGGCTGGGTGTGCTTCTTTGCATCAACGGTACCGGTATTTTGTACAGTTGGTTGAAACGGCAGATCGGAAAGAGCCTGCTGAGTTATCCTGAGATGAACGAGCTGTCGGCCCGGGCCCCTGCAGGTTCGGAAGGCCTTTTGTTTTATCCCTTCGGCAACGGAGCGGAAAGAATGCTTAAGAACCAGGACCCCGGAGCCACCATAAAGAAACTTAATTTCAATATTCATCGGACCCCGCATCTCATTCGTTCCGGGCAGGAAGGTATTGCTTATTCCTTTAAATACGGCATGGAGATCATGAAGGGCCTGGAGATCAACTACAAGGTGATCCGTGCCGGTCAGGCCAACCTTTTCCTGAGTCCGGTCTTCAGGCAAACCCTGGCATCTCTTACCGGAGCCACCATAAAGCTTTACAACACCGACGGTTCCCGTGGAGCTGCCCTGGGTGCAGGAATCGGAGCCGGTATTTATCATTCCCCCGGGGAAGCAATTGAGCAGCTTGAATTTAAGGAAATCATTGAACCTGACCCGGCCCAGGAGGAGGTCTGTCGCGAAACCTTTGCACTATGGAAAAAAGAAATGGAAATATAAACAGCTAAATCATTAAAACACTATGGATTATTACACCGGTAATAAAGAATATTTTCCCTTCACGGGGAAAATAAAGTATGAAGGCAAAGATTCGGATAATCCTTTGGCTTTCAAGTATTACGACGAGAACAAGGTGGTTGCCGGAAAGAGTTTGAAAGAATTTTTTCGCTTCGCGGTAGCCTACTGGCATTCCTTCACGGCAACCGGCGGGGACCCTTTTGGGGAAGGCACAAAATTCTTTCCCTGGGCTGTCAGCAATGATCCCATGGAACGAGCCAGGGCTAAAATGGATGCCGCTTTTGAATTCATCACCAAGATGGGTATTCCCTTTTACTGCTTTCACGATTTTGATATGGTTGAAGAAGGCTCCGGCATCAAAGAATCCGAAGAAAGATTGCAGTCGATGGTTAAACTCGCCAAAGAGAAACAGGAGGCCACCGGGGTCAAACTCCTGTGGGGAACAGCCAACCTGTTTTCCCACCCCAGGTATATGAACGGCGCCGCCACCAATCCCGATTTCCATGTGATCACCCGCGCAGCTACCCAGGTGAAGAATGCCCTGGATGCCACCATAGCCCTGGACGGCCAGAACTATGTTTTCTGGGGAGGACGGGAAGGCTATATGTCGCTGTTGAATACCGATATGAAAAGAGAACAGGATCATTTAGCACGGTTTCTGCACATGGCCCGCGACTATGCACGGAAGCAGGGATTCAAAGGAACCCTTTTGATAGAGCCCAAACCCATGGAACCCACCAAACATCAATATGATTATGACGCGGCCACCGTCGTGGGTTTCCTGAGACACTACGGTCTGGATAAGGATTTTAAACTGAATATTGAAGTCAACCACGCCACCCTGGCCGGTCATACTTTCCAGCACGAGCTGCAAGTTGCCGCGGATGCCGGTCTGCTGGGAAGCATTGATGCCAATCGTGGGGATTACCAGAATGGCTGGGATACCGACCAGTTTCCCATCAATGTATATGAATTGACCGAGGCCATGCTGGTGATCCTGGAAGCCGGAGGGTTTAAAACCGGTGGGGTTAATTTCGATGCCAAATTGCGCAGGAACAGCACCGACCTGGAAGATCTTTTCATTGCCCATATTGCAGGTATGGATACCTTCACGAGGGCCCTGATGGCCGCGGATACCATCCTGCAGCACAGCCCCTGCAAAAAGATGCGAAAGGAAAGATATGCCAGCTTTGACCTGGGAAAAGGAAAAGAGTTCGAAGAAGGAAAACTCAGCCTGGAGGACATGCGCCAGATCGCCCTGGAAAAAGGAGAACCGGATATGATCTCAGGAAAACAGGAGCTGTACGAAGCCATTCTCACCCAATTAGCCAGATAGGGTCAAAATCTTTGCCCTCGCGTTACTCTATTGAACTAAGGAACTTCAAAGATTTTGTTGTTCTGAAATAACGGAACGGATCGGATCCACAATCCTTTCTATCAGTTTCCGCTTATCGGTAAGGATCTCTGCTCTTCCGCTCAGTTCCTGGGTGAATTCAATTTCCTTGTCGTAGTATGTGACGAGTCCGTCCGGAAGGGTGACCTCGACGGAATAAGCGTTTTCCTCGGCAACCAGGGATATGCCCCGGATGATCCCCCGCAACATACCAAACTCCATATGGGGATAATCACTGAGCCGAATATTTACGGTCTGCCCCACCTCCACTTTGCCTGCACCTTCCTGGGGAAGTTTGACCTTCCCGATGATTTCTCCCGGATGCAGGGGAATAAGGGTCATGACCTTATCGCCAAGGGACACATTTTGGTTCGGGCTCCAGAAACGATTGAAGGTAACCACACCCTCGACAGGGGATATAAGCAAATATTTCTTTTCCCATATGGATATTTCACCTCGTAACTTATCATAAGCCTCCTGCATGGCATTCTCAAGCTTTTTGGATTCGTCCTGTCGCTGCAGGCTCATATCCAGGATTTTCTGCTCCAGTTTGCTGATCTCTATCTTTGTAGTGGAAATCTTGACCCGGGCATCTTCCACCACCAGTTGTTTTTGAAGCAGCTCTGCCCTGGATTGATCAAAATTGGCCCTGGGAATAACTTCACGTGCAAAAAGAAGTGAATCCCGTTCAAACTGATTTCTGGCAATCCCATAATCCTGTTCCAGTATGGAAAGTTGCTGCTTCACTGTATTCAGGTATTCCTTATACTGATTGATCTCTGAGCTCAGGGATTCAATCTTGCGGCTGTGATAATCCAGTTGTATGAAATTTCCGAGATCACGGAAAGCCTTCACATAAGCTGCATAGGCCGATTGTATCTCTCCTAGGTCCCGTATCAAAAATGAATCCGGGCTGAGTATCATGCCCCGGTCAGTTTGTGATATCCGGCTTTTTAATTTTTGCACACTTTCAAAACTTGCCGGATTTTCTATCACCCCCAGTGTGGTACCGGGTTGTACCGTATCTTTTTCAGCCGTAAACAGCCGTTCCAGTTTACCGCTGGCCCGCGCTACGATTGGAGCAGGTGAGATCTCGGTGGTGATGACTATCTCTGCAACGCGGGTATCGGGGTAACGGAAAACAAAAGTAAAAAGAAGGATAAGCAGAACAAAAACAGCGATAATAATTGCTCCCCGCCGGGGGATCCATCCGGGAACCTGGCCCAGGATATCCTGGACCTCATCGCTTTTAACCTGTATCTTATCCCTTTTTTCTTTTTCTTCAACCATATTATGCTCCAAATTCCAGTTGGTTCTTGACCAGGTGGTAATAGGGTCCTTTTTTCTTACTGAGTTCCTCGTGATGGCCCAACTCAACCAATTGACCCTTTTCCAAAACGGCAATCTGGTCGGCATCTTTGACCGTACTGAGCCGGTGTGCCACAACGATTACAGTTTTACCTTTAAAAAACTCCTTCAAATTATCCATGATCACCCGTTCATTATTGGCATCCAGTGAACTCGTCCCTTCATCGATAAAAAGAAAGTCCGGATTCTTGTACACCGCCCTGGCAATAAGGATTCTCTGCTTTTCTCCTCCGCTCAGACTTTGACCTTTTTGGCCGACCATGGTATTATAACCCATGGGCAACTGTTCAATAAACCCGTGAATGTTGGCAATACGCACGGCCTGCATCAGTTTTTCCTTATCTATTTCCTCTTCAGCCATGGCAATATTCCTGGCAATGGTGTCGGAAAACAAGTAACCATCCTGCATTACCACCCCGCAATGGGAGCGCCACTGCATTGGGTTCATGACGTTCAGGCGGGTATCGCCAACACCGATCTCTCCCTTAACAGGAGGATAGAAAGACAACAATAATTTGATCAATGTGGTTTTACCGCTTCCGCTGTTCCCGACGATGGCGGTAACTTTGTTCCCGGGTATCTCCAAATTGATATCCTCAAGGACCTTACGTGAATACGGGCCTTCATATTGGAAGGAAAGTTCTTTGATACGGATGCTTTTATCTTCAGGGAGCATGAAAAAGCCCGCGGGTTTATCTTTGTCCTCATCATCCAGCTCATGGATCTCACCCAGACGCTCCAGGCTGATCTTAGCATCCTGGGATGCATGCAGGAAATTAATCATCTGCTCAATGGGACTGTTGAGCTGACCGATGATATAGGATACGGCGAGCATCATACCCAGGGTCATATTGCCGTTGACCACGGCAACGGCTGCGATAAAGGTGATCAGCACGTTCTTTGCTTCATTGATGAATATCCCACCGGCCTGTTGATATTGATTTAAGGAAAGGGTCTTGACATTGATCCGGAACAATCCGGCCTGTATATTCTCCCATTCCCACCTTTTACGCTTTTCGGCGTGATTGAGTTTAATATCCTGAATTCCCTGTATCAACTGGATAACAGCGGTTTGGTTATCCGAAAGCTGTGAAAAACGCCTGTGATCCAATGCTCTCCTGCGCTTCATGAAAAAATTTATCCAGAGAAAATACAAGGTACTCCCCAGGATAAAGATTATCAGGATCTTGAGATTGTATAGAGCCAGCACGATGCCAAAGACCAGCAGGTTGATCATGGAAAAGAGTATATTAAGCGAAGAAACAGTTAAAAAGGATTCTATTCTTCGATGGTCCCCGATTCGCTGGAGAATATCCCCGATCAGCTTTACGTCAAAGAAACCCAGTGAGAGCCGCATCATTTTAACCAGAAAATCAGAGATCAGGGAAATATTCACCCGGGTACTTAAATGCAACAGGATCCATCCTCTCACAAAATCCACCATCATTCGACTGAGGATGAATACAAACTGGAAAATGAGGATCAGGTAAATGAACGCGATATCCTGGTTATTGATACCAAAATCAACGATGGACTGGGTCAGAAAGGGCAATATTAGCTGAATAATGCTTCCCACCAGCATCACCAGGAGCAGCTGGAAAAGGAACTTACGATAAGGTTTAAGGTAGGAGAATAAAAACCTGAAATTCGTTTTTTTCAGCTTTTCTCCCGGCTCCTTGTAAAAATCGGGCGTGGGTTCAAGCAGGAGGACCATACCTGCTTTTTTGCCTTCTTTTTCGGTACTTGCCCAGTGACGAATGAATTCTTCGTAGCTGTATTTAATCGTTCCAAAAGCCGGATCAGCCACCCATACCTTATCTTTTTGTATCTTGTAAACCACGACGAAATGGCGTTGCTTCCAATGTACAATAGCCGGTAAGGGAGCTTCTGCAAGCTTATCAAAATCGACGCTCACGCCCACCGTTCTGAAGCCGATTGATTCGGCAGCTTCACTGATACTCAGCATGGATACGCCTTCACGGGATATGTAGCTTTTATCCCTCAGGGTCTGAAGGGAATAATTCTTCCCGTAATATTTTGCAAGCATCCTCAGGCAGGTGGGCCCGCAATCTTTGGCATCCAGTTGTTTAAAAAACGGAAAGGAAGGCATATGTGCAGGCTTATTGGCTAAAAATAAAAAAAATTAATCAATCTGCCGTTTCACTTTTCGCAGCAGATTACGGGCCCGGGCAGCATATGGTCCCCCGGTTCTTACAAGTTTTTCCAGGTGGAACGCTGCCCGCTCCCAATCACCATCCCGGAGTTCCAGAAGAGCTAAATTCCAGTATATATGAGGCTGGAGCATATCAGAACCTTCAGGCATGGAATCCAGGAGCAGCTTTGCAGACTCATATTTTTCTTCAGCAATGAAGGCGTGCGCGGTCAGGTATCGAACAAAACGGCTGTTGGTTCCGAATGCTTCGAAAAGGGTGATCATTTCCCCATACTCTTCGTTCCTGTACAATTCCAGAAACCGGACATTCCGGTCACCACGTACCCTGCTATGCTCAAAATCCCCCGGACTGAAACCATCATAATTCTGGGTAAACATCCGCTTTCCCGGGTCCTCATGACTGAATACCAGCAAATAAGACCCGATTATAGCTACCACCAGGGCAGCGGCCATCCAATAAATGAACCTCCTTCGCTGCCGGTCAACCCTGCGGGAATATACGGAATGGAAGTCCTTTTCAATGAGTCTCAATCGCTGATTGAAACGATCCATCTCCGGTGCAGATTCTTTCTTCTGTCCTTCCTTCTCATATTCAGCTATGCTCTCCCTGGCAAGGTCCTCACCTTCCCCTGGCCCTTCATCTTTTACTTTCTTCCTTTTATAATAATCCCTGAGATGCCGGTTTAACGTGAGGTATTCTTCATACAAGCGCTTCAGCATCCTGTCGGCAGAAAGGCGTTTTCTGAATTCCTCTTCCTCTTCCGGGGATAACCGGCCCTCCAGATAATCCTGTATTTCCTTATCGTAACTCATCTTTTAATGCTTGATATTCCGGATCCTTCCGGATCCTGTTCATAAGACTTTTTCTGCACCTGTATTTTCTGTCAGATGCATAGTGTACATCTCTATATCCTAAAACGGTGCAAATATCAGCCAGTGTTTTCCCGGAAAAATGCATTTCCAGAATTTTTTGACAGTCTTTACTCAATTTTGAAAGGTGAAATTCCAGGATTTTATCCCTTCGCTGGATTTGTTCTGCATCCAGACTGATGTATGTTGCTGCAGGTTCATTTCCATGCTGGATCCCGACAAACCTGCTTCTTTCCTTCAATTCTTTATACCACAAATTCCTTGCTATGGCATACAAATAAGTTGAAAACGCACAACCCAGCACCAGGGGCGCCTTCTGAATCCTTTGGTAAATGATCATCAGGCTTTGATGGAAAATCTCACGGGCAGCATCTTTATCCCCATAGGCATTCAGGATCAATCTCTCTACAAATGGATAATATTCATGGTATACCCGGGTCAGGACGGTATTGTCATTCTCGATAAAACCTTTAATTATCTCCTGGTTCTTTTCCTGATGCATAAAAGAACGAACTCGGGTACAAAGTGATTATTTGTCGTATTTCAATCGCGTATCCAATTCACCCCCGGTCACAATCCAACATTCAACGTCACAAGCCTCGGGAACATGTTTTACTTTCAGCTTATCTCCGTCATAGGCAAGAATCTTTTCCCCGGAAGCTTTTTCATAAACCGCCTCAACGGAATAAAACTTGTCGACAGGAACAAATGCATAATAGGGTGATTCTGAGACTTTATCCTCATACAAGATAAAATCCTTTTCAATTTCGCCTTCAATTTCGCCGGAAAAAATTTTCACTGCTACTTCAGGATATTCTTCGGTTATGGACAGTTCAATGATCAAATTGGCACTGTCCGGTTTTATTGAAATGCATTCGCTGCAATCAACCGAAAAACCAATATACTCGTCACATGCCCATAGTCCTGCTAACAAAACAAGGATGAGCTGCTTGAGCATTAATCCGGTTATTATCCTGAGCCGCCGGGTTGGTACCATCTTATTATCGTGTTTTCAAACTTCTTCTTCAGCAAATTTAAATAATATGTAAATCCGAGATTGATCCTGTGCGGGGAGACTTTATATGTGCCAAAATCAAGGTACTGGTATCCCAGCCGAAAATCGAACTGTTTGTCCAGACGGAGGAAAACACCTGCAGCAGGTGAAAAAATAAACTGATCAGAAGGATGGTCGCCGATCCCCCGATAACGCCTGAACGAATAGTTCACCTGTACCCCGGTATAAAGACCGTAATTCTTGTTCGAAATATTTGACAGATCAAAATCTTTGAATATTGCTCCTCCTATATTGTACCTGCGCTCCCAGTACTGGTACGAGATATTTTCATCCCTGTCAATAAGAATCCGTTTGGCCCAGGGCCTGAATTGAAAACCGGTTTCGACACGTAAATTATATTTGGTGTCATGTAGGCCTACCCGCGGACCGAATAAAATATCCCAGAAATTGAAATTTTGTATTATTCCGGTTGTCAAATAGGTAAAAGCCGGGACCCTGTTCGGCTTAACATCATAATAATCCAGCCTTTCAATGATCATGGGTTCGTTGCTTTCCAGGGCAAGGCTATAGATATTTTTGGCAGGACTGATTTTTCTCTTTGGATCTGCACCCTTTTCCAGCAAAAAGTCAACCATAACTTCGTTCCCATTATTTACTGCGGTAGCCAAAGGGGACATCCCTCCTGTGTTGGTATGATCAATTTTTGCGCCCTGCCCAATTAAGTACTTTGCCATTTCTACATGTCCTTCCTGAGCAGCCAGCACGAGCGGTGTATTACCCGGTTTATCCTCACAATCGACCTGTCCGCCCCATTCCAACAAGACCTGCAGGGATTCCAGACTGTTCCCATACGCAGCAGCATGTTCTGCACGCGTTCCTTGATAATCAGAAGTATCCAAACTGGCTCCCGAATGCAGCAAACTTTCTACAATCCTGACATAATTATAAGCTGAAGCATACATCAGGGCCGTAGCCCCAAAATCATCCCGCGCATCCAAAACAGCATCATTATTGATCAACAGGTCCACCATCTCCCTGTGACCTTGCTGTGCAGCACTTATCAAGGCGGTAATTCCATTGAAAGGGATTGCATTTATATTGGCCCCGTTTTGAATAAGGTATTCTGCAACATCCGGGTGACCGTTCTGACTGGCATACATCAGGGCCGTAACCCGGTCCATAGTCATGGCATTCACGTAAGCGCCCCGATCCAAAAGGAACTTAACGGCTTTCAGATTACCCCGTTCGCTGGCCAGTATCAGATTAAAGTCGTCATCCCCGGGCTCAAAATAACTTGTATCCCAGTCATTCTTCGGGATATCCTGGGTAAAAGAGTATAAGGGCAGAGCAAAGAACAGGATAAGAACGATAAAATATTTAGTCATGCTGAATACTCTGGATTAGTTCAAAAATAATGATTTTAAGATAACGATGAACGCATGTTATAATATTCTGCTCATGTACGGAGAGATTGTTTTGTTTCGCTAAAGCAACATTTTCCATTTTTTTCCCGTCTTCCTTTATAAATTAATCATTCGATTTAAACTCTTCCTCCGATAGCAGAGTTTATTAATGGAATATTGATTTTTACCATGCTGTTTTTATCCACTTCGGAACATCTAAATGAGCTATTGTTATTAATTTTGAATTTCAACCGGTCTGTCTATGGACGATCCTTTGTATCATATCCTGTTTGAGTCAAAGCACTCTTCATCCGGTTCTCCTCTTCATATGATCCGGTGTTTACTGGTTGTTTTAATTTCAACCCTTATTTTAACTACCGGAACATCCGGGCAATCAGGCTCAGATGATTATTGGCTGAACAACCCTTTCTCTGACGGGGAAACGGTGATTACCAATACCGGTCATTTTTATGACGCCGGTGGATGGGACAATTACAGTGCAGGTGAGGATTGGACCGTTACTTTCTGCTCTGAAAACGGAAATCCAATTACGGTTGAATTTGACAGTTTTGCCACCGATTACCGCGGCACCTTTCCTCCACCGCAAGGAAGCACAGAATACCTCCTCTATGATTACATGAGCATCAATTATCCCGGGGCGAGTTATGTGGCATATAATGACGATACCCCGCAATTCAGTTTTACTTCACCCGACGGCTGTATCACCTTTGGCTTTCATTCAAACGAAGCTTCCCTGACTGAGAACGGCTGGTGGTCGGAGATCAGCGCCAACCCTCCCCCTCCGAA
This sequence comes from uncultured Bacteroidaceae bacterium, assembly GCA_964420035.1. Taxonomy (GTDB): domain Bacteria; phylum Bacteroidota; class Bacteroidia; order Bacteroidales; family SM23-62; genus CAYQQR01. The sequence continues at coordinate 61,340 of CAYQQR010000009.1, read as the reverse complement.
CAATGATCCATGCAATGCAATCGACCTTCCGGTTGGCAACGTCTGCTCACCGGGAGTATACAACAATAAAGGCTCCTGGGATACGCGCGGACTGGGCAATCCGTCCTGCCATAAGTTTTTTGGAGGTGATGTCTGGTTCAGTGCAGTGGTCCCCGCCTCCGGAGAACTAAAAATAGCATCCTACCCCGGAACCCTGACCTGGGCAGTGGTTGTACTATACAGGGCAACTGACTGCAACAATTTTATCCAGGAAGTGGATTGTGACGATGCAGGAGGAGGCATGCCCACGCTCTTTTATTCCGGCACACCGGGCGAAACCATCTATATTCGGGTTTTCGGCGACCAGGCAAAGAGCGGAACATTCGGTATCTGTGCAACCGATCCTGCTGCGGCCATAGAAGGATATACCGGACCGGGAGGTGTAGGCAATGCCCTTTCAAACGAATTATGGTTTAAAGCCGATGCAGGCGCACTGGATAATAGCGATAATCCTGCTTTAAACAATACACCCGTAAAGACATGGCAGGATCATAGCGGTAACGATTCCCACCTGGTCCAGTCAAGCGCAGCCAATCAACCCAGCTTATTTGAAAACAGCGTTAATGGATTGCCCGTTATTCGTTTCGACGGTAATGATGATCATTATTTCCGGGAACTGGGTAATTTATCCGCACCACTGGAATTTATTTCCGTAACTTCCTTTAATGCCTCCCAGGATCAAACCCTGCTTAGCCTTGGAAACCTGAATAACAACAATACGGTTTCTTTCAGCAGAGAAAGTGATAACCGGTACTACAGCTATACACTGGAGAGCAAGTTTTACGGACCGGTGATCAGCAACGGAACGGCCGCCATAATTCATGCAACGCACAACACCAGTTCAAGCTATCATGAACTGGACATAAATGCATCCGGTCAGACCGTCAGCGACTACGGTTCTGCTGTTACCACCGACGGATCGTTTAGCCTGGGTAGTTCGAAAGATATGGACAAATATCTTCATGCCGATCTTGCTGAAGCGATTGTCTACACGCGCAATCTTAACCAGACCCAGAAAATTATTGTCAACAACTACCTGGCGGCCAAATATGATCTGAACATCGGCGGGGACGACCGCTACGCCCATGAGTTGAGCCATGGCTATGACGTAGCCGGTATTGGCAGGATCAACCAGAACGATCTCCACTCAAAGGCACAATCAGCCGGAATCTTATCCATTGGCGGAGCAACGGATCTCGAAGACAATGAATTCCTTATCTTCGGACATAACAACGGAGACATCAATGCCTGGACGGATTCCGAAGCTCCCAACGGGGACGCGAATGTCCGCAGACTGGCACGGGAATGGATTGTGGATATTACGGCTCCGGATGGACTTGGCGCTGTAAACATCGGCATTAATGATTCCCTGCTACCTTCGATGGACCCGGGGTTTCTCTCTCTGAACCTTTGGGTGGACAGTGACGGCAACTTTTCGAGCGGCGCTGCTGCCTACGGACTGGTATCCGTAGGTAATGAATACGTTGCCAACGGGGTTATACTCAATGACGGCGACCATATAACTATTGGTAAGGTTAAGCCCATCATTGAATTTGATGCCCCTTCATCTTCGGGATTGGAAACGGTAGCTAATCCCATCATTCCTGTTTCGATGAACTATGCTGTCTCCCAGGCTGTCAGCATTCAATACGCTGTTAAATCAGGGACCGCCACGGGTGGTAATGTAGATTATAATCTTAATCCGGGCAGTCTCAATTTTAATGCAGGACAGAAAACAACGGAGATCATTCCCCTGATCCAGGATGACGACCTGGCTGAGGTTCCCGACGAGTATTTTATAATTCGCCTTTATGCACCTGATCCTGAAGAAGTTATACTTGGCAATGATTCATTGCATCGCTACACCATCATAGACGATGACATTGAGGTAAATGCATTCACCGATAAGGATACCATTTCAGAATGTGCAGGATCTTATGCACAACTTGGTGTAAATGTAATCGGACGCGGACCCTATACCTACTCCTGGACCCCTGTGGATAGCCTTGATGATCCATCCATAGCCAATCCAAAGGCTAACCCGTCGGTTACCACCACCTATACGGTAATTGTAGAAGAAACTTCTTCCGGTGCCACTGACACTGATACAGTCAGGATCACCGTGATGCCCAAGCCGGCGAAACCCACCATTACGGCAGGCGGTGATACGGAATTCTGCGAGGGAGATAGCGTGGTTCTCAGTTCATCACCTGGAGTCGATTACTTATGGTCCAACGGCGAAACTACTCCATCAATCACGGTAAAGACAAGCGGTAATTATACGGTAAGGGTTTCAGACGAATATGGTTGTTTCAGCGATCCTTCCGATGCAGTCAACGTAAGCGTACATCCCCTGCCTGCTAAACCCGATATAACAGCCTCCGGACCTACCACCTTCTGCGACGGGGACAGCGTGAAGCTATCCGCGCCCGATGCGGACGGGTACCTCTGGTCCAACGGGGCCACCGGCCGGGAGATACACGTACTAACGTCCGGCAGTTACACGGTTCAGGTTTTAAATGCAGCGGGCTGCATAAGTGAACCATCTGACCCGGTTGTAACCAGCCTGGCTCCCATCCCGGATAAACCGGTTATTACAGGAGATACAGAATATTGTGAAGGAAATTTTGCAGTCCTGACGGGACCGGCAGCAGCAGGATATCTCTGGTCGACCGGAGAAACCAGCCAAACTATAGAGGTTACTGCAGGAAGCTACACCCTGAAGGCATACAATACAGAAGGATGTGAGAGTCCTGCATCCGATCCCTTCACGGTCACGGAGAACCCGACCCCGGATAAGCCTACGATAACTGCGGACGGTCCTCTGGAATTTTTCGAAGGAGACAGCGTCAAACTCACCGGTTCCCCGGCTGATGAATACCTCTGGTCACCCGGGGATCAAACCACCCAAAGCATTACCGTTAAAACATCCGGCACCTATTCGGTGCAGGTGCGGAACAGCTTTGGCTGTATCTCAGTGCCTTCAGATGAAGTGAAAGTGACCGTAAAAAGCCTTGGAAAACCGGTTATTCAGGCAGATGGTCCGACTGAATTCTGTGCCGGCGGGCAGGTAGTACTGACCAGCTCGGAAGGAGAAAATTACTTATGGTCAACCGGTGCCACCACGCAAAGTATTACCGTCAGTGAATCCGGCAGCTATTCTGTTCTCATTCTGGATGACCACGGTCATTCCGGTCCGTTATCCGATCCGGTAAACGTTACTGTTCATCAACTACCTCAGCTTACGGTGAGCCATACCGACGTGTCATGTTATGGCGAAGCTACGGGCAGTGCGATGGCAAGTGCATCCGGTGGTGGAGGCAATTACAGCTATTCCTGGTCTGACGGTACCGAAGGTCCCGAAAACCTGAACCTCACGGCTGGAACCTACACCCTTACCGTTACCGATGCCAACAACTGCAGTTCCGTGGCTTCTGTTGAGATTGAGCAGCCCGACCCAATCAACATAAACCGGTCAACAGAGAATGCTTTCTGCCCCGACATCGCGGATGGAAGCATCAGCGTAAGTGCCGAAGGAGGCGTTCCACCCTATTCCTATTTGTGGCAAACCGGATCAACGGACCGTACGCTGAACGATCTGTTGCCCGGAACCTACGACTTGCTGGTAACAGATAATAACAACTGTGAAGAGGAATTCGATATCAGCGTGGGTTATGACAATGAGTTTTGTCTGACCATTCCCGGTATCATCACACCTAACGGCGACGAAGCCAATGATACCTGGGTAATAACAGGCATTGAGGCCTATCCTGATGCTGAGGTGGAAGTATTTGACCGTTGGGGTAAACGGGTCTTCTATTCGAAAGGTTATGATGAAGAATGGGATGGAACCTTCAATGGCAGGGAACTGCCCATGGATTCATACCATTATGTCATAAAGCTTAATAACGGTACAGCACCTGTCATTGGTAACATCACTATTGTACGATAAGGCATGAAGAGAATATTGTATTGCGTCTTTAGTTTTTTCCTTTTGGCAAATGGCATGGGATGGAGCCAGCAGATGCCCATGTTCAGCCAGTATATGATGAATAAGTTCCTTGTAAATCCGGCTTATGCAGGACAGAATGGATATACTATCTTCAATCTGACGGCCCGGCAGCAGTACCCTGGATTCATCAATGCACCGCGCACCATAATGTTTAGTGCCCAGACCCGCATACTGGAAGACAGCTATATTTTTAAACTGCGGAAAGTTCAAAAAAAACCGGAACGTAAAAGCAGGAGTGGTAATGTTGGTCTGGGTGGTATGGTCTACAACGACCGGAACGGTATCGTGAGCCGCACCGGCCTGCAGCTCACTTATGCCTATCACCTCCGGTTGAATAACCTTACCCAGTTATCTTTCGGTATTTCAGGATCAGCCTATCAGTATAAACTGGATGCGGGGGATACTGAAATTTACCAGGAAAATGATCCATTGCTGATGTCCAACCGGCACGCGTTCTTTGTGCCGGATGCTAATTTCGGAGTTTACCTGTATGCAAATAAGTTTTATGCCGGATTATCCGTTATGGAAGTTTTCGGTTCGAACCTGAAGTTAGGCAAAGAAAAATTTGAAAACTACAAGACCCTTCGTCATATAAATCTGACGGCAGGGTATAAATTTAGCTTGTCCGGATCCCTGGTCCTGGAACCTTCTATGCTGACCAAATTTACAGCCAATACTGTTCAGGTGGATATCAATACCCGCTTATTCTACCAACGTGATTACTGGTTAGGCATTTCCTACCGCACGAACAATACCTTTGTGACCATGGCCGGGGTCTCAGTGGATGCTCTCTATTTCGGCTATGCCTATGATGCTTCCCTGAATGAAATACGTAATTACGCGGGCGGTGCACATGAGCTTATGGTTGGTATCAAACTTGGAGAAACAAATGTGCGCAGAAAACGGTGGGTGCGACCCGATATTTCCGATATTGAAGAATAACTATTTCTCTTCCAGGGGTTTGAATCCCAGACCAATCACCTCGCTGGCATCAATGACGGTCATGAAAGCCTTTTGATCCACTTCACGGATAAATTCCTGCAATATGGCCAGTTCCCTCCTGTTCACGTTGGTGAAGATGATCTTCCGTTCCTTACCTTCCCACATGCCCTGGGCATTGATCAGGGTTCCTCCCCGGTCCAGGTCCCTGATAAGCTTATCCCGTATGGTTTCATAATAATCGGAAACAATAAAAAGGGCTTTGTCATAATGAATTCCCTGTAAGGTGGTATCAATAACTCTGCCGCTAATGTAGATAACCAGCCATGAATAAAGCGGGATCTTCCAGTCTTTGAAAACAATGAGCCCGATGAGCACAATTATAGAATCGACAAGAATGAGGGTTTGACCTACGGGTGCGCGGGTATATTTGGAAATAACCATGGCTATGATGTCGGAGCCGCCGCTGGTGGCTTTACTTCTAAAGATCAGGCCCAGTCCTAAACCGATGAGGACCCCTCCAAAAATGGAAGACAGGAGTGGATCGCCTTCAGCCAGAGGCCGGTTTCCCCACCAGAGGGTAATAAGATCGATAAAGGCCGATGTAAGTATAAATCCGGTAATGGTTTTAACGCCAAAGCGCGGACCGAGAATCCGGATACCCATTATCGTCAGGGGAACATTCAGAATCAGGCCCATTAAACCTATGGGAAAACCTTTGGGCGCAAAGCTGAATAATCCCTCGGTCACATAATGAATGACAATACTGATACCATACACTCCGCCCGGGACGATCTTATGCGGGGTGATAAAAAACACGAAACCTGAGGCCAGGATAAAAGAACCGGTCATGATCAATAAATAAGTCCTGAACCACCGGGCGGAAAACAATTTTTCTCTGGTAAGGAACGCCATAGCAAGGGGTTTTAAAGAATTCACGAAAATAATATTATCTGTATAAAATATTCTTTCCTGACCGTTATTTCCCGCGATATATTATATATTTTTATCAGTAATCAATGTAAGCATGTCGAAGAAATCATTCGGAACAGCACCGGTCTTTCTGACCGCTATTTCAACCATCCTTGGCGCCATCCTATTTCTGCGTTTCGGTTATGCTGTCGGCACGGTCGGTTTTGTCGGCGTTTTACTGATCATTTTCCTGGGTCACCTGGTTACCATTCCCACGGCACTTGCCTTGTCGGAGATTGCAACCAATCAGAAAGTGGAAGGCGGTGGAGAGTATTTCATTGTTTCCCGTTCCTTTGGGCTCAACATAGGTGCAACCGTTGGAATCTCCCTGTACTTTTCCCAGGCCATCAGTGTCGCTTTTTATGTTATTGCCTTTACCGAAGCCTTCAGTTTTGTCTTTCAGTGGGCCGGGGAATATTTAGGAATCATGCTTCCCCGCCAGGTGATCTCCCTGCCTGCCATGCTCCTCCTGGGCATCGTCATCCTGACCCGGGGTGCATCCATGGGTGTCAAGATGCTCTATATCGTTGTATCCCTCCTGGTAATATCACTGACCTTATTTTTCCTGGGGAAAACCGATTATCAAGTTACCCATGAAACCAGCCTGTTTAGCATTTCCCGCGACCGTTTATCGGATTTCTTCCTGGTATTTGCCATCATCTTTCCGGGATTTACGGGCATGACTGCCGGTGTTGGTCTTTCCGGGGATCTCAAAAATCCCGGTAAATCCATTCCCCTCGGTACAATACTGGCCACGTTTATTGGAATGATCACTTACATATTCATTATCTGGAAGCTTGCTGTTTCAGCCAGTCCGGAAGACCTGCGCGGCGAGCAACTCATTATGGCAAAGATTGCCCTGGGGGGCAAGTTCATTATTCCCGTCGGACTTGCTGCATCCACCATTTCATCGGCCATAGGTTCCATCCTGGTAGCACCAAGGACATTGCAGGCACTAGCTGGGGATAATTCGCTGCCGACGGCAGGAATGAACAGATTTCTTTCAAGAGGAAAAGGCCCGACCAACGAACCATTTAACGCCACACTTATAACCTCTTTGATTGCCATTGTTTTTGTTGCCCTGGGCAGTGTCGATGCCGTCGCCCGCATCATATCGATGTTCTTTATGGTGACCTACGGGTCCCTTTGCCTGATCTCTTTTCTTTACCATTTCGGATCCGATCCCGCATACCGGCCCACCTTCAGAAGCCGGTGGTATTTTTCCCTGTCTGGTTTTATCATGTGTTTTTTCCTGATGTTCCTGATGAATCCTTTTTACGCCTTCCTGGCAATCGTATTGATGATCCTCCTCTATATTTACATCGCTCATAAACACAAGGAGCGGGCGGGTATTCAGATTATATTTGAAAATGCACTCTTCCAGATAAACAGGAACTTATCCATCTACATACAGAAGTCCAAGAGAGCCGACATCAGTTCCCGCTGGCGTCCTTCCATCGTTTCCGTTTCAAGCGACAGTTTTTTAAGGCAAAACGCCATACGCTTTCTGGATTGGGTGGCAGAAAAATATGGCTTTGCCACCTATATTCACCTCATCCAGGGCTATTACTCCCGGAAAATGCAGGAGGAAGCCGCACAAACCCTGGATCAACTGATCAAGCTTACCCATTCCCGGGAGAGTAATGTATATGTTGATACCCTTATCTCTCCCTCCTACACCTCTGCAATTGCCCAGATTGTCCAGCTTCCGGGCATCTCAGGAATGGAAAACAATATGGTGGTGTTTGAATTCGATAAATCAAATGCCACCAATCTGGAGCAGATCGTCGACAATTTTGCCCTGGCCACCGCGGCCAATCTGGATGTATGTATCCTGGGCAGTTCCGATCGTGAAATAAATTACGAACAAGGAATACACATTTGGATCAAAAGCACCGATGTATACAATGCCAACCTGATGATCCTGATAGGATATATCATATCCGGTCACAAGGACTGGAAAAGCGGAGAAATCAAGATTATCGAGATCTGCCAGGCCGGTAAGGAAAAAGAAACCCGCGAAGCCCTGCTCGAAACCATCCGGAACGGCCGCTTACCCGTGGCCGAACATAATATTCAACTGATTCCTATCCGGGAAAACAAGGCGCCCAGGCAATTGATCCTTCAGCACTCCCGGGATGCCGGCCTGGTGATGATTGGCTTTCACACCGATCAGATCAAACACAGGGGTAAGGATATTTTTCTGGGATATGAGGATATGGGTGAAGTGGCATTTGTCAATGCCCGGGACAAAAAGGAGATTTCATGATACCGGAACGTGTACGACTACTTAAAGAAGGCCGATTAAAAGGTGAAATTATTCTTTACTGGATGAGCCGTGATCAGCGGGTACAGGACAACTGGAGCCTGGTCTTTGCCAGTCAACTGGCCAAAGAAAACCAAATGAAGCTGGGTGTGGTCTTTATCCTGGTCCCTGAATTCCAGGGGGCTGCTATGCGGCAATACGGGTTCATGCTTCAGGGATTACAGGAAGTCGAATTAAAACTCGTGGACCGCAATATCCCCTTTTTCCTTTTGCAGGGTGAACCTGGCGAAGTATTGCCCGATTTTCTGAATTCTGTTGATTGTGCAGCCCTGGTGTGTGACTTTGATCCTTTAAAGATCAAAAGGGCCTGGAAAAAAGAGATAGGGGATCACTTAGAGATTCCCCTCTATGAAGTGGACAGTCATAACATCGTCCCTGCCAGAACAACATCGGACAAAACAGAATTCGCAGCCTACACCATCCGGCCCAAGATAAAACGCAAACTGGAATATTTTCTGGATGCGTTTCCGGAACTTCCTTCCCGTAGCTCCGGTGCAAATCAGAATGAGAAAGTTGATTGGGATCAGGTTCGTTCCGGCCTCAAAGCGGACGAATCGGTCCCTGAAGTGGATTGGTTAATTCCGGGTGAAGCCGCAGCGCAAAAACAGCTGGAGGATTTCATTCACAACCGGCTTTCAAAATACCGGGATCAGAGGAATGATCCCAACCGGGATGCGGCATCCCATCTGTCGCCTTACCTCCATTTCGGCCAGATCTCAGCACAAAGGATTACCATTGAGGTCATTAAAAGCGGGCAGGATCAGGAAGCGGTCGATGCCTTCCTTGAGGAATTGATCATCCGGCGGGAATTGTCGGATAATTTCTGTTTCTATAATCCTGATTATGACAATTTCAAAGGATTCCCGGATTGGGCACGAAACTCCCTGAATGAGCATCGAAAAGATGAGCGGGAATACCTTTATGAACGTCATGAATTCGAAGAGGGCAAAACGCATGACCCTTTGTGGAACGCGGCCCAGCTTCAAATGATAAAAACCGGTAAAATGCATGGCTACACGCGTATGTATTGGGCCAAGAAGATACTGGAATGGACCCCGACACCCGAGGATGCCCTGTCCTTTAGCATTTATCTGAATGACAAATATGAACTCGACGGAAGGGATCCCAACGGTTACGTTGGATGTGCATGGTCGATCGGAGGCGTTCATGACCGGGCATGGAGCAAGCGGCCCGTCTTCGGCAAGATCCGTTATATGAGTTATAAGGGTTGCAAGCGGAAATTTGATGTGAAACGCTATATCGATCAGTACCTGTAATCCCTGGCGGGGATAACCCTTATCATGAAGTCGGTATCATAAGCAACGAACTGAATGGACTTGTTTTCATAGCCGCTGAAAGGATTGCCCCGTTCAAAGTGATAATCGGATAACAACAATTTCATGCCTTGCCTTTCGAAACAGTGATGCATATGTTCTCCATATCGGATAAAGGCATCAAGGAAAAGGTAACCGACATCAAATCCCAGATATAAAAAATTATAGCCTTTGGTCGTAGTTCTGTAGGCAATATGATCCAGCAGCGTTCTGGTCTTATCCATAAAGGGCCAGAGCTCTTTATCCCCTGGTTTAAAATAAAATGGGGTCAAATAATGGGCCTTGAGCCTGTGAAAATAGTCCAGGTCTATGTTTATGAAGTTTACCCAGGCCGGCAGACCAAATACGGTGATATCATAATCCAGCTCCTGGAAATTTAGCCGGGCCATTATCGTGCTTACATAAGGCTCGCTGCTTGAAGGGATAAGGACCAGGTTGGCCTTGTCCTTGGTTAGATATTCAGACAGGTCCACCTCTGAGGTATCATTGGCGATTACAGTACTGAAGGCGATTTGTTCCAGGGGCCTTTGGAATATCATTGATTTAAGGATCTCGGCCTTATAGCGCCTGATTATATCCAATTCAGCAGAATCGCCCGAATAGATGATAAGGATGTTCTTATCGGCCTGGTTTTTCAAAAATTCTGCCGCAGCTTTGGTCTCGATAATCTCCGAGGGACAAAACTGAAAAACGTAAGGATTTCCATTGATGAACTGCCTGTCGGTTGAAACCGGGCTTACCATGGGGATGTGATGAAACAGGGCAAAACCTGTAACAATCTCCACATTAAAGGAATAGAAGGGCCCCACGATTAGATCCATGTCAGTCATATCCGGTTTAGAAAGGATTGCCCGCACGTTTTGCGGACTTCTTTCTGTATCAAAAACATGGAGGTTAATATTCAAGCCCTTTTTCTTTATGCTATCGATCGCGAGCAAAAAGCCCTCATAGAATTCTATGGCATTGACACTCCTGGGATCCAATAGTGAATAGGCTTGTACGTTCTCCCGGTTGCTTTTATCTTGTTCCCTGGTGAACAGGGTATCCCGCATCTCATTTGACTCGATCATCAGGGGCAACAGAAGGGCAATATTGTATTCCCTGTTCAGATAGCGCCGTTTGCCCTCCAAAGGCTGGCAATCCACCTTTCTTTCCATAATTTCAAAGCTCAGGGGATCATATTCGGGCAGTTCGTGGATTTGGATGGAATCTCCGGGGAGTATTCCCGCAAGCATTGAATCAGCAGGCGACTCATATATCAATGGAACCGGAATATTGATCCATTGACCGGATTGAAGCTCTTTTTCCTGCAAACTTGGGTTTACAGCGATAAGGTCCTCAATGGAAACCCCGTATTTTCCGGAAATGGAGAAAAGGGTTTGTCCCGGCTTAACAAAATGCTGTTCGTACTGTGTTGAATCGGGTTGGGGAGTACTGTCTGCCGGGGTCTTTATCGTATCCTGTCTGATCCGTGGGATACGGATGACCTGGTCGATTTGCAGATCACTGTATTTTACCTCGGGGTTATGTTCTTCTATCGTCCCGACCGGAATCCCGTATTTTCTCGAAAGAAAATAAAGGGTCTCTCCTTGTTTGATAACGTGGTAAAGGTATTTCTCGGAAGGCTTAATCTCAACTTCCTCAACGACAGACTCTTCAGGTATTTTAAGGACCTGACCGGTTCGCAGTCCTGCAAAAGCATCCGGATTCTCAAGAACGATATCTCTTTCTGTAACTCCATATGCCCTTGCAATGGAATAAAGGGTCTGTCCCTCCTGAACGATATGGATGTAATAAACTTTCCCTTCCAGTATAACCTTATTCTCAGATTTTTTGACCGGTGGTTTATCCGGCTCCTGAGCACAGGTCAATTGGGCCATTTTCAATAAGATGACCAATATGAGGAAGGAGCGGCAAAGCATTTATCAGCTATAAGCTTTGTAAATAATTATTTATGTTTCTTTCAATTCTTGCTTGAATATCCGAGGTATCCTCTTTCTGAAAGCTCTCACCCGTAATTTTTTCATACAACTCAATGTATCTTTCCGAGACACTCTGAATGAAATCATCCGGCATTTCAGGAACCACCTGGCCTTCCTTACCCTGAAAATCCCGTTCGATCAGCCACTGGCGCACAAATTCCTTTGAAAGTTGTTTTTGTTGTTCGCCTCGCTCCTGACGATCCTCGTAACCGTCTTTATAAAAATAACGCGAAGAATCGGGTGTATGTATCTCATCGATCAAATAAATTGTACCATCTTTTTTGCCAAATTCATATTTGGTATCCACGAGGATCAATCCCTTATCTGCGGCCATTTGGGTTCCCCGTTCGAATAATTTTCGGGTATAGGATTCCAACTGGAGGTAATCCTCTTCAGGTACCAGGCCCTGATCCAGAATCTCGTCCCGGCTGATATCCTCATCATGCCCGGTTTCTGCCTTGGTGGTCGGTGTGAGTATGAGTTCGGGCAATCGATCATGCTCATCCAGGTTTTCCGGCAAGGGCACACCGCAAAGTGATCTTTTTCCCGAACGGTATTCCCTCCATGCATGTCCTGTCAGATAAGCCCGGATCACCATTTCTACCTTATAAGGTTTGGCATAATGACCCACCATGACCATCGGATCGGGTGATGCCAGTTTCCAGTTGGGAACAATATCTTTGGTGGCATCCAGAAATTTATTGGCTATCTGGTTCAGCACCTGACCTTTAAAAGGAATTCCCCTGGGCAGGACGATATCAAAGGCAGATATACGGTCGCTAACGACCATAACCAGAAATTCATCATTGATGTTATATACATCCCGGACCTTTCCGTGATAGACATCTTTCTGGTTCTTGAAATGAAAATTTGTTTTTACAAGTGCTTCATTCATCTTATCTGGTTTAAAAAATTAATCTTTTTCGGGATTCTTATTGTATGCTGCTACAATATATTTTACAAGTTTGTGGCGAATAATATCCCGGTCGTCAAAATAAACAGTGCTCAGTCCCTTGACATTTTTGAGCAGATTTAAAGTATAAACCAACCCGGAATCTTTTTTGTCCGGTAAATCGATTTGGGTTATATCTCCTGTTAAGATGAATTTTGCGGTTCGTCCCATACGGGTCAAAAACATTTTCAGCTGGCTTTCTGTAGCATTTTGAGCCTCGTCCAGGATTACAAAGGCATTATCCAGGGTCCTGCCGCGCATATAGGCAAGGGGGGCAATCTGTATGGTTTTGTCTTCAAGCAGATATTTCAGCTTCTTCGATGGGATCATATCGTCCAGGGCATCATAGAGCGGTTGCAGGTATGGATCCAATTTTTCCTTATAGTCCCCGGGTAAGAATCCCAACTTTTCACCGGCTTCAACGGCCGGCCTTGTGAGTATGATGCGTTTTACTTCCCTGTACTTCAAAGCACGAACCGCGAGGGCAATAGCCGTGTAAGTCTTGCCGGTACCGGCCGGTCCGATTGCGAAAACCAGGTCATGCTTTCTGGATTCCTCTACAAGTTTTTTCTGATTGACGGTACGGGCCCGGATGGGTTTTCCCGATTCTCCAAAAAGCAAAGTATCTTCAGGTATTTCCCTTTTCTGAATTTCCTGAGCATCATTGCCGTGTATAATATTCTCCACATCCGATTCGTCAATTCTGTTAAATCGCTGAAAGTATTCAATGAGCTGATCGACAGTCTGCTCAAATCGCTCGACCTCACCTGGTTCTCCTGCTATTTTAAGTTCGTTGCCGCGAGTCACGATCTTGAGCTTCGGAAAAGTGTCCTGCAACTTCTTGAACCTTTCGTTCTTCACACCCCAAAACCAAACCGGATCGACACCTTCCAAATATATGCTTTTCTCCATCATTAATATTGCGGAAGAATATTTACTTTTGAAGACTACAAAATAAGTTTATTTTTCTCATAATCCAATAAAGCTAAAGCTACCAAAGGGGCTATGCCGATTATTACGATAACATCCGACTGGAACCGAGAAGATTTTTATCTCGCGGTCCTGAAAGGCAGGATTCTGAAAGATTATCCTGAGGCTACGGTCGTTGATGTATCCCATAACATTCAATCCTTCAACATTGGACAGGCGGCTTTCATACTCCGTAATTCCTATCCGCATTTCCCGGCCGGAACCATTCATATCATAGCCGTGAACAGTGAAGTAGAATCCGGTAAGCATTATCTGGCAGTAGCCTACCAGGATCAATATTTCCTTGCCTCAGATAGTGGTGTTTTCGGATTGCTGTGCAGAGAGGATCCCGCGAAGATCATTGCCCTGGAAACACCCGGTGAAGCTACCAGTTTTATTGGTCTGGATGTATTTGCACGGGCAGCATGCAGGCTGGCGAAGGGAGAAAGAATGGAACAACTGGGCAAAGCGGTCAGGGATTATCAGAAATCTACCCCGATGCGTGCCGTTATCGACGATAAGGTGATCAACGGCAGTGTGATCCATATTGACAGTTTTAAAAACGCCATAACCAATATCAGCCAGGATTTGTTCAACAGGGTGGGCAAAGGAAAGAAATTCGAAATATTCATCCACAGCAATCACTATAAGATCAGTAAGATCAATCATTTCTATCACGAGAGCCCGCCCGGTGAATTACTGGCCCTGTTTAATTCCTGCGGATTATTGGAGATAGCAATCAACCGGGGCAATGCTGCAGATTTACTGAGTTTACAGGTCAACTCGAATGTACGGGTTAAATTTAAAGATTGAAGTATGAAAAATTCCATGGAAGAAAGATTAACAGCTTTCAGAGAACTACTGGAGATCATGAACGAGCTCAGGGAGAAATGCCCCTGGGACCGGAAACAAACCCTGGAATCCCTTCGGAGCCTGACCATTGAAGAAACTTACGAACTGGCCGAGGCCATCACCAGGCAGGATCTGCAAGATATATGCAAGGAGCTGGGTGACCTGATGTTGCATATTGTATTCTATGCAAAGATTGCCGAAGAAAAAAAAGCCTTTGACATAGCCGATGTCATGCAATCCCTGAACCAGAAACTGGTTTACCGGCATCCGCATATTTATGGCGATGTAGTGGTGAAGGACGATCGGGATGTGAAAAAAAACTGGGAAGAATTAAAGATGCGGGAAGGGAAAAAAGTCCTCAGCGGCGTCCCTGAAGGACTTCCCAGCATGATCAAGGCCAGCCGTATACAGGAAAAAGCAAGAGCCGTAGGATTTGATTGGGATAAAAGATACCAGATATGGGACAAAGTATGTGAAGAAATAGAGGAATTAAAAGATGAGGTGGAAAGCGGTGACAAGGAAAAAACGGAACAGGAATTCGGCGATCTTTTCTTTTCCCTGATCAACGCGGCACGATTATACGGCATTGATCCGGAAACCGCCCTTGAAAAAACGAATAAAAAGTTCATTCAGCGATTTAACTACCTGGAAGAACAAACCCTGCTCAAGGGCCGGTCACTCAAAGACATGACCCTTGGGGAAATGGATAAGATTTGGGAGGAAGCAAAAGATGGAAATTCTAAATTCTAAATTCGAGATTCGAAACGAAATTCTAAATTGAATTACGCGAGCGCGTTCCCCGTTGCTCTGCCGCGGGGTAAGCGAGCACCATTAAAATAAACAATTAATCGATGATTGGCTCCGCCGGGCTAAAGGTTCCTTGCTGCTTGCCGCCAGGAGAGTCAATTACTTTTTCTTTATTGATTTTTTTTCTCTTCCGCCTTTTCGGTTTTCTCTTCTTTTTTTGTTTTTTCTTCTTCTTTTGCTTTTTCCTCTTTAAAGTTCAATAGTTCTTTCTCCTGCAGGATATTATACCATTGGATCACCTTTTTTATGTCAGACACGTAAACCCGGGACGGATCATATTCCGGAAGAATTGTCCTGAAGTAGAATCTCAATGTTTCCGGATCCGATTTGTGGTTGATGGACGGGCCTCCCTCCTCTTTTTCAAGGATCTTCTTTAAGACTTCCCTGAGAGGCAGGTCTTCCGTTTCGGTGTAAACAGCAATATCTTCCAGGGAGCTGACCTGTGCGGCAGCGCTTACATGCATTCTTTTGCCGGTCAGAAGGGATTCCACGATGATCCCGTTCCGTGCATCGGATATGAATTTAAACAGACCGGGCTGTCCTGATATGGCCAGATAATCTTTGAGCATTTATTGATTGTTTGATTTATTTATTAATTGCTTTAGGATTCACAGAAGCACAGAGAAAAAGGAGAACCACAGAGAAAAATGATCAAACTGCTTCGTGTAACTCAATTTTACTCTGTGACCTAAGAAATTCCCCGTTCTTCTTTAATGACATTATATGCTTCATTCACTTTTTGAAATTTTTCATGGGCAACTTCCTTAAATTCTTCCCCAAGATAAGAAACCTTATCCGGATGGTATTTGTTGGCTATTTTCCTGTAGGCTTTTTTCACTTCTTCATCATGGGCTGAAGGATCGATTTCCAATATTTTATAGGCAGCATCGGTTGATTTAACGAACATGGATTTGATGGAATTCCGGTCGGCTTCACTGATACCCATCTGAACGGCTATGTGATCGATCAGTCTGATCTCTTCAGGATGGATCCGTTGGTCGGCCTGTGAGATACCATACAGGAAATGCAGTAATTGCAATCGAGAGGAATAATCAAGGCTTTTTCTAATTTGTCTGCTGACATCGCCTACAGGTATGTTTTGTTTGACCAGGTCCCCGAGCATGCGAACAGCCTCCCGTGCTGAAGCCTCACCAAAAGACCGGATAAAGTAGGATTTAACGTAGTTGAGTTCTGACCGGGTAACCCTGCCATCGGCCTTCATCATGGCAGCGACCAAAACCAGGAGACTCATGACAAAATCGCCGGTAGTGGTCCTGTGTTCCTGCTTCACCTCACCGGTACTGAAACTTGTTGCGTCAAACATAGAACCGACAGCAAAGCCCAGCAAGCCCCCTATGGGACCCCCGAAAGCCCAACCCAGTCCTGCACCAATCCACTTGCCAAATTTTGCCATCAATTATCCTTCCTGGTTTTTATTCGACATTTTATCGTGTATCTGAAGAATTTGGGGCAATATTAACTGACTACCGTCATTATGTATCAAAAAATCACAACGTTTGGCCAATTCATCCTGTGGCCACTGTTGCTCCATTCTTCTTAGAACATCTTGCCTGCTCACTCCGTCCCGTTTCATGACTCGTTTTATTCGAAGTTCATCCGGAGCAATAACTGCAAGGATCTTATCCATGAATTTCCATGCTCCCGATTCAAACAGAATGGCCGCTTCCTCAATAACATATTTATTTTGAAACTGTTGTTTCAGCCACTCGAGGAAATCCTGACGAACGGCCGGGTGAATGATTCGGTTCAATTCTTCCAGTTTACTTCCATCATTGAACACGCGGTTGGCAATATACTTATTATTTGGCTTTTCACCGGAATAACTTTCCAGACCCAGTATTTCCACGACTTTTTCCTTAACTTCAGGATTCCCTGCCAATATTTGTTTTCCGGCCTTATCGGCATAATAAACAGGCACTCCCAACCGGACAAAGACAGAACTTACCAGGCTTTTGCCGCTACCTATTCCTCCCGTAATCCCCAGGATTTTCATTTTTTCTCGATGATAAACTCTACCTCTCTAGGACCGTACTTCACGTTGGAAACAGCTTCCGGAACCCGGTCAAGAACTACGGGAATTCGGTTTTCTGTCAAATCCTCAATGTTTTTATAATCTACATATGCATGAAATAAGCCGGGTTGCACAGACTCATAATTATCAAGTCCCACGTAAAATGAAACATCTACTGCAGATGGGAAAGTTTTCATGACAAGAGAATCGGGAACATTGATGGTCTCGAGTGGAACCTTAAAACCGGATTCTGTATATTTTTCGACTTGCAGGCTCAGGTTTACTCCTGGAACTCCAAATTGAACTTTCGGAACAGGCTTCAGTTCAACGGTCAGAGAGGTTGATTTATCCAGGGAACGGATTTTTATTTCTTCAGTATATACTGCATTCAGGGTATCTATAATATTTTGGGGACCGCCCACCTGTATGCTGTCCGGTTCAATTTTCGGTTTACCCCGGAGCATGAACTGTTTCTCCAGTTCGATTTCCACCAGGGATCGCACAGGTACCATTTTTCTGGATATATCGGTTAAATGAAATACCAAAGAATCAGGTTGGATATCAAGTATCTCGAATTCACCCGGCAGTTGACTTTCGAGCCGGCCCTTGGCAAAATCCGACAAAATGAAAAAATAGTCACCCTGACCGGTATCAACGCGGTTCAGTGCAAATGAATTAACATTGAATACAAGAGGTAATTCACGGGCACCCAGCTTATAGCGAAGCAGGGTATAGCCGTATCCATTGACAGTAATAATGAGTTGATCCGGTGGATTATTAACCAGTATTTTGTTACGGGGCATATTCACATAACGAACCGGATAGCTAAGTTCTGTATTGTAGTCCTTTCCCAGCGCATTGATAAACCAGAGTAAAACGGATACGAGAACAAAAAATACAAAAATGGAGAGGCGCCTGGTCAGTTTCACCTTTTCCCTTTGCGTCAGTCGGAAAAAAGGCCTGAACAACCTGGACTCAATACTATCCCGACGTTTTTTATCCTCCATATACAAAAGTTCATCAAAGAATCAGAACTTGATTAAAAACCCGGAACAATTAACCGAGAACCGAGAACCATTTATTTTTGCTGACTACCCAGATCTGAAGTGTCTCTCAAAACCGCGTTTTTATCAATCTTTACCCGGATATTATCTGAGATCTCAACCGTCACCGACTGTTCTTTAACGTCTGTTACTTTTCCATAGATTCCACCTGTGGTGACAATCTTGTCTCCTTTGGACAACTGTCTCCTGTAATTCTTCAGCTCTTTTTGCCTTCTTACCTGGGGCCGGATCATGAAGAAATAAAATACCAGTATGATCAGGATTAGGGGTAAAAAGGATGTTAAAGGATTCCCTCCCGGCTGCTGTGCTTGCAATAGAATAAATAGATCCATTTTTTCTTAATTAGTAAATAAAATTATTGCGTATTGATTATTTCCGCTGTAAAACGAAGGACCACGACCGGATTATCGACGGCATTGCTTCTGACACTAACTGATTTATTCTGCCTTCCCCATCGGTCACTGCTGTCGAATACCACTTTTACAAAACCTTTTTCACCGGCTGATACGGGTTCATCGGTCCATTCGGGAGCCGTGCAACCACAACCGGCATCTACCCGGTTGATAATAAGGGGAGCTTCCCCGGTATTGGTGAAAAAATAGCTGTAGGCCACCTTTTCACCTTCGGTGATCTCACCAAAATCATGTTGCACCGTAATGAAATCTATCTCCGGATGTCCTCCCTGCACAGTCTGATTTTCTGCCGAATTATTCTTCTCGTCAGGCATCTGGCATGAGAAGAGTCCGGACAAAAGCAATAGAATAAACCCAATATACCGGTTCATATTGTCAAATGATCATGCAAAGTAAGTAATAAAAACCAACCCTGGCAACATCATTATTCTCCTATCAATCCCCGGCCGCTTTTGAAAAGTTTATTGTCTTTTTTTAATTTTTGAATGATGTTGTCCAGAATCCCATTAATGAAGTTACTGCTTTTAATGGTGCTGTAATATTTGGCAATTTCAATGTACTCATTCAAACTGACCTTGGTGGGAATGTTAGGAAATTCGGTTATCTCGGTAATGGCTATTTGCATTAATAATCTGTCGACGAAAGCAATTCTTTCAAGCTCCCAGTTTTTTACCGAGCTATTGATCAAGCCGGTATAATCTTCTTCCTTAAGAATACTTTTTCTGAACAGCTTCTTTACAAAGTCTATATCTTCCTTGTCTATTGATGGATAAGCCAACCAATCCGGTTCAGTATCTTCACTCTTGCATTTTTTGATCACCTTGATAAGCATTTCAATCATGAAATCTGCCTCATCATTCCAGTAAATGCTCATTTCCTCAAGCACCTGGTACAGGTCCTCGTAATTATAAACCACGTACCTGTAAAAATCAATCACTACCTTCTTATCTTCAGCAAAACCGGGCTCCGGACCTGCCATGTATTCTTTGTAGATATCAGTATCAGCAAAGAGCTCAAATAGCTTCCTGATCATTTCCGGATGATTTACCCAGGAGTGTTTTTCCTGCTCTATGATTTTTCTCAGGTGGACATTGTCCTCGATAAGTGTGATTAATTTATTATTCACGAAGCGGGTATTGGGATTGATGTCTTCAGGTCCGCGAATCCGTTTTTGCCGGGCCAGGTCAATCCTTTCCCGGATGTATTGCACCATGTCCACCAGTAAGATCAGTAACAAATAATAAAGCTGTCTGGATTTCTCAATGCTGTGAAGCAGTTCCTTTTCAGACTGATTTATGGTTTTTATGCCCGAACGATAGTGGGCATAAAGGATCTGAAAGGTTTTTATTCTTAAATATCTCCTGCTAAGCATAATTTAAAAGAACCTCGTAAAGGTAAAGATGAAATAAACTTCAATCAAGTCCTTTTTTTGAAACTATCTAAATAAGAGTTATTTAAGCTACAAGGGCTCAAAAGCGACTAAATTATGACTTTTTCATAAATATTTTTTTATTTTTGAAAACAATTGACAACCATTAACTAAACTAATGCATGATGTCCGAAGGAACAGAGAAAACTGACGCGCAAAATTCAGAACGTGAAGAGATTTTCGCCAAGCCTGTCAGGGCGGGAAAAAGAACGTATTTCTTCGATGTTAAAGCGACCCGAAGAAATGATTATTACCTGACCATTACCGAAAGTAAAAAAAGATTCAACCGGGATGGTCGATTTTTCTACGAAAAACACAAGTTATTTCTCTACAAGGAAGATTTCGACAAGTTTTCGGAGGGATTGGCCGAAGCCATTCAATTCATTCGGGACTCAGCTCCTGAAATGACAGAATTACCCGAAGACAAGGAGGAAAAAACGAATCAGGTTGAAGAAACCGTTTCCGAGAACTATTCCAGTGATGTAGATTTCGAGGATCTTGAGGATAAATCTTAGGAGTTCCCAGGTTCCTTAGTTCCTTTCCCGATAGCTATCGGAACTTGGTTCCCTGCCTGTCGGGCATGCAGTCTTGGTTCGGCAATCGAGGGGTGTTTTGTTAATCGTCCAAGTGGCGGTTAGCTCAAGAGTATTTCTGCATTTTGTCTTCTATGTGAACATCAGCATCCTTTTTCATCTGCAGCTTGATGTTGACCAGGATTTCCAAAGCTCCTTCTGCAAAACACCGCTCCTTCATTGCTTCCAGGAGTTTCATAAGCTCATCCCAGTGACCTTCCACAACGGTTTCAAAGGGGCAAACCCTGTGTTTCAGTCCGGATTCCTCTATAACCTCAATTGCTTCATCAACAAGGTCATAGCTATGCATGCCTTTGGAACGGGGTAAAAACTGAACAGCCATATTGATCATCGTGTCCTTCGCCATTGCAATAGCTTTTAATCAATTGGTATGGACCCCAGGGCAAGCCCTGGACCCTGAATTCCGGAGCAAGCTCCGGGGAACCGGGTTTACGAGCTCGGTGAAGCCAATTATCCCATACCTTCTAGTCCGCCGAAGCGGACCGCGAAGGCGGATTAATTGCTGATGAGTTATTCTTATCAATAAATTCTTCTATCTCTCCCCGGTCCATCATTTTTACATTGGTCACAATAAAATTCTTCATCAAAAAATTGCCAAAAATGTTTGTTTCCTCTATGCAGTCGCGTATAACCGTTTTTATGTTGGCCTGCAAAGGGATAAATGCCACAATGGTACAGAAACGTCCGGTAAATTGTATCTTTTCCACATCACTGTCATAGAGGGAAAAACAATAACGAAGCTCACTCCTGGTTATTTTCTTCTGCAAGGGGGAGAACTGTTTATCGTTGTGCTTAATAAGCACAATGAAATACCTCAGTTTTTCACCTTTCCCACCCAATCCGGTGGAAATGAAAACCTGGCTTTCATCCAGGAATTTGCTTTCCAACAACATCCTGCTCTCCTGAAAAGCCAGGATGGCCCAATTTCTGAGTTCCTTGCAGGATGATTTCACATAAGACTCGAGCACACGAAATGCTTCTACATTCTCCAGGGCCGCCAGTTGTGTAAAAAGCTCTTTTCGTTTAGCTTCCGGTTCATTCGTATTATAAATCTCATCTTTCCGACCCAGAATCTGTTCTGGATCAAGGTCTTTATTACGGTTCTTCGATTTCTCAAAATATTCCATCTGCAAGTCAACGTCAATCTGCTCCTCAAGGATATTGAGGTTTCCCGGATTCTTACCCAGAAAATCGCTAAGCTTATTCAATATATTGTCGTAGTCTTCCAAGATACACAGAAGGAACCGATAAGAAATAAATATATGGAATTACAACTTAGGAAGCAAAAAGCTGAACGCGGAACATTTTTTCTTTGTTCTGCCCTTCGGAATAATTGTATATTTTTACCGCTTACAATAAAAGAACATTATGATGATAAAGTTTATCTTATTCATGCTCCTCCCTGTTTTCATTTTGTCCTGTCAGTCAGAGCAGAAAAAGCAGGATGAATCTGAAGGGACCGCCGAAAGCATTGCAATCGCTCCTGAAAACCTTATTGAAACAGAATTTACGGTTCACGGCATGACCTGTACCGGTTGTGAAGAAACCGTGCAGGAATCTGTAGCCTCATTAGAAGGGATCAAAGAAGTGAAAGCTTCACACCTTGGTTCGGTAGCGAAAGTCAGTTACGATAAAACCAAAACCACCCCGGAAGAGATTGCAGGGGCTATTGAGAAAGTGGGGTACACGGTGATTGAAGATGTAAGATTGAAGATGTAAAATATCGTTACGTGTTTCGGGTTACGGGTTACGCGTGGTTTTTGATTTCTTACCCGTAACGCGCAACACCTGACAATACCGAAATGGTTGTAGATTTCCTGCTTGTTGGATTAGGTATAATATTGATCATCCTGGGCATTCTGGGATGCGTCTTACCCGTGATCCCGGGTCCGCCGGTGAGTTTCGCGGGACTGTTGATGTTGCATTTCACCCGCTGGGGCGATTTCAGTGCTGCATTTTTATTGTTTTTTGCCTTTCTGGCCATCCTGGTTACCGTTTTGGACTATATCGTGCCCATGTGGGGAACAAAACGTTTCGGAGGATCAAAAAAGGGGATCTGGGGAGCCGTGATCGGTCTTGTCCTCGGATTATTCTTTTTCCCACCCCTGGGAATTATCGTGGGACCTTTCGTCGGTGCCGTTATTGGTGAAGTAATTGACGGTAAGGAATCCGGGCAGGCATTCAGAGCCGGCTTTGGTTCCTTCCTGGGTTTTCTGACTGGTGTTGGATTAAAACTAGCCGCATCCCTGACTATGACATATTACTTTGTCAGAGCGTTTTTTACAGCCTGAGTAATAAAGACCCCTGTTGAATCCGGTCCTGAAAAACAGGGTGATGAAAACCAGACTTACTCCGTGAAGGTCTGGATTTTTGCTTTAGCTACTCTCAAATTCCGGCCCTGAACGATCTTGCCTTCCAGTTCGCCAATAGCCTTTTCCGCTTCCTCTTCATTGAGCATTTCAACAAAACCATAACCCTTTGATCTGCCGCTGCTTTTGTATCTGACGATTTTAGCCGCATTAACTTCTCCATATTCTTCAAATACTTTTTTCAGGTCCTCGTCAGATAATGAATAAGCTATGTTACCGACATATAAGATCATTTGAACGTGTAAAATGTTGAACTTCATACAAGTTATGAAAAAAAAATCCACAATTCACAAAATGAGGGGAGAAATTAATGGAAGTAGGAAGTAGCCTTATTAATTCAGAATTCAGAATGAGGGTGTGGGGATTGGGTGTGGGTGTAAGGTCAAAGGCCAGAGGCCAGAAACCAGACTCATTCACCCAGGGTGGCCACCATAACCGCTTTAATGGTATGGACGCGGTTTTCGGCTTCTTCGAAAACAATAGAGTACTTTGATTCGAATACGTCTTCGGTAACCTCCATGGATTCCAGGCCAAATTTATTGTATATCTCCTCTCCTACTTTTGTTTCCCTGTTATGAAAGGCCGGTAAACAATGCAGGAACTTAACTTTGGGATTACCCGTCTTTTTCAGGAGCTCTGAATTAACCTGGTAGTCCTTCATTAATTCTATCCGTTGTTCCCACACCTCTTCAGGTTCTCCCATGGAAACCCATACATCGGTATACAAAAAGTCAACATCCTTCACCCCTTTCCCCGGGTCATCTGTTAGAGTAACGGAAGCACCGGTTGTTGATGCAATTTCCCCACACGATTTGACCAGCTCTTCAGAGGGTTGATTCTGCCTGGGAGCAACGGCCCTGAAATCCATACCCATCTGGGCAGCGCCCACCATGAGTGAATTGCCCATGTTGTTCCGGGCATCCCCCAGGTAGGCAAATTTGATATCTGAAAGGGGTTTGTCGCAATGTTCCTGCATGGTCATCAAATCAGCCAACACCTGGGTTGGATGAAACTCGTCGGTAAGACCGTTCCAGACGGGTACCCCGGCATATTTGGCCAGTTGTTCTATAATCTTCTGACCAAAGCCCCGGTATTCGATTCCGTCGTACATACGGCCCAGGACCCTGGCCGTATCTTTCATCGATTCTTTATTACCGATCTGTGAGCCCGTGGGTCCCAGATAAGAAACATGGGCACCCTGATCATAGGCAGCCACTTCAAAAGCACAGCGGGTACGGGTAGAGGTTTTCTCAAAGATCAGGGCAATATTCTTGCCCTTCAGCCGGTGCTGTTCGGTACCGCTGTATTTAGCCCGCTTGAGCGTAAAAGAAAGGTCCAGTAAAAAACGTATCTCATCCGGAGTAAAATCAAGGAGTTTCAAAAAGTGCCGGTTGCGTAGGTTAAAAGCCATAATTGTCATTTTAGACTGCAAAAGTAGTAAAAGAAAATACTTTGGATTTTAATAATTTGAAAATTATTCAAAATGTTTCTGGTGGCTTGTCGCCTGCCGTTGGAAGCATTGCCAACGACCAGCAGCCAGAAACCAGAAACCGGCCACTAAGAATCGTACTGCATGGTAATTTTGGTTCCGTAGCGCTTGTCTTCCAGCTTGAAGGCTTCGGTAATGACCGATTTCTGACCCCCTTGCTCAATAAACTGAAGACAGGCCCGTATCTTCGGCGCCATGGATCCTTCCCCGAACATCCCTTCATTCAGAAAGCGCGTAGTATCCTCGTGGTCAAGGAATTCAACGATTTGTTGATTCGGTTTTTTATAATTCAGATAAACATAGGGCACATCGGTAAGAATATAAAATTCATCGGCTCCGATACGAGCTGCCATCAATGAAGACGCCAGGTCTTTATCGATAACGGCTTCCGAGGGCCGTATATCCCCTTTTTCATCAATGTATACAGGTATGCCCCCTCCACCCGATGCAATGACAATAATACCCTGCCGGGCCATATTTTCAACAACCTTTTCATTCATGATCCTTACAGGATGCGGCGAAGGTACAACCCTGCGCCGGCCCCCTTCCTTTTTTAACTCTTCCTTGAATATCCATCCCTTTTTCCGTTGCAGCCTGTCGGCTTTTTCCCGGGTATATATCTTTCCTACGCGTTTGGCGGGGTCCTTAAAGGCAGAATCATCCTTGTTGACAACGACCTGGGTAACCAGGGTTACCACTTCCCTGTCGATCTTATGCTTGTTCAGGACATTCAAAAGCATCCTTTCGATCATATAGCCGATACCACCCTGTGAATCAGCAACACAAATATCAATAGGCATCTGGGGTATGCCATAGACCTGTTCCCCTGCATCATTGCGCATGATGATATTCCCCACCTGGGGACCGTTGCCATGACTGAGAACCAGATTGTAGTCTTCGTTCAATAAAAAGACCAGGTTTTCCAGTGTATCGGTGGTATTTTGTTCCTGTTCCTCAATGGTTCCTGCCTGGTCTCCTCTCAGGAGTGCATTACCACCCAGCGCGACTACAGCAAGTTTATTCATCCTGTTCATATTGAGGATACAAAACTAATCAATTCGCAATCTCAGAATAATGCCAAAACCATTGTTTAACAACAGTCTTTAATATTATATCATACCGACTTTCGGTCCGCCCATTCAAAGTCGCTAATTTCCAATTAGAATTAGTATTTTAGAGCATTCATCTTACTGTAAAATATTCATGCGCGTTAGCCTGATCAGTGTGTTGTTAGTATTACTGACTTTTTCCTGCGGCGAAAGGAGAGAAAAAGAAAAGAAGATCAAAGAAGGTATTATTGAATATAAGCTTAGCTATATAGAAGAGAATTTAAAGAATTATTCCGAATGGATGCTGCCCAGGAAAATGGTCCTCTTATTCAATAAACACATGACCAGTAATACCATAGAGGGATTTCTCGGCATTTTTTCAGTAACCAACATTACCGATCTGAAAAACAGTACCACTGCAACATTGCTGAAATTTTCAGATAAGAAATATGTCTATTACGGCAAAAAGGGTGAATTGCCCTGCTGTTATGGGACCATGGATCAAATGAAACTGGTCCCTGTTGACACGGTTAAAACCCTGGCCGGGCTGGAATGCAAGGCTATGCAGGCAGTGCTTTCCGGTTCCGACACCAGCAGGTTCATGGTCTATTATACCAATAGGATAGATGTTGATTCGCCCAATGCAATGAATCCCTTCCGGGAGGTGGAAGGAACACTGATGGAATTCCAGATTGACCTGCTCAACGTGAGAATGCATCTCCGTGCCTCCAGGGTGGAACCCAAAAAGATCCCCGCCAGGCAATTCAAGGTCCCTGATGAATACATCACCATCTCGAGAACGGATATGGAAAGTATTTTACAGATGTTGCTTGAATAAAAAGCGAATTGCTTTCTATCTTTGTTCTTCGAATTAAACCCGTTGATTACCCATGCCGGTCAAAACAAAAAAAAGAAACAAGAGAAACGGTATCCTGTTATTGTTCAGGGATGAAAGGATCAAGATGGTATTGGGATCCTTTATTATCCTGTTCTCATTCTACATGACCCTGTCCTTTGTTTCTTATCTTTTTACCTGGAAGGTGGATCAGAGCTTCGACTGGGAGCATATAACTTCCGGACTGGACCTTCGTGCTGAAAACTGGGCAGGAAGAGCCGGTGCATGGCTTTCCAATGTATTTATCCATAAATGGTTCGGCTTGTCCTCCCTTTTGGTGCCCTTTCTGCTGTTCATTGCCGGGACAAGACTATTTGGAATACGGCTTCTGCCTCTAAGAAGGACTGTCCTGATTGCTCTTTCCGCGATGATCATTATTTCCGTTACCATGGGATATATTTTCGCTGAAGCCTCCGGCTTTCTGGGAAGCGGACCGGGCGGGGCACACGGATATTATATGAGTGAATGGCTTAATACCATTTTGGGACGCACCGGAGCGCTCTTATTGATTATTTTTGTTTGGTTTACCTTTATCGTGCTGTCCTCATACCCATCAGTAAACCGTCTTATCCAATTCTTAATACGGCAGGTGGCTGCTGAAGATACAGAAGATACTGAAGAGCCAAATGATGAATCGGACAATTTTGAAGAAAAACAGAAAGAAAAAATCAGTGAACCCGAAGGCCTTGAAAAAAACGGAGCTGTACAAGAGGAAGAAGTCCCTGAAGAACTGCGCTTTGCCACCCGTGACCTGGCTGAACAGGAAGGGGGTGTGAAACTGACCGTCGAACAACTCAAGGAGGAGCTTACGCAAAGTGGGGAATTCACCGGTCAGGACCGGGAAGATTTCGATCCCACCCTGGAACTGTCCCGTTACCAGTACCCCCCATTGGAGCTTCTGGAAGATCATTCCATGGGAAATTCTGAAGTAAGCAATGAAGAACTGATCAGTAACAAGAACCGTATCGTGGAGACCCTGGGGAATTATAAGATACAGATCGATAAGATCAAAGCTACCATCGGTCCCACCATCACCCTTTATGAAATCGTGCCGGCACCGGGAATCCGTATTTCAAAGATCAAAAATCTTGAAGATGACATTGCCTTAAGCCTGGCGGCCCTCGGGATAAGGATCATCGCACCCATACCGGGAAGGGGCACCATTGGGATAGAAGTACCCAATCAAAATCCGGAAATCGTATCCATGCGTTCCATCATATCTTCGAAAAAATTCAGGGAATCGAAATTTGACCTGGCTATCGGCCTGGGCAAGACCATTTCCAACGAAACCTACATGTTCGATCTGACCAGGATGCCCCATTTATTAATTGCCGGAGCTACCGGCCAGGGTAAATCGGTCGGACTGAATGCCATCATTGCTTCGCTGCTTTACCGTATGCATCCGGCCCAGCTAAAATTCGTCATGATCGACCCCAAAAAGGTTGAACTTACCTTATACAGCAAGATAGAAAAACATTTCCTGGCTAAGTTGCCGGATATCGAAGAACCCATAGTCAATGATGTCAAACACGTTATCCGGACGCTTCAATCCCTGACCATTGAGATGGACCAGCGATACAATCTCCTCAAAAAGGCTAAGGTCAGGAATATTAAGGAATACAATCAGAAATTCATTTCCCGTCAACTGAATCCGCAAAAAGGTCATCGCTACCTGCCCTATATTGTGATGATCGTTGATGAGTTCGCCGACCTTATAATGACGGCTGGACGTGAAATTGAGACACCCCTGGCCCGGCTGGCACAATTGGCCCGGGCCGTCGGCATCCACCTGATCATTGCCACACAGCGACCGTCAACCAACATTATCACGGGTACCATAAAGGCTAATTTCCCCGCCCGCATCGCCTTCAAAGTTACGGCAATGGTGGATTCCAGGACCATACTGGACACCCCGGGTGCCAACCAGTTGGTGGGTCGCGGTGATATGTTGATCTCCCATGGCAGTGAACTCACCCGCCTGCAATGTGCCTTTATTGACACAAGCGAAATTGATGTCATCACCGATTTCGTTAGCGAACAACAAAGCTTTAACTCTGCTTTCCTCCTGCCGGAAGTTAAGGAAGAGGATGAATCCGGATTCGGTGATATGGATAACGGTAAAAGAGACGAACTATTTGAAGATGCTGCAAGGTTGGTCGTGCAGCATCAGCAAGGCTCCACTTCCCTTATACAGCGAAAATTTTCCATAGGCTACAACCGGGCCGGACGTATCATCGACCAGCTGGAAGCAGCCGGGATCGTCGGTCCCTATGAAGGCAGCAAGGCCCGGCAGGTGAAATTCCAGGACGAGTACAGTCTGGAACAATATTTGAACGATTCTCATGAAAGCACAGAAAGTGACAAATAAAGCTATCATATGGTCCTGCCTCATATGGGCAACGACATTCCTTTTTGGATACGGCCAGCAAGATCCTGCAGCAGCAGAAATACTGGATAATCTGAATAAGCAAAACGAGAAGAACTATCCGTTCAGGCTGGTATTCGATTATGTCTATGAATCCCAACAAACCGGTGAAACCACGAGCAAGGAGGGTACCTTAGCCATGGATGACATCAAATTCAGGCTAAGCTATGGAGCGACCGAGATATTCTTCGACGGTGAGACCATGTGGAACTACAACAAAGAGGTCCGGGAAGTATATGTAAGTGAGCCTGATCCCAATGCAGAGGATCTTCTGACCACGAACCCGGCATTGTTCTTAAGAGGCTACAAGGACCGGTTCAAATACCGCTTAAAGGGAGAAATTCAAGTGAACGGTAAAACGCGTTGGGTGGTCGATCTGTATCCCTACGACCTGGAAAGATCCTACCACCGCATCCGAATACATATCGACAAGAATAGCGATAAGCTTCAGCAAATCTCACTAGCACAAAAAAACGGGGAGATACATACGGTGAAGATCAACCGCCAGGAAAACCGCATCAACACCGGGAGGAAATTTTTTAGCTTCAACCCGGAGGAACATCCGGAGGTGGAGGTCTATGACATGAGATTCTAAATTCTAAATCAGTGCGCGGGGATTGGGTGTGAGCACCGTTCTGACAGCGAAGTCCCGAAAAACAGCAAAGCGAAAACTACGAATTATCCACTTCCTCTTCATCCCGCTTCTTCCCAGGATTTCTCAACAAAAGATAGATCAACACCAGGACAACGACCAGGATCAGGAACTTTGCAAAATGACCAAATACGTACATGATGGGTGCCGCGGCTTTGATCTGCCTCTAAAATAGTCTAAAAAAAGTATAATCGAAATTAATCCACCACATTTTTAGCCTGGCGAAAGCGGTGGATGTATTTTTTAACCGATTCGTCATAGATACCTTTTTCGTCGAGGATATCCACCCGTACCGATCCGCTGGAGTGGATGATCCTGTTCTGACCGATGTAGATACCGGCATGACTGATGATATCATTTTCATGGTCGAAGAAACAAAGGTCCCCGGGTGCCAGATCATCAAGCGATTCAAGCCGGTTCCCTGCATTCACCTGCTGCCTGCTATCGCGCGGCAGGGCAATTCCATGTATGGAAAAAACAAGCTGTACCAGTCCGGAGCAATCCATACCTAAAATAGACTTACCTCCCCATAGGTAGGGTGCTCCCTGAAAACTGAGGGCGGTCTCGACAATGGATGCCCGGTTACCCTTGTCGGCAATAGCCAGTTCCACTTCTGTCCGGAAGATCATATCCCCGTGCCGGAAAGACTTCCCCTTAACTCCCGTTAATTGCGCACCGGCAGGTAGTATCAGATGATGACCCTGATAATTATCGGCATGGATGATCGGATGAGGTTGTACAAGGATCTCTTCCTTTTCTAAAAGAGCCAGTCTTTTTTCATCAATGGCCCGGACCACTTTAGCATCTACCCATCCCTCGTATTCATCACTGATGTTCCTTATCCGTACCCAGGGACCTGTGTCTTCGAGCATCTCGAAACATTCACCGAACAACAACTGGGTCAGCATTTCCGCCGATTCATAGGGTTGGGAGCGGACGGGTACAAGCGCGATCTCACAGAGTGCTGCGGGATTTTGTGCCTTCATGATCCTAAGCCTGATGAAACAAATGTAATGAAAGGATTTGTATCATAACTAATTGGATTTCAACAACACTCTTAATTTTATTGCTAATTTTGCAAGACAACCGGAACCCATGCGCAAGATCACAGAATTTCTCAGGCGAAACTGGAAGCGGATACAAATCCTGAGCTTTTTCCTCATCACCTCCCTGTTGGTGGTCATCATGTTCCCTATCGGCGGAAAATTCAAATATGAATTCCAAAAGGGAAAGCCCTGGATGCATGAAGATCTGATCGCCCCCTTTAATTTTCCCATATACAAATCGGATGCTGAACTGGCTGCCGAAAGGGACAGCATTATGGAGGTGTTCGCGCCTTATTTCAGGATGGATACCAGCATTGTCAATCAGAACTACGCGCGTTTTGAGGAAAATGCTACTGACCTGGCCGGTTTAGAAGAAGAGCCCGAGATCGACGAAAAGATAAAAACAAGGCTGAAAGAGCTAATCCTGGAGAAGCTTCAATATACCTACCAAAAAGGAATTGTCCAGTCTGCCGAAGTGCTCACCTCATCAGAAAATCCGGGTAAGACGGTTATGCTCATGAGGGGTCCGATGGCCGAAGAAAGAACTTATTCCGAGCTCTTTACCCAGAGGACGGCTTATGAATACCTGAAGAGAAATGTTGAAGAGGAATTCAGCGACCAGCCGGGGCAGGTGCAATCGAAGATTCGAAATATACTACGAAACCTTGACCTGAACGAATACATACAACCGAACCTTTTTTATGATCAGGAAACCTCTGCCAGGGTGCGGGAAGAGCTAATCTCGGAAATCTCTCTGGCCAAAGGCATGGTCCAATCCGGTGAACGCATCATTTCCCGCGGTGAACTGGTGGATCAGAAGAAGTACAGGATACTTGAATCCTTCAGAAGGGAATACTCAGGGAATGTCAATTATTCAGGAAAACCCGGTCTGATTTTTCTGGGCAGGTTAATCCTGGTT
Source organism: uncultured Bacteroidaceae bacterium (assembly GCA_964420035.1). Classification (GTDB taxonomy): domain Bacteria; phylum Bacteroidota; class Bacteroidia; order Bacteroidales; family SM23-62; genus CAYQQR01. The sequence goes on along the minus strand of CAYQQR010000009.1, from coordinate 29,781 downwards.
CTGACCGGCGTTACCATGTTATACCTTTTCATGCTGAATTTCAGAAAGGAAATTATCGAAGATCGTTCCAAGACCATCTTTATCATGCTGCTCTTGCTCCTGGTAACCTTTATTGCCAGCATGACCCTGAAATATCAGGCTATAAGCATCTACGTGGTACCATTTGTGATCGTTCCCATTATGATAAGCACCTTCTTCGATTCGCGGCTGGCCCTGTTTATCCATACCATCATCATTCTTCTGGTGGGCTTCTGGGTTCCCAACGGTTTTGAATTTGTATTTCTGAATATCATCGCCGGCATTGTGGCCATCTTCAGCTTGTCCAATTCCTACAGGAGAGGCATCCTGTTTGCCACAGCCGTACTGATCAGTGTGACCTATATTGTTGTTTATTTCGGGATCAACATCATACAGGAAAGAAGTCTGAGCCTGATTGATTATCCATCCTTCATCTGGTTTGCCGGTAACGGATTGCTGATCCTTACCGCCTATCCGCTCATCTTTATTTTTGAAAAAACCTTCAATTTCCTGTCCGACGCCACCTTGTTCGAACTATCCGATACCAACCAACCATTGCTCCGGAAGCTTTCGGAAACCGCACCGGGTACTTTTCAGCACAGCATGCAGGTAGGAAACCTCGCTGAGGAGGCCATGATCCAGATCAGCGGTAACCCGCTTCTGATAAGAACAGCGGCCCTTTATCACGATATCGGTAAGATGGAAAATTCCGGGTATTTCATTGAAAACCTCCTGGCAGATCAAAATCCGCATGATCAGCTGAGTTTTGAAGAAAGTGCAGAAATTATTATATCCCATGTGGAAAAAGGCGTTAAAATAGCCAGGAAACACAACCTTCCGGAACAGATCATTGATTTTATCAGGACCCACCATGGAACCACCATGGTGCAGTACTTTTATAAGCGTTTCCTGAGGACGCACTCGGAACAGGAAACCGATCTGTCCAGGTTCACCTACCCGGGTCCTAAACCATTTACCCGGGAAATGGCCGTTCTGATGATGGCCGATGCGGTGGAAGCCGCCTCAAGGAGCCTGAACGAGAAAACGGCAGCTTCCCTGAACAGCCTGGTCGACCAGATCATCGACGAGCAAATGCGGCAAAACCAGTTTGAAAATGCCGCCATTACACTTAAGGATATCCATACGATACGGGAAATCTTCAAGAAGAAGCTTTTGAATATCTATCATGCCAGGATTGAGTACCCGGAGTAGAAATTCGAAACGAAATTAGAAATCAGAAATTCGAAACATCAATATATTCAATTCTGAAAAGACTAAATGGGTTAAGTTTCGGATTTAGAATTTCGTATTTCAAATTTGCCGCAGGCTACACGATCATCCCCGCGCACACGGTCTCATTGGTCCCTTCGTCCACCAGGATAACGCTCCCGGTAACCCGGTTGCGCCGGTAGGGATCGTAATAAAGCGGTTTGGTGGTCTTGATCCTGAGCCGGCCGATCTCATTCAGGTCCATGGACTTATCCCCGTATTTCTTATCCAGGTTGTTCACATTGATCTTATAGACCACTTCCTTGATAAGAGTCTTTGCATCCATGGTGGTATGCTTCAGGAGGTATTTGCCCGAAGGATTCATGGGCCTGGGATTCAGCCAGCAGGCCATGACCTCGAACTCGTTGCCTACTTCCGGCGCCTTGTTCTCCTTGACGATCATGTCGCCCCGGCTGATATCGATATCGTCTTCCAGTACCAGGGATACCGACATGGGCGGATAGGCAAGGTCCACCGGTCCGTTCATGGTATCGATGCTTTTGATGCAGCTGGAAAGCCCCGAGGGCAGTACGTTTACTTTTTCGCCCGTACTGAAGGTGCCGCTGGCGATCCTCCCTGCATAACCCCGGTAATCATGGTATTCCTTACCCCTCGGGCGGATAACATACTGTACCGGGAAACGGCCGTCCACAAAATTATGGTCGCTCGAAATATGAATATTTTCCAACAGGTACATCAGGGTGGGCCCGTCGTACCAGGGCATATTTTCAGACCGGATCACTACATTATCACCTTTTAGCGCTGAAATCGGTATGAACCGGACATCCTGGATATCGAGCCGGTGTGAGAGTTCCCTGAACCGCTTGATAATGTCCGTAAATATTTTTTCCTCATAATCCACCAGGTCCATCTTGTTGACGCAGACCACGATATGAGGAATACGCAATAAGGAGGCTATGAAGGCGTGCCGGAGGGTCTGTTCCAGCACCCCGTTGCGGGCATCCACCAGGATGATGGCTGCATTGGCCGTGGAAGCGCCGGTTACCATGTTCCGGGTATACTGTACATGCCCAGGTGTATCGGCGATGATGAATTTCCTCTTGGGGGTGGCAAAATACCGGTAGGCCACATCAATGGTGATGCCCTGCTCCCGCTCGGCACGCAACCCGTCGGTTAACAGGGCAAGGTCTATCTGGGGCTCTCCCCTCAAGAGACTGGCTCTTTCCAGCGCTTCCATCTGGTCCTCGAAAATGGCCTTGCTGTCATACAACAACCGCCCGATCAGGGTCGATTTTCCGTCATCCACACTCCCGGCCGTAGTGAAACGCAAGAGCTCCATGTTAAGGTAACCCGACTGGAAAGCCTCCTTTGTGCTATTGGTAGTCATTTATTGGTATTGGTTGTTATTTATTGGTATTGGTTGTTATTTATGGTTATTTATGGTTATTTATGGTTATTGGTGGTTATTGATTGTCAGATAATTCACACCCACACCCCCATTCTGAATCCCTGACTGCCGTCAGGCAGGCTGAATCCTAAAAATATCCTTCCTTCTTCCGGTCTTCCATCGCCGCCTCCGACCTCTTGTCATCATAGCGCCCGCCCCGTTCGGTGGTTCTCGTAGCGGCTACCTCCAAAATGATATCCTCCAGGTTCCGGGCCCTGGAGAGGGTGACCCCGGTGCAGGTGATATCCCCGATGGTGCGGCACCGGACCTCTTCCTCAACCACCTTTTCGCCGGGCTTCTTTTCCATAAAGGGGGCATCGGCCAGCCAGACCCCGTCCCGTTCAAATACTTTACGTTTATGGGTGAAATACAGGCTGGGGATCTCCACGTCTTCCAGGTAGATGTATTGCCACACGTCCATCTCGGTCCAGTTGCTCAGGGGAAACACCCGGAAGTGCTCGCCCATTTTCTTCTTTCCGTTAAAAAGGTTCCATAGCTCGGGGCGCTGGTTCCTGGGATCCCACTGGCCGAACTCGTCCCGGTGGGAGAAGAAACGCTCCTTTGCACGGGCTTTTTCTTCATCCCTCCTGCCCCCTCCCATGGCCGCGTCGAACTTGAACTCTTCGATGGCATCCAGCAGGGTTACGGTTTGCAGAACGTTCCGGCTGGCGTTCACCCCGGTCTCTTCCTGCACCTTACCCTGGTCTATAGTATCCTGAACGAACCGTACAATACATTTGGCCCCGGTCTTTTCCATCAATCGATCCCTGAACTCCAGGGTTTCCGGGAAATTATGCCCGGTATCGATATGCATCAGGGGAAAGGGCACTTTGGCCGGCCAGAAGGCTTTTCTCGCCAGGTAGAACATAACGATCGAATCCTTCCCGCCTGAAAACAGCAGCACGGGTCTTTCGAATTGTGCGGCAACCTCCCTGATTATATAAATAGCTTCCGATTCCAGCTCCCTCAGGTGGGTAATGTTATAGCTTTCCATAATGTTTTCTCCCGGAATAATGGGCAAAGATAGCAAAAGGAAATAAAAAAAGGCTGCCCGGGAAACGGACAGCCCTTTCTTAATAAGAGATTATTCTACTGATCCCACCAGTTCGGTGTGAAGATGCTGGCAACCTCCGGTGTATTGGGGTTGAACAGGATCTCGTCACCAGGGTAGGGGAACCTTCTTGGAATGTCAGATCCGACATTAGGAGTAAGTGCAGGATAACCCGTCCTTCTCCAGTCGTTCCAGGCCTCATACTGCAGGAACATGTGGATGTACTTCTGGGTCATGATCAGTTCCAGAAGATCTTCCTTGGAAGCAGCATCGGCAGCAGCTTCAAATCCGGCCATCCAGGTTGGATCGCTGACCCCATACTTAGCCATGGACATAGCTACGGCATTTTTGAGCGAATCCCTGGCTCCAACTTCATCTTCTCTCCTGAATTCAGCTTCTGCAGCAAGGAACATGGCTTCGGTGGCCTGTACCAACGCGACCGGTGCGGCCCTGCTGGTCCAGAAACCATCCGTGCTCCAGGTAAGCAGCGATGCGCGCGGGTCAACCGCTCCATAATTATCTGCACCCCCGGCGCTGTCATCCAGCATAATACCCTGGAAGAATTGATTATTACCGACATAACCACTCCTGTTTATGATAAACTTATAGAGCGGATTGTTTTCCGAGGTCGGGGTACCATATTCAAACTGCATATCATCATCGATAGTGGTGATACCGTTTTGAAGGTCAGACAGCACTTCAGCATAATCAACACCACCCACTTTGGTCAGGTGCATGGCATAACGCGCGCGCAGGGTATATGCAGCCATTACCCACTTGGTGTAATCCCTGCCATCAGGGGTAATCTCGCTGAGGTAGAAATCGCTGGTCAGGCTGATGTTGTTCTGCAGCGATTCGGTTACCTGGAGATCCGCGATGGCTTCGGTTAGCAGGGTATTGACCCTGTCGTAGAGTTCCTGCTGGGTGTTGAATGCAGGCTCCAGGTTATCCAGGCCCTGGAATGCTTCGTCATAAGGGGCGGCACCCCAGGTGTCGGCCGTGTAAGCCAGGCAAATGGCCATCATGACCTTACCCACACCGGCAACCTGCCTGGCAGGAGCATCCGGATTTTCGGCTTTGTCCAAAATAACCTTCAGGTCCATCATCAGGCCGGAGTACATCTGGCTCCAGATGTTATCGGCATCCGAAGTCTTGAAATTATAGGACTGGTAAGCTGATGCTTGACGGTCCTGTCCGGCCACGTGCTGGGTCCAGATGGCAACCGGGCCCACCACATCGAATCCGCCCATGGTAAAGGCCAGATCCGCCTGCACATAAGGCATGTGGTTGGGTACGGGAACCTCTACCGGGTTATCCGGATCAATATTGATCTCGGGATCGATCCATTGTTCACACGCGGAAAAGAACAACGTGAGGATCAGGGTTAAACTTAAAAGAGCTTTTATTTTCATGGTTCAATATTTTTTCTGTTAATGAATTTCCTTTCTTTAGAATCCTACCCGTACACCGAAAGTATGGGACTTCAGACCGGGGTTATTGAAATAGTCGATCCCCTGGCCGTTGTTGTTGCCAACAAGGCTGGTCTCGGGATCCACACCGGTGTATGGAGTATCCAGCCAGAGATTGTATCCCGTGTAATAGATCTCGAGATTTCTCAAGGGTGTATTGGCCAGGATATTCTTCGGCAGCCTGTAGGAAAGGGTAACTTCCCTGAGGCGTACCCAGCTGGTTTCTTCAATGTAGGGCTCGGCAGGACCGGTAAATCCGGAACCTTCACCGCTCCACCAGTACCAGTCTTCGTCCACGACCACTTCAGTGGTATTCTCACCACCGGATCCGGCTACCTCACCGGAAGTTTCATCCAGCGGGGTATTGTAATGGGCTATATCGCCATTGGCGTCGTAGTGTCCGTAAACACCGTCCCAAACCCGGGTTTCACCCCTGGATTCCGTATCGCCGTGTGTACCAAAGTAGTACATAGCACCCTTGGTACCGTTCCACATCAGACCGCCCGATTTAATATCAAGCAATGCAGACAGTGTGATGTTCTTGAAGAAGGTAAAGCTGTTGGTGATACCTGCTACCCAATCGGGGTCAACAGAACCCAAGGCCCTTTCATTGGGATCCGAGAAAGGAAACCCGTCCATGATCGCATTATCCGGATCGTCATCGATCAACAGGTTGCCGGCATCGTCGTAGGTCCAGCCATAACCGTAAACGGAACGGTAAGGATCACCGGCAACGGCACGTACCTGGGGATCTACGAAACCGGAAAGGAAGATACTTGTAACACCGGGAGCCAGCTCAACCACTTCGGTATAGGGGTTGGACCAGTTCATGTTCAGGTTCCATTCGAAATTGCTGGTCAATACCGGGGTGGCATTTAAAGCGATTTCAAAACCGGAAGTCTTCATTTCACCCGCATTCGCGAGACGCTGCACGTAACCGGTGGAAGCAGCCTGAGGTACGTAGAAGATCAGTCCGTCGTTCACCCTGTTAAAGTAAGCCACATCAAGGTTCAGGCGTCCCTGGAGGAACCTCAGGTCAGTTCCGACTTCCCAGGTGGTACTCTTTTCCGGTTCGATCTGGCTGTTACCCAGGGTACCGCTCAAGTAGAACGCGTTCACATTCTGGTAGGGGAAGGGTATCCCGTCCGGACTCAACCAACCGTCTGTAATGAAAGGCTGAAAGTAACGGGTGCGTGTAGCAAAGATCGGGGCATCGTTGGCAATGGTCGCGAATGATGCACGCAGTTTACCGAAGGACAGAATGTTGTTATCCTTCAGTGCAGGGATCTCGGTAAATACAAAGCCGATACCCGCGGAAGGATAGAAAAAGGCGTTATTTTCTTCCGGCAGGGAAGTGGACCATTCATAACGTCCCGTGAAATTCAGGAACAGCATGCTCTTCCAGTCGAAACCAAGGTCCCCGAAGAAAGCAGCGGTACGGTACTTGGAATTGTTCTCGTAACCGCGGTTATCGGAGGTGTTGGTCATACTGTAAAAACCAAGTGCATCGAGACCATTGGCTTCGGCAGTTGAACTTTCAAATTGGGACTGGTAGAGGTTCTGGCCCAGGGTGAAGTTAAAGGAAGCATCGGCTCCCAGGTTCCTCTGGATGGTCATCAACAGGTCGGAGTTGATCTCATTGTTGGTGGAATTGGTCGAGGTTAAATAACCGTCTGCATACTGGTTTGAACCTTTCTCAAAGAAATATTTCACATCCTTGTACCACTTGTCCACACCCAGCCTGTAAGTGAAGCTCAGCCAGTCGTTGGCGCGCCAGTTCAGGTTAATGTTACCGATCAGGCGATCGACATTGTCATTGTACTGGTTCTTGTTCACGGTCCAGTAAGGGTTGTCATAACCGCCGCCGCCGCGATAGGAACGCTGGCTACCGTCGGGTAACTGATACTTGTAAGAGTTGTCAAAGGTAGGAGGAGTACGCAAAAGACCCAGCATGATACCGGAAATGTTGGAACCCTTCTGCAACCTCATGCCTTCGGAATTGATGTAGTTGGCACTGGCACCAACCGTCAGTCCTTTGGCAACCGTGGTGGTACCCGAAAACTTGAACGAGGTCTTGCTGAACTCGTTGTTCGGCACGATACCTTTGTTGTCATCCCTTGCCGCGGAAAGGTAGAAAGTACTCTTCTCGTCACCACCGGATATATCCAGGTGATGCTTGAAGGACCATGGCTTTTCAAAGAAATCGTAATGGTCATAGGTCTTTACAACCTGACTGCCTGCCAGGGGATGATCGGCGAAAACCATCCTTCCGTTGGGATCCCAGTTCTCCAGCCATACATTCATGGGTGTTTCACCTTCCCAGGGATAATCATTGGCAGGTACGTAATTCTCGTCGGTAGTGTAACGCAACTCGGATACATCCGGGCCCCAGGATACACCTTTATAATACCACTGGTCAGGATGGTCGATGGGAGCGGTAACATCTCCATAATAGAAATTCAGAAGATCTGAGTAAATGCGAGATCCCTGTGCATATTTCCGCTGTAATTCGGGCATCTGCGAGATCTGTTCGTTGCGTGCCGAGAAGTGGTAATTCACGTTGATCTTGCCTTCCGCGGTACGCTGACCGCTCTTGGTGGTAACGATGATGGCACCGTTGGCAGCACGGATACCGTAAAGTGCGGTAGCCTGACCTCCTTTAAGAACACTGATGCTTTCAATGTCATCGGGGTTCAGGTCGATGGCCCGGTTCGACTCGGCTACACCGTCAACGGTGTTACCGGTATTACCGCTGTTGTCAATGGGCACACCGTCCACGATGAACAGGGGCTGATTGTTGAAAAGAAGGGAAGAACTACCCCTGATCTCGATGAAGGAGGAAGCACCGGCCTCACCACTGGCGCGGTTGATACGGACGCCGGCAACCTTACCGGAGAGGGCATTGATCACGTTGGTCTGGCCGGACTTCTCGATAGCATCCGCATCAACCTCCTGAACGGCATAACCCAGTGCCTTGGCCTCTTTCCTGATACCGATGGCGGTGACCACAACCTCGTCCAGGCCCACGACATCGGGACTGAGAACAACACTGATCGTAGTTTTGTCATCGATGGCCACTTCCTGGGTCCGCATGCCGATAAAGCTGAATACCAGCGTTTCGGCATCTTCGGGAACCGCTAGGGTGAAATTACCCTCGTAATTGGTAACGGTACCAATTGTAGTCCCTTTGACCACAACGGATACCCCAGGTAATGGAGAACCATCTTCCGCGGTGGTTACATTACCTGTGATCTGCACCGCCTGGGCCTGCAGTAGCTGTAAACCCGCAAACACCAGGAATGCCAGTAAAACTGTAAATCTTTTCATAGATAAAAATTTTAGGTTTATAAATAGTTAGTTAATAATAAATCATTCCTCGACTCAAATCTAAAAAAAATATTAATAACAAAAAAAATTAAATCTGTAAATAAACTGCTAATAAACAGGGGGATATAAATACTTACCAGAAAAAATAACTTGGATTTCTACAAGATGCAATTGAAAATGAGAATGTTTTGATCCATTTCAGCCTATAAGCACCAGTCTATTTAAACCATGTCTAAATAATGTAAACCCAAGTATATATAATAGATACAGAAGATTATAATCAATCATTCTCCTGTATCTTTATATAGACTTTTCTTAGGATCTCTGCTTCCTTTTCCCCGGCTTTCTTCAGGATCTCCTCTGATTCCGCTAAAATTTCCTTAACAGAGGGGTCATCCTTTACCGACACGGAATTGATCTGAACGTTCAATGCAGCGCCCCGGATCCCGGCACGTATGGCCAGGGTCCCCACTCCCGCGTCGGATACGGATCCGGGATTTCCATCCATGACCATGGCTTCCGTAAGTTCAAATCCTCTGCAGGCGGTTTTCATCACCTCCAGGGGTACCTTGATGGCATATAGGGTAGCTTCTTGGATGGCTTTTCCCCTCATTTTTTTCTCTTCTGCACTGCTTTTGGGCAAACGAAAGGCATTGATGATGGCATTAAAGGCACTGGTATCCTCATCCACCAGGGCATTCAGCTTTTCCTGAATGACCTTGCCCTTTTGCGCCCAGTTTGAAAACTCTTCCCAGCGTTCATCCCAACCCCTTTTGTGCGATGAAAGATTGGCAACCATACTGCCCAGTGCGGCACCCAGTGCTGCTATATATGCAGAAACGGAACCCCCTCCCGGTGCCGGTGATTCGGAAGCCGTTTCGTTCATGAAGCCGGTCAGGCTCAGATCGGTTAATTTTTTTTCAATCCGCTCCTCCAGCATATACTCAATGATCTTTTCCTCAGGTTTAAAGGGTCCCAGTTCATCCAGTCCCATGGATTTCACTGCAATCTTTATGATCTCGGAATCCGGGATCCCCAGGGAACGGTTTTGCTTCCTGAGGAAATATTTACCGGCTTCCAGCATGGCCTCCAGGGGTACCAGGCCCACCAGTTCGGAGCCCGTGACCCGGACACCCCGGGCATTGGCTCTTTTATACACTTCTTCATAAGCCACATGAATGGGAGTGATCTTAATATTGGTAAGATTCATGGATATCTGTGCCACCCCGTACTCCTCAATGAACCAGCCGATGGCCTTTACGGCTTTCAGGCTGCCGGGCTTATAAACCGGAGCGCCTTTCTTGTCGCGAACAACCTTTCCCGTCAAGGGATGGCCCTCACGCTTCACCCTTCCACGCTCCCTGACGTCGAAAGCAATCGCGTTGGCCCTGCGGGTAGAGGTAGTATTCAGATTGATGTTGTAGGCCACCAGGAACTCGCGGGCCCCGACAGCCGTGGCCCCGGCCCCGGGATTGAATTTTTCCGGTCCGTAATCGGGCTTCCATTCTTCACGGGCAAGCTTGTTTTTTAACCCTTCGTATTCGCCCGAACGAACGCTTGCCAGGTTCTTCCGTTCCTCTTTCTTTGCTGCAAACTCGTAACAGTATACCGGGATCTCCAGTTCCTCTCCTATCCGTTTGCCCAATTTACAGGCATATTCTACCGTTTCATCCATGCTGATGTTGCGAACCGGCACCAGGGGACAAACATCGGTCGCCCCGAAACGGGGATGCTCACCCCGGTGTTCGCGCATATCAATGACTTCCAAGGCTTTCTTTACAGCCCGGAATGCTGCTTCAACAACAGCATCGGGAGCTCCCACGAAGGTTACCACGGTACGGTTGGTTGCCTTTCCGGGGTCCACGTCCAGGAGCTTCACCCCCTCGACCTCTTCTATTACATCCGTAATCTGTTTGATGATCCTGGGATCCCTGCCTTCTGAGAAGTTGGGAACGCATTCTATTATCTTATCCATAGGGTCTGTATGTATGGTTATTGATGGTTATTGATGGTTATTGATGGTTATTGATGGTTATTGATGGTTATTGATGGT
>CAYQQR010000009.1:0-19086 GCA_964420035.1 uncultured Bacteroidaceae bacterium | reverse complement strand
TTGGTATTAATTTTCCTTTGATGATGACCTGTTCGATCAGGTCGGAGCCGTACATGTAAGGAAAATATTCGAACGAGGGCATGGGTTTGGTAATGATCACACTGGCCAGTTTACCCGGTGTAATGCTCCCCAGGATTTTTTCCAGTCCCATAGCGTATGCTGTATTCAGCGTCATGGCATTCAGGGCTTCCTCGGGAAGCATGCGCAGCTGGATCGAAGCCAGGGACATCATCAGCTTCATATTGCCTGTCGGGGAACTGCCCGGATTGAAATCCGAGGCCACCGCCACGGGCAGACCGGCATCGATCATTTCGCGGGCCGGGGCATAGTTCATTCCAAGAAACAAGGAGGCTCCGGGAAGCAATGTTGGCATGGTACCTGAATCTTTTAATACATGGATCTCTTCCTCGCCCGTAAACTCCAGGTGATCCACGGAACGGGCCCCGTATTTAACACCCGTCTGTACTCCCCCCGAAAAATCCAGTTCATTGGCATGGATCTTGGGAACCAATTTGTATTCCGCGGCTGCCTCAAGGATCTTTTCGGTCTGGTCCACGCTAAAAAATCCCCGGTCGCAGAAGACATCCACATAGTCTGCCAGCTTTTCCCCGGCTACCGCGGGCAGCATCTCATAGACTATTTTGCTGACATAATCATCGCGCCTATCCTTATATTCCGAGGGAAATGCATGGGCACCCAGAAAAGTGGAACGAAGCTCGATCGGAAAGTTTTCCCTGAGGCGCCGGATCACCCGCAACATCTTCAGTTCCCCTTCCGTCGTTAGTCCATACCCGCTTTTAATTTCTACTGCACCGGTTCCCTGCTGCATTATCTCTTCAATCCGCTGGGAAGATTGTTCGAAAAGTGAATTTTCCGAAGTTTCATTCAATAACTTTGCTGAATTCAGTATACCCCCTCCCCTTCCGGCAATTTCCTCGTAAGACAGCCCCGTGATCTTATCCCGGTATTCCAGTTCCCGGCTCCCGGCATAGACCAGGTGGGTGTGGGAATCACAAAATGCAGGAAAAACATAGCTACCAACGGCATCAATATGCTCCGCCTCTGGTTTATAAGGCAGTTTCTCCATGCTTCCGTAATCCCGGATATGACCTCCTTCAACCAGCAGCCAGGCATGGTCGATGGAGGGCAATTCACGCATTTCCTTACCTGCAACGAAGTCAGGAGCCTTATCCCTGACCTGAAGGAGGGATTTTATGTTGGTGATCAATATGGACATGGTTGGTATGACTACATATTGGATACGAAAATAGTAAAATGCTAATAATAATTCAGGATTCAGCCTGCCTGACGGCAGGCAGGAATTCAGAATTAGGGTGTGGGGATGATAACCAAAAAAGCAGCATAGTTACAGTGAGCGTAGCGAGTGACAGCCGAAGGCGAGATACAGCGTAGCGAGCTAGCGAAGCAGATAAGCCATAAACACCCCCAGGTAATTCCCTATGGCATAACCAATAATGCCAATAAACAGCCCGGAGATGATGATTTCCCGGTTTTTGATGGCAGCTGCGATGACGGGTACAAAGGGCGGAGACATGGAAAGGGCCACGGAGGTGATGATCATGTTGTCGGCATCGACCCTGAACATTGCAGATAACAGAGCATGCAAAGCCAGGGTGGCATAGACAGCCAGAAGAACATACAGGAAAAGGGGACGGTTAAGTTCTGAAAACATGCTGATATCAGCCATGGATGCCACGACGACACAAAAAACATAAATGAAATACATCCCCATCTGGAAGGTTTTGGGTATGCGGTTAATGCGGCTGAACAAAGAAGCGATGATCCCCAGGGATGTTATGGTCAGGATAACTGCAACCATCTGGGAATGTTCGGGAACAATCAGGGTCAGGCTCCCACCCAGGCCGAAGATCAAAATGGCGAGACCCAGGGCTCCCATCAGGGGAAAAAGATTCTTCTTATTAAATATGTCTTTGTAAGATTCGATCTCATTGAACAATCCCCTTGAATCTTCCTGCTGGTGCAGGTCATCCGTCTCCAGTGTGTGCCGGAAGGGTTTCATGAAAAGAAGGAAAAAACGCTGCCCTACTGTCATAAGGAAAAACAGCAATATGATCCCAAAAAAGAGATCATAGGTATGGGTCAGGAGATAGGTGTCGGGGTCCACGTTCAGGGCCAGTTTGATGGCAGCCAGGTTGGGGGTACCCCCCGAATAAACCCCGATCAGCATTCCGGCGATCTTCCAGGATTCCGAAAGTTCATCCCGGAACAGGTAATAGCAAACCCAAACCACGATGATCACCGAGATCAGTCCGAGCAACATGGAAAAAAAAGTCTTGCCGGCCAGTTTGACCCATGCCCTGAGGTTCAAAGAAAACAAAAGCAAGGGTATGGCCAGGGGAATGGCAACGGTCGATACGCCATCCTGAACCTTAGGGGCATTCCCCGGTAATATTCCAAGGTTTCCGATGATCAGGCCGGTAGCATAACAGATGATGACCGGACCGATCTTTTTCAGTATGGGAAAGGGGTTTTCCAGCAAAATGACCAGTGCAGGAAATAAGATGTAAAAGAGAATAAGCAGGATGGTTTCCATAGAAATGAGATTTATTCGCAGTCTTCAAAACTTTTCAGGTATTGATTGATGGCTTTCTGACTCATTCCCATACTTGAAAAGCCACCGTCATTATAGATGTTCTGCATGGTTACCCGCCGCGTAAGATCAGAAAACAACATGATGCAAAGATTGGCACAATCTTCGGCAGTGGCATTGCCGAGTGGTGACATACGTTCAGACCAGTCCATGAGCGTTTCCATACCTTCCACACCGCTACCTGCTGTGGTCAGGGTGGGCGACTGGCTGATGGTGTTGACCCTGATCTTCTTGTCCCTGCCATAAATGTAACCGAAACTTCTTGCAATGGATTCCAGCAGGGCCTTTGCATCGCCCATGTCATTATATCCGGCCAGGGTACGCTGGGCAGCCACGTACGATAATGCGACAACGGAGCCCCATTCCTGTATGGCATCGTATTTCCTGGCAATGAGCATGATCTTATGAAAGGATAGCGCTGAAATGTCCAGCGTTTTTAAAAAATAGGAATAATTAAGCTTATCGTAAGGCAATCCTTTCCTGACGTTGGGGGACATGCCAATGGAGTGCAGAATAAAATCCAGTTTCCCGCCGAGCTTTTCCGTAGATTTCTGTATCAGGTTATCCAGTTCGTCCAGGTTGGTTGCATCAGCCTCAATAAAGTGTGAACCTGTGGTTTCGGCCAGCTTGTTGACCGCACCCATTCTGAGTGCAACAGCCGTGTTGGTGAGAACAAATCTGGCCCCTTCCTCATACGCTCTTTCAGCAATCTTCCAGGCAATGGATTGTTCGTTCAATGCACCGAAGATCAATCCGCGCTTTCCTTTCAGTAAACCATAGGACATAGTAGTCAAATTCTAAATTCGAAATTCGAAACAGGGTGTGGGTGTGGGCAAATATATGAAAAAAAGATTCCGAATTACGAATTACGCATTAACCTGGAACCTGGAACTAAGAACCTGGAACTAGGAATTGCGCAGCAACTCCTTCGCATTGGAGATGGCTGCTTCCGTGAGTTCTTCCCCGCTGAGCATCTTGGCCAGTTCAATAATACGATCTTCGTGGCTCAACTTACGGATGTGGGTAAGGGTTTTGTTGTCTTGGTCCGACTTATACACCAGGTAATGGTGGTCGCCCTTGACGGCAACCTGGGGAAGGTGGGTGATATTGAAAACTTGCATATACAGGGCCATTTCCCGGATAATGTTGCCGACCTTGTCTGCAATTTCCCCGGAGACCCCTGCATCGATCTCGTCAAAAATAATGGTGGGCAAGGTCCTCTTTCCGGCCATCAGCGATTTGATGCTCAGCATGAGCCTGGAGAGTTCTCCGCCGGAAGCGACCCTGGAAATCTCATGGAGTGCCGACTGCTTGTTGGCTGAAAACAGAAAACCAACCTCATCTTTGCCATTGGGAGTGAATTCATCCAATGCCTGAAGATCGATCTCAAAGCGGGCATTGGGGATACCCAATTGCACCAGGAGGGATAAAACTGTTTTTTTGAAACCAGCGGTACAGGCTTTCCTTTTTTTGCGCAGCTTCCCGGAAAGGTCCTCCAGTTCTGCCGTCATTTCCTCCAGCTTTTTCTCCATGTTGCTGAGCTGCTCCTCATAACCCCGGATATCCTGCAGCTTATTTTTTATGTCTTCGTAAGTTGCCAGCAATTCATCCAGGTCCCGGACCGCATGCTTTTTTTGCAATTGATAAATCAGATCCAGGCGCTCGCTGATGAGCTCCAGTCTGGCAGGATCATATTCGATCTTCCCGGCGTGCTGGTCGGCCTCGGCCGCAATATCCTTGAGCTCGATCACAATACTGTTCAATCTTTCCTGCAGTTCACCGGAAGGATGATGGTGCCTGGCAATGGAGCTTATCTGTTGAAGAGCCTTCTGTAGGATCATGTAAGCCGAATGTTCCTCCCCGTTGAGCATATTGGCAGCCTGGAACAAAGCCGATTTTATCTCCTCGGCATGGCTGAGCTGTTCCTGCTCCTGCTCCAGCCCCTCCTGTTCCCCCTTTTGTAACTTGGTCTCTTCGAACTGTTCCAGCTGAAATTGAAGGTAATCCTGTTCGGCAGCGGCTTTCCCGGATTTTTCCTGCAGAGAACGATACTCCTGTTGCAGGTCGAGAAATCGATGGTACTTTTCCCTGTATTCTTCCAGCAATTCATTATTTCCCGCGTAGGCATCCAGAATGGTCCGCTGGTATTCATGGTCGCCCAGATTAAGGTTCTGGTGCTGGGAATGGATATCCACAAGGTTCAGGGCCAGGGCATGGAGCTGAGCCAGGGCAACAGGCGTATCGTTGATGAATGCCCTGGATTTGCCCGATGGAAGGATCTCCCTTCTTAAAATGGCAGGATTTTCATAATCCAGGTCCTCTGATTCGAAAAAATCTTCCAGGTGCATGCCGGAAAGGTCGAAGCTTCCTTCGACAATACATTTTTGTCCTTCTTTCAAAAGTACGGAAGTATCGGCACGCTGACCCAGGATTAAGGAAAGGGCTCCGAGTAAAATTGATTTTCCGGCTCCTGTTTCACCCGTAATGATGCTCAAACCGGGATAGAATTCGATATCCAGCTGCTCAATAATGGCATAATTGCTGATCCTGAGCTGTTTGATCATTTTTTTACCCGCTTACTTGACCTTGAACAAATATAGAAAGGAATTATTTGGACGGAGATTATTGGGATATGATTTTTTCGTATTTGGTGCTATTGGCCGGGTCTATTTCTGTAAGTAACTGATAGACACGGTTCTTTTCTTCGGTAAAAGATTCCGTAAATACATTGACGAATTCATCCGATTTGGCATCCATCACAACCTGGAAATAATGCATAAAGGGATCGGGTTTGTCCCTATATACTTTCTGCAAGAGTTCAAGAGATTCAGCGATATTGGCCCGGCCCTCCACCAGCTTTTCATCCATCAGGTCCAGACCATGCCTGTGATAACGGTAGTTCCATTCCCGGATGGATTTATATTCATCATCCAGGATGTTGTTGATGAACCAGTAGCGATTCCTCCTGGTCGTGCTTTCAAAACCCTTCCATCCTTTTTCCCTGGCATTCTGTGCATTGTTGACAATATTTTCGGCCTTCTGGAACCAGGGTGTTCCCCCCTCGTAAGAAAAGGAATCGTAATCCAGTCCGAGAATGATATAGGCATAGTAAGCCAGTAAAGAAGTGAGATTGGAGGTATGGGTAGTTTCGTTAAATAGCAGGGGTTCGAATTCAGCATACCTGAACTGAATATCATTGTCCTTATAATTCAGCATGGTGGAATTGTAATTGGTATTGTAAACCGGTCGCCGCGACTGTACCTGCAAGGTTCCCTTGAATTCATCGACGGAAACCTGTTCTGTAAGGTTGAACAGCAGGTTGCATTCAATACGTTCATCCACTCCGAATACATGGTTGGTCCATACCGTATTGTTCATGAACTCATAAATGGCGCTTTGCAGGGTCTCGAATACCTGGACGTTGGTTCCCTGAATCTGTGAATGCACGATCTGCACATTGCATTTCAGCTCCTGTGCATGAATTTCGGTCCATGATATCCATATGGCTGCTAAGATCGTTAAGGCTCTCATCATGACAAAAAGTGTTCAACAATGTAATTCAATATATCCCCGGCAACTTCTTCCTTAGTTTTCAACCCAAAATGAGAAATATTATTGTTCTTGTCAAGTATGGTAATCTTATTGGTATCGTAACCAAATCCGGCATTTTTATCCTGCAGGGAATTTAAAAGGATCATGTCAAGATTCTTTTTCTGCAGTTTTTTTGCGGCATTTTCCAATTCATCATGGGTTTCCAGGGCAAAGCCGACCAGTATCTGGCTGCTTTTTTTCATGCTGCCCAGAGCAGCAGCAATATCCCTGGTTGGCTTGAGCTGTATGTTGCGATCATCTGCTTCCCGTTTGATCTTAGAATCCGAAGGCTTCACCGGGGTATAGTCTGCCACTGCCGCTGCCATTACAGCGATGTCGGCATCCGGAAAGTAACTTGCAGCAGCATCATACATTTCCCTTGCCGAGACCACATCCACCACTTTAATCCCTGTCTGCAGAGACCTGTGGGCAACCGGCCCCAATACCAGTGTCACTTTCGCACCTTTAACGGCAAAGGCGTTGGCCAGGGCCATGCCCATTTTACCGGAAGAATGATTGCTGATGTATCGTACCGGATCGATATGTTCCTGTGTTGGTCCGGCCGTGAGGAGTATTTTTTTTTCTTTAAGCGGGCTGTCCATTTTTATGAGCCCTTGGAATCAAAATGATTCTGTAGTTGCCTGAGGATATCCTCCGGTTCCTGCATCCGTCCCTTACCATGCAGCCCACTGGCCAGTTCTCCGGTTACCGGTTCCATGATCCGGTTACCGTCCGAATGCAGTTGTTTAAGGTTACGCTGTGTGGAAGGATGCTGAAACATATCCAGGTCCATAGCAGGAGCGAGAAAAACGGGACAACGGGCCGAAAGATAAACGGCCACCAGCAGGTTGTCGGCCAGACCATTCACCATTTTGCCCATGGTGTTTGCAGTGAGTGGGGCAACCAGGAGACAATCGGCCCAGTTTCCCAGATCAACATGTGAATTCCAGGTTCCGTCATCCGACCTGAAGAAATCGCACAGAACCGGGTTCCCTGAAAGGGTGGATAAGGTTCCCGGAGTTACAAACTCTTTGGCAAAAGGACTCAGGACCACCCTGAC
Source organism: uncultured Bacteroidaceae bacterium (assembly GCA_964420035.1). Classification (GTDB taxonomy): domain Bacteria; phylum Bacteroidota; class Bacteroidia; order Bacteroidales; family SM23-62; genus CAYQQR01. The sequence goes on along the minus strand of CAYQQR010000009.1, from coordinate 11,803 downwards.
CTCCGCTCCATCCCTGACAAGCAGGCGAACCAGCTGTGGCGTTTTATATGCTGCAATACTACCTGTGATCCCCAGCAGGATCTTTTTGCCTTTCAGGCTCATGGATCAGTGATTATTCCGTGGTTTCTTCGCTGGCGGGCTCGGATAACCTGTAGTAGATATCCCCGTTATAAAACTCTTGCAGGGCAATCAGGCTGGGCTTGGGTAATCTTTCATAATACTTGGATATCTCGATCTGTTCCCGGTTCTCAAATACCTCATCAAGGTTATCCGTATAGTAGGCGAATTCCTCCAGCTTTCTGTTCAGTTCCTGCTTCAGATCAACCGATATCTGGTTGGCCCGCTTGGCCACGATCATCACGGTTTTATAAATATTTCCCGTATCCTGGTCCAGTTCTTCCAGGTTATGCGTTACGGTGGTAAACGGCGCTTTTACTTTCTTAAAATCAATCATAACGGTTTATTTGTTCTTTGTTCTTTGTTCTCTGTTCTCTGTTCTCTGTTCTCTGTTCTCTGTTCTCTGTTCTCTGTTCTCTGCTAACTAATACTATTGGTTCTCAAGGGTTAGGTCGGGGTTGTCGTAAAATCTTTTTGCAAATTCATACATATCATCGGCTTCATTCCTGTATTTGCTGTCGGGAAATTCACCAATGAAGGAATAATATTCGTCAACCGTATCCTGGAACCGCTCTTTCCTTTTCGATATAACACTGTTATCCGCAAGCAAATATCTTGATTTCAGAATAAGAAACATAATCTCTTCCCGGTGCCTGGTATCCGGATATTCATTAAGGCTGTTCTGCAAGGCAATTATGGCAGCCTTGTAATCACCCAGATCAAAATAGAGCTTGGCATTCATGTATGATTTATTCACCAGTTTATCCTCCATTTCCGCAACCAGTTCAACGACTTCCGGAATTCTGTCACTCAGGGGATACTTCAGCTGAAAGAGTTCAAAGGCATTGATGGCTTTATACGTATGACCCTGGTCCAGACTGGGCTTTGGGGATAACCTGTATTCACAATAACCATTCATGTAATCCGCATCTTCAACAAATTCGCTGTTCGGAAAATTCACAGAAAAATTAGAGAAATAATGGCTGGCCAGGATGTAATCTTTCTGATAAAAATAACTGTATGCCAGATAATACTGAACGGTATCGGCACGGGTTGTTGCTTTGAACACCGGCGTGATCTGTTCCAGCAATCCCGCGGCACGGGCATATTCCCCTGCATTGTAATAATCAATGGCCGCCCTGTATTTCAGCCTGTAATCACTGCTTTTCAGAAGCTTCTCATAGCCACTGCATGCAGATATCAACACAAGGATACCCAGACCGATCCAGATTCTATTCATCTTGTTTGAAAACATCGCGCAAAATTACAATTTATTCCTTTATTATTGAATAATAACCGGTTAATATTTTGATGTTAACGTAAGGATGGAGGATCATATTTTTATGATTGCCCAGAGATTTAAAATTGCATACTTTTATGTCCTGAAATAAACCAAAACATTTAAGCAGTGGATATTTTCAACAAGACTACGCAGAATAAAGGGCCTTTGGGCAAGTATATGGACATTGCCCACGGATACTACATGTTTCCAAAACTGGAAGGAGAGATCAAACCCAGGATGATGTTCCAGGGAAAAGAAGTTTTAACCTGGAGTCTGAACAATTACCTGGGACTGGCCAACCATCCCGAGGTAAGAAAGGCAGATGCACAAGCTGCCGCAGAATATGGAATGGGTTATCCCATGGGAGCCAGGATGATGTCGGGGCAAACCCGCTTCCATGAACAACTGGAAAATGAACTTGCAGATTTCGTCGGTAAAGAATCTGCTTATCTTCTGAATTACGGGTACCAGGGAATGGTCTCCATCATCGATTCTTTAATTGACAGGAATGACGTGGTGGTCTATGACTCCGATTCCCACGCCTGTATACTGGACGGACTTAGGATGCACATGGGCAAACGTTTTGTGTTTCCCCATAACGATATGGCCAAACTGGAACGTGAACTGGAGCGTGCCACCCGTTTGGCAGAAAAGACCTCAGGCGGTATCCTTGTTATAACAGAAGGTGTTTTTGGCATGGTGGGCGACCTGGGTAACCTGGCAGCCATAGCCAAATTCAAGGAAAAATTCAATTTCCGTTTGTTGGTTGACGATGCACATGGATTTGGCACCATGGGAAAAACCGGTGCCGGAACCGGAGAGCATTTCGGGGTACAGGATCAGATCGACGTTTATTTTTCAACCTTCGCGAAATCCATGGCAGGCATCGGTGCCTTTGTGGCCAGCCATGCAGAAGTGGTACGCTTTTTAGCATACAATATGCGTTCACAGGTGTTCGCGAAATCCCTTCCCATGCCCATGGTCCTCGGCGCCCTGAAGCGTCTGGACATGCTGCGGTCCGAACCCCAACACAAAGAAAAATTATGGACCATTGTGGATGCCCTTCAAAATGGATTAAGGCAAAAAGGTCTCAACCTTGGAAAAACTGAATCCCCGGTCACACCGGTATTCCTGGAAGGGAATGTTCAGATTGCCACCCAGGTGGTCCATGACCTTAGGGAAAACTACAGGGTATTCTGTTCCATGGTGATCTATCCCGTGGTTCCCAAGGGAGTTATTATGCTCAGAATTATTCCCACTGCAGCGCATACTTTGGATGACGTGGCCTACACCGTTGAGGTTTTTGAACAGATACAGAAAAAACTTCAAAAGGGAGAATATTCCGCGGAAGAATATGCAACGATTCCCTCAAATTAACACCTTTTGCTATCTTGCCAGTCTATGAGTAACCAGACCGGCAAGATATTTTCACTCTTTTTGCTCCTCCTTTTCATATCCCCAAAAGGGGAAAGTCAGCAGCCGGATCCGGACAGGCAAAAGAATCTCAGGTTTGTCGCATTTCCGGTTCTTGGATACACTCCTGAAACAGGATTACTCGGTGGTATTACCGCCCAATTCATCAGCGTACCCGAAAGTAGCTCCCACATCTCTACCGTCGGTCTGAATGCGTTTTACACACAGAATAAGCAGGTCATATTGAGTATGTATCCCCTGTTCTGGTGGAACAGGAACCGTAATAGATTTCGCGGTGAGGTGGAATATTCCCGTTGGCCCGGTAAATTTTTCGGCATAGGCAATAACAATCCCTGGGAAAATGAAGAATTCTACGAATCCGGCCGATTTGAACTATATCTCGAATGGAACCGCCGGATCGGTTCCCGGAAACACTACCTCGGACCGGTTATTCACCACCAGAACATGGACCTAACCCAATATGACGATGACCCGGATGCATTGCTACCCCTGGATTCTATCCCGGGAAGTTCGGGCTCTCTCCGTACCGGTGCCGGAATACTCTGGCTTACAGACAGCCGTGATCATAACCTGTTTCCCCGTGAGGGGCGTTATCACCAGATTAAGTTGATCTGTTATCCCGACATTTTGGGCACGACCGAACCCCACCTGAAGACTTCCATCGACCTGAGAAAATATATTCATCTGAAACGGGAACACCTTCTATATCTACAGTTATATGGTCATTTTATAAGTGGTTCCGGTATTCCCTTCCCCCATCTTTCCCTGCTCGGCGATGCGAACCGTATGCGGGGTTATTACTCCGGCAGATTACGCGACCGGCACCTGGTCATGTTTCAGGGACAATACATCACGCCCTTTTTTATCTTAAACCGGATTGCTTTCGCGGGCTTTGCAGGATTCGGACAGGTTGCCCACGAACTGAAGGAAATTAGCTTTTCCGCCTTCCGTCCCTCAGCCGGTATCGGTATAAGATTCCTTCTTTTCAGGGAAGAGCGTGTGATCCTTCGGCTGGATGTCGCCTTTGGAAAAGACGATCACGGTATTTACGGGGTCGCGGGAGAAGCTATTTAGTTCCGAAACCTCCTCCCCCGGGCGTCTCGATCACGAAAAGATCCCCTGCCTCTATGGTCGTTCCGTCTATGGGTTCCAGCAGTTCTTTCGTGCCGTTGTTCCCGTGTATATACTGCTTTCCTTTTTTACCGGGGTTTCCCCCCCTCGGCCCCGTTAAAACCGTTTCCCGCACCGCAACCCATTCAGGATCCATTTTATGAATTAATCATTTATTTTCCTGACTTTCTGGTAACCCGTCGAGGCGTCCACCATCCTGGACCAATCCACTTCCTTACCCGATTCCACCGACAGGTAAACGTACCCGGTCGGGGCTTTAATGATCCTGCATTTACCCATGTCATAGCGCAGGGAAAGGACCATATCACCGGCTTTCAGCTCCCGGCCGTCAAGATCCCTGAATGCTAGTTTTGATTTCTTTTTACGGTTAAATAATCCCATGGTCAGATATTTTCAGATAAAAATAGGGATTTCAATTCACACTCTTGGTTTAGCAGGGATCCTAAAAGATTCATCTGGTTCTTACAGCGATGGAGGTTCTGATCCGGGTAATCGGTCTTATAATAAACATCTCCTTCCAGGAAATCGGTCAGGTACCGGATGGCCTGCATGTAGATCATCATTTTAGCGCCGAACAGGAGGTTTTCCATTTCGGAAGAAGCCATAATGTCCCCGAGTGCCCCGGTATATCCCTTTACGATCTCAGAAAAAATCCCGGTTTCAAGAAACACTTCATCACCCGCCATTTCATCTTCAGGTACCGAACAGGCAAAGCCGCGCACCATATCCCCGAAGTCTGAAAGAAGGGTTCCCGGCATCACGGTATCCAGGTCCAGGACCTTCATGGCTTTCCCTGTTTTCCTGTCAAAGAGGATATTACTGATCTTCGCGTCATGATGCACCAGTCTGAGTGGCAACAAATGACTGGTTACCAATTTGTTATACTTCAATAAAATATCCTTGTTCTCCTCAATCCGGTCAAGCATTCCGGATGCTTCATGCAGGCGGTGTGTCCTGTCCCGGTCCGCTGCTTTTTCCAGTTCCCGGTACCTCAGACCGAGATCATGGAATCCGGGTATGGTCAGCTTAAATTCCTTCGGATCAAGACCGGAGAGATACCGGATCAGTCTTCCGAATGTGCAGGCGGCTTTTTCCGCCAATCCGGGCCGGTCAACCCTTTCATGAGCAATGGTCCCGGGAATATATTCGAACAGTCTCCAAAGATCGCCCTTGTCTTCCAAGAACATGCCACCCTTTGTTGAAGGTACAATCCCGGGTATGAGGTCCTGCCGCCCCTTTTTCTTCAGATGTTCATACAGCAGACTGTAATTATACATGAGTGCAGCGGGATCCTTAAATACGCGGGTGTTGATCTTTTGCAGAATGTAACTTTGATCTTGCTCCGGCAGGGTGATGAGGTAGGTTTGATGTATCTTGCCCCCTTCCATCGCCTGTATTTCGGGCTTTGTGACGCGGGGAATAAAATTGCGGAATATTTCTGCAATTCCGTGCATGGATCAGGCCCATAATTTACCCGGGTACACACCCCGGTCGATCAGTTTTCTCAGTTTCTGTTCAGCCTGAACTTTATCTTCGCGGTAGGTTACCCCGAACCACTGGTCATGGGTGGGAAGTATTTTCACCCTGGCCTGGTCTTTTCTCACCAACTCATTGATGATGGTCGGGATATAAAATTCTGCTTTAATTTTATCGGCATTTTGCTTTATAAATTCTGTAAAATGGGTTGTAAGAAAGGGGAAAATACTGGGTTTGAATCCCCAGATGTTCATGGAAACCAGTACATCTTCCTCCAGCTCCATCTCCTGCCCTTCATTATCAATATAGACAATGGTCCCGTTGGATCGCTTGATATCGGTACGTTCAACCACCGCGGTCAGGTAATGATCCGGATCGGATTCACATATGCCCCTGGAAACTACTCCGTGTTCCGATAGGGTTTCTGAAACTTTATAACCGATCATGCAATAATCGGTATTTTCCGGTTCCGGGGCCTGCATCAGGTACTCACCTGCATTCTTATAAGCTTCAGGGCCATAGAAATCGTCCGCGTTGATAACCAGGAAGGGGTCATGGACGGCTTCCCGTGCAACCCAAACGGCATGTGCCGTTCCCCAGGGCTTTTTTCTTTCAGGATTGTAAGATATTCCTTCCGGCACCAGGTCCAGTTCCTGGTAGACGAAATCAATATCAACCCTTCCTTTGAGCTTTGGTTCAAAAGCTTTACGCGTGGCTTCTTCAATCTCCGGACGAACCACAAAAACGATTTTTCCGAAACCTGCCCTTATGGCATCATACATTGAATAATCGATGATGGCTTCCCCGTTGGGTCCTAATTGGTCCAGTTGTTTCAGTCCGCCGTATCTGCTGCCCATACCCGCGGCGAGGATTAACAAAGTTGGTTTCATCATTTTAAGCTTATGAGATGATTCTGAATTTTGGCCCTACCCTGATCAGTAATCCGAAAGAAAGCAAAGATAGCACTGTCAGTAATATGCCCAAACCCATATCGCCATAAATCCAATAGCCAATGGCAAATAAGGCACTGTATATCCCGGTGCAGCCGAGAAACATACCGAGCATGCCGGTGGGAACATCCCATTGCCTGGCTTTTTCCGCTTTGATTCCCCTGCCCTGCTGCTCAAGGATATCAAGCAATTTTTTCCAGCCCGGTCCGCCGGGCTGAACCTTCCTGTAAAAAGACTCCAGGACCTCAATCTTTGCCGGTCTGGTAAGCAAGGCAACCGTAAGCCAGCACAAGCTTGTAAAAAACACGCCGATCACCAGTCTGAGGGATGGATTGATGGGATCCAGGCCGATATTTTCATGAACGAATTGGAAATAGACAGCCACCAGGAAGGAGACAACCATAGCGGTGATCTCACTCCAGGAATTGATGCGCCACCAAAACCAGCGCAGGATGAATATCAGTCCCGTCCCTGCACCAATCTGCAGGAGTATCTGGAAACTGTCCAGGGCATTTTTCATCAAAAGCGCCAGTATACCGGCTACGATCATCAGCAATACCGTGGAAATACGGCCAACGGCTACCAGGTGTTTTTCCGTGCTATCCGGCTTTACAAAACGCCTGTAAAAATCGTGAACGATATATGAGGAGCCCCAGTTCAGGTGGGTGGAGATGGTCGACATGTATGCTGCAATTAAAGAAGCCACCACCAATCCCAAAAGACCTGCCGGCATGAAAGTCAGCATAGCCGGATAAGCCAGGTCGTGCTTGACCACCCCTGCCGAAGCCGGAAAAGCTTCCGTCAGGGCTTGCAGGTCGGGGAAAACAATGATAGACGCCAGGGCAACAATGATCCAGGGCCAGGGACGAATGGCGTAATGGGCAAAGTTGAAAAGAAAAACGGCACCCACCGCATGCTTTTCATTTTTTGCAGAAAGCATTCGCTGTGCAATGTATCCTCCGCCACCCGGTTCGGCTCCGGGATACCATACGCTCCACCATTGCACCATGATGGGGATAAGGAATACGGACCAAAGAAGGGTAGGATCATCAAAAGAAGGCAGAACGGATAATCTGGGTCGCACCGCTTCATGCCCCAGCAATTCGCCCAAACCGCCAACGTCCGGGTGATTTATCGCGACTATTGCAGCAGCGATACCACCCCCTATGGACATGAAAAACTGAACAAAGTCGGTAAACAAAACACCCCTCAGACCACCTAAAACACTATACACCACGGTAATCAAACTTCCCATCAGGATGGTCTCCAGGGGCTTCAATCCGAGTAAGACACTTCCTATCTTAATGGCGGCGAGGGATACGGTAGCCATGATAACCACGTTGAAAAAGAATCCCAGGTACAGGGCCCGGAATCCCCGGAGAAAGGCAGCACCCCTTCCGCTGTACCTCAGCTCGTAAAATTCTATGTCGGTGAGTATTTCAGAACGCTTCCACAGCTTGGCATAAACGAATACGGTGAGCATACCGGTCAACAAAAAAGCCCACCAGAGCCAGTTACCCGAAACCCCGTGCTGCCGGACAATATCGGAAACCAGGTTGGGCGTATCCGTTGAAAAGGTGGTGGCAACCATGGAAATCCCGAGCAACCACCAGGGCATCCCCTTGCCTGCAGCAAAGAATTCCGTCGAATCCTTCCCGGCCCTTCGGGCAACCACAACACCAATGGTCAGGGAAACCAGGAAATAGGATGCGATGATCAGCCAGTCGATTTGTTGGAAAAGCATCTGAAATTGCGAATTACGCCTGCCTGCCGTGCAGGCAGGGATTACTGATTGCGGATTGAGGATTATTCATTGCATGACAGAACTTAAAATTCATCGTTCAGGGCGAAGACGGGTCCGCGTTTCATCCAGCGACCGCGGGTGAAGTCGGGAATTGATTGCACTTCTCCTCCACGGCTTATGGATTGTTCCGACAGATGGGATACGACACTCCAACTGGCTGCATCATAAACATCAAGAGGCGTCGATACCCCTCTTTTAACAGATTCGATGAAAGCGTTCATAACAAAGAAATCCATACCGCCATGACCGGAACCGGCGGCCCGGTCCCCATATTTTTTCCATAAGGGATGATCGTATCGTTGCAGCCACGGTGTGGCCTTTTCCCACCGGTGCTCTTCTTTGGCATGTCCTTCCAGGTAGATCTGGTTCCCGTCAACCATCCATACCCCTCCTGTTCCCTGTACCCTGAAGCCCAATGAATAGGGTCTGGGTAAATTGGTATCATGGGTAATGAGAATGGTTTGTCCTCCGGCAGTTTGTATCAGGGTACTGACCACATCACCCAATTTGAATTGAATATCCGCGTTGGGATGATCTTCCCCGGCATGATCTGAAATAAACTTATGTAAGCCCCTCGATTGGGTAGCCATAGAGGTCAGGTTCAGCATCCTGTTCCCGCGGTTAATGTTCAACATGGTAGCCACGGGACCAAGACCGTGGGTTGGATACAGATCTCCGTTCCTGTAAATGGAATGCCCGGTCCGCCAGCGGGCCTCGCCTATTGCTCCCTGTCCGAATTTCACACCGGGATTGAACTTGACTTCGCGGAGATCGTGCTGGTATCCGCACTGCATATGCGAAAGTTCCCCAAACAGTCCCTGACGTACCATATTCAGAATGGCCATGACATCCCTCCTGTAGCATACATTTTCCAGCATCATACAGGGCATTTTGGTCTGCTCGGAGACATTCACCAGGTCCCAGCACTCCTGCAGGGTCAGTGCAGCCGGCACTTCCACACCGGCATATTTACCCGCCTCCATGGCCGCAATGGCCATGGGAGCGTGCCATATCCAGGGTGTGGCGATCACCACTGCATCCAGGTCTTCCCGGCGTACCAGGTTTTCATAATCATGCTCGCCCGCTGTATATAGCTCCGGGCCTTCCCGGCCGTGCTCCTTAATGATAGCCGCGGCATTCCGGGCAGCCTTCCGGTTGATATCGCACAGGGCGCTTAGCTTCACTCCCGAATGCTGAAGAGCTAAACGCAGCAGCCAGGTACCTCTTCCGCCCACCCCTATAAAACCGAGTGTTATGGTTCTTTTCTTTTTTAAATTAAGCCTACCGGCAAATTGGGGTGCCAATACCATTCCCGCACCCAGCAAAGCATTCTGACGAATAAAATCTCTACGTTTAATAGATCTTTTTGACATAGGATGAGGACCGATTGATGTTGGCTAAAAGTAATGAAGATTTGCCAATCCGGCCAATGCAGGAAGGCTGTTGTTTACGATACAGGACGAGACATAATCTCAACCGTAATTCACGACATCCCCGCCGCCAAACATTGCTATTCCTTTAATGACTAAAGTCCTGTCAGGGTCCCTGGGTTCTTCGGAACTCAGTTTACGTTTATCGGAAAAACCACCCAGAATTGAAGTTACCCGGACTTTCACGACCCAATTGCTGGGCACGATAAGCTTTGTGCCGCCAAATAAGGCAACCACATCCAGTATGTTGCTGCCCTTTGCCAATTCAGCTTTAGAGAGATCAAATTTTGAACCGCCAAAAATAGCCGTGATCTTACCACCTCTGAAATTTCCGGAGGTTAATACCCGGTCCCCTCCTCCAAATACAGCAGTATCATCAATAAAATCGGTTTCGGATACATCTGCAGGTACCTGTGTACGGGTTCCTATCCTCAAAAGGATAACCAAGCCCATGACAATAAGCAAGACGGGCCAGAATAAACGCCCCCAGCTAACCGGTACATCCCATATTTCCGGGATCAGGAAGAATCCGCCAATGGCCAGCAGGATGTACCCGGTACCTTTGTTATCGGTCGAAGACAGAAAAATAATCCCCAGCACGATCAATATCATCTGCCAGGAAAAAAGGATGCTCCTGAGGGGAAAGGGAAATATCCCGACATTCCTTCCGATAAATGCCAGTCCGAGGAATATTAGCACAATGCCCAAAATGAGCCGTCCACTGTGTCTTTTTGATTCCATTGTAAAAGATATTTATGGTAATTGGTTGTAATTGGTTGCACAATAAATTTCCATAAATATCAACAAATTACCACCAATTACACTCTTCATTCTACAGTAAAATCCAGTGGAATCCCCAATTCCTCATACAACCTCCTTCTGGATTCCCTATCAGACCCAAGTACCTCATGGGCGGCTTCAGCAACTTTTGCTGCATGACGGCGGGGGACCACGATCACACCGTCACCGTCGGCAACGACAACATCCCCGGGATGGACCAATACGCCCCCGACCACTACCGGCTGATCGACGGATTCCACTTCATTTCTCCCCGGACGGATCCCCCTGCCCCGTTTGGCAATTTCCATATAAACCGGGATCTTCTGTTTGATGATCTCGTCGGTGTCCCTTACCCCTCCTGCCGAAACCAATCCGACCATTCCTTTTTGGGTCCAGATCAAAGAGTTGAAGGAACCCGTGGTACCGGTATCCCCATCTCCCTGGTTGTCAATAACCACGACGCTTCCCGGTTTGATACTGTCAACAAAGGGTTCGGGTGATAACTGACCGTACCACTGGTTTCTCCATTGCTTATATTCTTCATCACTCAATCCCGTGGGGAACACCTTATTCGTGGGAACGTAGCGGACCGTCAGGGCTATCCCGCGGAATTGATGTGAGAAATCATCGATGTCTTTCCATAAAGCTTCGATCTTCGGATCCATCAACCCGCGGTCCGGCAATCCAGTCAAATCCATGCCGTCGGATACGTCCGCTACGCGCAAACCCTTGTAAAGCCCGATAATCTGATCGTCGGTCAGTATAGTTTCCTGTTGCGCAAAAACCGGGAAAATGAAAATAAGTGAAACTATAATGAATGTAAGTGTTTTCATCGTGATTAAGATTATTATTGGTTAAAAATAGTAATCTTGATTATGCTGAAGAGCATAAAAGCTTAAGAGCCAAATAGTGATGGACAATAAATAACCGCCAATTACCACAAACATCAACAAATACCTTATAACCTTAAAACCTTATTCCCCTGATTTTCTTCGCCGGATAAAATACCGGATATACCGGGCCATAGCAATGACAGAACCGATCAGGATGACTGCAAATATAATGATCCGCCTGTCGAACCCCTGCTGGTTCATCCAGGCACGGATCAGCATAAAGATCATCAATACGCCGACAATGGCAGTGACGAGCACCACCATATGCGAAACATAAGGATTTTCCTTCTTCATTCCCGGGGACAGAAACAATAGGATTAATCCAAAACCTGCAGGGATCAAGGCAGTGAACTGGAAGTCTCCCACTTCGGCAAAACGGGCCAAAAACCCGAATAATCCGGCGAGTATGAGGAAGATAGCGAAGTATAGGTTGGTTTTATGCATCTTTTTAAGGATTCAGGATTCAGCCTGCCTGACGGTATTCTAAGATAAAAACAAATATTTAC
>CAYQQR010000008.1:98065-102946 GCA_964420035.1 uncultured Bacteroidaceae bacterium | reverse complement strand
ATGAGACGATGAGACAATGAGACGATGAGACAATGAGACGATGAGACGATGAGACAATGAGACAGATAGCTTAATGGCTGTCATACGATAGTCATACAGTTGTCACACGTTGGTCATACGATTGTCATGCGGTTGTTCTCTGGTCGCTTGCTTATTATGATTTCAACCACCCCCCTTTTTGCTGGCGCGAAAAGTACCCCTCCCTGGGAAGGAGGGGAATTCGTAATTAATTGATAATCAATTTATCTCCCCCTCTCCACACGGTGGAGAGGGGGCCGGGGGAGAGGAAAAAAGAACAATAAAATACTGGATAATAGAAAGAGCCGAGGGGGAGGTGGTGTTTTGTGGACGCGAGATGAAGAAGCTTATGGAAAAGAGCTTAAGAGTTACAGTGAGCGCGGCGAGTCCCGAAAAACAGCAAAGCAAGCTTCGCGTTGTTTTTTCGGGACGAGAAGCAGTGACCCCGAGTACTCGGGGGAACGAGTGACAACCGGAGGCGAGCCACGGCGACCGCAGGGAGCGAGTGACAGACGAAACCGAGTAGCTCCGTAATCCGAAATTCACCGGGAACTAAAACGTAAGAGTAAAAACGGTTTCCTGGTCCGGTTCGGAGTGGGCGGTGATGGTGCCGTTGTGAAGGCGGAGGATCTGGCGCGAGAGGCTCAGGCCGATGCCCGAACCGCTTTGCTTGGTGGTAAAGAAGGGAATGAAGATCTTGTCCAGTACTTCGGGGAGGATGCCCTTGCCATTATCCCATACCTGCATGGTTACCCGGCCGCGCTTGTTCTGGAAACCCCTGAGCTCAATTCTTTTGTCTTCCTTGTTGTCCAGGGCATACATGGAATTCTTGATCAGGTTGATGAGCACCTGTTCAATGAGTTGTTCGTCCGCGGAGACCTCAATGTCTTCAGGATCGATCCTGATGATGAAATCGATCTGTTTTTCTTTCATTTCCTCTTCCATGAGCAGTTCAATGTTCTGATACAGGTTTTTCACCGGGAAGATCTTGAAATTGGGTTTCGGGATACGGGTCAGGTTCCGGTATGTATTCACAAAGTGAAGCAAGCCGGTGCTTCTTTTATTGATGGTCTGCAGGGCCTGCTGGATCTCCAGCACCGTATCCAGGTCCATATGTTCCTTGATCTCCCCGGTGTCGGTGATCCCTTTCAGCATGATGTCCAGGGTCGAGGAGAGGGAAGCAATGGGGGTGATGGAGTTCATGATCTCGTGGGTCAGTACCCGGATAAGCTTTTGCCAGGCTTCGGTTTCCTGTTCTTCCAGGACGTTCTGGATGTTGTTGATGGTGGCCAGTATGATCAGCTTTTCCTTGACCTTGAATTCGGTGGCATACACCGCCAGTTGAAGGATGTCGTCCTGGTCCTGTACCTTGACCAGGGTATTTTCACCGGGATTAATGTTCAGGAGGGTGGTGACCAACTCCTTGCTCATCTGCTCCAGGCCTTTGATGTTTTTTAAACTGTGTATCTGGAAAAGCTTTTTGGCTGCTTTATTGATCATTTCCACACTTCCATCCTTTTGATAGACAATGATGCTGACATCAATATTTTGCACAATACTTTGCAGGTAATGAAAATGCTCCTCTTTTTCGGAGCGTACTTCCTGGAAGTCCCTGATCACATCATTGAAGGCCCTGCTCAGTTCGTTGAACGACTTACCCATACCTTCGATCTGGAAGGTCCGGGTAAATTCCGAAAAGCGAATGGATTCCAGAAAACTGGCCAGGTCCCTGTTGGTCCGGTCGACAAAACGAATGAGTCCGTAAACCTGAAAAATGGTCAGGACCGCGATAAGCAAGAGGGTTATCCGGTATTCAGACTCAAGGAAGAAGAAAAAGGCGAACAATGTTGCCGCGAGGACCAGGATCCTGATGATAATATTTACCCGGAAATTTCTATAGATCATATTTTTCCATTCTACGGTACAATGACGTACGGGTCAAACCCAATTCGCCGGCAGCCTGGGTGATGTTACCCCGGTATTTTTTAAGCACCTTGCTGATGATCTGTTTTTCAATATCGTCCAGGTTGAAGGTGTTCAGTTCCAGTTCTTCAGACCGGCTTTCGGGAGCCTTGAGCCAGAAATCGTCAGGACCGAGTGTATCGGAATCTGTTAATATTATTGCACGTTCTATGGCATGCTGTAATTCACGGACATTGCCGGGCCAATGATAGCTTTCCAGCTTTTTCATGGCCTGGACCGTCACATTCTTGATTTTCTTCTTGTATTTCTTGGTGTATTGTTTCAAAAAGTAATCCGCCAATAAGGGAATATCCCCATTGCGTTCCCGCAATGGGGGCAGATAGATCTCCACGGTATTGATCCGGTATAAAAGGTCCTGCCTGAATCTATCTTCTGCAACCATTTTCAGCAGATCATGATTGGTGGCACAGATCAATCGCAGGTCTATTTTAATGGGCTTGTTGGCACCAACACGGGTTACTTCGCGCCGCTCGATCACGGTCAGCATTTTGGTCTGCATAGCCGGTGACAGATTACCAATCTCATCCAGGAACAAAGTACCCCCGTGCGCGACTTCAAAACGGCCGGGTTTTTCTTTTTTTGCATCGGTGAAAGCACCTTTTTCATGACCAAACAACTCGCTTTCGAACAGGGTTTCTGCAATTGCGCCCAGGTCTACCGAGATAAACACTTCATCCTTACGCGGTGAAGCACGGTGCAAGGCTCTTGCAACAAGCTCTTTACCCGTTCCGTTCTCTCCCTGGATCAAAACATTGGCATCGGTTTTAGCGACTTTTTGAATGGTGGAAAAAACCTTCATCATTTCCGGTGAACGTCCGATGAAATCATGAAAAGGAGCATCCATAATGGCACTGATCTCATGCTGACGGCTCCGCAATCCCTTGGCTTCCATCCGGGAGCGTTTCAATTTCACAGAGGAGGAAACTGTGGCCAGCAGTTTTTCGTTTTGCCAGGGCTTAAGCACAAAATCGGTTGCTCCTGACTTGATGGCCTTGACAGCTTTTTCAGCGTCTCCGTAAGCCGTAATAAAAACCACCACAGCATCCGGATCCAACTCCAGTATCTTTTCCAGCCAGTCAAATCCCTCCTGTCCACTGATCGCATCCTTCGTAAAATTCATATCCAGCAGTAGGACATCATAATCCTCCTTCTTCAATTTCTCCGGAATAAGATCAGGAGTATTGATGGTGTCTATCATCTCAACATGCTGTTTCAGAAGGAGTTTCAGTGCAAACAGGATATCTTCGTTATCGTCTACTGCAAGTATTTTGCCAACTTTAGAATTGTTCATCTGCAGAATTATTTTTTTTTAAATGGTTCTACTTTAAATTACCCTTCATTCCAAAGAGTGTACGGGATTGATAAATTTCACGAATCTTCACCCCCCTGCACTCAAAATTACAATTATTTTAGTGAATGTCCGGATTCGTACTGTCCTTGTTTCAAATCCGAACATTTTTTTTCCTTCCCTCAGACGCGATAAAAACTAATTATCAAGTAATCAATAACATATAAGGTTTGGCATAATAAATGTTAAATTATTATGACCAAAGTTACCGGCAATGGATGGAATGGATCGTAAAATAGAGAAAAAAAACAAGTTCTTCAGTAGGAAAACTTTATGGATATCATTAGGCGTTTTGATTTTTATACTGATAGCCTACAATCTTGTTTTTGGTGATAAATCGTCCAAACTTAATGTGGATGTTGAGAAGATCACCATTGAAACCGTTCAGAGGGATATCTTCCAGGATTATATAGCGGTTATAGGAACCGTGGAACCCATCAAGACCATTTACCTGGATGCCATTGAAGGTGGGCGGGTAGAAGAGCTCCTCAGTGAAGAAGGGGAAATGCTTGACGCGGGGGATCCCATATTACAATTAAGCAATAACAACCTGGTCCACGAGATATCCAATAATGAAGCACAGGTGGCCCGTGCCATTAATGAGCTTCGTACCGCACGATTGCTGATGGTGCAGCAGCAGCTCAATTATGAAAGTCAGATCATACAAACCGAGCTGGAGCTGGCGCGGCAAAAAAGGGCCTGTGAGAAAAATAAGATCTTATATCAGCAGGAGCATATTTCAGAGGAAGAATTCCAGCAATCCAAAGAAGCCTTTCTCGCTTCACAACGTACACTAAAGCTGCTGAAAGAGATACGGGAACAGGATTCCATTTTCAGGGAAGTGCAGGTACGATCCCTGGAAGAATCGGTGGAGAGTATGACCGAAAACCTGAAGATCGTAAAATCCAGGCTAAAACATTTAACGGTTCGCGCACCTGTGGAAGGTGAACTGGCAAGCCTGAATCCTGAAGTGGGAGAAGTAATCAGCTACGGCACCCGGGTAGGGATCATCAATATCCTTACTTCCTACAAACTTCATGTAGAGATTGACGAGCATTATATTGCCCGGGTCACTCCTGGTTTATATGGAGAAATGGATTTTGCCGGCAGGACATACAAAGGCAAGATCGTAAAGATATATCCCGAGGTTGAAAGCGGACGCTTTGCGGTGGATATGGAGTTTGTCAACGAAGTGCCGGACCAGTTAAGGATTGGCCAGACTTCCAGGATCCGATTGGAGCTTGGAGAATCAAAAGAAGGGATCCTTATACCCCGCGGCGGATTTTATCAGAGCACAGGCGGTCAATGGGTTTACGTGGTGGATGAATCCGGTGAGTTTGCCGAAAAAAGAAAAATAAGCATAGGCCGTCAAAATCCAAGGTACTACGAGGTACTTGATGGCTTGGTGCCGGGAGAAAAAGTAATTACATCGGGCTACAATAATTTCGGGAATGCGGATAAGTTGGTGTTGAAGTAAGAAGTAAGAAGTAAGAAGTAAGAAGTAAGAAGTAAGAAGTAAGAAGTAAGAAGTA
>CAYQQR010000008.1:16516-97965 GCA_964420035.1 uncultured Bacteroidaceae bacterium | reverse complement strand
TAAGAAGTAAGAAGTAAGAAGTAAGAAGTAAGAAGTAAGAAGTAAGAAGTAAGAATTATATAAACCAAGAGTTATGATAATTAGGACAGAGGAACTGACAAAAGTATTCAGGACGGATGAGGTGGAAACCACTGCCCTGAACAAAGTAAACCTTGAGATCAAGGAAGCGGAATTCGTCGCCGTCATGGGCCCATCGGGTTGCGGGAAATCTACCCTGCTTAATATTCTCGGCCTTCTCGACAACCCTACCTCAGGTAAACTTCATTTTATGGGTAAGGAGGTTTCCAATTTTAAGGAAAGGAACCGGACCCACCTGAGAAAGTCCAATATTGGTTTCGTATTTCAATCCTTTAACCTTATCGACGAACTAAGTGTGTTCGAAAATGTGGAATTACCCCTTTTGTATCAAAAGGTTCCTCCCGCTGACAGGAAAAAAAGGGTGCATGCAGTCCTGCAACGAATGAATATTGTTCACAGGAATAAACATTTTTCCCAACAACTGTCCGGCGGTCAGCAGCAAAGGGTTGCCATTGCCCGGGCTGTGGTTTCCAAACCCGGACTGATCCTGGCCGACGAACCTACCGGAAACCTCGATTCTGCCAATGGGGATGAGGTGATGAATCTGCTCACGGAACTCAATCATGACGGGACCACCATTGTCATCGTGACCCATTCCCCCTCTGATGCAGAGAAGGCCCATCGCATTGTGCAGTTGTTTGACGGACATATTGTCACTGAAAATATTAAACATGTGCTTTAACTACAGTACGTTTGTATAAAGAAAGGAGGCTCTTATGAAAGAACTCTGTGTACCCGTACCGCGTTTTGGCGAACAGCAAATTGCAGAACTTGAACTTAGAGTAGGAGAGGAGAAGGTCCTGTACAACTACAGGGTGGAATCATTTCCATGGGAAACGGAGGATGAACTGAGTGAGCAGGGGGACGATCATATCTCGAAATCCCTGAAAAGAATATACAGGCTTAAAAAGACCATCGAGGAATATGATCCGTCCTGGGAGCTCATTCAGATATTTAATCCCAGTGAAAATGCCAGCCACATACAGGTGTTGTACAGAAAAAAGAAGTGAGTAAATCCTGCCCGTGTGATGCATCATACAGGCAGGTAACTCCTCGATTCAGTTATTCTAAATATATCCGGCAATGAAAAAGACCATTATCCTGATTGTTTTGTTCCTGAGCGTTCTGCCTTCCCATGGTCAGAAATATTGGACCCTGGAGGAATGTATCGATTATGCCCTTCAGAATAATATAGCCTACAAGCGTTCCAGGCTGGTTGTTGAAATCAGCAGCAATAATCTCTGGGATGGGCGGATGGATGTTTTTCCGCGTGTGAATGCCTTTGCCAATACTGCCTACAACTGGGGTACAACTTTCAGTTTTGACCAGCTTGCCTATGTGGATGAGAATAAACTGGACGGCAATTTCGGGGTTGAAGTCAGTATGGACCTGTTTAACGGTCTGGAGAACCTGAACAAGATGGCCTCCGATAAGTACCAGGTATATTCTGATATGGAAAATGCTGAAAGCAGGAAAAAAGATATTACCCTGCAGGTGGTCGCTGCATATCTGCAAGTCTTATTGGACCAGGAGCTTGTCAGCCTGGCTGAAGATCAGCTCGGGATCACCCATCAACAGGTTGAAAGGATGGAAAGCCTTGTTGAGGTTGGTAATGAGCCAAAAGGGAAATTACTGGAGCTTAGGGCCCAGGAGGCCCAGGAAAAGTCCAACCTCACCGCTGCAAGAACCAGCCTGGATATCGGTTATCTCCTGCTTGTGCAGCTTATGCAAATCGAAAATGCAGATAGTTTACGGGTCATGGTCCCCGCTGATGCGGAATTAAGTGAAGGAACCCTCCTGAACCGGCCGGAAGACATCTATGAACGGGCCCGGGCGATCATGCCTGAAGTCCGCTCTGCAGAATATTACCTGAAAAGCCAGGAAAAGAACCTGGCCAGTCTGCGCGGAAGGTATTACCCCAACCTCTCAGCCAGATTGCTTGTATATACACGCTTTGATGAGCTGGCTCAGCATCCGACCTGGCTGGATGGCGATCCCGGCAATGATGTGGCCGATTATTCATATCACGAACAGTTCAAGGATTTTCGATATACCATGTTCGGTGTACGGTTGGGGATCCCAATCTTCAATCAGTTTGATACACGCACCCAGGTGAGTAACCAGAAGATCAGTGTAATGGATGCACGGCTGGCCCTGAAGGATGAAGAGCTGAGGTTAAGAGAAAGCATACAGAGAGCCCATGCACAGGCACTGGGCGCTTTGGAGAATTACCGCTCCAACCTGGAAACCGTGAAAAGTCAGCAGGAAGCCTTCGATTACGCGGAACAAAGGTTCCTGGTGGGATTGATCAGTTCCGTGGATTACAACCTGGCCAAGACCAACCTTACCGAGGCCCGGTCGAATCTGCTGCAATCCAGGTTTCAGTACATTTTCCGGAGCAGTATTTTGGATTATTATCTGGGGAATGAGATTGAACTTTAGACCACGGACGGCCAACCACCGGCAACGGGTAAGTGACAATGACTTCGGGATCGTTGCTTCTCGTCCCGAAAATCTTAGCAGCTTCGCTGCTTTAGATTTTCGAGCCTGCCTGTCCGGTAGGCAGGGATCCTCGAAAAACAACGCGAAGCTTGCTTTGCTGTTTTTCGGGACTCGCTCCGCTCGCTGTAACTCTTAAACGTCTTAGCTCTTAATCGCTTCAGCTATTTAAGCGTCAAAATTAATCCAGATTTTATCACAATTATCCACCACATAGATTAAATTTAGGGTTCAAATAATCCGTCATCATGAAAAAGATCCTATTGATCATTTGCCTGGTTGGCAGTATGCAGTTTGCACACGGTCAGGTATTCAACACCGCTTCCCTTCTGGATAAGGGTCAGTTTATGCTGGGACTGAATCCCGTCGTTTACGATAATGATTTCGGGATGTTCTTTCACGCCGGATACGGGATTAACAGCCGCGTTGATATCGGAAGCCGGTACGGGGTGCTGGAAGGTGACGATTATTTTGGTGTCGACCTGGAATGGACACTCCTCAGGAGACCGAACCTGAGCTTGCTGACCGGTATACATACCTGGGGCGATCTGGGTTTTGACCTGGGTGCCAATGTGTCTTTTCCCATAAAGAGCGTTGCAGAGATCTATACGGGTCTGGATTTCGATATCAACACGAAATGGAATCAGGATGAAACCGGCTTCCTGTTCTGGATCCCGGTGGGTCTGGAAGTGTTCCTTCAGAGAAGCACCAGCCTGTTCCTGGAAGCCGAGATCTATATGAGTGATGATGCCTTTAATATTTTTTCAGGAGGGGTGGCGTTCTATCTCTAGCAGTTCCAGGTTCCAGGTTGTGTCGACGAGTTATACTTTGAGGAGCACGTGAAAGGAAAAGAAATTGATATTTTACAATTTGTGCAAGAAGATGTTGTGCCCATTGAAGGGAAAAGTGAGGGAGAAAAAGCCCAAATCATAAAAACAGGTTTAAGAAAAGTAGCGGGAGCATAAATCCCTGGTAAGCAACCGTTTATTGTTGTTTGCTTCCAGAAGTGGAATTATCAGTAAAATTGAAAATGGTGATTAAAATGGAGAATAGTGAACAAGACATCATTATTTATAATACCCCCGACGGCAAAGCATCGGTATCCCTTTATGCCGGGGACGGCAGTGTTTGGATGAACCAAAACCAGTTGGCCGAACTTTTTGACACCTCAAAGCAAAACATAGGCCAGCACATAGCTAACATACTGAAAGAAGGTGAGTTAAACCAGGGTTCAGTTGTAAATAATTACTTTACAACTGCCGTTGATGGCAAAAAATACGAGGTTACCTTTTACAGCCTTGAAATGATTCTGGCCCCAGGATTTAGGGTGCGAAGTAAACGAGGTACACAATTTCGCATGTGGGTAAATCGTAATTTGCGGGAATACATGGTAAAAGGCTTTACAATGGACGATGAACGCCTTAAGAATCCCGATGGCAGACCCGACTATTATGACGAGTTGCTCGAACGCATCCGTGATATACGAGCATCGGTAAAGCGGTTTTACCAAAAAGTACTTGATCTGTTTGCCCTCAGCAGCGATTACGACCCTACCGACAAAGCAACCCAAATGTTTTTTGCCGAAACCCAAAACAAACTGCTTTATGCTGTTACAGGCAAAACGGCGGCCGAAATTATTGTTTCAAGGGCTGATGCAAACAGACCCAACATGGCACTTACCTCATGGAAAGGCAGCATGGTACGCGAACAAGATATATTTATTGCTAGGAATTACCTTACCGAAGATGAAATTGATACCCTGAACCGCCTGATAGTTATCTTCCTTGAAAGTGCAGAATTAAGGGCTAAAAATCGCAAGGACCTAAACATGAAATTCTGGCACGAAAACGTGGACAGAATTCTTGAATTTCAGGATAAAAACATATAGCGAAATGCCGCTTCCATCAGCAACAAGCAAATGAAGGCCACAGTACGGAGGATTTATGCCGAATTCGACAAGCGGCGCAAAGAATACGAAGCTTTGGAAGCAGACAAAGAAGAATGGGAAGAATTAATAAGGCTGGAAGAGAAGGTGAAGAAGAATAAAAAATAATAATCTATGCATTTCGCGACTCATGGATAATTAGTACGGATAAATAAGAATTAAAAAAATGATTGCTAATCGATTGCCAGACAAGTTGATACCAATAAACACCATTAGCTGCCAGACGGCAAGAAACATACCGCAGAAAATAATAAATTTCAAGTTCATTGCGCTAAACCTTTATAAATGACTCTTAACAGTTATGAAAAAGATATGGATATTATTACTTATTTTGTTTGCTGCATGTAACCAGGAAGATATGGCTGATCTGGTAATCTACAACGGTACAATATATACAGTCAATGAAGGTTTTGCAGTTGCCGAAGCCATGGCCATTAAAGATGGGAGGATCCTGGCCACCGGTCCTTCAGAATTCATGCTTTCCCGGTATCCTGATGCAGAAAAACTGAACCTTCAGCAGGAATATGTTTATCCCGGCCTGATCGATCCCCATTGTCATTTTCTGGGTTACGGGATGAACCTGAAAGCAGCCGATCTGGTTGGTACCGGCTCATGGGAAGAGATCCTGGAGATTTTACAGGAACACGCGCAACAATTTTCTGAGGGCTGGCTTACTGCCAGGGGGTGGGATCAGAACGACTGGGAACAGAAGGAATTTCCGGACAAAACCAAACTGGATCAGTTGTTTCCTCACCGGCCCGTCTTCCTGACCCGAATAGACGGCCATGCCGCGGTAGTCAACCAGGCTGCCCTGGATATAGCGGGGATTGATTCACCGGTTCATATAGAGGGGGGGAGTGTCGTTTTTGAGGATGGAGAACCAACCGGCATCCTGATCGATAATGCCATTGCTATGGTCCGGGAACACATTCCACCTGCCACGAACGAAGAAAAATCTGATGCCCTGGAACAGGCTCAGCAGCAATGTTTTGCAGTAGGATTGACCTCGGTTCATGATGCTGGTCTGGATGCTGAAGATATATTTCTGATCAAGGATCTGCAGGAAAAAGAAAAATTGCGCATGCGCATCTATGCCATGCTGAATCCCGGAGAAAGGAACTATGAAAAAATCATGTCCCGGGGTTACATCCAGACCCCTCATTTACAGGTGAGAAGCATAAAACTTTATGCCGATGGTGCCCTTGGATCAAGGGGTGCATTGCTGCTGGAAGAGTATTCCGATGATCCGGGGAATCATGGCATCTCCCTTGCCGATCCTGAATGGTTAAAGGAACAGGCCGGACTGGCACTCGAAAATGATTACCAGGTGAACACTCATGCCATAGGGGACAGTGCCAACCGTTTGATATTGAACCTCTATGCCGGTCTGCTGGAACCGGGTAACGACAAGCGGTGGAGGATCGAGCATGCCCAGACGGTCCACCCCGACGATTTTGGTTTGTTCGCGAAGTATAATATTGTACCGTCGGTACAATCTACGCATGCTACTTCCGACATGAAATGGGCCATTAAAAGATTGGGACCGGAACGCCTGAAAAATTCCTATGCACTTAGAAAACTTCTTGAGCAGAATGGCTGGATCCCCAACGGCTCCGATTTTCCTGTTGAGGACATTAATCCCCTGTACGGGTTCTATACAGCGGTAGCGCGCAAGGACCTAAGCGGAACCCCGGAAGGCGGGTTCCAGATGGAGCATGCCTTAACCAGGGAAGAAGCCTTGAAAGCCATGACCCTCTGGGCAGCCAAAGCCGGTTTTGAAGAAGATGCCAAAGGGAGCCTGGCCCCGGGTAAGTTTGCCGATTTCGTGATCCTCGATAAGGACATCATGACCATCCCCATCGAAGAAGTTCCCAATGTAAGGGTGGTCGCTACTTATTTGGCAGGGGAGGAGGTTTATCCTATAACAGAAAGATAAGTTTTTGTCAAATTGTTACTGGCTTCTGGTGGCTGGCTGCTGGTGGCCGGTTGCTGGAGGAATAGACCAGAGACCAGTTTCGAAAAACTGCAAAGCTTTGCTTTGCTTAGTTTTTCGAGGATCCCTGCCTACCGGACAGGCAGGCTCGAAAATCTAGAGCAGCGAAACTGCTAAGATTTTCGGGACAACCAGCAGCAATCGATCTTATACCGGTAACTACTCGATTAGGATCTTTCCTTTATAAATATTATCACCAAGGATAATCACATGATACATCCCTGCTGCCAGCCCCTTCCTGTCAAGGATATGGTAATCCTCGGTAATTCCGGAAACCGTCCTCACCAGCTTACCCGTCATATCTCTTACGTAGAGGGTGTATTCTGAATGATCCGGGTTATAGAATTCGATCCTTGTTTGCCGGTCAAAAGGATTGGGATAAGCCCTGAATTCGGGTCTGTTCATCTTTTCACCAATAGCCGTTGCTGAAGCACGGTTATCTTCAATATTGGAAAGGGAATACGAATAAGGTCCTGAACCGGCTTTTTTAGCATTGCCGGTTGGAACACACAAACTGGGTCTTAGCACTGCAACACGATAGTACCGGATTTCGTCATCGGTCGTTTCGGTGTCGGTCCAGGTATTTGAAGTGGAAGCAATCTGATCGAAGGGACTTATTCTATCCAAATTGTTTCCTCTGAAGATTGAGAAAGTCCCGTAATTAAATCCCTGGTAAGGGTTCCAGTCGCATTGAACAAAGTTGGTTTCCGGGTTGACGGTCAGCAACAGGTGCATGGTTTTATGGGCCTTACAATATTCAAGATCCGATTCACGGCCGGCGGTATCTACAGCAGTGATCTTATAACGGTATGCCTGCTTCCTGGGATCTGCCTCCAGGTCTTCAAAGACACTCAGGTCATCAGCATCCAGGCTGCCGATGGGTTCGAAACGGCCGGCTACGACCCCTTCCCTGTAAACATTATACTGTACAATGGGAGCACTGGATCTTTTTTCCCAAACCACCAGGTTATTGCCCGTGAGGGAATCATTGGTTACCATACAGATCCCCGGTGCCACATACAGGCTGATGGTTTCTGTTTCCGCTGTTCCGCATAAATTTGAGATGCTGGCTTTATACCTGCCTTCATGGATATAACCGGTATTGGGAAGGACCAGGTCCATGTTGTTGGCTCCGGGTATGGGCACATCATCTTTGTACCATTGGACGTTCAGGGGTTCTGATCCGGAAGCCAGCATGCCGATCTTGGTTTTGAATCCTTTTCCTGTCCATCCGGATGAAGGTTCTATCAGTATTTCGGGAGCTGTTGTGGTGATCAGAAAGGCTGCATTACTTTCGAGCAAACCGTATGCATTGGTCAATTCACAGGAATATGCTCCCTGGTCGTCAACGCTTATGGACGGAAGTTCAAGGACCATGTTTGTTTCCCCGGGCATGGCAACTCCATTCTTCTTCCATTGGTATTCAACAGAATCGGATGGAACAACGAAGAAGGTCACGTTTTCTCCTTCACATTTGATCTTTCCAAAGGGTTGCACCCGGATCCCGGGCCCGGAACCTTGATTTTCAAAGGCACCCAGGTCAATATACTGTGCGTTGAGCCTGTCGTTACCCTGCAGGTCTACCAAGATACCATTGTTCAGTACAGGTGGATTCAATCCTGCTTCAATAGCTGCAGAAGTGCTTTTCAGCCGCCAGTCTGCCTGACTCCCGTCATAAACCGTTCCCGGACCTGTTGAGGGCAGCATAAAATCGGCATCGGCATCAATGACCTCGCTTGCCGTTCCGGAATAAGCTCCCGTGGAAGTTATTATTGCAGACACTCCTCCTTCAACCAGCAAATTACTGAAGTTGGCCTGCGGTTGGTTCTGCAGATAGATCTGGGTGCCGCCGGAGGATGCAGTATTGCCAAAAACGATGGTATTGATGAAATGGGGATCACTGCCGATACTGTATATACCGCCTCCATTGCCTGAAAGTGCCTCATTATGCGCAATGGTGTTATTAATGAGATCAGTATAGCTGGCATTGAGGTAAATGCCTCCTCCGGCTCCTGAGGTATTGTTCACAACAAGGTTGCTGTGAACCAGGGCT
Source organism: uncultured Bacteroidaceae bacterium (assembly GCA_964420035.1). Lineage (GTDB taxonomy): Bacteria > Bacteroidota > Bacteroidia > Bacteroidales > SM23-62 > CAYQQR01. The sequence goes on along the minus strand of CAYQQR010000008.1, from coordinate 89,397 downwards.
TCTTCGAGGAACAGGTACAGGCCGCCCCCTGTAATTCGGGCAGTGTTGTTTGTGAAAATGTTATAAGCCACAGTGCCGCTAGGGCTGATGTAGGCGCCGCCCCCGTATCTGCCTTCATTTTGAATGAAGCGGCAATGCATAATCTCCGGTTCTGAAAAATTCCGGGAATATAATCCGCCACCATCACTTCCGGCATAATTATTTATAAAACTGCAATTGTGAATCAAGGGATCCGATACATAAATATCAACCGCTCCCCCACTACTGCCACTGGTGTTGTTCTCGAAATCACAATTCAGCAGACTAACATTGGAGAACAATATGTCAATGGCCCCGCCATCATTGATTGACCGGTTATTGATGAATTTTGAATTTTGTACCAGGATGTTGGCTCCCCAGGAGCGAATGGCACCTCCCAATTTCGCAAAGTTGTTCCTGAATACCGAATGATCCACCCGGAGCTTACCGTTCTGATAAGCGAATATTGCTCCTCCATAATCATCATTATTTAAATCATCCACCCTTTTCCCGTGGTCAAAAACGATATAGGTAAAGATGGATGAATCGTTCACAGGGGATGCACTGAATTCAATACCCTTCCATCCGCCGCTATTGGTGGCAGGATTGGAAAACCCGGTGGTATCATGAATGGTAAAATAGATGCTGTCCCTTCGTGTCCCTTTGGCAAGAATGCGTCCCTTGTTAATGATGCTGTAAGGTCCCTGGAACTGCACGGTTACTCCGGCATTGATGGTAAGCGTCACCCCGCTGTTAACCGTTATATCACAATTGACTTTTACGGTGTCAGCCGTCCATACCGTATTGGATTCAATGCTACCGCAAACATTCAATTCGCCTAAACCGTATTCTGATCCACCCATATCCAGAAGGCTGTAGCGGAACCGGTCGTTCTTGTATGCATCCAGTTTTGGGAGATCAAATGCCAGGGCATCATTGGTCCCGCTGTTGATACAGGGGGAATTGGCCATGAGCGTCCACAGTGAAAAGTATCCGGTATATCCGGTTCCTGCTCCTCCGGAAGGATTTGAAAACTGGGGATCCACATTGATATTCCCGGTATAGGTTCCGGAAAATACAGAACCGGGTCCCAGCGTAATACCGGCCAGTCCTCCCTGAATATTGTTAAAATAAAATTCATTGGTGGGGTTCACTTGCTGCAAATAGATCTGATCCGGTGTATTACCCCAGAAAATATTGTTGTAAAATACAGGATCATTCTGCGGTTGCACGCATATGCCGCCTCCGCTGCCTGCCTTGTTATTGGCGAAGGTGTTGTTCACCAGGATGGGATTACCTGATGTAACCAGCAGGGCTCCGCCCCAGTGGGTACATTCATTATTCACGAATATATTACTGTAAATTTCAGGTTTGCTTTCCTGGAACTTGATCGCTCCGCCGGAAGGTGCCGAATTATTGGAGAAAAAGTTCCCGTGGATCCTGGGTCTTCCGTTCCAGATCTTCATTGCCCCGCCTGCCGTTCCGGCGCGACATTCATAGACATAGCTGTTGATGATCTGGGATCTGGAATTGTAGAGGAAAATCCCCCCGCCAAAGTCTTCTGCATAAGAAATACCCACGTAAGAATTCACGAATTTGACTTTATCATAATTCCGGATGTACAGTCCGCCCCCGGTATTACCGGAGGAATTGCCGCCCATCATGGCCTTACCGTGCCTTAGGATTGTATGTTCAAAAACAGAAGTGTCATTATCGAACATGCTCTGTTGATAATCGAAACGGATCCCTTTCCAACCCCCGTCAGTGGTACTGAAGTTATCCCAATCGGAAGGATCGCTGGCATCGAAATAAACTTCTTTGCCCAATTCTCCTTTGGATAGGACGGTTCCCTCGACGAAAAGTCCGTAATAACCGTCGAAGAGGATCTCAGTGCCCGGTTCTATGGTCAGGGTAACATCATCGATGACCCTGATGTCGGCCTGGACGAGGATTTGTCCCGACCATTTAGTGTTGGTCGTGATGTCACTGTTTACAATGGTTTGGCCGAAAATAGGTTGGGCAATCAGATGAGCGATGATGATCAGGTTCAGCAGTAGACTTCGTTTCATGGCTTTCAGCTGTTTAAAATAATTCTAAATAAAGCGAATATATCATAAAAAATATAGAGATTCAAACAACTATGGGTTGGAATAATATAAAGTTTGTGAGAATGTTTCGGGTTTCGCGTTTCGGGTCGTTTAATTATAGACTTTAAATATATTTAATTGGTTGTACCGGTTTATAAAATAATGAAAATTGTATAATAACGTTATATTACGGATTGCGGATTGAAGATTGCGGATTGCGCCTGCCTGTCGGTAGGCAGGGATTACGGATTCACAAACACTCGCTTGACCCACACTCAATCTTCATTCCGCAATCTTCAATCCGCAATTAATGTGAAACATACATTCCTTATATTGCTGCTCATTCCCGGATTACTGGTTCTGTTTGAATCCTGTGAACCCGACCGCTTATACCAGGAAGGGGACGTGACCCTTGTTTTTTCGCCTGACACGGTGTTATTTGATACCGTATTCACCACCATAGGTTCCCCCACGAAGAATTTCAGAGTTAAGAACCCGCATAAGCGGACCGTAAAGATCAGCTCTGTCCGGATGGCAGGCGGAGAACAGTCTGTGTTCAGGATGAACGTGGACGGGATACAGGGCAACATCGTTGAGAACCTGGAGATCCCGCCCAGGGACAGCCTGTTTGTATTTGTTGAGGCCACCATGGATCCCAATAATGAGGATTCCATCCTCTTGATAAAGGATTCCATACTTTTTGAGGTCAATGGAAAGATCCAGGACATCGACCTGCTGGCCTGGGGACAGGATGTTCATTTTATCAACGGGGAGATCATCGGAACAGAGACCTGGACCAACGATAAGCCCTATTTGATCTATAATTCCATGCTGGTGGACACGGGAGCCGTACTTACCATCGAGGCCGGAACCCGCTTGCATTTCCACCGGGACTCATGGTTGTACGTGGCCGGTTCCCTTATCGTGCAGGGCTCCTTGGAAGATCCCGTTGTTTTTCAGGGCGACCGGCTGGAGGAACTTTATCAGGATCTCCCGGGTCAGTGGAACGGCATCTGGCTCCTGGCGGGCAGTATTGATAACCAAATCGACTTTGCCAGTATTAAAAACGGGATCATCGGCATTCAGGCCGATACCCTGGGGGCTTCCGGCAATCCCACCCTGTCCATTTCAAACAGTCGTATTGAAAACATGTCTGCTGTTGGGATCCTTGGTCAGGGCACCAGGATCGAAGGGCACAACCTGCTGGTCGCAAATTGCGGCCAGGTAGCCGTTGCCTGCCTGATAGGCGGTAACTACACCTATAATCATTGCACCTTTGCCAACTACAGGAGTTTTACCAACCGGCAGACGCCGACCGTATTGTTAAGCAATTACTATGTTGATATCAATGATCGTGTTCAGCCACGGGACCTGGAAATGGCTTATTTCGGGAACACCATTATATATGGCAGCCGGGGAACGGAATTCGAAATTAATCGTATTGAAGAGGCGGATTTGAATTACACCCTCGACCATTGCCTGGTCAAGATACAGGATGAAGAATATGCCAGGCTGGACCAGGACAATTTCATTAAGCTGATCCGCAACGAGAATCCTAATTTCGTGGACCTTTCCGAAGAATATAATTTCGAATTGGATCCCCTTTCGCCAGCCAAAGATGCAGGTGATCCGGCCATTGCGGCCCGGTACCCCTTCGACCTGAACCAGGTGTCTCGGATTTCGGACGAGGGGCCGGATATTGGTGCTTTTGAAAGAATAGAAAAATAAATTCTAAATTTTAAATTCGAATTTCGAATTTCGGCATGATGCTCAAAGGTATATTCCTTATATCAGTATTATTTTCAATCGCTTTTGGATTTGCACAGGGACAGGAGCAGGGGAGGCTTCGTGCGATGTTCTGGAACGTGGAGAATCTTTTTTATCCTGAGGATGATAGCCTGACGGAAGACGATGACTTCACCCCGGAAGGGAATATGCACTGGACCTTCAATCGTTACCATCAGAAACTGAACAGAATCTTTAAAGTATTTGCAGCAGCAGGGATATATGAGCCGCCGGCCCTGATTGCGCTTGCCGAGATTGAGGATATGAAAGTCTTGCAGGATTTATATTATCGAACCCCTTTGAATAAATATGATTACGGGATAGTGCACCGGGATTCCCCGGATCGCCGGGGAATCGATGTGGCCCTTTTCTACAGGAAAGGTCTTTTCCAACTGCTCGGTACAAGTTTCATCAGGCTCCGTTTTATCGAAGAGCCGGATTACAGGACCCGGGATATTTTGCATGCCAAGCTGTTATTGCAGTCTGAGGATACCCTGCATGCCTTTGTGAACCACTGGCCCTCACGATACGGCGGGGTTGCAGCTTTCTCGGGCAGAAGGGCGGTTGCGGCCGGAAACTTGAGTTTCGTTGCGGACAGCATTTTACAAAAGAACCCTTCTGCTTCCATTTTGATCCTGGGGGATTTCAATGACGAACCCGGCGATGCCAGTATTTCGGAAATCCTGGGGGCCGGACCGGCTGAAGCGGCGGATAGCTTTCAATGGATCAACCTGGCTGAAGGCACCGGGGGGACGATTAAATACAAAGGCGACTGGCAGGTCTTTGACCAGGTCATCGTATCCCGGCCGCTTTACCTGGGCCAAGCCGGTTTAAAAGCTGAAAATTATGGAATATTACAGCTGCCGGAGCTTCTTACCGAAGATACCGGTTACACGGGTGCCATCCCATACCGCACCTACCGCGGCTGGAAATATGACGGGGGTTATTCGGATCATTTACCTGTAGTTGTGGATATTGTATATTAATTGCGGATCGCGGATTTAAATAAAATTGTTACGCTTTTCGAGTTTCGAATATCGAGTTTCGAATTTCTTCCTTGCGTTCTTTGCGCCTTCTTCGCGAGCTTCGCGGTTCAGAACAACTGCAGGACCATTGTATGACAACCTTATGACTATTGTATGACAGCTCTTTAACTCTTTCGCTCTTTAGCTCTTCTGCTCTTTGGCATTTCCGCTTTGCTGTTGTTCCGCTGCCGTTGCCTCAGTCATAACGGTGCCTAACCCCTCCTACGCTAAAGCTACGGAGGGTAAAAGGTGCTAAACGGTACTGAACCAAGGAACCAAGCCTGCCTGCCGGACAGGCAGGGAACCAAGGAACTACTTGGGTTTCAACCCAAGTTCCTTACCCTTCTCCAGCATGTATTCAAATGCCGCTTCCGGCTCGTTGGGGATGATGCCGTCGAGTATGGCTTCCTTGATGGCATCTTTGATGATGCCTACGTTTTTTGAGGGTTTGATACCAAAGGTATCCATGATGGTTTCTCCGCTCACGGGTGGCTGGAAGTTCCGGATGGAGTCCCTTTCTTCCACTTCCGCGATCTTTTCCCGGACCTTTTGAAAATTTGCCAGGTGTTTCCTGATGGTTCTGGGATTTTTGGAGGTAATATCGGCTTCACAAAGGGTCAGCAGGTCGTCCAGTTCATCACCTGCCTCAAAAACCAGCCGGCGCACCGCACCGTCGGTAATCTCTTCCTGGGAGAGGACCATGGGGCGCTGGTGCAACAGAACGATCTTTTGCACATACTTCATTTTATCGTTCAGGGGCAGTTTGAGTTTCCTGAATATCCGGGCCACCATTTTGGAGCCCAGGTGTTCATGACCGTGAAAGGTCCAGCCCTGCTGCGGATCGAATTTTTTGGTGTGGGGCTTGGCAATATCGTGCAGCAAGGCCGCCCAGCGCAACCATAGGTTGCCGGATACCCTGCTGATGTTATCCAGCACTTTCAGGGTATGGTAGAAATTATCCTTATGCTTTTTACCGTTACGGGTTTCGACCCCTTTCATCTGTTGCAGTTCAGGCAGGATGAGCTCCAGAAGTCCGCCTTCTTCAAGCAGTATGAAGCCTGCTGAAGGCTTCGGCGACAGCAGTATCTTGTTCAACTCCTCACTGATGCGTTCGGCGGAAATGATAGGGATGCGGCTCTTATTTTTCCGGATGCCTTCAAAAGTCTGATCATCAATTTGGAATTCCAGCTGGCTGGCAAAACGTATGGCCCGGAGCATACGAAGCGGGTCGTCATCAAAGGTTTTATCAGGGTCCTGAGGTGTTCTTATCACCCCTGCTTCCAGGTCCTGCCTTCCCTGAAAGGGATCCAGCATCTCCCCGAATCTTTCCGGGTGCAAATGCAGGGCCATGGCATTGATGGTAAAATCCCTCCTGAGCAGGTCGTCTGCAAGGGTACCCTCTTCGACAACCGGTTTGCGGGAGTTTCGCCGGTAGGATTCTTTTCGGGCGCCTACGAACTCAATCTCCTTATCTTTATGTTGGATCATTGCCGTGCCGAAATTCTTAAAGATGGTGGGAGGATGTTTAAGTTCAAGTTCCCTCGATACCTCCCTCGCCAGATCGATGCCGCTGCCCAGCACAACAATGTCTATATCTTTATTGGGCCGGGACAAAAGGCAATCCCTGACATATCCGCCGATGACATAAGCCTCCAGGTTTTTCCGGCTGATGATCCCCGCTATTGTCTTGAAAACAGGGTCATTAAGACATTTCTTCATATTTAGATATGACAATTTGTTCCGGCTCATGACAAAATTACAATTATTTGGAACAAAATGCCTTTGGGATGGTTTTATTACAGAACGGTACGCTAATTGAAGCAAGCAGATTATTATTTGTAATTACAAATTTGAAAAGCAAAGCAAACATCATGATTGAACATTTAACAAATGATCAGTTCAAAGAGAATATCTTTGATTACACCGTGAACAAAGAATGGAATTTTGAAGGAACAAAGCCGGCTGTTATTGATTTTTATGCCGACTGGTGTACTCCTTGCCGCATGGTTGCACCCATACTGGAAGAACTGGCTGAAGAATACGATGGCAAAATAGATATATACAAGGTTGACACGGAAGCCGAAAGGGAACTGGCAGGAATCTTCGGTATTCAAAGCATACCCTCGATACTGTTTATCCCTTCGGAAGGCCAACCCCAGATGGCCATGGGAGCCTTGCCGAAGGACACATTCAGGAAGGCCTTTAAAGAAGTATTGAATATTGAATCCTGAATTCTGAATTAGTTATTGGTTATGTATTTTTTGGATTTCTCTTATTTTCTTTAACTTCGCAGTATATACCACTAAGGGGGTGCCCTAAAGAATCGGGCTGAGATCATACCCTTAGGACCTGATCCGGGTAATGCCGGCGAAGGGATAGAAACAGAATTTCAAAAACATACTGCCATGAAATTAACTGGTTTCATCCTGGCCATAATCTGGTCATGCAACCTTGCATCTGCACAGTATTCCATCCGCGGGAAAGTCACCACAGCCTCCGGAGAAGCCCTCACCGGTGCCAACATTTACATCAGGGACAGTTACAAAGGAGCGGTGAGCGGACTGGATGGTTCCTATCTTATCCAAAACCTGGATCCAGGCAGTCATACCATCATTGCATCGTTCATAGGTTATAAAGATCATGTTCAGACCATAGAGCTGTCTTCGGATGTGGGGCTCTGCATTCATCTTGAACCCACAACTACCCTGGCAGAAGAGACCATCATTACCGGTTTAAGGGCCGGCCAGGATGCCCCGGTGGCTTTTCAGAACCTCGAAAAGGAAGATATCGAACACCAGAACAAGGGCAGGGATATTCCATTTCTCTTATCTTCCATGCCATCCACAGTGATAACATCCGATGCGGGGGCAGGAGTCGGGTATACCGGTTTGAGCATCCGCGGAACCGGGGTCAAGCGCATTAATGTCACCGTAAACGGTATCCCGCTCAACGATGCAGAATCACACGGCGTCTGGTGGGTAAACATGCCGGATTTTGCAAACAGTGTGGAGAATGTACAGGTACAGCGGGGTGTCGGAACATCCACCCTGGGTGCCGGGGCCTTCGGTGCCAGTCTGAATTTCCAGACCACCAAGTTGAATCCTGAACCCTATGTTGAGATTGATAATTCAGGGGGTAGCTTCAATACTCTTAGAAACAGTATTTCACTGGGTTCCGGACGTATCCGGGATCATTTCAGTTTTGACATGCGTTTGTCACGCGTTGTTTCCGACGGTTTCATTGACCGGGCCGGCTCCAATCTCAAGTCTTTTTTTGTTTCGGGCGGATATCATGCAGAAAGGCACCTGCTGAAATTCAATATTTTCTCGGGACAGGAAGAAACCTACCAGGCTTGGTACGGTGTGCCGAGTGCCAAACTGGAAGGAAAACAGGAAAAGCTGGAGCAACTCATCTCTGATTTCGGTTATACTGATTCACAGGCAGAGAACCTGCGGAATTCGGATGCCCGGACCTACAATTTCTACACTTACGAAAATGAAACGGACAATTACCAGCAGGATCACTATCAGTTGATCTATTCAACAGAAATTAATCCGTTGTTCCATGCCAATGTTGCTTTGCATTATACCCGTGGCAGGGGTTATTATGAGCAGTTCCGGGAGGATGAGCCCTTCAGTTCCTACAGGCTCGGCAATGTGATCCTTGGCTCAGATACCCTCCGGCAAACGGACATGATACGGCGGTTGTGGCTGGATAACCATTTTTTCGGGGCCATCGCTTCGATTCAATGGAAAAAAAAGGGCATTGAGGCAACCCTGGGTGGCGGATGGAACCATTATTTGGGCGATCATTACGGCAGAATAATCTGGGCAGAGTATGCAAGCAATAGCGACATAAGATATGAATGGTACAATGGTACCGGGGATAAGATCGATTTTAACCTGTATAACAAATGGAACGTGCAGCTCAGCAACAGCTGGAGTATTCTTGCCGATGTGCAGGTCAGGAGAATTTTGTATGATATCAGGGGTGAAGATGAATTTCTCAGGGATGTAGGGCAGCGGCACGACTTCCTGTTTGTGAATCCAAAAGCAGGCGTAAGCTTTAAGCCCGTCCCCGGTCACCGGCTCTTTGCCTATTTCGGTATCGCCAACCGGGAACCCAACCGGGCCAATTTCGTGGACCATGATCCGGCAAGGACCCCGCCAACTTATGAGACACTCAGAGATTACGAGTTGGGTTATACCATTTCGGCTTCCAACTACAAGACCAGCCTGAATCTTTATTATATGGACTATAAGGATCAACTGGTGCATACCGGCGAGATCAACGAGGTGGGGTCGCCCATTATGACCAATATCCCCGATAGTTACAGGGCGGGAATAGAATGGGTGGCCGGATACAGGCCCTTTGATCCCTTATTGGTAGAATTCAATGCAACCCTCAGCAGGAACAAAATATTCGGTTATACCGACAAGGTAGACAACTGGGATTATTGGTCCGACCCGGGAGGGGAATCTTTTCAGAAGGAGCAATACCTGGGCGAAACCCATATCGCTTTTTCCCCGGAACTGATCATGAACGGATCATTGCGCTATGAACCCATTGAAAATTTGAGTTTTGACTGGACCTCCAAATATGTAGGCAAGCAGTATATCGACAATACTTCTTCCGACGACCGGAGCCTTGATCCTTATTTTGTAAATGATCTTTCCGTAAATTATGCATTCGGTTCCCGCTTTGCAAACGAGATCTTTTTCTCGGTATCGGTCCACAACATCCTGGATCACCATTATGAAGCCTATGCCTGGATATACCGTTATTACATCGCGGGTGAATACAAAAATCTGGACGGATATTTTCCCCAGGCAGGAAGGTATTTTATGGCTGCCGTGAATTTCAGGTTTTAAGCTTATCGAGGAACCATATTGAATAGGATGACTAACTTTATATATAAATTTCAATCCCGAATCTTATGACACGGGGACGGCTGATCTTATTCCTTCTTCTCTTTATTCAATATGGGTGCCGGCAGGAAGAAAACATACCTGCCGTTTTCAGGTACAATGAGGCGGCCGACATTACCTCACTGGATCCTGCCTATGCCCGTACAAAGGCGCACATATGGCCTGTCAACCAGCTTTACGATGGTCTTCTGCAGCTTAATAAAAAGCTGGATCCGGTTCCTGCCATAGCAAAGAGCTGGGAAATTTCGGAGGACGGAAAGACCTATACTTTTTATCTCAGGGATGATGTTTATTTTCATGATCATCCCGCCTTCCCGGGTGGAAAGGGCAGGAGGGTGATCGCGGAAGATTTCTTCTATAGTTTTAACCGTATATTGGATCCCCGTGTGGCTTCCAGCGGATACTGGATCTTTTCCAACCTGGATTATGATGCATCCGGAAAAGCCGGTATCATAGCTCAAAACGACACCACTCTGCTCATCAAGCTTAAGCAGCCTTTTGCAGCTTTCCCGGGATTGTTGACCATGTCTTACTGTAAGGTTGTCCCACACGAGGTTTGCGAAAAATCAGGTCGTGATTTCGGGATGCATCCCTCGGGTACAGGACCTTTTAAGTTCAAATTATGGGAACGGGAGGAAAAACTGGTACTGGTGCGTAATGATTCTTATTTTGAGAAGGATAGCAGCGGCCGTTCGTTGCCTTATATCGAAGGGGTTTCTATCCGGTTCATCAAAGATAAACAATCGGAATTCATGGAATTCATGATGGGGAACCTGGATCTTTTGTCAGGTATGCACCCGGCTTATAAGGATGAGATCATCACACCTTCCGGAAAGCTCAATCCGGATTATGAGGACCGCTTCAGAATGATCAGCCTGCCCTACCTGAACACAGAATACCTTGGATTCCTGCTGGATACTCTCGGCGGTACTGCTGCCAATCCCCAATTGCTCCACCCCGGTGTCCGGAAAGCCATCAACTATGGTTTTGACAGGAAGAAGATGATGCGTTTCCTGAGGAACAATATCGGAACCCCTGCTGTAAATGGTTTTATTCCAAAAGGTTTACCGGCACATGAGCCCGGCTTCAGGGGTTATTATTATGCACCGGATTCCTCCAGGAGCTTGCTGGAAAAGGCCGGATTTCCCAATGGTGAGGGTTTGGAACCTGTTTTATTATACACCACCGCGGATTATCTTGATTTATGTGAATACATTCAGCATGAATTGGCTGGTTTAGGTATAGAAATACAGATAGAAATTCTTACCGGCGCTGCCTACAGGAACCTGGTGGCTCATTCCAAACTACCCTTTTTCAGAGCCTCATGGATTGCTGATTATCCGGATGCCGAGAATTACCTGGCGCTTTTCTATTCTGAAAATTTCAGTCCGGCCGGACCCAATTACACCCATCACAGCAGTCCGGAATACGACCGGCTGTACCGGCAAGCATTGTCCCTTAACGATCCCCGGCAAAGGCAGGAATTATACAGGCAGATGGATAGCATGATCATATCCTCTTCGGTGGTTGTCCCCCTGTTTTATGATCAGGTTGTACGGATCATACCCGACAGGATCATGAATATGGAGGGCAATGCTTTAAACCTGCTTAATTTAAAAACAATAAAAATTAATTGAGACCCGGATGATCAATGGGATATTTACTATAATTTTGAATTGACATTCCTGTTATAACCATGTTTATCGATATCTGGAATAGGATCCATGCATCTGTCTGTTCTATTCGGTTATACAAGAGCACGGGCATTCGTGTCAGCCATTTAACCGGTTTCAGGTATAAGGATTATATCATTACCGATGATCAGGCATGCAAAAATTATGATCCCGATGAGGTCACTTTTGAATTCAAAAAGCAGGATGGTCTGACCAGGAATCTGGAGATCCGGATCCCCGGTGAGGAATTCAAAGAGCGGATACGGACCACCTGCAAGAACTGGAACCGGGGATTCTTGATCCTTGAAGCGGAATTTCCCGAGCTGGCAAGTATTCCATCCCTTGTTTTATCCAGGAAAATGCAAAGAGATATCGGTCACCCGGTTGCCGTTCTTGGTTTTGATTCGAGAAGCGACCACCTGAGCATACATGGGGGCATTATTTCATCATATTACCGTTCAAAAAATCAAAAGAACTTGATCCAGGTAGATTGCAGTATTAAAAGCGGTTATTCCGGCGGACCCCTGATAGATGCCCGAAGCATGGAAGTAATCGGTATCCTGGGTCAGGGTCTTGCCTCCTTAGCGGAACGGTACAGAAAACTACGGGAGATTATCAACAAAAACCTGGAGATACTTGAAGAAATTAAAGGTAAATGGGTACACCAGGACATTGATCTGGCCGAGGTGTTGCAGGTGGGACAGTACCAGATCAAACATTTAATCGAAAAAAACTACGAGCTGGCCTCCTTCAGCCAGGGTTATGCCATGGACATAGACTACCTGGTCGAGTCCCTGATGGAGCAGGGGCATGATGATATTGATGACGAACAGGAACGCCGCTCCCGCTGGTCGGTATGAATTACGAATTACGCCTGCCTGCCGGACAGGCAGGGAACCAAGGAACTTCATTCTGAATCCCTGACCGCGTGCCGTCGCCAGAGGCTATGGCCGCACGCTGTCGCAGAAGCTTTACCGCGCTCCGCCATAGCTACGCGACGGCGCAGGCGTAGGCGCCCGGTGACCGTCAGGCAGGCTGAATTCTGAATTCATTGAGATCCTTCCTCATCGATTTCTTCCAGGATCTTCTTAACCGATTCTTCTGTACTTCTTAATTTCTTCCTGCATTGTCGCAGCAGTTCAGCTGCTTTCTTAACATTTTCAGACAGTTCGTCCACCGCCATATCCCCGGAATCCATTTTTTGAATGATCTTTTCCAATTCTTTAACTGCCTGGTCGTAAGAAAATTTTTGCTCATCCATATTAATTATTATTTGGGATATCAATTACGAAAGTACTCCCTTCATTCACTTTACTTTCTATGCTGATGGTTCCATTGTGCATTTCCACAAATTCCTTACAGAGCAGTAATCCCAATCCGCTTCCCCTTTCTCCCCGCGTTCCCTGACGGGTACGAGCGGTACTGAGTCTGAAGATGTCCTCGCGCATCTCTTCAGGTATTCCGGTACCGGTATCTTTCACCCACAGCCGGAAGGATGCTTCCTCTGAGTTGTATCCGATTTCAATGGTACCATTTTTGGGTGTGAATTTAATGGCATTGCTCAGGAGATTCCTGATTACGGTTGATATCAGGTTTTTATCTGCAAATATCTCTGCATCAGGGGCCACCTTATTGAAGGTCTTCAGATCTTTAGATTCAGCCTGCAGTTTATTTGTTTCAATGATGTGGTTGACGACAAGCGCGAGATTGAATGGTTCCGGATTGAATTCAATGTTGCCGGTTTGCGTTCTGGACCATTCCAAAATATTATCGACCAGCTGGTTGATGTTTTCGGCAGATTTATGGATCACCGCAGCATATTTGGCTATTTCTTCTTCAGAATAAACACTGATATCTCCCGCCAACAACTCGCTGAATCCCATGAGAGCGTTCATCGGACTCTTCAGATCGTGCCCGATAATGGAAAAGAACTTGTCTTTTGTAAGGTTCAGTTCCCGCAAGCTTTGTTCTGATTTACGCAATTTTTCATTGGCATCTTCCAGTTCTTTATTTTTCTTTTCTATAATCTCAAAGGACTGCCGTTTTATTTTTTGTCGCCTGGAGATACTGTATATAATGGTTAAACCCAATACTACAATGGTAACAATAATGATGATAAGAAAATTCCGAACGGCTTGTTGACGCTTGAGCTGAATGGTTTGCATTTTATTGGCCTGTTCCAGGCCTTCCTGGGTCATCAATCCTCTTTCATATTCGGTTTGATATTTAAGCTGGGCCAGGCGTATGGCATTCTCATCGGAAAAAACACGGTCCACAAGGTGATGATAACGTGACAAATAATCATAAGCTTCCCGGTATTTGCCTGACTGCTTGTAATAGTCAGACATACTGTTAAGGACCTGTGAATAAATCTCTGATTCCCCGGTTTGCTCACAAAAATCCAATGCCTTTTCAAGGTGCTCAAGGCTGGGTGAAGGTACATTATTGGCCAGGTAGACCTGACCAATGGATAGGTGAGCAATGGCCTGAAGGCGGAGGTCCATATTCCGGATACCCTCATTCAGAACGTATTCCAATAGTTCCAGTGCTTTTAGCAGGTTCCCTTCCCGCCCATACACATCGGCAATATTGTTCATGGCCCATAATTCAAGGGTCTTATGATTGAGCATACGGGCCAGGTCAAGGCTTTTGTTGAAATGGAATTTTGCCGAATCATAGTGAGCCTGTTCATGATACAGGGCTCCTATATTGAGATGTATATTGGCCAGTTGAAGTGTGTCGCCGGTTTGCAGGAAGGTGTTGTGTGCTTTCCACATGTAATCCACCGCTTCCCGGAATTCCTTCATCCTGTAATGTACCAGACCCATGTTATTGTAAGCCCTTGCGATCAGGGAAGAGTCTTTTAATTTTTGACCGATTTCAAGCGCTTCCAGGTAACTCTCGGTTGCCCTGTAATAGTTGCTGGCCATTTGATAGGAGGCCCCCAGCTGGTTCATAGCGCTGGCCTTTCGCTTGGGATCGTTGAGCTCTTCTGCCAGATCGGCTGCCCCGCGTGCTGCCAGGTAGGCAGAATCAAGGGAGACGGACCACATTTGTCTGGACCGGAGGATCAAACTATCTATCGTGTTGGCAAGATTGGGGTCCTTATCCTGAGATTCCTGAGCTGCATGCGCAAGTCTGTCTGTTCCTGCCACCCCCGGGAATATCAACAGTAATGAGAGTAGTGTGGTTTTGATTCCTTTCATTCTGATCTTTTCTTTTTACCCGTGGTTATACTTGTCAAATCTCCATGGTGGAGCTGGGTTTCAATGGTTTCACCCTGACCGACTTCTTTGGCTTCTTTTATGGACCGGCCCTTGTGCCTGGTAATGGAATAGCCTCTTTTCAGGACATTCTTTGGGGAGAGATGTTCAATGCTCTTTTCCGACAGGCCCAAAACCTGCCTATGGTATTTGAGCATTTGCATGCTGCCCGATTGGATATACCGGCTGGAATGTTTGAGGTTGTTTCTTTCCCGGTCTACCCTCTTCCTTGATAATTCCATAAGGGAAATGCGGGAATGAACAAGCTTTTCTTTATGCTGTTCCAGTTTCATGTTGCTACCCGACTGTAATTTCAGCGCTAATTGTTCTATCCTGTTCTTAAACCGATCTGGGTAGTCTCTGGTCCGGTCTTTGATTATACGGAAAAGATGGTGCAAGTGTTCTTCAAATTCATGAATTCTTTCTATAAGAAATTCTGCAACAGCCGTCGGCGTTTTCAGGCGGGTATGGGCGACAATATCCAGTACGGTATCATCTTTTTCATGTCCTATACCTGTCAGAACAGGTAAGGGGAATTGTGCTATGTGGGAAGCCAGTTCATAATGATTCAGGCTGGCCAGGTCGGCCTGTGAACCGCCTCCACGGATAATCACCACAAGATCGAATACTTCTTGATGCTCATAGATCCGTTCCAGTTGCTTCATGATGGAAGCAGGTGATTGGTCGCCCTGCATCAATGCATTGAACAAATGCGTATGAAATACATAACCATAAGGATTGTTGCTGAGTTGTTCGTGAAAATCTTCATAACCTGCAGCCGTTTCTGAAGAGATAACCGCGATAACGCGGGGGATGAGGGGAAGACCGAGCTCTTTATTCATATCGAGCACCCCGTCTTCTTCCAGTTTGCGGAGTATCTCCCGCTTTCTTCTTTCCATATCCCCCAGGGTATAGGTGGGATCAATGTCTTCAATATGCAGACTGAGGCCGTACAGTTCGTGAAAATCCACCCTTACATTCACCATAATCTGGATACCCGTGGAGAATTCATAACCGGTGGTCGATTCGAAATATGGTTTAAGTATCCGGTAAGTATAGGCCCAGATGGTGGCCCTGCTTTTGGCAATGATCCTGTCGGAATCTTTATCCTTTTGAATGAGTTCAAGATAGCAGTGTCCTGAACGGTGGACCTTCATTTCACTAAGCTCGGCAACAACCCAAAGGGGCTTGTCAAAGCTGCTGTTCAGGGTGTCTCTGATCTTCAGATTGAGATCATAGAGGCTGATACCCTGTCTGCTGTTACCGCTTTCAATCTTCGATGACAATTTTAGTCGTGTAGATTTTATCTTTTACACTGATCTGTAAGATATAAAGTCCTGATGAGAAATGATCAATCTCATGGACCCGGATTACTCCTTCACACTCTGAATCCGTGAGAACCCTGTGAAGATACAGGCGACCAAGAAGGTTCAGGATCTTCAGATTAATTGGAGATCCCAGGTGTTCCGGCAATTTGATATGGATGATATCCCTGGCAGGATTGGGATAGACCAAAAGGGGAGAATTTTCGATCTTTTGCCTGAAATCGCCCGTAATCAACCAGCTTGCAACGCTGAAATTCGGTATTCCGTAACCGGTTTGAGGTGTGGAATAAGGGTAAAAGTTCGAACTTTTGTGGATATCATTAAGCAATTCCAGGTTGGAACGGTCGGGATGTTTCTCCCACAAGCTTGCAACCAATCCTGCAACAACCGGCGCTGCATAGGAAGTACCTGATCCTGTGCCGATACTTCCGTTTGAAGATTGTATGCTGGTGAACAGGCCCAGTGCGACCACGTCCGGTTTTACCCGTCCGTCGTATGTTGGTCCCAGGGAACTGAAGGGTACATACTGCCCTGATTTATCTACAGCCCCCACGGCCAGGGTATGGGCAGCGTCAGCCGGTGCAGTAATATATTTCCAGGGATCGTTACCCCGATTACCGGCGCTGGCTACCAGGAATATACCCTTTGAAGCGGCGATTTCTGATGCCCTGGTAATGAGTGCGGTTTTCCCGTCCATGTCCTGGTAGCTGTAATTCATCAGCGTATCGTTGAATGTCGAATAACCCAGGGAGGTTTGTATGATGTCCGCTCCGAGACTATCGGCCCTTTCAGCCGCGGCAATCCAGTTGGCTTCTTCAATTCTGTATTCACTGCAGGTACTTTCAGTTCTATAAAGGATATATTCAGCGTCCGGTGCCGTACCCACGAGGTTTCCGGGCCAATTCCCTCCCATTATGGAAAGCACATGCATCCCGTGATAGCTGCCATGAAATGGATCATCATCCACATCGACAAAATCCCAATAATCGATAATTCGCTCATTGAGCCATAGACTGTCAAAAGCGGGTAAGTCCTCCACGCCTCCAAAGCCTGCATCCATGATGGCAATCAATTTGCCGGTTCCGTCATAACCCTCATTGTGCAAGGCTGAGCCCTGGTGCAGATCAACCTGGTCCATGCCCAGGCCATAATTATAAATTAGTGCTGAATCGTCTGACTGAATAGCTTTAGCGGCAGATTCAGCGGTATCGGGTGTTTCATAATAGACTATCTCATAGTGTGTGACGAAACCCAATTCATCCAGCTCCCTGTGATTCAATAAACTGTCAGTCTCGATTACAGCGGCATTGAGCCATTTAGACGCGTAACAAATGGTCCAACCGTCATCAGCGATTTGATTCAGGTATTGTTGAGATACCGGCAGGTCAAGTGAATCTATTGCAATGCCGTATTTCTCCCGCCGGTCGATGGCCCTTTCCGTGAGGAATAATTCCGGTTGACCGAGTGAATAAGTACTGCCGGGTTTGCCGTCAAATTCAACCCAGAACTTAATAAGATCCTGTGCCGAAATATTCTGAAGGATAGCTAAGAAAAGACTTATGAGAATAAGGTTTTTTTTCATCTTCACAAGCAATGCTGCCGAACAAATGCCAAAGCTAATAAATTATGGCTAATCCTGACTATCTGTCGGGGTCAAAGAGAGATTCCCCTGGTTCCGGTATTTTCCCCAGATTCTCATCCATCATTTTAAAGTATTCTTCTGCCCGTTTTTCAAGTACAGCCGGATTGGCGGGTTTTCCATGCTCGTAAATAACCTGGAAATCCTCCTTTCCTTCCTGGTCATAATATTTCCAGGTTCCGTGCATTTTGTTGTGAAGGTAACTGCCCGATGCCGCGGGTTCACCCTCATTATTGAATATTTCAAAAGTCCCTTCCAACCGACCTTCCTCAAAGCGGGCAACAAGTTTCAGTCTGCCGTTTTCATAATACTGCTTCCAGGGACCGTGTCTTTGTCCATCTTTCCAGAAGGTGATTTCTGAAATGGATCTATCCGGGTAGAATTTTTTGGTACTGCCTTGCTTTTGTCCGGAAGCATAGTGTTCTTTCATGGACAGGTGTCCTTCATAATAAGAGTAATAAAGCCAGGTGGAATCTTTTTTCTGATCCAGGTATTTTCCTTTGCCCGCCAGCTTACCGTCAGGATAATAGAAGATCACCCGTACGTTTCGGCCATCCGGAAGATGATGCATTTCTGCCTTTTTATTTCCGTTACCGAAATAACGGATCAATGTTCCCACCGGATCGCCATGCTCAAACCTTCCCTCGTAGACCTTTATATCTTCATCGTTTCGAACGATCCAATATCCATGCTTTTTACCCTGTTCATCGTATTGATTGAGTGTATCCGGCAGGTTTCCGGGTTGAGCCGCCAGAATAACCGGGAGAAGCAGGGCAAGCAAAGAGAATAGAGTGGTTTTCATATTCCGCGTACAATTCCTAAAACGGATTTTAAAGTTAATTGTTACATCCTTTCGGCGCACAAAAAAACCTGCCGGTTATTTCCCCGGCAGGTTATATATACTACCAACCAGCTGTGGTCCGTGGTCGGTCACCTTACTTAACCTCTTCAAAGTCAACGTCCGTGACTTCGTCATCATCGCCACCGGATTTACCACCCGCTTCGGTTTTGGCTTCTTCCTGCTGCTGTTGCTGACCGCCGGTAGTTTGCTGCTGTGCCTTGTATATATCTTCGGAAGCGGCCTGCCAGGCATTATTCAGCTCGGCAGTATATTTTTCAACCTCTTCCAGGTTTGCATTCTTATGTGCTTCTTTCAATTTAGCTGCAGCATCTTCAATGGTTTTCTTCTTGTCAGAAGGCAGCTTGTCGCCAAACTCTTTCAATTGTTTTTCAGTCTGGAAGACAAGGCTATCCGCGGCGTTCAGTTTATCTATCCGCTCTTTTTCGGCCTTGTCGGCAGCCTCGTTTTCCTTGGCTTCACGTTTCATTCTTTCGATCTCATCTTCACTGAGACCTGAGCTGGCTTCGATACGGATGCTTTGCTCTTTGCCGGTGCCTTTATCCTTGGCGGATACGTTCAGGATACCGTTGGCATCGATATCAAAGGTGACTTCGATCTGGGGTACACCTCTCGGGGCAGGCGGAATACCATCCAGGTGGAACCTTCCGATGGTCTTGTTATCCTTAGCCAGGGACCTTTCTCCCTGGAGCACGTGAATCTCAACAGAAGGCTGGTTATCCGCGGCAGTGGTAAATGTTTCGGCTTTCTTTGTCGGGATGGTTGTATTGGCATCAATCAGTTTTGTGAATACACCACCCATGGTCTCAATACCCAATGAAAGCGGGGTAACGTCCAGGAGCAGTACATCCTTGACGTCTCCGGTGAGTACACCGCCCTGGATGGCTGCACCGATAGCAACGACCTCGTCCGGGTTTACACCTTTGGAAGGAGCCTTGCCGAAGAATTTTTCCACGGTCTGTTGTATGGCCGGCATCCTGGTGGAGCCACCGACAAGGATCACCTGGTCAATGTCTGAAGGTGAAGCATTGGCATCCTTCATTGCTTTCTTACAGGGTTCAATGGTCGACTGTACCAGATCGTCCACCAGACTCTCAAATTTAGCCCTGGAAAGTGTGCGCACCAAGTGCTTGGGAATTCCGTCAACCGGCATAATATAGGGCAGGTTGATCTCGGTGCTGGTGGAAGATGAGAGTTCGATCTTGGCTTTTTCTGCCGCCTCTTTCAGTCGCTGCAGGGCCATGGGATCTTTTCTCAAATCAATATTTTCGTCCTTCTTGAATTCTTCAGCCAGCCAGTCAATGATACGCTCATCAAAATCGTCACCACCCAGATGGGTGTCCCCGTTGGTTGACTTGACTTCAAATACGCCGTCTCCAAGTTCGAGGATGGATATGTCAAAAGTTCCCCCGCCAAGGTCAAAGACAGCAATGCGCGTATCCTTGTTCTTTTTATCCAGTCCATAGGCCAGAGAGGCAGCCGTGGGCTCGTTGATAATCCTGGATACTTTCAATCCCGCGATCTCTCCGGCTTCTTTTGTGGCCTGACGCTGGGAGTCGCTAAAGTATGCAGGAACGGTGATAACTGCTTCGCTGACCGTTTGGCCCAGGTAATCCTCGGCCGTCTTCTTCATTTTCTGAAGGATCATTGCCGATATCTCCTGGGGGGTGAACAGACGGTCGTCAACTTTTACCCTCGGGGTATTGTTGTCGCCCTTTTCAACTTTATAAGGAACCCGGTTAATTTCTTTCTGAACCTTATCATGGGTTTCGCCCATAAAGCGTTTTATGGAAAAGATGGTCCTTACCGGGTTGGTAATGGCTTGTCTCTTTGCCGGATCCCCAATTTTACGTTCC
Source organism: uncultured Bacteroidaceae bacterium (assembly GCA_964420035.1). GTDB lineage: Bacteria > Bacteroidota > Bacteroidia > Bacteroidales > SM23-62 > CAYQQR01. The sequence goes on along the minus strand of CAYQQR010000008.1, from coordinate 68,939 downwards.
CCGTTATCGGAAAAAGCCACCATTGAAGGTGTCGTCCTTTTTCCCTCGCTGTTGGGAATAACAACCGGTTCATTCCCCTCCATAACAGCAACGCAAGAATTGGTGGTTCCAAGGTCTATTCCGATTATTTTACTCATTGTTATTGTGATTTATGTTTTTCAATTTTTATATACAGTTCTTATGGTGTCAATCATCATGCCATCAATGAATAAGGTGACAGAATGACATAAACAGAATATTGCGGATTGCGCCTGCCTGTCGGCAGGCAGGGATTGCGGATTGTTATGAACCCGGATGATTTGCTTAACTTTGTTAATAATAAAAACGATTGCTATGGCAATTCACAGCTCAGTTAAGAAGGTTACCACTCACGTTTTGCATAAGATGAAGCTGAAAGGCGAGAAGATCGCCATGCTTACCGGGTACGACTATTCCATTGCCAAAATACTGGATGAATCCGGTATTGACATCATCCTGGTAGGGGATTCGGCTTCCAATGTGATGGCCGGCTACGAAACCACCCTGCCCATTACCCTGGATATGATGATCTATCATGCTTCTTCCGTGGTTCGTGCAGTGAAAAGGGCCCTGGTGGTGGTCGATCTGCCCTTCGGGGCTTACCAGGGAAATTCAAAGGAGGCCCTGATCTCTGCCATCAGGATCATGAAGGAAACCGGAGCAGGCGCTGTGAAAATGGAGGGGGGAGCCGAGATACAGGAATCGGTTACCCGGATCCTTTCCGCCGGGATACCGGTAATGGGTCACCTGGGTTTGACACCCCAGTCGATCCACAAATTCGGCACCTACGTGGTCCGGGCCCGGGAAAAGGCTGAAGCGGATAAACTGGTACAGGATGCTCACCTGCTGGAAGAAACCGGGTGCTTCGGACTGGTTCTCGAGAAAATACCTGCTCAGCTTGCCAAACAGGTGGCTTCCGAACTGAAGATCCCCGTGATCGGTATTGGCGCCGGACCGGATGTCGACGGCCAGGTTCTGGTCCTCCACGATATGCTCGGCATCACCCAGGAATTCAGTCCGCGCTTCCTGCGCCGTTACCATAACCTGCATGCCGAGATCAAAGGTGCGGTACAGGCTTACATTGAAGATGTGCGTTCGGTTGATTTTCCGAATGAAAAAGAACAATACTGAACCTGCTTGCAGAAACTGCCCGACATCCGCGTATTGTATGAAGACAACCACCTGATCGTCCTCAATAAGAAACCTTCGCAGATCGTTCAGGGCGACAAGACCGGGGATGTCCCCCTGGATGATCTCGTTCGTGGGTACATACGGACCAAATACAATAAGCCCGGGAAAGTTTACCTGGGCGTGGTGCACCGGCTGGACCGGCCCGTGAGCGGGTGCATCTTGTATGCCCGTACCAGCAAGGCCCTGGGCAGGATGAATGCCTTATTTCAGCAGGGAGCCGTACGAAAGGTCTATTGGGCCGTTGTAGAATCAGCGCCTCCCCAAAAAAGCGGAACATTAAGGCAATACCTGCTCAAAAACCAGAAACAGAATAAGTCCTATACCGTCGACAAAACCAGAAAAGGTGCCAAGTTGGCGGTCCTGAACTACACTTTTCTGGCAGAATCGGATCATTATTACCTGCTCGAGGTTGATTTGCAAACCGGCAGGCACCACCAGATCCGTGCCCAGCTCGCTTCCATGGGGTGTATCGTTAAAGGGGATCTCAAATACGGCGCGAAAAGATCCAATCCTGACAAGAGCATCGGCTTGCATGCCCGCACCCTTTCTTTCCGGCACCCGGTTAAAAAAGAACCCCTTACCATAAATGCGCCCCTGCCTGAAGATCCCTTGTGGCAGTATTTCAGCTCGGTTGTGTCCTGAATATTTGTTGAAAGCTTCCTTTATTTGTTGAAATTTTTTCATCTCCCGGGCCGTTTGAGATGATCCAGGAGATATTTTCGCAAAGAGGATGTGGATACTACGAATCAAACAGGAGAGTTAACATAACTAAATGCACAGGACCGGAGTACTCATATGGATCATGTTACTGAGCCCTGTTTTGATACAGGCCCAGTCATCCGCCAAAATGACCCGCGAGGAATACATCCGGAAATATGCCGGGTTAGCCGTTAAGGAGATGAAGAGGAGCGGGATACCGGCCAGCATTACCCTGGCCCAGGGCCTGCTTGAATCGGACAACGGCAACAGCCGGCTCGCCGTGAAGGGGAACAATCATTTCGGGATCAAGTGCCACGACTGGAAAGGGAAAAAGATCTACCACGACGATGACGAGAGGAACGAATGTTTCCGGAAGTACAAGGATGTCTATGAGTCCTATAAGGATCATTCGGATTTTTTGATGAATTCATCCCGCTATGCTTTTCTGTTTGAACTGGATTATAAGGATTATAAAGGATGGTCCAGGGGCCTAAAAAAGGCCGGATATGCCACCAGCAGAAGTTATGCCCAGGTATTGATCCGGATCATCGAAGAAAATGAACTTTATCGATATGATCAGGGATATATCCCCCATCCGGATGAAGAATTCGAAATTGCTTCGGCGGATACCCGGGAGATTCTTGAAAAGAACCGGGTTGATTACATTATTGTTGAGGAGGGAGATACCTATATGGACCTGACCCGTGAACTGGGAATGATGCGCTTTGAACTGGCCAGATACAATGAAGCCGTCCAAAAAAATTCGGACCTGGTACCGGGCTCGATCCTTTACCTTCAGCCCAAGCGCAACCGTGCCGAACGGGGAGAGGATATCCATGTGGTACAGGAAGGCGAAAGCATGTACGGGATCTCCCAGGAATATGCGGTCAAACTCAAAAAGCTCTATAAGAAGAACAACATGGAAGAGGGGACCCGGCCGGAGCCCGGTGATACTTTGTCGCTGAGGAAGAACAGGAAAAAGATACTCAGTGCTCCCGTTCTTCCGGGGGAAAAGGAAGAAGAAAGTGATTTCAGGATAGAGATAGAGGAAGAACTATAATGCATGGCTGCCCGGCGGGATGGTTGTTCCCCGCAGGAACTCTTCTGCCGGCATTCGCTTTTTCCCGGCCAGCTGTACCTCCAAAAGACCCAGGGCCCCGTCCTGGGTATGGATCCACAGTTCCGATTGCTGATCGGTATGGATCTGCCCGGGCGAACCTTCCGGCGGGTGACTGATCTTTTCTGCCCTGAAGATCTTCAACCGGTGTTTTTTACCCTCTTTTTCGATATGGGTATAGGCAGCAGGATAGGGACTCAGGCCGCGGACAAAATCATACAGCTGCCGGGTACTCTTCGACCAGTCGATCTCACAGAATTCCCTTGTTATTTTGGGTGCTTTCTTAAGCTTTTCCGAATAAGCAGGCAAGTCTTTCTGGTCGATGAGCCGTATCTCCCCGTCCATTATTTTTTCCGTTGTTTGTACAACCAGCCTGGCACCGAGCATCATCAGCCGGTCATGCAATTCACCGGCAGTTTCATTTTTGGATACCGGTGTTTCCATCTGTCCGATCACCCTACCCGTATCGATGTCCCTGTCAATATAAAATGTCGTGACCCCGGTACGGCTTTCCCCGTTGATGAGGACATGATTGATGGGGGCGGCACCGCGGTACTGGGGCAGGAGGGAGGCATGGAGGTTGAAGGTGCCGTAAGGGGGCATGGACCATACCGATTCGGGCAGTATCCTGAAGGCCACCACCACGAAAAGGTCTGCCTTGAGCTCCCTGAGCCGGGCCAGAAAATCCGGGTCTTTGAGGTTTTCGGGTTGAATGACCGGTAAACCTTTTTCGAGGGCCAGTCGTTTTACAGGCGATGCCTGTAACTTGAGACCCCTGCCTGCCGGCCGGTCCGGGGAGGTAACCACCGCGGCTACCTCAAAACCATGGTTAAGGAGTTCCTCTAAACCTGGTGTGGCAAAACCGGGGGTACCCATAAAAACGATACGAAAGTCTTTTTCATGCATATTATGCCCATCTTTGTACCTCAAATTTAGGAAAGAAATAGCGCTTTCATAATGATCAGGAATGCAACACGGCTTTCATTCGTTGTGCTGCAGCTCGGCTTCGCCTGTTGCTCGTTCGCTGCACATCGAGTTCCGTTTTATACTATCCCGGGAACCGGGATTTTAAACCTCTGTCGAAGACAGATTTCAACTACGACGCAGTCGTTTTAAACCACCCGAAGGGTTTTAGACCGCTTCGCACAGCGAAGCTTTTTACCGCCGACCGATGGGAGGTTTTTCACCGCCCGCGGGGCTTTAAACCGCACCGCAGGTGCTTTCACTCCGGTTTATACCGGGCGATGTTGAGGAAGTGGCCCATCTTGTCGCGCTTGGTTTCCAGGTAGAATTTATTGTGCTTGTTGGGTTTTACTTCCATGGGGATGTTTTCGACGATCCTTATTCCATAACCTTCAAGTCCGGCCCTTTTCACGGGATTGTTGGTGATCAGCCTGATCTTTCCCAGTCCCAGTTCATGCAAAATGCTGGCCCCGACGCCATAGTCCCGTTCGTCATCCGTGAAGCCCAGTTCTATATTGGCTTCCACGGTATCCATGCCTTCTTCCTGGAGCTTATAGGCCCTGATCTTGTTGAACAGTCCGATGCCGCGGCCTTCCTGGTTCATGTAGATCAGTGCGCCCTGTCCTTCTTTTTCGATCATCTGCATGGACCGGTGCAGTTGTTCCCCGCAATCGCAGCGATAGGAGCCGAAAATATCACCGGTAACGCAGGAAGAGTGCATCCTGACCAGCACCGGGTCCTTCCTGGTCCATTGTCCCTTGATCAGTGCCACGTGTTCCAGACCGTTTGATTTCTGGATGAAAGGGATCAGCCGGAAATGACCGTATTCGGTGGGCAGGTCCACTTCAACCCCCTTGATGACGATCTTCTCGTAGCCCAGCCGGTAGGAGATCAGGTCCTTGATGGAGATGATCTTGATATCGAATTTTTTGGCAATTTCCAGGAGCTGGGGCAGGCGGGCCATACTGCCGTCCTCGTTCATGATCTCCACCAGGGCGCCACCCGGCTTTAGTCCGGCCATACGGGTCAGGTCCAGCGCGGCCTCGGTATGCCCGCTCCTGCGCAGCACTCCCTTTGATTTGGCCTTGAGCGGGAAAACATGTCCCGGTCGCGCCAGGTTGTCGGGACGGGTGGCGGGATCCACCAGGGCCCGGATGGTCTTGGCCCGGTCGCTGGCCGAGATGCCCGTTGTGGTCCCGTGTCCGATGAGATCGACCGAGACAGTAAAGGCGGTCTTGTGCAAACTGGTATTCTGGCCGACCATGAGTTCCAGGTCCAGTTCATTGCACCGTTCCTCGGGCAGGGCGACACAGATAAGGCCCCGGCCGTGCTTGGCCATGAAATTCACTGTTTCCTTAGTCGTCTTTTCGGCGGCAACGATGAAGTCTCCCTCATTTTCCCGGTCCTCGTCATCCACGACAATGAGCATCTTACCATTCCTGATGTCTTCGATGGCTCCGGGTATCGAATGAAATACCGATTCAGTTGGTCTGGTTTCTTCTTGTCGGTTTCCAGACATTTGACTTGACTCCTTTGATAAATTTAAAAAAGCCCACCAGCAGGGCCAGGTTCATGGTGTAAAAGTGGGTGGCAAAGCGCAAAATTACTGAATGTACGTTAAATAACCTCAGAAAAGCATCTATTAATGGTAAAAGAACCAGTAGGATCTGAAAGGCCAGGGTCCATTCATAGATCTCTCTTTGCCGCGGGATCAGCAGATTGAGAACAAGGATCAGGATAAGAAGAAAGGGTACCAACCATCTGATGACCTTATGCGAGAAGAAGCAAAACGATAAAGCACCTTTTAGCGGGGATAATAAGACAACAAATCTTTTAAGATTCTGAAAATTCCCAATTGAAATCCGGACCCTTCTTCTGAATTCTTCTTTTGACCTGCCCGGTACATCAAGATAGACCACAGATCCATTTTCAAGAATAGCTTTGTAGCCTTTTTCTAATACTGCCAGGCTGACAAAAAAATCATCGACCGTAAAATTAGAAGGGACCGGCCTGTATAAACGATTACGAACAGCGTAACAGGCGCCATAAACCCCAATAGCCGATCCCCATAGTAATCCTTCTCCGGTTTTGAGTTGGATCTCCCGTGACATAAAGGTCCATTCCTGGATCGCGATACCTTCTTTTTCCAGATTCCTGTTTATTATGTTCGCGCCTACTATGCCTATACTTTCTTCTTTGAAATGCTTAACCAGTTCATATATAGTTGATTTCAGGAAAATGGCCCGGGCATCTGTCAGGATCAATATTTCAGAATTGGTTTTATTTCTTAAATCATTGATAACATTAGCCTTTCCTTGCCTGCTGTATTGGTAATAACTTATCCGGGCATCCTTTTTAACCCACTGATTCAGGATTTCATTGCTTTGGTCAGTTGAGCCGTCTGAGCCAATAAGAAATTTGATTTTCCCGGATGGATAATTGGTATCCAGTGTACTTAATATCTTTTTATCCAGAATATCTTCCTCATTATGAACAGACATGATTATGCTTACTTCGGGAAGGCCCGGATCATCAGGAAGATAATATGCATATCTGAATTTTTTATTTCCGGAAAGTGCAATGATCAACAGGGGAAAGAATAGGTAGGTATGTAAAATCAGTAGGATTAAAAACCAGAACAGGATCTCCAGGACGATCATAGCATCTGTTTGTAAAATGAGGCCAGGTTTGCCGTTATGGCGAAGATATCAAATTTCTCCCGAACGATTTTTCTGCCTTCTTCCGTTAAACGAATGCACCGTTCCTTATCCTGAAGCAAATGAACCACGGCGGAAGCGAAGCTCCGGGCATCATCGGCCTTCAGGTAATGCTTCCCGGGGACCAGGTCCAGTCCTTCGGCCCCGACCGAAGTGGACACCAGGGGACGGTTCAAAGCCAGTATTTCCAGTATTTTTACCCGCACGCCGCTTCCCGAGAACAAGGGCACGATCAGTATTCGTCCCGAGCGGATCAGCTCCCGTGAATCTTCCACCTCACCCAGAAACGTAACCTGCTTTTTATTGACAAAGAGTTCGGAAGAGATTTGGGGATTTCTGCCGGCTATTATTAATTGCGCCTCAGGTACCCGGTTAACAATTCGTTCCCACACTTTCTCGACAAACCAAATCAGTCCCTGGATGTTTGGAAGCCAGTCCAATGCACCGATAAATACAACAGTGGATTGCTCGGGTACCGGGGTGGGTGAATACCGGCTGGAGTCTAAGCCGAAGGGGGTCAGGTGGATTGGTTTTTTGGCGGCGAATCCCTCCAGTATCAACCGGTCTCCTTCAGAAATGGGAAGGATTAAATCCAGTTCTTTGAGAAAGCGGGTTTCCTGTTTTTTGATCCTTGCCGCCAGAATGGCCAGGTAGTATTTTTTAAGGGGATTCCTGCTTTTCCTTGCCAGTCTTTCCCATATCACATATTCAACATTGTTGGCCCGGTAAGAGATCCGGGCCCCCGAATACCGGCGGATCAGGGGTACATAATACAACAGGTAGGGTGTTTCCAGTTGTACAATATCAAATTCCCTTTCTACTATAATATCCCTCAGCTTATTTGCAAATTTCCGGCTTTCAAAACGAACAGCTATATAGGGTTTCCGTGAAAAAAGCAGGTTGCTGATCAGTGGGATCCACTTTACGCGGTTATCCACATAAAGGGATTCCAGTTGTATGCCCGCGTGCATATCCTTATCGATAAGAACATTATCGATATAATGCTTGCGCGTATTCATTGCCAGCATGGATACATTTTGTCCGGATGCCGCCAGACCCTTTGCTAAATTAGATGTGGCAATGGCACCCCCGTCTTTAGGAGGAAAAGGTACTTTATTGGTGATTATGAGGATGTTCATTGGACTGATGCGGAGCTTCGGGTCTTCCTGTTCCTGAATCTTTTGAAGAAATTAAAATAGGTGTCGATATTCATGATCACCGAGTCCCTTGTGGCTTTATAGGTAAGGAAGACCCCGAGGGGCATCAGGATCAGGGATGAGATCCACATGCCCTGGTAGGGCATTAAAACGTCTTCCCTGACGAATTTTTCACCGGTGAGGGAAATGATATAATACATCAGGAAGAATGCCGTGGAGACGACTACCGGCATGCCAAAACCGCCCTTCCTGATGATGGCGCCCAAAGGTGCTCCGATAAAGAAAAATATAAAACAGGCAAAGGAAAGGGTGAATTTCCTGTGCATTTCGATCTGGTATTTCCTGAGTCTCCTGATCTTACTCTCCCGGTTGGTGAATACGGAGGACACGTAGTTTTTCGCCGACCGGGCCTGGTTCAGCGCAAGAGACACAATCTGTTTCTGATCCATTCTGTTGAATTCAGGAAAGAGGCTGTCGGGATGGGCGACCAGGACGCTTTTTTCTGAAGTGTCTGACCGCGTAGTATCCTGGTGCGCTCTGGCAGAAAAGTAAGCGGCCTGACTGACCTTGTATCTTCGGGATACCATAACCTTTTTAAAACCGGAATCAATCCGGGCAACCTCCTTGTTCAGGGAATCCTGATAATGTCCCAGTTGCTCCAGGTTCAGCATCTGGTAGTTTGATTTAAACAGCGATTCGTCGGTGCGTTCCAGTCCGAATCCCGTGAGTTCGATCATGAGGGTTTGTTTCTCAAAATTATGACGGCGGTGGGGATAGCTTTGTTCCCGCCTGTTTTTTTTGGTTATGGGCATCTCCAGATAACTGTGACCGTTATAGAGGTTCAAAACAAGATATCGCTCATCCGAAGTAATGCGCATACGGCCCGAGTCCGCAACCGTTACAGAAACATTTCCCCTCCTGTCGGTATGATCGTAGATCCGGATGTCGTGGAGGGTGTTATTGGCATCTTTTTTTTCTACGCGGATGCTGTATCCTTCAATGCCATTGTAAAAAATTCCCTCCTTTATCTGCAGCTCCGGGCGTTGCCGTTGAATATCGTAGAGAAGGGAGCGCATCTTCAGATTGGTATAGGGCAGCACATTGTTTGAAAAAAAGAAAGCGGCGATGCTTATTAAAATGGTAATCACGATTAGGGGAGACATGATCCTTTGAAGGGAAATACCGGATGATTTTAGCGCGGTGAGTTCGAAATTTTCCCCGAGATTACCGAAGGCCATTATGGAAGCCAACAGGATGGCCAGGGGCAAAGCCATGGGGATCAGGCTGGCCGAGGTATACATAAGCAACTCGGTGATGACACCGAATTCCAGTCCTTTACCGACCAGGTCCTCGATGTACTTCCATAAGAACTGCATCAGCAGCAGGAAGACCACGATAAAAAAGGTCAGTACAAAAGGACCCAAAAAAGATTTAAGAACCAATGCATGTAAGCGCTTCACAGAACAAAGATAATGGGTGCCGCTTTGTAAACGCAGAAATTGATGAGCTATTTTGCGGGAAAGTTCAAAGACCAATAATATGCTTTAATTCAGCGATTTGTGTATCCCAAAGATCAATGGTTTCATCTTTTTCATCCTCCTCTGCAAAATCGGTAACCAAAAGGGCAATGTCACCTGTAAGATCGTCCTTGTGCAGTCTGAATTCAAAATAAGAATCATCGTCCTTTTCGTTAAGCCACTTGAACCGGACGTATTTGTTGTCTTTACGCGTGACCATCTCAGCTTTTTGCTCAGTGTCTTCCCAGATGAAGGTAAAAATCTTTCCCTGCAGCCTGACGTCGTCGGCGAACCATTCTGCCAGTCCGCCGGCTGTACTGAGACGATTGAATAATACTTTGGGCGATGAGTTCAGGGTGTACTCCAGCTCTATTTTTTCTTTCATAGAAGCTTTATTTTGAAGTCTGTCGAACGGGCTACGGCAATTTAATGATTTTTATTTATCTGCCAAATACAAGAATTACAGACCGGATGCGGGCCAAAAAAAAGAATATGTATTGATGGTGCCGGCGAAATATAATATATTTGCACCCGCTAAATCTATTTCCAGGCGAGATAGCTCAGGTGGTTAGAGCGTTGGATTCATAATCCAGAGGTCGAGGGTTCGAGCCCCTCTCTCGCTACAATCTTTCCGGCAGCCTTGATCAATCTTTAGCTGCTACTGATGGAACAGGAATTGATTATACAACTTCTTTCCGCTATCTTTAGTCCTATACTAAACTTCCCGTCATGAAATCATCCATCCTCATTCAGGGGATGCTCCTGCTGTGCATCCTGATCAATCCGCTCAACGCCCAAACCATTGAAGTTTCCGGAACCATCAATACCGATACGGAATGGAGTGCCGACCAGGTCAACGTGACCGGCGACCTGAACATTCAGGGGGGTGCCACGGTAACCATCCTGCCTGGTACCCGTGTAGAAATGCAGGGGTATTACAAGATCCATGTAAACGGGTATATTGATGCCAGGGGCAGGGAAGCCGAACCCATCATTTTCACCATTAACGATCCCACCGGATTTTCAGACACATCGACTACCAGTGGAAGCTGGGCGGGCATTGAGCTCGTCAATAACCACGACGGAATTGACACCTCCTTTTTCAAATACTGTACCATTGAGTATGTCAGCACGCCCGGCGGGCAATACGAAAATACAGGAAGTGCACTCTATGCATTGAACGCACGGGTACTTCTAAATCATTGTACCATTCGAAACAACCAGGGTCATTTCCGTGGTGCGTTACGACTACGGGCCGACCATGCCGTGGTTAAAAATTCAACCATAGAACTCAATGAGTCCTTCAATTACTGGGGCGGAGGCGGAATCGGATGTGGCAGGAACGATGTGGTCGTCGACGGGAACCTGATCTGGAAGAATATTGCCCACGGGCATGGGGGCGGAGGCGTACTGGTTGAGGGGGGGTACAGGCCCCTGATCATCAATAATCGCGTTGTCAATAATCTTTGTGATGACCTGGGCGGAGGAATTTTTGCCTATGATGATGCCAGGCCGCTGATCATCCAGAATATCATTTGCAACAACCAGGCAAGAGCAGGTGCCGGCATATCCTTTCAGGCCAGCGGTGATGTTGTCATCAATAATGTCATTGCCAATAACCTGGCAACCTACAGGGGCGGGGCCATCCATTTTGACTATCCAACAGTATTCGAAGGGGTCAACAACATCATGTACGGGAATACCCCGGACCAGATAAACGTTGCATCCCCAAGCAGCTATCCCCGGTTTACCCACTGCGTGATACAGGATGGCGCCGGGGGCGTTAGCGGAGAATCGGAAAACATCAGACTGGAGCATATCTATAATGTCAATCCACTTTTCGAGGGGGCTTCCACGGGTGCGGGCGTTTTGTACAATGGCGCTGTCGCTGACTGGTCCATTCAAGAAGGTTCTCCATGCATCAATGCCGGAAGTAAGGATGAATTTCCACAATATCTTCCCGGAAATGATTTTGAAGGTAAGGAAAGGGTCAAGTTCGGTGAGGTGGATTTGGGTTGTTATGAATTTACCAGCGGTGTAATTTATGTGAATAGCAATATCAACAGCGACCAGGTCTGGATGGCGGATACGGTAAAGATCGGGGCGCAAATCTATGTCAAAGCCAATCTCACCATTGCCCCCGGTGTTGTGGTAGCCTTCCGGGATAATTACAGGATGTATGTTGAGGACTATATTTATGCCCGCGGTACAGAAGATGCCTACATTCACTTCACCGCGGAAGACACCCTGGGTTTCAGCACGGGAGATACGGATGATGGCGGTTGGGGACCGATATACTTTCACTATAATACCAACGGAAGTGAATTTGCCTACTGCAAATTCCAGTACGGAAAAACGAATCAAATATCGGAATACACTGCTCCTGTGTTGCATGCAGTGGGAGCAAACCAGATCATTTTCGATCATTGTATTTTCGAGAATAACATCGGCAGGAACAGGGGAGTTGTCTTCTTTTTCGTGAGTTCGGGCATTCATTTCAGCTCCTGTACCTTCCGGAATAACCTGCTCTTTTCTCCTCTCGATTATGTTTCCACAATAGAATTCAACAATGTCTCCAATGTCACCATAAAGAACAGTACCATCATCAACAATCAGATGAACGGTATTTACTCAGACAAGTCGGGGATATATACCGGCAATCTTATTGCCAACAACCATCATGGAATAAGCCTGAGTGGATTTCTCGGTAAATTGAACAACAATACCATCGTCAACAACTCAGGACGGGGTATACGGTTTTTTATGGATGAGGCTGAGATGAATAACAATATTATCCGGGGCAACCTTTACAGCCTGCAAATGAATAACGATATCATCCTCTTTGCAAACAACAACCTGGTTGAAGGGGGAATCAATCCCCCGGGTAGTGCAGAGGTTCATGCATTCAACACCCTTGATGCCGACCCCGTATTCAGAAAAGCAATCGAGGAAAAGGGATACGGTACACAGGCCTTTCAGGCTGACTGGTCCTTGTACAGCATTTCTCCTTGTCTGAACTACGGAACAGGAAAGCTTGAGGATTTGGACCTCATGTCAGTGGATATGCAGGGAAACCCCCGCATTTTTGGCAAGGGAATCGATTTGGGGGCATTTGAACTGCCGGGCAGTGCCCCGGTCATAACCCATCATCCGCGGGGTGGGGGTTTTTGTGCGGGAGAGGAGCTGAGCATGAGTGTTGCCATTGAAGAAACAGATACCGTCCGGGTAGTATGGTTAAAAGACGGAATTGATATTCCCGGTGAAAACCAGCTGACCCTTACCGTTGAAGACCTTGAATCAAGCTACAACGGCAACTATCAATGCGTGGTATTCAACGGATTTGGTGAGGCATTCAGTTATCCTGCTTTTGTACAGGTCGGCAATCCGCCTGAAATTTTGTCCCAGCCAGAATCCAAATGGGCTATTGAAGATAAATCCATACGGCTGCAATATGGTGTAGCAGGCAGCCAGCCCATGGAATTCCAATGGTATCAAAATGATATGCTCCTGCCCAATGCAGACAGGCCGGAACTGATTTTCAGTGTAACGGGTTCGGAAAAAGAAGGAAAATACTATAGTACGGTCACTAATGAATGCGGTACGGTCAGTACCGATACGGTTCTTGTCTATCTGGCTCCCCAGATTTGCATGGTAACGGTTGATACGGCTTCGGGGAGTAACCTGGTGGTCTGGGAAAAGAAATCCGGTGCCGGATTCATTGGCTACAGGGTTTACAGGGAGAGCAAGGCAGCAGGCATTTACAATGAAATGGAAACCGTTTCAGCGGATGCACTGAGCGTGTGGACCGATACCAGGGCCAATCCCATGACACAGGCCTACATATACAAAATCACCGGTATCATGCCCGACGGTTCCGAAACCGACCTGGATCTCTGTATACCCCACAAAACCATACATTTATTGGTATCCCAGAATACAGAAACAAAAACCTCACAGCTTAGCTGGGATGAATACGTAGGTTTTGATTATGGCACTTATCTGATCTACAGGAGCAATACGGGTACCGACTTCGAACAGGTCTGGTCCATGTCCAGTTCAACCAGCTCCTGGACCGATCCTGCTTTTTTCGATCAGGATGTCTATTACCGGGTCGTGGTGCCCAAGCTGGATCCATGTATCGCTACCGCAGGGGATAAGAAGGCGGGCAGCGGTCCGTATTCCTATTCTCTTTCCAATGTTGAGGACAACCGGGCAGCAGCAACGGGCCTTGATACGGATGAGCATGCCAACGACCTGGTGATATATCCCAACCCGGCCAGGGAACGCGTGCGAATCAGCTTTCCGAATCCTGAAATGAGAGACTACCGGTTAACGCTTACTGACCTGTCGGGGAAGGTCATGCTGGAGCTGAATGATATCCATGAGGGAACCGTCTTGCTGCACAGGGGGAATCTGCCTGCAGGCGTGTACATCCTGAGCTTGAACGGGGACAGGAATTACAGGGCTAAACTTGTATTGTACTAGGTTTTGATTATTGAATGCGAATCAGTCTGCCGGAAGTATACTGTACATTGCTTTCGCTGATGCCGCACTTGATTTGAATTCATTATATTTAAAAATGCTCCTTTCCGAAGCGCTTTGGCAGGCCATTCTTGAATTGAAATCCCGGCAGAAGAAAACCAAGGAGGATCTTTTCCCGGTTTCCCTTGTTCCCGGATCAAGGTCGCGGATCCTGACAGGTGATTATCAAGATCCCGGTCAAATGCACATTTTGATCACAAAAGATCCCGATTTTCCTCCTGGTGCAGATAGGCTGGTTTTTCTGCAATACGGGGACCTCAGACTTGAATTGCAGGAAAATTCACTGGAAAAGCAACATATTCCTGAATGGATATGGATGTACCTGCAGGTATGCCTTGCTGATCTTCACGCGGAGTATAAGGGCCGGTCTGTCAGTTTTGCCCATTTCGCCCAGTCCCTTGACGGAAGAATTGCAACACCCACCGGAAAATCCCGGTGGATAAGCTGCAGGGAGAACCTGCTGCATGCTCATCGTATGCGGGCCCTGTGTGACGGTATATTGATCGGGGCCAATACATTGTTGCGCGATAAACCTTCCCTGAATGTCCGGCATGTTCCCGGACCGGATCCTGTAAAAGTCATTCTGGGAAATCCGGAAATGGATTATTCCAGCCTTAAGAAGGATTATGGCCGTATCCTCGTTCTCAGCTCAGAACAACTGCAGGAAGAGGAAGGTGTTGAATTTATTCATATTCAGGGCAATAAGCGGATCATGGACCCGGAAATGATCCTCAAGAAACTCTATGATAAGGGTTTGAGATCTGTATTTATTGAAGGAGGGGCTTACACCACTTCTGCTTTTATGGCCAGGGGACAGGTTGATGTGTTGCAGGTATATTCTGCACCTAAGATACTGGGATCAGGGGTCTCATCCTTCACACTCCCCCTGATCGATGAAGTGGATGAATCGGTATTGTTCACAAAGTATGAATTCGTCCCCATGGGTGATGGTATGCTTTTCTGTGGTATTAACATGCATGCATCATGATAAAGATCCGGAAGCTGGTCCATGTCAATCCTGAAACATCCCGCCTGGAATCTGCCGGTTATTCCTTTGAACCGGGCAATGAGCTGGTTATCCGTTCCCTGGCTTCCCTGGTGAGCCTTGGTACGGAAAGACTGGTGGCCAGGGGAAAGGTGCCCGGGGAGTCTTATGCAGCCATGAAAGTGCCGGGGATGGAAGGCAGCTTCAGTTTCCCATGCACATACGGGTATTCCCTGGTAGGAAAAGTGATTGAGGGACCGCCACAATTGAAAGAGCAAAGGGTCCATCTCATGCATCCCCACGCTGACCGGGTTATTGCAGAACAATCCGCTATCTCTGCTGTACCTGAAAGGATACCGGATCACCGGGCAACCCTGGCATCCAACATGGAAACAGTGCTGAATGCATTATGGGACAGCCGGATGAGTGGCGGTGAAAAGGTACTTGTTGTGGGATATGGACTGATCGGGGCCCTGATTGCAAGTCTGGTGAAAGCAAAAGAACCCAAAGAACTGTTTATATGTGATCCGGATCCCGCAAAAAAGAGCCTGGCTGCAAACCTGGGATTCAATCATCAGACGCCCGGACAGGTATTGAAAGATCATTATGATATTGTGTTTCATTGTTCCGCATCCGGGGCGGGTCTGCAGACCGCCATTGATTCCGCGGGTTTCGAGGGCAAAGTAATAGAAACCAGCTGGTACGGAACCCGGGAAGTCTGCCTTAAACTGGGCGGTTCCTTTCATTATATGAGAAAAATGATCATTTCTTCCCAGGTGTCATCCATTCCAGGGCATATGAAAGAGGACTGGGACTTCGATAAAAGGAAAAAATACATATGGCAGGTCCTCCGGGACCCATGGTATGATCAGTTGATAACCCGGACCATTCCTTTTGAGGATGCCCCGGATTTTTTCAATGATCTGAGAAAAGGAATCATCAGCGAACCTGGTGTCGTAATTGAGTATTAATCAATAAATCAATCATTATGTACAGCATTACGATCCGCGATCATATCATGATCGCTCATTCCCTGCCGGATGATTTTTTCGGGCCGGCAGCCAAACTGCACGGTGCGACCTATATGGTTGACGTTGAGTTTATGAAAGAAGAATTGGAAGAACATCAGGTTGTAATGGATATCGGCCTGGCACAGAAGGTGTTGGAAGAAGTTCTTGAGCCCATAAATTACAACAACCTGGATGAATTCCCCCAGTTCAAAGGCAAATTAACAACAACCGAATATCTGGCCCGGTACATTCATGACCAGGTCAAGAAAGCTGCAGCGGAGGTTTTTCAGGGAAGCATTAGGGTTACATTGCACGAATCGCACGTAGCTTCTGCGACATATCAAGAAACAATTCTGAATCCCTGACTGCCTTTAGATTAGTGGTATCCTATTTTTTTGGTTTACTTTAAAAGAAGAATGGGGTGAACTAACCTGCCTGAGGCAGGCTGAATCCTGAATCAGTGTGTGGACCGTTTTGCACCCTTAGTCACCGTTTGGATCAGTATCAGATTATGGTAGAAACGAGATAATATGGAATTTGGCAGAAAACTTGGTATTTGGCGTAGCCGGCTGATATACGACCTCAAGCCATTCAACCGGAGAAGGCTTAAAAGATTCTACAGCCAGTTCGTGAGGGAGGGAAGTTTGTGTTTCGACCTGGGCGCCCACACGGGTAACAGGACAAAAGCCTGGCTTTCACTGGGTGCCAGGGTGATTGCCATTGAACCCCAACCGGCCTTTGTTGATCTGCTAAGGAAAAAGTTCAATGAAAAAGCCGGAGTGGAGGTTCTTCCCCTGGCTGTCGGAAAGGAAAGGGGCAGGGCCAGACTTCGGATCTCATCACGGTTCCCCACGGTCAGTACCCTTTCCGGTGAATGGATGCAGGTGATAAGGGCAGAACAACCTTCGGTTCAATTCGATCGGTCCGTTGAGGTGGAGGTCACTACCCTGGACAGCCTGATTGCCCGCATCGGGGAACCGGATTTCGTTAAGATCGATGTGGAGGGTATGGAAGAGGAAGTGTTGCTGGGACTCTCCCGACCCCTGAAAGCCCTGTCTTTTGAATTTTTCCCCACTACCATCGGCCGGGCGGTCAACTGCATTGATATTTTGGAAAAGAAAGCCGGTTATGAATACAACTGGTCATTGATAGAAAAACTGAAGTTTAAAGATAATGTATGGGTTGGTGCGGAGGAGATGAGGAAAAAACTGCGTAATTATGATCTCAAAAGGTCAGGGGATGTTTATGCCAGGAAATTCTAAATTCTAATCTCTATGGGGTTAGTTCCCCGAAGCTCTGCTTCGAGAAGAAGTATTAATTTTGTTAATACCTCGTGGCTCTGCCGCGAGGTAGTTTATATTCTAAATGATCTTTAATAATGGGTTCAAACACCAAATTTATTTCCTTGTGGCCGGGGATCCGGCGGTGAATACCGGTGGGAACGTGTATAACAGAAAGATATCGGATGCCCTGGTTAATCTTGATGTGCCGGTGGGTTGGCTGGTGATTGATGATGTTCCGGCTTCAGAAGAGATCGTTCAGAATAGTGTACAGCGCTTACTTTCCGGTATTCCGGCCGGTAGCGTTGTCCTGATCGACAGCCTGATTTTCGGTTCCCTTGGTCCCGTGCTCCCTGTTTTTAAAGATGAGCTCATGATCATTCATATGGACCATATGCCTTTTTACCTGCATTCGGGAATAAGTCCTGAAGAGGCCGGGATCCGTCTTAAACGGGAAAAACTCGCGCTATCCTTTACCCATCTGGTGATAACCACCAGTGAATATACCACCCGGTTGATCCGTCGCGATTTGGATCCAAAAATTCCTGTCGTAACGGTAGAACCCGGCATCGAACCTCTTGCTTCCAAACAAAACTACCCCCTCCTGCCGGAACGGTTGATTACCGTGGCCAACATTCTACCTTCAAAGGCGTATGAGATCCTTGTTGAAGCGCTGTTTCATATCAAGGATCTTAACTGGTCCCTGCAGATTATCGGTGATGAGGAAATGGATTCCCTCTATACCGCAAGGATCAAAGGAATGATCCGGGAGAAGGGTCTGGCTGACCGGATCCATTTTCCGGGTTCCGTTTCAGATCAGGAACTGTGGGATTATTATGTCGGGTCGGATCTGTTTGTTTTACCCACGAGACACGAAACTTTCGGAATGGTCATAGCGGAAGCCATTGCGGCCGGACTTCCTGTAATTACCACACGGGCAGGCGGTACCCCTTTTGCTTTCAGAGAAGGTTGCGGCATTATGCTCCCGGCAAATGATGCAACATTGCTCAAACAGGCCCTGGAACGCTGCCTTACCGATGCCGGTCTTTATGAAGGTTTTATTAAGGCAGTAAGTAAAGAAAAGCAAAATTACCTTGGTTGGGATGAGGCAGGAGCAAGGATCCTGAGATACATGCAAAAATATTATCCTTATTGAATACCAAAGATAAATACGACAGTCTTGCCAGGTATTTCGGTAGAAGCAAAGATCCCTACCCGGTTCACAAAAGCTTAAATCTGCCCCGGGAGCAAAATCATACCGGATTCAGCACGGTAAATGACTGGCTGATCCAAAATATTGATTTTGCACCCGGGGAAAAGGTATTGGATGCCGGCTGTGGCGTCGGATACACCCTCGTTGAGTTATGCAGGCGCTATCCTCTAAAAGGTACAGGAATTACCCTGAGTGCCGTTGAAAAAGAAAGAGCTGAATTTTTTGCCGGAAAAAGAGGTCTTGAAAAAAGCCTGGGCTTTCGCCGGCAAAGTTATGATGATCCCATAAAAGGGAAATTTAACACCATCATAGCAATCGAATCGTTGAAACATTCAAACAATCTGGCGTTCAGCATTAACAACCTTGCAAAATCCCTGCAGCCGGGTGGGAGAATGATCATCGCCGAGGATCTGTGGTTACAGAAACCCAGGGATGACCGAAAACTAAGGAGCCTGCACGGATCCATGTCCTTCAGGCATGACTATAGTTTGCCGGATTACCGGAAAGCCCTGGAAGAAGCAGGATTAGAACTGGAGCAGGTAACGGAGCTGAACCCCTATATCAAATCCCGTAAAGCTTGGAAGATCCGGTTCCTGATCTTTTTAAGTGCCTGTTTGAAAAAGCTTTTCTTCACAGGTCCTCTCCACCGGATGTATTTCATTTTCCACGCGGGTTTCATCTTCGAGGATTATTACAGGAAGAACATGCTGCAGTATTCGGTTCTTGAAGCTCGCCTAAGACTTCCGGAAAGCAATCAGATAGAATGAATAACTAAAGGAAAGGATCACGGCTCCGGCAGCAAGGATCAATAACGGGAAGCAGATACCTGCAGGCAGGACGAAGGGACTCAGGACCGCAAGGAATAAAAACACACCGATGGCCGGACCCAAACGAGTGCGTTTTTCCTCCCTGTTTTGCCATCCCAGCAAGTAAACGGTCAAAACGAAAAGGTACCGGAGTGCACCAACCAAAAGGAACCACTCGCCGATTTTGCCCTTCAGCACAAGGATCACACTCATCAGGGCTACATAAAATGCATCTGTTTCCATGTCGAAATACTGACCAAACTTTGAAACGGTCTTATTTCTGCGGGCCAGGTAACCGTCCAGCCCGTCGGTGATTACGAGGAGTAACATGATCACGAAAAACCAGAATTCCCGGATGTGGAAAGAAAAATACCCGGCGGTCATCATTCCAAGCAAACGGGCCAGGGTGATCCGGTTAGCGTAACCCGCGTAAGGCTTTATCTGTTTAAGATGATGGTGATTGATGGCTATAAAAAACATAAAGGAAAACAGGGCAATAGCATCCAGAATGATCAGCCTGTTGAGAAGAACCGATAAGGTCATGCCGGACAGGATCAAAAAGGCATGGATGATATTCCACACTCTTATGCTCATCGATCCAGTTGAATTAAACCATCCGGTCTGTAAGGGGGAATGGGTTCCGATCCTTCTCCATAGGATTTTAACAATACATGCATCAACAAACTGAACAATCCTTCATGCCTCAAAGTTTCGTTATTGGTATCGGGAAGCATGCCCTTTTGAAATCCAAAATCTTTTAAATCATTGATAAACAAGCTGTCTTTACTGATAATATGGACCGGGGTTTCGAATGGATCCTCTTCATCCGTAAGGAAGGGAGGTTGATGATCGCCGATCAGTAGGAACAGATCTTCCGGAGTGCCCGATTTTATGATGAAATCAACAAGAAATTCAATTTCGTATTGAATGGCGGAAATATAATTATCCATCCTGGGTGGGTCCATGAATCTAGAACGCTGTTCGGGGTCCAGGCTCCCGTCATCCAGCATGGTCCAGTCGGGTACGGGATGCTTTGGGGCATAAAAGGGACTGTGAGAGTTTTGGGTGATAAAAAACAGGCTGAATGGTCCACTGCTGTCGGATCGAATCAGTTCATTGGCATAATATAAGGCAAACTGGTCGGGAGGTGAGGGACCAAAACCGTACATCTTGCCCGTATATCCCATTTCAGGAAAAAGGATCCATTGGTCTGTGGAATAAAATCGTGTATAATCTTCCCAGGGAATGGTGAGTTTGTCGTTTTTCGCGATGGCGCTCAGACGGTAATTCTTATATCCCTGGTTCTTTAAATATCGCAGAAAATGAGGATATCGATCCAGACTGCTGTCTGCCATCAGGGCCAGATATGTGCCGTGGTCAAGAAAATTGAAACCATACAGGAAACTGCTGTAAGCGATCCATGAAATTCCACCGGTAACGGGTGAACGGCTCAGATGCGAGACGGCATGCCATTGATGTTTATCCAGACTGTCAGACATTTGACGGACGGTGGCTATGAAGCCAGGGGCAATATTCTTATCATCCAGTACGATCCTGCCATAAGATTCTATGAAGATCAACCATAAATTCGGGTTTATTGAAAGTTGATGATCCCCGTAAGGATTGGCTTCCATGAGAGCACCCATGTCAAAATTTTTCAAATGGCCGGCAGCACGATCACTTTCAGCAATATTACGGACCAGTGATGCCAGGGGTATCTGAACCACCCGCGAGGAATCGGAATCGAAACGGAACCTGTAAAAACTGACCAGGACATGGATTAACATTAAAGCAGAGACTATTTGTAACCATAAGGCTGGTTTCCAGTTCTGCATCCAACTGACCAACCTGTAATTCAGCCACCAACATAGAATAAAAAGCACAACAAAGCCCAGGATGATCTTTGTGAACCAAAAACCAAGACTGTCACGGAGTATCTGCCATCCGGTATGGATGGAATGGATGTCGTTAAAGAAAAGAGGAGGGGTTTTGAAAATTCCTTCAAAAAGTGCAAAGTAAATCTGGTAAAGGAGAATAATGAGGTAAAAACCGGGAAACAGGTAAACCCAAAACCGGAACCGGTTATACCTGAGGATGGCATATGAAATCATGAACCATATAAGATAGTCCGATGCGATGCGGAATATATCGAAGTTGTCCCTGTTGAAGAACAGATATTTGATCTTGTAATAGAAGCCTTCCTCCAGGAAACCTTTCCATGGAAAGAATGTGCTCTCGTTCAGTTCAACGATATAGCGCGGAAAAAACAGCAGGAAATTGAGGCTGAAGAAAAGAAGGAATATTTTGAGGGATTTGGACATTGTTTGAAAGGGGTATTGATGGTAATTTGTTATAATTTATAGTAATACCTTGTTCATTGCATATTAATGATCAGCAACAAATATCAATAAATAACCATCAATAACCATCAATAACCCTTTTCTTAATTCAATGTTAAATTTTTCACCCGGGTGTAACATACCGGGTTTTTATTCGTCTTTAAGTAAATGTTTTTGTTGTGCAGGAATGACAAAGCTAAAAACCGACGGACCATGGTTGTGCCTTTAAAACCCAATGAAGTAGTTGTAAAAGCAGATAGTTCGACCTACCATATATCCGACCAGACCGTACAGGGCAAATTGATTGTAACCAATCAAAGGGTTTACTTCAAAACCACCGGTACGGACAGGGCTGACCACAATCTGGAACTCCCGCCTGATGAAATACGGGAGGTAATTTATTACAGTAACGGACTATTCCGCCCCAAAGGTCTGAACGTGATCTTCAAAGACGGCAAGGAACATCGCTTCACCCTCAAAAAACGGGACCAGATCGGATCATTAATAAACAAAATGTATTAGTAGCCTTCAGCTCTTCAACTCTTCAGCTCTTATGTTTTTATAGAACCGACTCTTCTAAACCTGCCAGAACGGTATGATCAAGTATCAGGATCAAGACTGCAGCCAATACGTAATAATTGATCCTCCTAAAGTATTTTCCCGTGTTTAATTCACTATCCGATTTTCCGATAAAGGGAATGAAGACAAGAACCAGCAGGAGGGAAGCAAGCCACATCGCTATTTTTGCCGTATTTGCAAGTAAAAGATCCGTAAGGGGAATCAGCATACCCACGATGGACGTAGCTGCAACCCACAGGAAAATCATCAGTCTGACGGCATGAATTTCCATCCGGGAGGTGATGGAAGGATAGCCTGCATTTTCATACTGCCTGCCGTATTTGATCATCAGCAACCAAAAATGGGGCACCTGCCAGATGAAGAAAAATATCATGATGGGTACCACCCGCGGATGCAGCAGCGGTCCGCCGGCAGCCACCCAACCCACCACGGGAGGTATGGCCCCGATGACCGATCCGGGAATTACGGCGTAAGGGGTGATCCTTTTGAGATAAGTGTAGATAAGATTATACCAGACCAATGCGGTCCATCCCAAAAGCAGTCCGGTCAAATTGCTGCCCAGGAAGAGGATTATGGAGCCGGAAAAGGTATACACGAGGCTTACCAGCCAGGCGGTACTCGTTTTGATCCTTCCGGAGGGGATGGGCCGGTTTTGGGTCCGTTCCATCTTCTGATCATAACTTGATTCCTGGATATGGTTCAGCGCTGAGGAGCCGGATGCCAGCAGGAATATCCCCAGTACCGGCAGGATCATTCCGGTGCTGAAATGGCCGGAATACAAGATGTAACCCGCGATAGTGGTAAAGCTTACCGCCACGGTGATCCGTACTTTACCCAACTCTAACCATATGTGAAGTTTATTGCTCAATTCAATAGGACAAATTATCTTAAATGTTGCTCGCCTTCCGCTCCGCTTACTGTAACTCGCTTCGCAGTTGCTGTTTCCTGATATACGCTGATACTGCCGTAACTAAGATTATTCCCACGACATAATACACCGTATTCGGGACCGGCAGGGGATCGCCCGCGGCATAAGAATGCAGGCCCGAGAGATAATAATTCACCCCGAAGTAGGTCATGATCACCGAACCGTAAGCCAGCACGGCTGCCAGGTTGAATGAAAAAATTGATCTCAGTCCGGGAATGAACCGCGTATGCACGATAAAGGCATAAACCAGGATGGTGACCAGGGCCCAGGTTTCTTTGGGATCCCAGGCCCAATAACGGCCCCAGGACTCATTGGCCCAGATACCCCCGAGAAAGGTCCCGATGGTGAGCAAACCAAGCCCTATGATGATGGTCATTTCCGAAATCCAGGTCATTTGTTTTATGACGGACCACAAACGCACGCGGTTTTTCCTGTTCATGAAAATCATCAGGATCAGGGCCGTGCAGGAAAGCAGGGCCGCCATGCCCAAAAAGCCGTAACTGGAAGCGATCACCGCTACATGGATGGCCAGCCAGTAAGATTTCAATACCGGGACCAGGTTGGTCATTTCGGGGTCCATCCAGCTCAGGTGTGCTATGTTAAGCATCATATAGGCCAATATGGCTGTCACAGCCAGGGAAATATTGGCTTTTCTGTAAAAAATCAGTCCGGCAATCATGGTTGCCCATGAAATGTAAACCAGCGATTCGTATCCGTTGCTCCAGGGAGCGTGCCCGGAAACATACCATCGCATGGCCAGTCCGGCGGTATGTGCCATGATACCCAGGATGATCACGATGGACAGGGGCACGGTAAAGATCCGCTCCCTGAATTTTTTACTTAAGATCTTAATAAACAGCACGATAAGTAAAAAGAAGCCGGCAATGAAGTACAGATAACCCAGGCGCTGGAAGATATTGGCTTTATTATAAAAAATCTCCATTCTGACTTTTTGTTCCGGGGGCATCACATCGGATCCAAACCGGTTTTGATAGGTTTTTAAGTAGTTCAGCACCACGGAAGCACTGTCATAGTCGTTGGTCCTCATCCCCTCCCAAACCGTTTGAAAATAGAGTCCGGGTATATGAGCCGCGAACAATGAATCCTCTGCAGTAAAGTGTCGCGGGGCGGCACTGGGTGTATACCAGGTATTGTTCTCATCCCCTGGATGGGGCAATATTCTGAATATGCTTTTAGAATAAACCATATAGCTGATGTTTACGCGCTCATCCATGCGGATCACTTCCGTGTCGAATTTGGAGCGTTCGGCAGGCTTTTTCCGGTAGGCTGCATTAACAGGCTCCGCGAGCTTATAAGTGGAGAGATCGTATAGGTCCACGAGATCCATAAAGGAAGCATAATCCCCCTGGATTCCAAGGATCTCACGGATCCCGTCGTGTCCCACCTTGATCATGGGCACGGCTTGCCAGCCCATGGGATCGGTCATCATTCCCAGTACAACCTGGTCGGGATCGTAGCCTCCAAGCTGGTTCTTGCGGCTGACTTTTCTCAGTACTTCCGAGGAAAAGCTATTCATGGGTTTTACCCTGCCCTGGTAATCCTGCACCATCAAAGTTCCGAATTCCCGTGCATGTTCCCTGGCCGGTGCCCGGGGGCTGACTTTATTAAAGTCCTGTGCCTGGATTGCAAAAGGAAGCAATAAGAACAAGACCAGCAAGACCTGTTTTTTAAATTTCAGATCTTCTGCCCTGATCATCCCGGAGAGGGAGGAGAAGCGGCTGTTTTTATTGAACAGGCTGAGGAGCAAGCCCGCGAACAGGAGGGCATAGCCTGCATAGGTTACAAGGGTGCCTGCAGCATCCCTGTTGACCGACAGGATGGTGCCTTTTTCGTCGGGGTCGTAGGCTGACTGGTAGAAGCGGTAACCCCGGTGTTTCAGGATGTTGTTCATAAAGATCCTCCTTTCCTCGTTCAGGTCTTTCTCAGGGTCGTGTAAAACCACGGCGGATTCGAATGAAGAGGGACTGTTGCTGCCGGGGTATTTTTCAATGATAAAATCCCTTAACTCGAGGCTAAAGGGCAAAGGGTGCAGGATGGAACCGAAGGAAAGGAGGAGCCGATGATCCCGGTGATTGATCTGTACCGGCCTGCCGTTGATCCCCGCCCCGCCCCACAGTGTAATTTTTTTTGATAGTTCCGTGCCTTCCAGGAGCATGGCGAGGGCAGTCTGGGAGGATTCTTCTTCCTTTCCCTGAGTGGATACCGCTATCATGGATGCATTTTCCAGGGCACGGGTAAGTACCAGTTGCCGGGAACCGAAGCTGTAAATGCTCATGGGCATCATGGGATATTCCTTTCCTGCCTGAAGGGTTTCGGATCCTTCTCCGGCCATGGTTCTTAACCGGCCCGGTACTGCCGAAACAAAACGCACCTGGTTCCCTTCTGTCATCAACTGCAGATCGGCCCGGCCCCGTGGATCATTTAAAGATATGGAGAGGGGACCGTGTCGGATCCTTTGCTTATGCATGAGGACCAGATCGCGGCGGCCTTGCGGACCCGTAATTACAAGGGATACACCAGGCTCCCCCCCGGGATCGGCTTGCAGGACCGGCCGGGCCATATGGATGTGGTCATAGTATTCAAGGCTGTAAGGGATGCCGTCAATCCGAAAACGGAATTTCCCCACCCCCGCACCGGATGCTCCCAGGTAGACTTTTTTTCTGAAGCTATGGGTTTCGGGTCCTGCCAGGGCCCGTACCTGCAGGTAGGTGTTATCCGACAAAACCACATCGGACCGGTTCCCCTCACGAATGTGCATCATACCGGTGAAACCTGTGAAACGGGTAATTGCCGCACCGATGAGGATGATGATGAATGCCACATGGAACATCAGTATGGTCCATTTTTCCTTTCTGTAGAGTTTGTACAATAGTATGTTCCCGCTTAAGTTCAATGCAGTAAGGGCCAGAAGGAACTCGAACCATCGGGCATTATAAATGAGGGCCCGGGCCGTGGCCGTACCAAAGTCATTTTCTATAAAAGTAGCTGCGGCAATAGCCAGGGCGAAAACAACGAGTAAAATGCCCGTGAACCTGAAGGAAAAGAAAATTCGTGCGATATCTTTCATTTGATCTTAAAATTGGGACAATTATAATGAAACAGAATTAAACCGGAGATGTTGATTAAACCTTTTACATTATTATTGATCAAATAATATGTTTATAAACCCAAATTTCAATATCATTTAACATCATTTATGAGGAGCATTAGAATTATTCTTTCGGGCCTTTTCATTATGGTCCATGGTTCACTGTTTGCCCAGGCCCACGGGGGGAACTTGGATCCTTCGTCCCTGCCGGAAGATGGGTCCATTAACGGTACCATCATAGATAAAGAAACAGGACAACCCGTGGAATATGCCAGTATTGCTGTATACAGGATGCGGGACACCATTCTGGTGGACGGGACCATCTCGGGACAGGACGGATCTTTCATTATGAGTGATATGCCCTATGGAATGTATATCATTGAAGTGCGGTTCGTCGGATATAGAAATCTTAAGCTAAACAGGGTTCCGGTACTCCCCGGAAATAAGTCTGTAAACCTGGGCGAAGTCCCCCTGGAGCAATCTGCAGCAGAAATTGACCAGGTGGAGGTGGTCGGACAAAAAGCGGCCGTGGAATATCATATCGACAAAAAGATCGTGAACGTCAGTTCCAATGTAGTGGCCTCCGGTGGAACGGCAGTGGATGTACTCGAGATGCAACCTTCCATACAAACCGATCTGGAAGGGAACGTTCAGCTTCGCGGGAGTTCCAACTTCACCGTTTTGATCGATGGGAAACCAAGCATCCTGGAAGGGAGCGATGCGCTCCAGTCCCTGCCCGCCAGTTCCATCGATCACATCGAGGTCATCACCAATCCCTCCGCCAAATATGACCCGGACGGAACATCGGGCATCATCAATGTAATCCTGAAAAAACAGAAGATGAGCGGTTTCAGCGGGTTGATGAATGCATCCTATGGATCATTTAACCGCTACAACCTCGATGTGCTGCTGAACTACCGGGTGAACCAGTGGAATTTTTACCTGGGCGCGGAAATATACGACCGTTCCTCTCCCGGAAGTATGTTCAATGAACGAAGACTGTACGACCTGGATGCAGAAGGCAATATCGATACGACCACCTTCCGGTTCACGGAATCGGATAATGAACGTTTTCGCGGTGGGCAATCCATTCGCGGAGGTGTTGAGTTGAACCTTGATCCGCGTAATTCGTTTTCCCTGTCCACAAGGATAGGGAACCATAATTTTGGCAGGAATTCATCGGCCCGGTACAGCAGTTTTACAGAACCCTCAAGTTTTACTTCGTATTCTCTGCAGGAAAGCCTGTTCGATATTGATCATGATTTCCTCCGGGTGGATCTTACATGGAGTCACCAGTTCAACAAACCCGGTCATGAGTTGGTGGGAATGGTTTTATTCTCACAGCATGTTGGTCAGGAAGGTGATTTCCTGACAGAAAGGGTTACCGATGAGTTCTTTAATCCGCGAGAGATGGAACCCTACCGTCAGCAGTCTGAAGAGAATGACGGTTCCGGGGAATGGAGATTCAAACTCGATTATACCGGAAAGATCAACGGGGAAATGAACGTTGAAGCCGGCTGGCAAACCACCATGGAGAGAAACGACCCGGAATACCTGTTCTATGATTATGATACGATCAATGCGGCGTGGCTCCTGAACGGCGACCGGAGCAATGAGAACGAATTCAACTGGGATATTCACGCGGTCTACGGAACCATTGCCGGCAAATTATTGGGATTAGAATATAAATTCGGACTGAGGGGGGAATATACCGATCGTAAATTCACCCAGCTTAATCTGGGTAAAGAATACCCGGTGAATCGTTTTGATATCTTCCCCTCCGCTTATCTGACGAAGAAATTTCAAAGCGATCACCAGCTTCAGGCAAGCTACAGCAGGAGGATCAACAGGCCCAGGAGCTGGTACCTGGATCCTTTTCCCCATTACATCGACCAGCAAACCGTGCGGGTGGGAAACCCTGCACTGGAGCCGGAATATGTCAATTCCTATGAATTGAACTATATGAAACGTTCTGGCAGGTCCTACCTTTCGGCGGAGCTTTATGTCAGGGAAACTCAAAACAAGATCGACAGGATCAACGCCCTCCAGGAAGGCGGAATGTTGCGGTATACCGTGGATAATATCAGCAGTGACCGGGCATTGGGCATCGAAGTCAGCTCCAATCTGCACCTGGCCAGGTGGTGGAACATCATGGGCAGCATGGATATTTTCAATTACAGGATCGACGGGACCATACTGCATACCGAAGTGGACCAGGCCACCAACACCTGGGGCGGACGGCTGATGAGCAACTGGAATTTGAAGACCGGGACCCGCATACAATTGATGGGATTCTACCGGGGGCCGTCGGTTACCTCGCAGGGGGAACGGGATGATTTCCTGATGACCAACTTTGGCATAAGGCAGGATTTCTTCGACAGAAAACTGAATCTTGCGTTCCAGGTACGGGATGTTTTACAGACCATGAAGTTTTCATTCACCACGGAAGGCGCTGATTTTTATACCTTCAACAAGCACGAAAGGCAGTCCCCCTTTTTCACCTTTACCCTTACATACCGGATAAATAATTATAAGCAAAAGAGCCGGAACGGCGAGGGAGATACCATCGAGATGGAGTTTGATGACGGTGGGGTGATCTACTAGCTTCTGGCTACTTGTCACTGGTTGCTAGTGGCTTGCGGCTTGTAGTTTTTTTTGATTTTAGTTCTTTCATGGTACCGGATTATGTCATATCTTACAAATCCTACCTAAAAGTCCGGTATAATGAAAAAGCTTATTCCCTTCTCGTTTCTTCTCTCATTTTTGATAATTCTCTCCTGTGAACAGGAAGAGGGTTTGCTCGATCCCCTGGAGACGGATCAATGGATCACCTACTCCACTGCTCAGGGCATGGCTGGTGAACAGGTCAGGGACATCATGCAGGACAGCAGGGGAGATCTATGGTTTGCCAATTTCAGGGATGGGGTGACCCGTTTCGATGGTCAAAATTGGAGAATCTATGATGAATCGAATTCTCCACTTGGTGAAGCCGGTGTATTGGCCATCGAAGAGGATGTGGACGGGGACATGTGGTTCGGTACAACGGCTGGGATCTATTTCCTGGTGGATGGTGATGAATGGTTTTACTACGCGGGGGAAGATACTGATACCCCCATGATCGTTAATTGCTTGTATAATGCAAAAAACGATTGGATGTGGGTCGGCACGGAAGGACAGGGTTTTTATTTTTGGGACAAGAACAGCTTTACCCATATTGAGTTTTCTCAAAGCGAGTATTTGAATATCATTAACGATATAGACGAAAGATCACCGGGCGAAATTTGCATGGCCTCAGAGCTTGGTTTATTGATTTGGGATGGCGAGATATGGCAATTATCCACCATGGAAAGCGGTTTGCCTGAATATGACATTACTTCCCTTTATAAAGACCGTTCAGGAAGATTATGGATCGGCACCAAAGGCGGGGAAACGGTCACCTGGTACGACGGAACTTCTTTTAACAATATTGATCCTTTTAACGGTCAACCCAATGTATTTATTTATGGCATCAGTCAGGACCGGAACGGCGATATCTGGTTTGCCACTTTCCTTGACGGTGTGCTCCGTTACGATGGAGCCGTTATGCATTCCTATAAAGAATATAACGGATTTCCCGATGAGGACAATTTCACGGTAATGACGGATAAGGAAGGTAATATCTGGATCGGGACCGTCAGTACAGGCGCCGTTAAGTATATACCCCCTGTTCAATACTAAGTCAAATCCAATAAGTCATGTACAGAAAACCATTATTTCTGATTGTAATCATCCCATTCACGTTCCTCACGGTCCGGGCCCAGGATGATCCTTATTCCCTTCTGACCGAGCCTTATAATGAACGACCGTTGACGCTTCACCAGGGACAGCTTCAGATCAACGGGGGCTACCAGTTGGGGATCTCTGCAGGTTACATCGACCCGGACGGGGAGAAAGTGGATCTGAGAGATAACGGAACAGCGGTAGCAGGGCACCGTTTTCTTTTCGATATCCGGCTGGGTATCCTGGAATTCCTGGAATTTGGTGCCTCCATGAACTATGAAACCCGGGGGGTCAGGGGACAAACCCTGAATATCATTAGCGGTTCCAATCTTAAGGTTGTAACCAATCTCAATGAATATTCCGGGTTTAACGACCTTGATCTTTCCCTCACCGCCCGTCTTCCTATAGACTATAAAAATTATGGTTTTGCGCTCACCGGTTTATTGAGCCTGCCCACAGCCAAACACGAACCCGATGAGCCCTCTCATTATATCGAGGAGGTATTGCCCGACGGTTCATGGACCAATGTCCATTATGTTTTCAATGAAAACAACGGTGTGGGTGTTCTCTCTGCAGGTGCCGGTGCCCGTGCAAAATTGGCTTTTGGGGACTTCGCCTTGTTCCTTGAGGGTCTTTACCGGCATCCTTTACAGGAAGGAGAGAGCATTTACTGGACCTCTTTCCTGGATAATGAATTCAGCTACGAGGAAAACCCCTATGCCTATCTTCCCCGGGATTTCCTTTACCTGTCCGGCATGGTGAATTACCAGGCCGTGGGATGGCTCAATATATTTGCCGGGGCCCAATACCAGAGTGAGACCGGGGGTTGGTTTGAACGCGGCGGGGTCAGGTACGCCTATCCCGGGGAATCCATCCTGGGGTTATTGACCGGACTGGAGATACAGGTGGCTACCCATGTCCGGTTATTTGAATATGTCCATTTTCCGGTCTCGGGACAAAACGTGTACTCCCGCTTTTATATACACACCGGATTAAGCTATAATTTATTCACCTGGTAAATGGATTTTGTCATGAAAAAGATATTTCCGTTCCTATTTCTGATCATCATTTTCCGGGGCAAGGATTCTATTGCCCAGACCGAACAACAATTGCTGCCCTCCGAGATCAAGCAATTAACGGTTGTTACCGAACCGGTTACCTTGAATAAAGGATTTCTCAGGACAGGGATCAGTGCTTCCTACATCGTAATTAACCAGTATTTTGACGGGGATGCCAAACGGCAGTATTCACCGGAGAGTTCCTGGTCGACTTCCTGGACGGCTCAATTGGTTACCCAATACGGAATAACAAATCGTCTGGAGGTACAGTTTAGTCTGCCCTACAGAAGCGACAAGTTCATCAATTACCAGTTGTTCACTGCTCCGGGATCGGATATGGAGCTGGAGGATAGCTGGGATCTGGAAGGAAAAGGCATTGGCGACATGGAAGTGGGCTTGAATTACCAGTTCCTGCAGGAGAAGGAAGCTATGCCATCGGTGACGGGGGAGATCTACGGTACCATACCCACGGGTGAGAAAAACCTCACGGATATCGAGGGTCCATCGGAATATAAACTACCCACCGGCTATGGAGAGTATGCCATCGATGCCGGACTCAGAATCAGAAAGGTCAATTATCCTTTTTCCTATTCCGCTTATGTATCCTATAAGTATTTTTTCGAGAGCAGCAAGATCTTTTCACCTTTCGATACAGGGGAAAGGACCTTTCAATCTGCCGGAAGGTTTTACACCAGTGCCAGCTTTAACTTTTTATTGAACGATTGGATCGCGGTTGCCAATAACCTTGCCTTTCTTGCACAAGGAGAAGGAACCCGGGAAGGTGCTGCAGAAGGGGAGTTAACTTCTGTTTGGGCACTTACCTACCAGCCTCAGCTGATATTCCAGATCAAACAATTCAGGATAGGAGAGGCCACATCCATTCCCCTGAAGGGTAAAAACTACGGGGCCGATCCTTTGTACGTAATTCTGATCCAATATGTATTCTAAAAATTCCATCATCCGGTTAATTTATAAAAGCCTTTTCGGCATTCTTGTTTTAGTCTGGCTTGCCCCCACCTGCACCACTCCCTCCATCATTGTCACGGAAAGCCAGCGCCAGGGCGATGCAGCCTTCAACCAGTACCGTTACCGGGAAGCCATAGGGCACTATGGAACCATGCTGGAAGCCAGTGCCAAACTGGGCATATACAGGAATTTTGAAGCAGAAGCGGGCGTATACAGGAAAATGGCCGAATCCTGGGTCATGCTGTCACGCTTCGATTCGGCCCATATAAGCATAGACAGCGCTGCAGCCATTGATCAACGTCATGCGCTTACTGCAGGAGTGCTGGAGGACAAAATGATCAAGGCACGGATTTATTTCTACCAGGGAAAGGTTAAGGAAGGTTTGCAGATTCTGCAGAAAGCCGCTGCTGAAAATGAGGATCTGGCCTCCTCCCCGAAGAACGAGAACAAGAACGCCCTGGGGGAGATCTTGCTTGATCTGGGCAATGCATACGGTTACCTGGGACAGTATCCGGAAGCCGGGGAATCCCTTCTGAAAGCCCTTGATCTGTTTGAGAAAACACAGGACAAAAACGCGGGGGCCATAACCCACCTGGCCCTGGGATCCATGTTCTATGATCTGGGCGATAACGAACAGGCCCTGCTGCACCTTCAATATTCAAAACGATTGCACCGGGAGACCGGTTATAAGACAACACGCCAGGATCAGCTGATAGCAGATGTGCTCAGCATGGAAAGTAAATTTCAGGATGCCCTGAAGTACCAGGTCGAGGCCCTGGACCAGGCCCGGGAGACCGATATTCAGTCCCATATCGTTTGGGCCCTGTTGGGAATGGGAGATCTTTACAAAAAGTTGGGTGACCTGGAAAAAGCCCGGGATCATTTTGAGCAGGCAACGGAGTACCTGACAGAATCTGGCATGGAATCCGGGGGATTGGAAGGATCCCTGGATATCCGTACGGGGAAACAATTGGAGGGATTGAAATTTTTTCAGACCTCCGGTTCTCTTACAGGTATCGGGGCTGCTTACCTGAATGTCGGAAAAATGTACCGGGAAGAAGGAGCGCTTGCCGAAGCGGATGAAGCATACCGGGAAGCACGGGATATTTATGCCCAGTTGGGAATGGATTTCGGTGAGAATACCGCGATGTTGGCCCGTGCCTGGCTGGCCTATGAACAACAAAATGACAAGGAGGCCCTCGAGCTTGCAGAAAAAATTGAAGCCGGTCCATTTCCTGAACTGCACTGGCAGCAAACTTATCTTTTAGGAAGGATCAGTGAGGATGAAGGGAAAACCAGGGAGGCCATCCGGCAATACCGGTCCGCGGTGGATATTATAGAGAAGGTGAGAAGCAATATCAGTGTAGAGGACCTCAAGGTAGGCTACCTCAAAAACAAGGTGGAGGTCTATGACCGCTTGATCCGCCTGCTCATGGAGGAGGGTGAACAGGAAGAGGCATTTTCCGTTTCGGAGCGGGCACGTGCAAGGGCCTTCCTGGATATGCTGGGAAACCGTAAGATCAGTCCGGCAGAAAGCTCCCTTGCTGAATTGGCCCGTGAGGAATACAACCAACGCATGCAAATCGCCCGCTTGTATAAGATCCTGTATGGAGGAGAAGCGGAACAGGAAGCAGAAGGATCCCGGGAATTGTCGAAAAGGGAGGTATTCAGGGAACTGGAAAACGTTCAGAAAAATTACAATGATCTTTTGTTACGGATCAAATTGAATGATCCCGAGTATCATGCCATGGTAAGTGTTGATCCCGTCGATGCCGTCAGTTTACAAGCCAGCCTCGGTCAACGGACCTGCATATTAAGCTATTGGATCAGTGAAGACATGATCTATACCTGGATCCTGGATCGAAATGGATTAGAAATGAAAGCGGTCAAGGCTTCCAGGGAAGCGTTGGAGAAAGAGATCACAGATTACCGCCGGGCCATCTCAAGCAACATCGGTTCCCGGGTCGAAGCGCTTGAAATAATCCTGAGAAAAGTGCTTATCACTCCACATGCTGATGCTTTAGAAGGCAAACAGAAGTTAATTATCATACCACACCAAAGTATACATTTCCTCCCTGTTCATACACTTAAGACCCCGGGGGGTAAATACCTGATCGAGGTGCTACAGGTAGAATATGCTCCTTCCGCTTCCGTCTTAAGTCTGTGTCGTGAAAAGAAAAGACCCCTGAGTTCGGGCTTTCTGGCCATG
This sequence comes from uncultured Bacteroidaceae bacterium, assembly GCA_964420035.1. Lineage (GTDB taxonomy): Bacteria > Bacteroidota > Bacteroidia > Bacteroidales > SM23-62 > CAYQQR01. Next base: position 34,777 of record CAYQQR010000008.1, on the reverse strand, counting down.
GCCCTTGGTGAACTCGAGCTTGGGTTTTTCAATCCGTTGCCCGGTACAAGACAGGAAGTAGACCAGATATCTCCTTTGTTTGAAGACAAGAAGGTAATTGTTGAAGAAGGATTTACGGAAAGCGCATTCAAAAACCTTTCATCCCAATATGCCTTGATCCACCTGGCCACCCACGGGTATTTCGATTTCGAGCAGCCCCGTTATTCTTTTGTCCTTTTTGACGATTCCGAAAAGGACGACGGCCGGCTGACCGTGCAGGAAGTGCTGAATATGGACCTGAATGCCGAGCTGGTGGTCCTGAGTGCCTGCCAGACCGGCCTGGGGTTTTTGCGCGAGGGCGACGAAATGACCGGTTTGAGCCGGGCCTTTCTCTATGCAGGAACACCGGTGGTCCTGGTTAGTTTATGGAGCGTGGCGGATTATCCCACGGCCCTGCTCATGGAATCTTTCTACAAGAACCTCAAGGAACACAGCTTCAGTGAAAGCCTGCGCCTGGCCCAGCTGGAAGTTCAAAAATCCTACCCAAGCCCGTATTACTGGGCTCCCTTCGTGCTTATCGGCGATGCAGGCAGGTCGTTGAATTAGTTGCTGGCTTCTGGTGGCTGGTTTTTGTCTGAATATTAAGTGAAAATGCCAAAAACCATAAACCAGACAATAATATCTTCAAATATTAATATGTCTTGAACTTTTAACGGCCTTGTTTGTCTAAGGGGTGAGTTTAAGAGAATCAATCATGAAAAAGATATTAACCTTACTTACATCCTTTTTAATAATAAACGGGTCATTTGCCCAGCCTGCAGATGCGGGAAGTACTCCGGACAGGCCGGGGCGTTTCGGAAGCATTCAGGGGCTGGTAACCGATGCCGGGAACGAGGATCCGGTGGAATATGCCACCATAGGCGTGTACAGGCAGTCGGACAGCACCCTGATCACCGGTACCATAACCAATACCGGGGGACGCTTTGTAGTTGACAAGATCCCTTTCGGCGAATACTACGTGGACATCAAGTTTATCGGGTACCAGCATACCCGGGTTTACAATATTGAGGTTTCCCCCGGACAAAAAGATATCAAGTTCGGTGAAATTGAGCTGGAACAGGCCGTTGAGGAAATCGAGGCGGTCGAGGTGGTTGCCGAGCGGGCAACATTGGAATACAAGATCGATAAGAAAGTGCTCAATGTGGATAAAAACTATGCTTCGGCAGGCGGATCTGCGGTAGACATACTCGAGAACACACCATCCGTACAAAAAGATGTTGACGGGAACATTCAGTTGAGAGGTAGTTCCGGCTTCCAGGTCCTGGTGAACGGAAGACCCACCGTGCTGGAAGGGACCGATGCACTGGAACAGATACAGGCCAGTTCGATCAAAAGCATTGAGATCATCACCAATCCTTCTGCAAAATATGATCCTGACGGTACCTCGGGTATCATCAATGTTATTCTGAAGAAAGAAATAGACAGGGGTATTACCGGTATCATGAATGCCTCTTACAACAGTGTTAATGAATATGGCGCCGATCTGTTGCTGAATTACAGGAACAAGCGCTTCAATGTTTTCGGGGGTTTTGAATACGATAAACGACCCTGTCTACGGGGAACCCCGACCTGGAGCCTGAATATACCGAATCTCACGAGCTTAATTATCAAAAAAAGGTCAATACCGGATTTTTCAGCGTCGAGGCCTATCTGAGGCAGGAGAAAAACGAGATTGAGCGGGTCAGGGAGTTCATCGGCGACAATACCATACTGGAAACCTATCGAAACCTGGGAAGTGAACAATCTGCCGGCGTGGAACTCAGCCTGAACCTATCCCCCTTCAAATGGTGGAACATCTTTGGCGGAGGGAACATCTACCGTTATACCCTGGATGCCGAATCCATCGGGGCCGGCACCCGTTCGACCAATACATGGAGTACCCGGCTTAACAACACGGTGAAACTGAAACGGGAAACCCGGATCCAGGTCAATGCCTACTACAGGGGTGCTTCCCTGGATGCACAGGGGGAGCGCGAACCCTTCTTCTTTACCAATATCGGTATACGGCAGGATTTTCTTGATAAAAGACTGGAGCTCAATCTTACCGTTGAAGATGTATTCTCCACACGGGCTTATGAGTTCACTGCTGTTTCTGAAGACTTCAACATCAGGAGCCGCTATGAGCGGGCCTCACCCGTCATCGGATTGTCCCTGAGCTATAAGATCAACAACTACAAACAGCGCAGTAACGGGGATGATATCAATGAAATGGACTTCGGCGGTATGGGATTTTAGTCTTTGCTCCGCAAAAGAGTTCCTTGGTTCCTTGAAGGTTTCACAAAACTGATGCTTCCATTTTTTACCTGTTTTCGGCCTTAAAATTTGACTGGGTTAGGAAATTTTTTTTCTATGGTACCATTCATTGAAATTCGAAACATAGAAGAATAATGCTTAATTTTAGGAATAAAAACAGATCCTCATGAACAACAGTAAAAAGATCATCATATACACAATAGTATTCAGTCTGGGTATTTACCTCCTGGATGCAATAATTGATTTCCTGTTTTTTTACGATAAATCGTTTTTTGAGATCCTCATCACCGGTGTTCCCACAAACGAATTATATAACAGGATCCTGAGCATTCTTATTATTGTTGTTTTTTCCATATTGCTCTCGGGCATTTTACATCCCCCGCGACGGGACTCGCGATTAACAAAAAGCCTTGGAACCCAATTCGCTGCAGATCCTGATACCAGGATCATATCCAATTTGACCCATCAACTTAAAACCCCCCTGAATGCCATTGTGGGATTTTCCGATCTCCTGAAGGATCCCGGGCTGGATGACAAGTCAAAGGCAACCTATGTTAATCACATCAATTCAAGTGGAAGATATCTTATTGAACTGCTTAATAATGTAGTGGATATCTCTAAGTTGGAAACAAAGAGCCTGAAGGTCAAAAGGACCGAAACGCGGGTTAATAAAATCCTGGACGAGCTCTGCGATTTTTATCTAAAGGATATAAGGGAACAAGGGAAAAAGAGTGTTCACCTATCATTGAATAAAGACGTCAGTGAGGCCAATTTCACCATTATTTCCGATCCCGGGAGATTGAAACAGGTTTTTACTAACCTTCTCCGGAACGCCATCCGTTATACGGATAAAGGAACGATCGAATTTGGTTACCATAAGAAGAATGACCGGCTCGAGTTTTATGTAAAAGATACGGGATCAGGCTTCTCAAAAGAGCGTTTGGCTTATTTACTTTCGCCTTTTTCGGGCTTTTCCGGAAGTCCTACCGAACCTTTCGATACAGCCGGGTTGAGGATCAATATCGTTAGGGGACTGGTACAGGTAATGGGCGGTGGGTTTGATGCCGAATCAAACCCGGGCAAAGGTTCTGAATTTAAGTTCACCCTCCCCTATGAGCGGGTAGACGATACACGGGAGCCCGCGGCAAGAGAACCCTCCAAACCGCCGGAGAGGGATCTGAGGGACCAGGTAATCCTGATCGCCGAAGACGTGGAATCGAATTACATTTATCTTCAGGAAATCCTGAGACCAACAAAGGCTAAACTTATCTGGGCAAAAAATGGGGAGGAGGCCGTGGACCATTGCACCCGGGATAAATCGATAACGCTGGTGTTGATGGATATCTTAATGCCGGAGATGGATGGCTATGAGGCAGCCGGGAAGATAAAGCAGATCCATCCGGATTTGCCTGTTGTTGCCCAGACTGCCTATTCACTGGAAGGAGAGAAGGATATGAAAAACTTTGATGATGTTTTGACCAAGCCCATCTGGTCAAAACAATTGTTGGAGAAAATCAATAAAATACTGAAATAATTACTCACATTTTCTCCATTCAATTTACTTTTCATCTCTACTGTAGGAACCCTGGGGCTTCACAAAACCAATAGCTTGTTCATTTCCCGGATTATGAGGAATAGTAGCCAATGCTTTCAGATCATTAATGATAAACCTCGGTTTTAATACCAGGTGACAAATTTGCCAGGTCAAAGAGTAAATTTGAATGTGGCCTGATGGGTGTCCCCGGGTTTCGTGAAAATCTGTTAACGGGCCATCTATACTAACGAACAGACCCATGGTGCCCGGGAGCTGAAGAACTAAGGGACTTTTTGCATAAAGCGGTGAATTGTAGTATCTTGCTATTGACAGGCAAGCATTACAGTTTTCAGGATATGACTACTGGTTATCCTACCCCGGCAAATATACTTGTCGCTTTATATGACAGGACACAACTTCCTGTATTCAAAGAAAGACTTGAAGAATCCGGATTCACCGATGTGCATTTTTGTACACGTTCGGAAGAAGTAAGGAAGCTTATTCATCAATACAGCTTTGATCTTGCAGTGATCGATACGGAACTTCAGGGTAAAGAAACGGGCATTCAAACGGCCCGTTTTATTAAGAAAAGAACAGATATACCCCTGATACTCCTTGTTCCTTACCCGGATAACGGGCTCCTTGATTCAATACGTAAGCTTGAGGTCTTCGGTGTCTTCCCCAAGCCCGTGAATTGGCATCAATTATCACTGAATGTTGAATCCGCATTAAAATACCGCCAAAATATTCAAAAAGCGGAGGATATGGCGGAATACCGCCTGTATTATGAAAAAGTCCCTTTAGCGTATCAGTCCCTGGATAAAAACGGAAAGATCCTTATCGTCAATCCGGCCTGGGAGGAACTAACCGGCTATGAAATGAACGAAGTTAAATCGAAGTGGTTCGGGGATCTCCTGGAAAAAGAAGAGGACCGTGAGCATTTTCAAAAGAATTTCAAATATTTCAGGATGACGGGCAAGGCGATGGATATCGGGTATACCATAAGACGAAAGGACGGTAGCCTGGTGTTGACAAGCATGGACGGTACAGTGAGCTATGATGAAAAGGGAAATTACAGTCGTTCACATTGTATACTGAAAGACATCACGGAACAAAAACTGCTTGAGAAAAAAATTAAAGAGCAGTATGACTTGCTTGAGTCCGTGACCTCTGTTCCCACTCACCTTATCTATGTATTTGATGTAAAGGAACAGAAAAATAAATGGGTAAATAAGACCCTTGGGAAACTCTGCAAAGAAATTACCGGAAAGGATCCCCTTAATGCCGGGTTAGAGGACATTTTATCCCTCGTCCATCCCGGCGATCATGATATGCTGACAAAATCCAGGGAAGCATATGAGAACCTGGAAGACCTGCAACCCCTGGAATACAGGCTTAAGGACCCGAAAGCCGGCTGGAGATGGTACCGGGACCATAAATCCGTGCTGGATTATGACCCCGACGGCAGCATCAGGACCATCGTGGGTATTGCTGTTGACTGTACCGTTGAAAAGGAGACCAGGGAAGAACTGGATGATGAGCGTTTCAAGCTTAAAGAATATTTTGAAAACCTCCCCATGATGGTTTACAATGTCTCATTTGACGGCATCATAATCGATTGCAATAATACAGCCATCAGAACACTGGGTTATGCAAACAAGGAACAGCTGATTGGGAAAAATCCTATTGAAAGCATATATGCACCCGAATCCAGGGAGAAAGCCGCTCAACTGCTTGAGAAATGGAAAAAAGAAAAGAAGCTGATCAACGAGGAGCTTAAGGTAATTACCCGTAACGGGAAGGTCCTGGATATCCTGTTGAATGTAGACACCGTTTATAACAGGAACGGCGATCCATTGCACAGTCTGTCGACCCACCTGGATATTACGGAGCTCAAGAGGCATGAACAAAGGATCCATGAACAGGAAAGGCGTTGGTTAACCCTGCTGGATAATATACCCGGTATGACCTATCAGTGTCTGGAAGATGAATACTGGACCATGCTCTTCCTCAGTAAGGGCTGCAGGGAAATAACGGGCTATGATCCGGAGGATATCATGCATAATGCAAAACAAAACTATAATGAGATCATTCATCCGGAAGACAGGGAAAGGATCACCCGGGAGGTCCTGAAAGCCCGGGGAAGCCGCTTTGAATTCATCTACAGGATCGTAACAAAAGGGGGAGATAAAAAATGGGTTATGGAGCGGGGACGGAGAACAGGCAGGCAGGTAGGTAATAAACATGTATTGGAGGGTGTGATCGTTGATATTAACGAACGGGTCATGGCAGAACAGGAACTGGAATTACGAAACAGATTCATCGAGATTATCCTTGACAACCTGCCTATTGGCCTGGCTGTGAATTATATAGATAAAGGCGAGACGACCTATATCAATAAGAAATTCGAGGAAATTTACGGATGGCCCGCCGAAGAACTGAAGAACATCCCTGAATTCTTTGAGAAAGTCTACCCCGATCCTGAATACCGGGAAGCAGCCATGAACCGGGTGTTGCAGGATATCGAGTCAGGCGATCCCGCCAGGATGATTTGGGAGGGAATGGAAGTAACTGCCAAAGATGGCCGGAAACGGATCATTTCAGCGAAAAATATACCCTTGTTCGATCAAAATCTGATGATATCTACAGTTCTGGATGTAACGGAACAAAAGCAAACAGAAAGAAAACTGAAAGAGAGCGAAATCCGGTTCCGGGAATTGTTTAACAGGATGTCCAGTGGTGTGGCTGTTTACAGGTACGATACGGAAAAGGATGACTTTCTGATAGAGGACATTAACCAGTCGGGTTTGCAGCTCAGCAAACTTTCAAAGAAAGAAGAAACAGTGGGTCATTGGTTGTCGGAAAGGTTTCCGGGGGTCAGGGACCTGGGGCTCTGGGAGGTGCTCAAAAAAGTTCATAAGACCGGCAAGGCTTCGTTTTTACCCAGCAGAAAGTACAAGGATCACAGAATAGAACAGTATGTTGAGAACCATGTATTCAAGCTGCCGTCAGGGGAAGTAGTCGCGGTATACGACGATGTTACAAAGCGGGAGCAGACTGTTCGGGACCTCGAGGCAAGTTATCGCGATGTACGCAATCTTGCATCCCACATTGAATCGGTGCGTGAGGAGGAACGGAAGCAGGTGGCCATGGAACTGCACGATGATCTGGGACAGATCCTGACAGCCATAAAAATGGACCTGAGCTGGATCAATAGAAAACTGCCGGAGAATAATGAATCATTAAAAGACAGAAGCAGGTCCAGCATCAAAATTGTGGATCAGGCCATTAGCGCTGTACAAAAACTTACCGCTGAACTGAGACCGGTGATCCTGGATGATCTTGGATTACTCGAGACTGTTAAAAGCTATGTTAAGCACTATCAGAAAAGGTCAAAGATCCGGATCAATCTGAAATTACCTGAAAAAGAACCGGATATTAAACTTGATAAAAAGCTTTCTGTATACCGCATCATTCAGGAAGCCCTGACCAATACCGCCCGGCATGCAAATGCCGATCGCGTGGACCTGAAGTTGAAAATGGACGGCAGCAAGATCACCATTCTGATCCATGACAACGGTATAGGCATCCCCGGAGACAAGCTGAAGTCTCCGGAATCGTTCGGAATAATGAATATGCGGGAACGGGTGTTGCGCTGGGACGGGGAAATTATTATTGTAGAAGAAAATGGCACCCGGATCGATGTTACAATGTAATTTTTTCTAAATTTATTGTATGCTCCGGATCCTCATCATCGACGACCACCCCCTGGTTCGAACCGGCATGAAGCATATACTGGAGGACCTGCCCGGTGAGACTGAAATCTTTGAGGCGAGCAATGCCGCGGAGGGGATGAAACAATTCCGGGAGCACAAGCCCGATTTGGTCCTGCTGGATATTAACCTTCCCGGAAGAAGCGGCCTGGACCTGCTCCAGGATCTCAAGCATATCGATCGCGACATAAAGGTGCTGATGGTCAGTATGCTCCCGGAGGACCAGTATGCCATACGGTCCATGCGGACCGGTGCATCCGGATACCTCACCAAAGAAAGTGCCGGTGATGAACTGTTAGAAGCCGTTAAAAAGATAAACCGGGGAGGGAAATACATCACCCTGGAGATGGCTGAACGGATCTTTGAACTGATGGAGAAACCCGGTGAGCCCCATGAGACACTCTCGGACCGGGAATTTGAGACCATGATGCATATTGCTAAAGGGAAAAGCATCAAGGAAACAGGAAGCCTCCTGGCCCTCAGCGAGAAAACCATATCTACCTATCGCAGCCGTATCCTTGAGAAGATGGGAATGAATTCGAATGCAGAGTTAGTTCGTTACTGTGTGGAGAAGAATTTGATTGATTGAGAAGGATCATGAATAGACCACTCACGATTTTAATGACCACGGACGATGGACAACTGAATACGGCCGTTGATAGTAAATCCACAATAAGATTTCTCTTCATAGTAAAATACAAATCGAGAAAAGAATTATCGAATTCAATGAACTTACCGTGGTCCGTTGCCAGTGGTCCGTGGTTTTACTTGTAGTCCTTCCCCTACATTCCCCTACCTTATTTCCAACTCCCTTTTAAACAATCCCTTACAGGAATATAAGATTTAAGTTTACGTTCCGGGGAATTTGCATGCTCTACTTTTGCTAATGTTATTGGATTATTCTCATTACCAACCCAAAACACTGACTAATAATGGACATCGGTATCGTCGACAGCAAAGCCATCTCGTCATTCAGGCTGGGAAGCATCATCGAGAACATTGAGGGCGTCAGCAATGTCATTCATGTCATGGACCCGTCCAAGGCACTGAAAACCCTGGAATGTATGGAACCGGATATAATCATATATAATATAAATGTAAATGGTGCAAATCACATAAAAACACTGGGCATACTGCGGGAAACCTATCCGGGAATCAAGATCATTGTGCTGGTCGGGAGCATGATCAGGGATTATTGTGAGAAATTCAACCAATTAGGGATTGAACATTGTCTCGACAGTACCCGGGATTTCGATAAGATACCAATCATCATTGAGGAAAGTGTAAAAGATCAGACCAAACTATGAGTACGACCACAATAATACCTGAAGACCAAACTTTACTGGAGAGCCTTTTTAATGGAACGGATCAGGCCATTTTTATTCTCGATGTTACAGAAGATCAGGAATTTATTTTTCGCGGTCTCAATCCCGCGTATGAGGCAATGACCGGGATCGGATCCGGGTGGATCAAAGGTAAAAAACCGGAAGAACTCCACCCGGTCCTGAACAAAGATTCGATACATCAAATCCGCGAAAGGTATCTGTCCTGCATCAGACTCGGAGATACGATCGAATATGAAGAATCAGTTTTAATCAATGATCGTGAAAACTGGTACCTAACCCGGTTGATACCTTTGAAAAACGAGGATGGCCGGATCTACAGAATAATCGGCTATTCAACGAAAACAAACAGGTTTAAGGAGACTGAATCAGAACTCAAACAGCATCAGGATGAACTGGAACTAATGGTCGAGAACCGCACCAGGGAGCTGGAAGAAAAAACCCATGCATTGGGGGAGCGGGTGAAGGAATTGAAATGCCTGCTGGAGATTACCCGCCTGCGTTCTGATCCCGGGCTTTCCGTGAAAGAGGTGATGCGAAGAACAACCGACCTGCTGCCCCTTTCCTGGCAGTATCCCGCGGATACCGTGGCACGCGTCGAACTTGGTGAAGAAACCTTTACTACAAGAGGATTCCGGGAAACCCCATGGAAACAGTCGGCTCCCATAGAAACAAACGGTATCCGGAGAGGAATGATCGAAGTATACTACCTGGAGGAAAAGGCCCTGTCTGACGAAGGTCCGTTCATGAAGGAAGAAAGAGAGCTGATCAATGCAGTTGCCAATCAATTGGGGAAGTATCTTGAGAGAAGGAATATTGAACATTCCCTGCGACAGAGCGAGGAGCAGTTCCGCCTGATGGCCGAAAATTCCATCGACGTCATCTGGCAAATGGACAGGCGACTGAAATTCACCTACATCAGTCCGTCTGTCAAGGACCTTACCGGTTATACCCAGGAGGAATGGATCGGCACCAGTTTGTGGCAACATACCAGCAGGCGCGAATTCATTTACATGGCCCGCCAGGCATTAACTGCACTGAAGAACTATAAGACTTTTAAGGACTTGACCCTTGATGTCAGGTTTTACCATAAAGACCGACCTGAGATACCCGTTGAGATTACAGGCAGGTTACTGAAGAACAAAAAGGGTATTCCTATTGGTTTCCAGGGCAGTACGAGGGATATCCGGAAAAGAAAGCAGGCAGAAGAAGAGATACTGGAGTCCAGGAACAGACTGAAGATATATAATCGTATCTCCAACGCGTTCCTTCTTTCCGACAGGAGAAAGGTCTACAACGAGGTCCTTGACATCGTTCTGGACGAGTTTGACAGTCAGTTCGGTTATTTCGGTTTCATCAATGATCAGGGAGACCTGGTTTGTCCTTCCATGACGGGAGGAATTTTGGAAAAGTGCCGGGTTACCGGAGAAGATACCGTTTTCCCCAGGGAAAAATGGGACGGCTTGTGGGGTACTTCTCTACTGGAAAAGAAAGCAGTTTACAAGAATAGTGAACTGAAGTTGCCCGAAGGCCCTATACAATTAACAAATGCATTAGCGGTACCCATATCAATCAATGACCAACTGATCGGTCAGATCGCTGTCGCTAACCGGGATACCGGATATGACGACAAACAAAAAAAGCTCCTGGAAGAGACCTGTCAATATTTAGCCCCTATTTTATCTTCCTACCTGAATGAGGAACGAATAAATGGCGAAAAACAAAAAGCATTCAGGGACCTCAAAATAGCAAAGGAGAAAGCCGAAGAATCCGACAGGCTGAAATCGGCTTTCCTGATGAATCTTTCCCATGAGGTCCGAACACCTTTGAATGCGATTATGGGCTTTTCTTCCCTAATTAAGGACCAGATTCCGGAAAACCATAACCTGGCCCCCTATGCCGTGCACATTAGTGATGCATCCATGAACCTGATCAAGGTCATAGAAGACACCATCGATATGGCCAAGCTGGAAAACAAGCAGCTTGAACTAAGGAAATCAGAATTTGAAATTAAACCGCTTATCGAAGAATCCGCGGGCTATATGGAGAAACAGATCCAATTCGGACAGAAAGATCTCGCGGTAAAGGTGATGGACAATACAAACGGCACAATTCTCTACAGCGATAAGAACATTTTGCGCAAATCCTTATTACAGCTTTGCGATAATGCAGTAAAATTCTCACATTCCGGCGCTATTGCACTTGGCACAGGGGTGGTAAACGACCATATACACATCTATGTAAGAGATACCGGAATCGGCATACCCGAAAGGGTTCAGAATGCCATCTTTGATAAATTTGTTAAGCACGAGAGCAGGGATGTACTGTATCGCGGTAACGGCCTTGGCTTGAGTATTGCCAAAAGCATGATCGAACTTGCAGGAGGCAGGATCGAACTGGCCTCCAAACCCGGTGAGGGATCAACCTTTACCATTGTATTACCCCTTAAACCGGAAATAGTCCCCAAAGCTACCATTACACAAACCGTATAATACCCTTTGGCACCGTTTTCTACCTTTCGGCACCTTTTACCCTCCGTAGCCATGGCGAAGGAGGGGTTTTGATCCTTTTCCACTATCTTAAGGGTTTTATTCACTCAACCCTTGAGTCGCCTCGAGCAAACCATAATCGACTTTGCCAACCTGGCCTGGGGGACGCCGCTGGCCGTATTGCTTCTGGGGGGCGGACTGTTCTTTTTCCTTTATTCCAGGTTGGTCCCATTTCGATACTTCAGGCATGCTGCAGGGATCCTTACCGGTAAATATGACAACCCGGAAGAAACCGGCCAGATCAACCACTACCAGGCCCTCTCCACGGCTATTGCCGGCACGGTGGGCATGGGGAACATCAGCGGGGTGGCCATAGCCATTACCATGGGCGGACCGGGGGCCATATTCTGGATGTGGGTGAGTGCCTTCCTGGGGATGACCACGAAATTCTTCACCTGCAGTCTGGCCGTCATGTACCGCGGAAAAGACGATGCCGGGGAGGTGCAGGGCGGACCCATGTACGTTATCCGGGAAGGATTGGGTGAAAAGTGGCTCCCTCTGGCCTGGTTCTTCGCCCTGCTGGGCATGATCGGGGTATCACCCATGTTCCAGGCCAATCAATTAACCCAGGCCATCCGTGACATCATCCTTGTTCCGGTCGATATACATACAGGCTTTGGCTCCAACCTGATCACCGGTTTGGGAATCGCTGTCCTGGTGGGACTGGTCGTCCTGGGCGGAATTAAAAGAATAGGACGGGTAGCGGGCCGGTTGGTACCCCTGATGGTGATCATCTATATCCTCTCTGTTGTTGTGATCCTGATTACCAACATCCCGGAGATACTGCCGGGTTTCCGGACCATCTTCCGGGATGCTTTTTCGGGTAAAGCGGTCCTGGGAGGTTCGGTCGGTACGATTATCATGGTTGGCGTGCGCCGGGCCGCTTTTTCCAATGAGGCGGGCATCGGTACGGCACCTATGGCCCACGGAGCGGCCAAGACCAATGAACCCATACGCGAAGGACTGGTGGCCATGCTGGGTCCCATGATCGATACCATCATCGTATGTACCATGACGGCCCTGGCCATCATCATGACCGGTGTGTGGAAGCATTCCGATGCAGACGGGATCACCCTCACTGCTGAAGCTTTCGGCAAAGGGCTTCCGGGTGTGGGACCGGTTTTGCTGACCCTCTGTGTGAGTATTTTTGCCCTGACCACCCTTTTTGCCTTTCCTTACTATGGCTCCAAATGCTTTTCCTTCCTTTTCGGAACCCGGTACCGTGTGATTTACCTTATCCTTTTTGTGGCAGCCATTCCCCTGGGGGCGGTCCGTTCCCTGGATGCGGTGGTGGCCATATTCGACAGCGCCTATGCCCTGATGGCCATACCGACCATGATCAGTGCCATTTGGCTGGCCCCAAAGGTTAGAAAGGCAGCCCTGGTTTATTTCAGAAAATTCAGGTCCGGGTAATTTTGTACATAGCCTGACAATTCCTATTTTTATTTGCTAACCCGACCCATATGAACGTACTCCTTTTAGGTCTGATACTCACCGGCTGGCACCACCCGGGGCATCCCTGGCAGGAAACCACAGCAATGATGCAAAAGGCCTTTGCCCAAAACAGCCGGTTTAAGATTGAAGTTTCCGAAAATATAGAAGATCTTTCTCAACTGGACCTGAAGCAATTCGATTTCCTGGTACTGAATTATTGCAACTGGGAGAAACCCGGGGGACTCAGCGATGCTTCAAAAAAAGCACTGGTAAATTATCTGAAAGAAGGAGGCGGACTGATAATCATCCATTTTGCCAACGGGGCATGGCACCATTCACTGCCGGGCGCCGGTGAGTCGGACTGGCCCGGGTACAGGAAGATATGCAGGAGGGTCTGGGACCACGACAGCACCAGCAGCCACGATCCCCACGGAAAGTTCACCGTGCATATTGCCGATACACGACATTATATAACAAGAGGATTGAATGATTTTACGACCAGGGATGAGCTTTATTACAATCAGATCGGGGACGAGCCGGTGGGGGATCCCCTGATCACGGCTCACTCCAAAAATACCGGAAGGGAGGAGCCCCTGGCCTGGGCCTACCGCTATGGAAAGGGCAGGGTTTTCCTCACCCTGCTGGGGCATGACGGAGCCTCTTTCGAAGCCTCAGAGGTGCAGGAGATGTTGCGGCGGGGAGCGGAGTGGGTGGCTGGCTACTAGTCGCTGGTCACTGGCCTCTGGTTTCTGGTTTCAGGTTTTTGGAAATCAGCTACAAACGACCAGCAAACAGCTACAAGCCACCAGAAGCAATTTGTACATACAAAATTAGTTTTGCGAATAATAATTCAGACAACCAAGCATGACTTATCGAAAATTAAGAATGGGCATGATCGGGGGCGGTCCCGGTTCCTTCATCGGCATTGTACATTACAACGCGGCCGTACTGGATGGCCAGATCGAGCTGGTATGCGGGACATTCAGTTCCGATCCCGGAAAATCAAAGATCACCGGTGAATCTTATTTTCTGCCAAACAACCGAATCTACAGGGATTACAAGGAAATGATCCGGCGTGAAGCGGCCCTGCCCGAAGGCGATCGCATGGATCTCGTCTGCATCGTTACCCCCAACCACCTGCATTACGAACCCGCGAAACTGGCCCTGGAGGCAGGATTCCATGTGGTCTGCGATAAGCCCCTGACCACGGAAACGGAACATGCCAGGGAACTGGCCGATCTGACGGAAAAAACAGCTAAGGTCTTTGCCCTGACCCATCCCTATATTGAATATCCGCTGGTTAAGGAAGCCAGACTGATGATCCGTGAAGGAAAGATCGGTAAGATAAGAAAGGTGGTTGTCGAATATCCCCAGGGCTGGCTGTCCACCCCGCTGGAGAAAACAGATAACAAGCAGGCCGGATGGCGCTCCGATCCCAAACAATCAGGGAAATGCGGTGCCATGGCCGATATCGGTACCCATGCCTTTAACCTGGCGGAAACGGTGACCGGTCTGCGCGTTACGGAACTCTATGCCCACCTGCACCGGGTGGTGGAGGGCCGTAAACTGGATGATGACGGCAACGTCCTGCTGCATTTTGAGAACGGGGCCAACGGACTGATGTTCGCCACCCAGATCGCTGCCGGAGAGGAGAACGATGTAAATTTTCGCATCTACGGCGAAAAGGGAAGCCTGGAATGGCACCAGCACGATCCTAACCGGCTGCTACTGAAATGGCTGGAAAAACCCGCGGAAGTCTACAGGGCCGGTCATGACGAGTATCTTTCTGAGACCGCGATGCACAATACCCGCCTGCCATTCGGTCATCCCGAGGGCCTGATCGAGGCATTCGCCAACCTGTATAAGAATGTCGCAAACTGCATCAGGGCCGGAGATCAATGGAAGACCCTTCCGGAAAAAGACAGGGATTTCGCCACGGTCCATGACGGCCTCCGGGGCATGTTGTTCCTGGATGCCGTGCTGGACTCGTCTGCGAAAAATGTATGGGTTACGATATAGTAAGTCGTATTTCAGGGGAGGTCCCGCATCAAGTGCGGGATGACATCTATAAATACAGAAGAGCCACAGAAGAGCCAAAGAGCTGAAGAGGATTCAGAATGTAAAAAAATAACCTTAAATCCTTAAACATGTACAGACCTGTTACCTTATTCTCCGGCCAATGGGCCGATTTGAGCCTGGAAGAGATGTGCAAGCTGACCGCGGAAATGGGTTATGACGGCATTGAGCTGGCCTGCTGGGGTGATCACTTCGAAGTGTCCAGGGCAGATACCGCGTATTTAAAGAAAAAGCACGAACTGCTTGAGAAACACAATCTGCAGTGCTTTGCCATATCCACGCACCTGGTGGGCCAGGCGGTGAGCGACCGTATCGACGCGCGGCATAAAGCGGTATTGCCGGAACATGTCTGGGGTGACGGTGATCCGGATGGCGTGAATCAAAGAGCAGCTGAGGAACTGAAGCAAACGGCCCGGGTCGCTTCAGATTTTGGCCTCAAAGTGGTCAACGGCTTCACCGGCAGTCCTATATGGCACCTGCTGTACAGTTTTCCCCCCACCCCGCGAAGCATGATAGACGATGGCTATAAAAAATTCGCGGAACAATGGATCCCCATCCTGGATGTATTCGAGGAAGCAGGGGTAAAGTATGCACTGGAGGTACATCCCACCGAGATTGCGTTCGATATGGTTACCGCCGAAAGAACCCTGGAGGCCCTGGAGCATCACCCGGCCTTTGGTTTCAACTACGATCCTTCGCATTTCGGCTACCAGGGGGTGGATTACCTTGAATTTATCTACAGGTTTGCCGAACGGATATACCATGTACACATCAAGGAAGCCCGCTGGTCGCCTTATCCCAAGGAAGCGGGGGTTTTCGGGGGATATTGTGATTTCGGCGACCGGCGCAGGTACTGGGATTTTTGCAGTCCGGGACGCGGAAACATAGCCTTCGAGGAGATCATCCGGGCCCTGAACCGCATCGGTTACGAGGGGCCCCTGAGCGTGGAATGGGAAGATCCCGGTATGGACCGGATCCACGGGGCTACCGAAGCCCGCGAATTCGTTAGAAGCATAGACTTCCCCCCGTCCCGTACCGCGTTCGACGCGGCATTCAGTCAATAACACCTGATTACAGCCGATGCTACATTCACTTATAATATTGCCGGATTGAACTCAGGAACCAAGCCTGCCCGCGTGCCGTCGCCAAAGGCTATGGCCGCACGCTGTCGCAGAAGCTTTACCGCGCTCCGCCATAGCTACGCGACGGCGCAGGCGTAGGCGCCCGGTGACCGGACAGGCAGGGAGCCAAGGAACCCGCTCGCGAAGCGAGCTCATGCAACCTTTCCCGGAATTTCCTCGTTATAATGTTTAAAAGCGGGCAAATAACTATTTTTACATTTTAACCGGCCACATGAAGAAATCATTGATAAAATATTTCTTGACCGGATTGCTTTTGTTCTTAGCCGTACCGCTCTTTTCAGCGAGTCCGGACGGGCTTGAGTGCACACTCCTGATAGAATCGGAAGTGAAACAGCCTTCCTGTTTCGCCAAAGCCGACGGAAGTATTGATATTACGGTATACGGCGGAACCGAACCCTATTCCTATGCCTGGAAGCACGGACCCACAACCGAAGATCTGTACGGTCTGGGCCAGGGCCAATACATCCTGGTGGTCACCGATGCCGGAACATGCAGTGGTTCGGATACTTTCAACCTGGAATACCCGGACCCCATTTATTTGAATCCCACGGTAACGGATAATGAGTGCCATGACGGGAATGAAGGAAGCATCAGTCTGAATGTGATTGGAGGGACCACACCCTACAGTTATAACTGGACCATGCCCGACAACCCTACCTTTAATGAATTTACCCCCTCCATTTCAGGATTGAGTCCGGGAACCTATTGGCTGCACTTCAGGGATGCCAACGGCTGTTACCCCAATCCCGACCAGGATACTATTTTCACCCTCGTGAATCCCGCTAAGATCAGTATTACGGGGAACCTTTCCCTTTACGGTAAATACAACCTGATGTGTTACGGAGATTATAACGGGTCCATAGATGTTTCCGTTAGCGGGGCCCAGGGCAATTACAACAAGGGTTGGACCGGAACGCCTTATTCACCCAATGATGCCAATTTTACCGGTCCGGAAAAGGATCTGATCAATGTACCGGCAGGACAGTATACTTATTCTGTTATCGACAGCAAAGGATGTGAGGCCTCAAAAACTTTCGTGCTCAGTGATCCTGAACCCCTGACTGTTTACGCTGAGATATCCGATTATTCAGGATTTGAGATAAGCTGTGATGGCGAGGCCGATGGTTCCATCGCGGCCATCCCGGTAGGGGGGCATGACGAAACTGATTTTGAGTTCTCCTGGAGCTATGATGGAGGACCGGACCCACCCAATGATTCGGTCATCACCGGACTCCAGGAAGGGAACTATAGTCTGATTGTTACGGATGCATTCGGTTGCCAGGGAAGCAGGCAATTTAGCCTGGAACCACCCCCGGTTGTCAGTCTGGGAGACATCAACGGGAGTCATACCGCTACTGTGAAAGAACGAAGAAGCTATTATGTACAAAAATACGATAACATTAACTATGAATGGCTGGTAGTTAACGGATTTCCCGTAGGGGTAACCACAGACAACAGCATTACCGTTGAATGGCCCACTTTTCCCGTTGAGGGAAAGTTAATTCTGGCCCAGGATCATGTTAATGAATGCTATCTTAAAACCGACACCTTTGAGGTTAGCGTACAGGTTTATAGCAGTAGTATTGAAGAACCCGCCCATCATTATCCGCTGATACAGTTATCCCCCAATCCTGCAATCAGTCAGTTACGCGTAAAGACATCCGGTATTATGTCCCCGGACGACGCCTGGTCCATCCTGGATCTGACAGGCAGAGAAGTCATGAATGGTACTTTTAATGAGAACCGGGAAATAAATATAAGGGTATCTCATCTTCCGTCAGGAACTTATTTCTTTCGTGCCCGCCTGAACCGGGAGCCATCTGTAATCCGTTTTATGATCAGGCACCAGTGAGGCAGAGGGGTTTTGGGATTTAGAGGTTTAGATGTGGAGGTGTGAGGCTGCTTAGCGGAGAGAGAGGGATTATTTCATGATCCCGTTTGGAAGGTCTTACTAAGCAGCCTCACACCTTTTAGGTTGGATATTATTCTGCCCAATCCTCAATCAAACAAGTTTGTTTCGGATTGTTCAGAATAACATCCATACACTTCGTGTATTGTGAGTTTGCTTAGCGGAGAGAGAGGGATTATTTCATGATCCCGTTTGGAAGGTCTTACTAA
>CAYQQR010000008.1:0-16416 GCA_964420035.1 uncultured Bacteroidaceae bacterium | reverse complement strand
ACAAGTTTGTTTCGGATTGTTCAGAATAACATCCATACACTTCGTGTATTGTGAGGCTGCTTAGCGGAGAGAGAGGGATTCGAACCCCCGGTCCCGATTCCTCGGGACAACGGTTTTCGAGACCGCCCCGTTCGACCGCTCCGGCATCTCTCCTGAATGAACTGCAAAATTAACAAACATCGGCAAACTTCAGGTATTAAAATCAGCAGCCAAAAAAATTCCTGACCTGATGATTTTCTGCATTTTAAATTGAACCAAACAGGCCCTGTAGTGTTTAATTTTTATTAAGATTAATTAAACACGACAGCCGGAGTAAAGATTTTCATGGTTGGTTTTGTGGGTTTTGATGAAGGCCGTTTTCCAATCCGGAGAGCGGCCTTTTTTCTATTTTATCCATGTTTGACACTTTCATTATTTACTTTGATCTACAAGTTCGGTACATTCATAAATATTTATATGGGGGACAAGATAATCCAGTTGATAAAGTGTATTTTAGATTAACAAATTAACGGGCATAACAGAAATACAAAATGCAAACTTTACAGGAAGAACTCAACAAGATAAAAACCGATAACCTTACGGGTTCCAAGGGTTTGCATGACCGCTTGCTGCTAAGTATCGAAAGCAGTCTGGAAAATGACAAGGACAGCTGGATGAACCGGAAAAATGATATCATTCGAAGTCTGGAAGAGCTTGCCGGAAATCTGAATCAATTCGTCATTCTGAAAAATTTCATCGGTGAATTCACCAGGGAGCTGAACCATTGGAATGAGGATAGAATTATTGAACAGATAAGGACCTACCTGGACCATTATAAAAAGAAATGGGACAAGGCACAGGAATTGGCTATTGGTCATTTCCTGGACCGTTGTGAGCTCGAGGGGAATGTTATTCTCTTACATAGCAACAGTAGTTCAATACGGTCGCTTTTCAGGACCACCCGGAACAAGGATATTAACCTGAAGATTGTCCAAACAGAATCCAGGCCCGGTTTTGAAGGCCGTAAACAGGCCATGTACCTGGCCGATATTGGTTATAAAGCCAAGATCATCGTAGATGCAGCGATCATGCTGTACCTGGATCAGATCGATATGGTTATCCTGGGTGCCGATGCGCTTTATCCTGAACAATTTGTAAACAAGATCGGTTCCCATACGATCTGTTCTGCCGCTCATGAAACCGGTAAACCGGTATACGTACTGGCTGATTCCAGGAAAATCTCGAAGCATAGTGATATTCCGCGCGAAAATCCCAAACCCGTAATGGAAGTGTGGAAAGAACATCCCGAAGAGCTCGAAATCGAAAACTATTACTTTGAGACCGTGCCCAATAAGCTGGTTACCGGTTTTGTCACCGAGTCGGGAATTATGACCAGGTAGTTCTCGGTTCTCGGTTCCCGGTTAATCCGCGATCATTCATACCTGACAGAATCTGCCGTATTGGCCAGTGCAGACTTAACAGCCTGGTAGCTGATGGTGAGCATGGAAAGGACCCGGACCTTGTGTATTGAAAATATACCAACAGTTTTTTGGTTTTGACTTAGGATGAAATACCCCGGTTTTTATGTTCAAAATATGGCATAAAAATTGCGTAAAATTATGTAACAAAACAGCCTGGGATTCGTTAAATAGTTAGAACATTCATTATTAGATGTAAATCTTTTCATAGGTTAATCATTTGGTTTAGGATTTTAGGTTAGTAAGAAGGGCTGCTGAAAAGCAGCCTTTTTTACTTTTGCAGGATCATGACCGGATACCTTCCCCCATATAAATTTCCTGACCCCAGAAATGCACCGGGCGACCGGCCCATAGCGGCAGGCGGGGACCTTAACGAACCAACCCTTCTGCATGCCTATTCCAGGGGGATCTTTCCCTGGTATGATGAAAACACCCCCATTCTGTGGTGGTCGCCCGATCCTCGCGTGGTGCTGTATCCCGGATATCTCAGAGTGACCCGCTCCCTCTCCCGGGTCATACGATCGGGTCGCTTTGGTATCCGGTTCGACGGGAATTTTGAATCGGTCATCCGGTATTGCGCCGAAGTTCCCCGTAAGGCACAATCGGGGACCTGGATCACCGGGGAGATGATCGAAGCGTACATCCGTCTGCATCAATCGGGTTATGCCCATTCTGTCGAAACCTATATGGATGGCGAGCTCTGTGGTGGATTGTACGGGGTTTCCCTGGGAGGTATATTCTTCGGGGAATCCATGTTCCACCTGGTACGGGATGCATCGAAAGTGGCTCTGTACTGCCTGGTGCAACGCCTGCTGGAATGGAATTTCGACCTGATCGATGTACAGCAATCTACCGGCCATATGCGCCGTATGGGAGCCGTCGAGATACCGAGGGATGAATTTCTTGATATACTGGAAAAGTCGATGGAACGAAAAACGGTGAAAGGGCCTTGGAATTCATAATTCAGAGTTCAGCCTGCCTGCCGGTCAGGCAGGCAGAACGAGGGTGTGGGAATGGCGCTTGGGTGAGATATCATTCTGAATCCTGAATTAAAAAACATTGACAGACTTGATGTTGAGAAATTCCTTCATCCCGTATTCGCAGAGTTCCCGTCCGTAGCCGGAGGCTTTCACCCCGCCGAAGGGCATATTGGGTTCTGACTTGACCATTCCGTTGATGGCCACCGTACCGGCCTGAAGCGAACCGGCAACCCGCATGGCCCTGGCTTCATCTCCGGACCATACATTGGCCCCCAATCCGAAAGGGGTACCATTGGCCAGTTGAACCACCTCCTTTTCATCTTTGAAGGGGGTGCAGACCGCCACCGGACCGAAGATTTCTTCCCGGTAAACCTCATCGGAAAGATTCCTGGCTTCCAGGATTGTTGGCTCATAAAAAAGTTTGTCTTTCCATATTCTTTTGCCTCCGGAAACAAGCCTGGCTCCTGAGTTTAGCATTCTATGGACCTGCCTTTCCAGTTCTTCCAGCAGATCTTTCCTGGCCATCGGACCTATTTCTGTATGCTCGTCAACCGGGTCTCCGGCTTTTTGTTTTGAAGCCTGTTCTGCAAACTTTTCCACATAGGCATTGAAGACCTTATCCTGGATAAAGAATCGTTTTGCAGCAATGCAGCTTTGGCCGGTATTCTGGAAGCGGGCGATAATACCGGTTTTTACAGCCTCATCCAGATGCGCATCCTCAAATACAATAAAGGGATCGCTGCCACCCAGTTCCAGGACCGTTTTTTTCCCTTCTTTACCTGCAATTTCTGCTACATGGTAGCCCGCGGGATTACTGCCCGTCAGGGTAACGCCTTTAACGGCCGGATGACCGATGATCCTGTCCGATTGTTCATAGTTGACAAACAGATTTTGAAAGACCCCTTCCCGGCCCCCCGCGTTCCGGATCAATATGTCGATGGCTTCTCCGCAGGCAGGGACATGGGAAGCATGTTTCAGGATGCCCGTGTTGCCTGCAACCAGGTTGGGTACAAGAAAGCGAAATACCTGCCAGTAAGGAAAGTTCCAGGGCATAACCGCGTAGATCACCCCCAGGGGTTGAAAAAGCAGAAGGCTTTTTCCGGCAGTGGAGCTCCGGGTTTCCGCTTCTAGGAAACGGGCGCTGTTTTCTATGAAATAATCGCAAAGCCAGGCACATTTTTCAACTTCTGCTTTGGATTGTTTGATGGGTTTACCCATCTCCAGGCTGATGATCCTTGCATGAAAATCCGGATTTTTTCTTAACAATTCCGCTGCCTGGCTTATCACCTCAAGGCGGCGCTTTAAGGGCAATCCTGACCAGTCAGGAAAAGCCTGTTCCGCTTTTTTCAATGCTTCTTCCAATTCCTTGTCGCTGATGGGCTCATATTCTTTGATCAGTACCCGCGTAAAGGGATTCAGTGTTTTGTAGTTCATGGTATTTTATTGTTTAACAAAAAGCCACCAGTAGGTATTCCTGGTGGCTCCCTGTTTTATAAAACATTTTGCTTATTCGATGATCATTTTTCTGGTACGGGCATCCTCACCGGCAATGAGCCTGACATAATAAACCCCGTTCGCCAGTCCTTTCCTGTTGAAGCTTATCCGGTGTATTCCTTTTTCCCTGTAATGATCAACCAGGGTAGATACCAGCCTGCCATGCATATCATAGATATGCAATTTCGTTTTCATTGCCTCAGTCAGATAGTAGGATATGGTGGTCTCAGACCTGAAAGGATTGGGATAATTATATAATCCCATCCGATTATTATCATGTTCTATAATCCCAATATCAGTGGTTGAGACGAGTTTACAATCGGTATCTTTTTCCTGGGTAACGGGATCTTCAACCGTCAGGCAGACATTATAGACCCCAGGGATATCGTAAATATGAGTGAAGA
Organism: uncultured Bacteroidaceae bacterium; assembly: GCA_964420035.1. GTDB lineage: Bacteria > Bacteroidota > Bacteroidia > Bacteroidales > SM23-62 > CAYQQR01. The sequence goes on along the minus strand of CAYQQR010000008.1, from coordinate 12,081 downwards.
TCATATTGGTTGAATCCTGGGTACCGTCGTCCATATTGAAATTGAATTTGTTGGCATCCCCGATGGACGTACCGATGATGTTCACCGGGTATCCTTCGGCCTTGGTGCTGTATTCATAGGTTTCATAGAAGAAGCTGGCTTTCAGGTTGCCGCTGGCTTCACTTACATTCACCAGCCGGAATGATTTGCTGGTACAATTCGTGTTGGAATTGGTAATGCTCAGCAAGACATCATAAAATCCGGGAGATGAATAGCCGTGTTTCGGGTTTTGCACGGTAGAGCTGCTCCCATCCCCGAAATCCCAGTACCATTGATCCGGTTTGCCACGGGAATTGTCCCTGAAGGTTACGGATTGATTCACGGAATCGACTGAGAACATGAAACCGGCCAGGCACTCGGTTCCCGCTTGTTCGGAGGCCCTGACCCACTTGCAGTAGGTATCCGGAATATCCTGGTTGTTAACCACGGTCAGGCAGACATTATAGTACCCCGGTCGCGGATAAATATGGGTTGGGTTCCGGCTGGTGTTTATGTTACTGCCGTCCCCGAAGTCCCAAAGATATTCTATGATTCCTCCGATCGAGCGGTCTGTAAATTTCACTTCATTGGAGCCGGTACTGCCGGAATAAATGAAATCAGCCTGGCAGGTGATGGATTTCGAACCGATGAGAATCACCTCTTCATGGAAATCCATGCAATCGTTATCCAGGTCGAAGGTATTCAGCCCGACATTATAAAAACCGGGATGCGGGAATTTATGTTTCGGGGCCGGATGTTCGCTGATGGTGCCATCCCCGAAGAACCACAAATAGTCGGTAACATTCCCGATGGCCCTGGCCTCAAAATAAGCGACGGAAGTAGCTGAATCGACAAAATAGCTGAAGTCCGCGGAACACAGTATCTCTCCAACCTGTATGGGCTTTACCTTATGGTCCATGCACAAACCCGTTGAACTGACCACGGTGAGGGCAACCGGGTACATTCCGGCTTCCTCATATACGTGGGTGGGTTCTTTCAGGGATGAGAAGGAACCATCTCCAAAATCCCAGAAATATTCGGCAAGATCCCCCGTGGACAGGTTCTTGAATTTGGCTGTCCGGGTTGTGGCATCCACATTGGCATTAAAGGCAGCCCTGCAATTAACGGTACCTACCTGTATAAATTTGGCAAAATGGTCGTTGCATTCATTGGCCTCGTTAAATACGGACAGGCTGACCAGGTAAAAGCCGGGTTCTTCATATTGATGGACAGGATTTTTCCTGATGCTGGTGGTCCCGTCCCCGAAGTGCCAGAAATACTCCGTTATGTCTCCCTTGGATTTGTTGCTGAAGGCCACTTCCTGCTGTTCGATATTCACAAAGAAGGAGAATTCAGCATTCAGGTTGCAGGTTCCTGCACCCACGATCACTTCCTTGCAGACTTCAGCAAAGCATCCCGAATTTTCATCGAATACATTCAGGCATACGGGATAGATCCCGTTGTTCATGTAGGTATGATCAGGATGGCGTTGTTCAATGAAGGTGCCATCGCCAAAGGTCCAGTACCAGTTGGTGATGTTACCGGAGGACTTATCCGTAAAGACTACCTTTTTGGATGCTTCCTCAACAAAATATTCAAAGGAAGCAGCACAACCCTTATCCTGTTCAATCCCGATCACGATCTCTTTGACCCTTTCAGAGTAACAATCGTTCCCGGCATCATAGATCATCAGGGCAACCGGGTAACGGCCCGCTTCGCTATAGGTATGCACCGGATCCTGCATATCGGCAAAATAGCCATCCCCGAAGTCCCAGAACCATTCGTCGGCGTTCGATGACAGATCCTGCACCTGGATGGTCAGGGTGGCATCGTTGCGGGTATAGGTAAAATCTGCCTTACAGTCCATGCTCCCCACGATGACCTCACGGCAGATCTGGTGCATGCAATTGATCTCCTCATCCATAACGGACAGGCATACATGGTACACGCCTTCTGTATTGTAGTTGTGTGAAGGACTCTGCAAGGATGAAGTATAACCGTCCCCGAAATCCCAGAACCAGGAAGTGATCTTACCCAGGGAAAGATCGGCGAAATTAACCGTGTTCTCCACTACATCAAATTCAAATTTGGACTCACATTCGAGTTCCTGGTCTTTAATGAAAACAGTCTGCTGGGCAACCGAACTGCCGCAGCTGTTGGTCATGGTAAGGGTAACCATATATTCCCCGTCCTGCTTAAAGCTGTGGGTCGGATTCTTTTCCGTGGAATTCGTCCCGTCCCCGAAATCCCAACTGTACGTGTTGTTATCGGGGCGGCCCTCGAATTCCTCGGTTATGAATTGTATGGGCTGCAACCTGGGCGCACTGTACATATCCGTGTAGAACCAAGCGTTCGGCAGATGATCATCCCGTATCTTTACCAGGGTGTGAATGGTATCAACCCGGTTGCATGCATTGGTCGCTACAACATAGGCATCATAATCTCCGGCCGTTGCATAAGCATGTGTAGGATACTGTTCGGCACTGATGTCACCGTCTCCAAAGTGCCATTCATAGGAAGTACCGCCCGCGACCTTGAATTGCACCAGGTCACCCGGGCAAACCGAGAGATCCGGTGCCACGCCATAATCCGGCCGGCGCCTGAATGTTTTTCCCGTTATGGCAGTTTCCCGCTCGAAACAAGGATCCATCTCAACGGACAAATCCAATAAACTGTCTGAACGTACAAATTTGTATATCCCGGTTAACATGCAGGCCGAGGAGTCATTCAGGAAGAGGGTGTCGGCGGATACATGGTAACTGCCCCAGGAAATATCCATGATGTAGTCTTCTCCCTGTTCATCGCGGGTTACGGCAATATCATAACCTCCGTCACTGTAAAGATCGAGATGGATATAATTCTCGGGATTTTCTTCGAATACCCAGCGTCCCCGCGGTTTGTCGGCGTTGCAGATCCCGTCCCATTCCTGCGCGGGGTCAATGATTATGCCGTTGCTGGCGTAAGCGGCCAGGTCGGAAACACCCCCTGATGTTATGGGTATGGATTTTACCGGTTGCATGCTGCCATCCAGGGGCATGCCATAGACTTCCGGTTCTATTCCTATTTCGGCAACCCCCGAGCAGAACCATCCCGAGGCCATGCCGACGGACAAGGGCTGTACAGGGTCGATGGGTATATAGGCATCTACGGACGTACCGGTATTGATATTGGCCGAGGTGAAGCTTACAATACCGTCGGGTTGTCCGGGATCTTCCCCTTCAGGATCAAATTGTCCGTACCAGAAATAAATGAAGAAATTCTCATTCAGCCCGGGCGTCCAGTCCGGCCACTGCACGAATATGGTCATGTGGTGATCGGTGGGATCCTGCCGGACGCTCCAGTCGGCAGGTTCCTTCTCACTTTCATCGACGGAGGTGTTGTTTACATAATAGAATGTTTTTATGTCCGGGTTATCGATGATCTCGATCGTATCTTCCCTCGTGATGCTGTTGCCGCATTTATTGGTTGCCGTAAAGACGGTGAAGAATTTGTCCCCTGCACCGCCGTTGTAATGATGGGAGGCCAGGGTCATCAGGTCCTTGTTGGTATAGTCCACGATGTTTTCCCCTGTAGTGCCATCGCCGAAATCAATAGAGTAAGTATACTGGGATTCTACCGGATCCCCGATCATATCGAAGAAGAACACTTCCTCACCCGGGCAGATCAGGCGGGGTGCAACGCCCATTTCCGCGTTGGGTGGCAGGCCGGGATCGACATGTACGACCTTGGTCCTGGAATTCATGCCCCCGCAGGGAGTGTAGGCCGTAAGGGTTACATCCATAAAGCCGGAACTGCTGTATACATGGATCGGATTCTGACTGTTGGAAGTTTTACCGTCCCCGAAATCCCAGTGATTCTCAAAGGGACCGTCATCCCAGGAATGATTCCAGAACCTGATGGCCTGGCCCGGACATATGGTGACGGTATCCAGCCATTCCAGGTCCTCATGATCGATCCCCGGTATTTCCACATCGAAGGAGAAATCGACGTGGTCGATAACATCTTCCGGATGTTCTTCAACCACAATGGTTTCGGTATGGATATCCGAAAAGCCGCATCCGTTGGTCACGGTTAAGCCGACATCATAATCACCCGGTGCGGTAAAAACATTTACCGGATTTCGTTCTTCTGAAGTGCTCCCGTCCCCGAAATCCCAGAAATGGGCCCCGGCGCTGTGGCTGTTAAAACGGATCCGTTCGCCGGGGCAGGGGGTGCCGAAGTTTGAAGCATGGCCATAATCGAACATGGCATAGGCAGGCAGATCTTCCACGATGTTGATGGTAAGGGTATCATCGCCCTGGTTCCCGCAGATATTGGTTACTTTGACTATCACATCATAACTCTGGGTCGTCTGGGTTTCATAGAAATGGGCGGGTTCTGCTTCCGCCGAGGTTTTCCCATCGCCGAAATCCCATTCATAATCCATATATTCTCCCGCTACACCGAAAAGCACCTGCTCGTTCGGACATACTTCACCACCACGATGGGTGTAGGCTTCCGGCTCCGGTACGGCAGCATTGCTTACATTGATCACGCGGGTAATGGTATCGGTCCCGCACATGTTATCGATCAAAAGGTTTACGGAATATTCGCCGGACTCATAGAAAGTGTGGGATGTATAATTATTATAGTTTCTTTCATCTTCAAAGGAACCGTCACCAAAGTGCCAATAAAGATTAAAAAAAGATTGTTCGGTCCAGAATAATATCTGTTCTCCCGGGCAGGCTTCCGGACCGGTGGAGGTCCTGAAATGATCCATGATCCCTTCGATAAAAATGAATTCTTCCTTGTAACCCTGCACGGATCCGTTGGCACCATCGATCAGGGTTAGGCTGACGAAATGTTCTCCGGCTTCCCAGATCTGTGCCACAGGTTCAAATTGATTGAATGGGGTTCCGTCAATTTCCCAGTGATATTCTGCTGATCCCTCTAAACCGCTTTCATCGCTAAGGTTGGAAAACGTGACGTTTACCGGGGCGCAGGGATCGTCAGGACTGATCTGGAAATCTGCATATTGAGAAAATAACTTTTGCATAAAGCATAATAAAGCCAGGATCATGAGGGATTTAAGGATAGCGAATTTCATGGCGAAGGGTTTATTGGATTTCGGATAAAAATTCAAGTTATGAATAATGCAAAAAGAAGTCAATACTTAATTGTTTTTGGCAAGACCAATCAAATGTGCATACCCATCACCAGGATATCGTCGATCTGTTCGATGTTCCCCCGCCAGTCATCCAGGGTTTTGTCCAGGAATTCCTTTTGCTTTTTCATGGGTTGTTTATAGATGGAAAGAATAACTTCCTTGAAGCGCTTGCTCATGAACTTCTTCCCTTTGGAACCGCCGAACTGGTCCACAAATCCGTCAGAAAACATATACAGGCGGTCGTCTTTCCGAATAGGGATGGTATGTTTTGTGAATGAAGCTTCTTTTTCGCGGTGGATGCCGATGGGCATCTTGTCGGCCTTGAAGACCCGTATTTCATCGTCGCGTATGAGATAGAGCGGGTTATAGGCACCGGCGAATTCCAGTTGCATTTGTTTCATATCGATGACGGAAAGCGCGATATCCATGCCGTCTTTGGCTTCACCTTCCTGGCCTGTCTGGTGCAGGGCGTCCACAACATTTTCCCTGAGCTTGTTCAGTATCTCATCCGGGGAGGTGAGCTTATCTTTGTTGACGATCTCGTTAAGAAAAGTGATTCCCAGCATGCTCATGAAGGCACCGGGGACCCCATGTCCGGTACAATCGGCAGCAACAATAATTGTTTTTTCTCCCTTCTGGTTCATCCAGTAATAATCACCGCTGACGATATCCCTTGGCCTGTAAAGAATGAACAGATCGCTGATGCGCCTTTCCAGTTCTTTACTGGGGGGAAGGAGAGCATTCTGTATCCTGCTGGCATACTGAATACTGTCGGTGATCTCTTTCTTTTGCTGGAAGATCTGATCACGTTGCTGCCTGATCTCGATGTTCTGTTCTTCCAGAAGGATATTGGCCCTTTTCTTGGCAGCATACTGACGGTACAAGAGGACGGAGAAGACAGATATGATAACAAAGCCCAGGATAAAAGAGAATATAAGGATCCTGGATCGTTTCAGTTCGGCTTCCCGGGCCTCCAGTTCCGTTTCCTGAAGGGCCGTTTTGGTTTTGAGCAATTCGTTTTCCCGCTCTTTCTTCTCCGTCTCATATTTGGTTTCCAGTTCGCTGATCTGTTTCAGGTACTTTTCCTTGAGCGTGGTATCTTTCAGTTCGACATATTTATCATAATACTCCAGCGAACTCTGATAATCTCCCATTTTACGGTATACATCTGAAATGTCTTTATAAATATCAAACACCTCCTTCTTCTTTTCCATTTCCAGGTACATATTCAGGCTCTGTTTCAGGTAGTCGAGTGCTTCCTTGTACGCTCCCTGCTTATGATAGATCTGGCCCATGTCGCGCAGCGATGAAGCGATCTCACTTTTCTGACCGATCTCCCTGTAGGTATTTAACGCGTTCCTGCTAAAGCGAAGGGCCATTTGATAGTTTTCACCCTCCAGGTATATGTTGCCTATATGACTTTGGGAAGTGGCAATACCGGCTTTGTCGTTGAGCTCAATGAAGATCTTCAGGGCTTTCCTGTAGTTTTCAAGTGCCTTTCCATTATCATTCAATTCTCTGTATACCAGGCCGATATTGTTATACAGGTTGGCAACATGATTTTGTTGGCCTATGGCTTTGAATAATTCCAGGGCATCTTCATAATAGTTCAGGGCTTTGGGATAATCCAGGCCCATGTAATAATAGATGTTCCCGATATTCGTCATGGATGCCGCAATATTCACCGTATCTCCAATTTCCTCCTGGATCTTCAGATTATCCTGAAAGTATTCAATGGCTTTTTCGTATTCACCAATGGTTTGATAGATCACCCCGATATTGTTCAGCATTTCTGCGATCTCAGGTTTGTTTCCCAGTTGCCCGCGCAGTTCCAATGCTTCGTTCCAGGCTTCCAGGGCCAGATAATAGTTCCCCTGGTAATAGCGGGCCGCTCCCAGCATAGAAAGGGCATAACTTGTCCTCAATGTATCTTCAATGCTCCGTGCAAGTTTTTGAGCCTGAGTACTGTAATCGATACTCTTGGGAAGGTTCTCACGCAGATAATAGTTGGAAAGGGATAAATATATCTTTACCCTGGAAGAATCGGGTGCGTCAATGGCTGCTTTCTGCAAGCTGTCCACATTGGGTATTTGTGCAATAAGCCATCCTCCCAACGAAAGAAAAAACAATATGGACCACATCCTTTTCATGCAGCAGCAGCTCCTTAAATATATATCATTTACGGCACACTGATGTAATAAGTTATGCACGGGAACAAAAAAAACCACAATGCCGGACCCGGATCATTGTGGTTTTTATGCAATAATTGACCTGGATCAATCTTTGGTTGCCCGCTCCAGTCTTTTAAGCACGGAGAAGATAAATATGGCAGACAGGATGCATAAGCTTACCAGTAAGAGGAAGAATTGCCAGAGCTCCCATTTTTCCCAGAAAGGACCTATGAGCCCTGCCAACAAATTGCCTATGGCAGTTGCTCCGAACCATGCACCTTGCATAAGGCCCTTATATTGGGGAGGAGCTACCTGTGAGACAAAAGAAATTCCAATAGGACTCAAAAACAACTCGGCAATGGTCAGAATAAGGTAGGTGCTGATCAACCAGTAGGGCGATACCAGGATATCGGAAACTCCTCCGTCCAATTCGCCAGGACTGGGAAGATTTCTTGCTGCAAGTATCATAACCGTAAAGCCAATTGCAGTTAAGATCATACCGATCCCGATTTTCTTGGGGGATGATGGTTCTGCATTCCGTTTCCTGAGAAAACCAAAGAAGGAAACGATCAATGGGGTAAGGAAGACGATGAATATCGGGTTGAATTGCTGGAATATTTCCGGTGATATCGGGTTTCCTTCGGGCATATAGGTTCGTGCCACCAGCCAGGCAACGGCTATACCGCCCCCGGTGAGGATCCCTCCCGCGAACCGGGTGTGGGATGAATATCCCTTTCCAAATATTAACACGAGTCCAATAATTGAAGCGATAACCGGCAACAGGGATTTCAGGTTGAATAATACTGCGGTGGCTTGTCCCACTTCATCTACCGTATAGTCCCTGGCGAACATGGTAAGGGTAAATCCATTCTGGTGGAAGGCCATCCAGAAGAACATAACCACAAGGAACACGAGGCCAAGAGCAGTGAGTCTTCTGCGCTTCTGTTCAGTCGAGAGTATTACTATGTTTTCAATCTTGGCCTTGACCTGTTGCTTGTGTGTAACATCTGCATGCTTATAATACTTCCTGAAGCTGACAAACAGGATCAAGGAGATGATCATGGAAACGGCGGCAACACCAAAACCTGCATTATAGGAAGTAGCCAATCCATCAATATATTTTTGGGCAAAATCACCGAGACTGGTAAAAGCTTCTCCCATTTGGTTGGTGGCGATGGTCAGCAGTTCGGAACTGTCATCCAGTGTGCCGTTCAGTAATTTATGAGAGAGGTCGGCTGCTTTGGCATTGTATTCCAAACCGTTCAGCTTAAGCATGAAATTCCGGGCTGCCCTGGCCGCGTTGGGTGCAAAAAAAGCGCCCACGTTGATCCCCATGTAGAAAATATTAAAAGCCGAATCCCTGAGTTTGCTGTATTTCGGGTCATCATACATGTTTCCGACCAGTGCTTGCAGGTTGCCTTTAAATAATCCTGTACCCAGGGAGATGACTGCCAGGGATAGATATACGAATCGCGGGCCCATGCTGGGGAAAGCAAGCATACCATATCCCAGGAACATAACAATAGTGCCAATTGTTATGGTTTTTCCATATCCCAAAATATTATCTGCAATAAATCCGCCCAGCAATGGGAGGAAATAGATCCCGAAGAGAAATGACCCGTATACTGCTCCGGCACGGGATGCATCCCAACCGTATTTACCTTGCAGATACAATACAAAAATTGAGAGCATGGTATAATAACCAAAACGCTCTCCCATATTGGCAAAAAATGCCACAAATAAGCCTTTGGGGTGTCCTTTGAACATATTTTGAAGGTTTAGTTTTGCATTTATAGTCCATGCCGGAATTCGACAAATATAAAAATCTTTCCATATCTTCAATATGATCTGAAAAAGGAGAGGGTTATTTAATTAAATTCTAAATCCGCAATCCGCAATCCCTGCCTGCCTACAGGCAGGCGCAATCCGCAATTCCTTGCACTTTTATCCCAATTTTCTGTATTTTGTAAGTGTAATTTATCCGACATCATGAAAATATTCAAAACCGGTCAGGTAAAAGAAATAGACAAATACACCATTGAAAACGAGCCAATTACTTCTGTAAACCTGATGGAACGGGCAGCGGTGCAACTCAGCAATTGGATCGTGTCCAAGTACGAATCCGACCGCCCGGTGGTGGTTTTTGCAGGGCCGGGCAACAACGGGGGAGACGGGATCGCGGTAGCCAGACTCTTATCCGGAAAAGGCTTCTCGGTCCGGGTCTGCCTGGTACGAATATCCCCCAGGTTGTCGAAAGATGCACAAACGAACCTGGAACGCCTTCGAAAAGAAACCGGGGCCGAGGTCCACGACCTGCTCGAGGGCGATCCCTTTCCGCGGCTGCCTGAAAGTGCATTGATTATAGACGCCCTTTTTGGTTCCGGACTGACGCGTCCCCTGGAAGGTTTTGTCGGAACCTTTGTCAAGGACATCAACCGTTTGCCTAATACCCGGATTGCCATTGATATTCCCTCGGGTTTGTTCGGTGAAGATAACAGCAAAAACAAACATGATAGTATATTCAGAGCCGATTATACCCTGACCCTGCAATTTCCCAAAATATCATTCTTTTTTGCTGAAAATGAAGAATATACCGGTGAATGGCATGTCCTGCCCATCGGCTTGCATCCGGCAGCTATCGCGGATACAACCACTCCATACCAATGGCTGGAGGCGGAAATGATCCGGGATCTTTTTCCGGCGAGGAAGAAATTCTCCCATAAGGGAACCTTCGGGCATGCGTTAATCGTTGCCGGCAGTTACGGAATGATGGGTGCTGCCGTTCTTGCCGCCAGAGCAGGGATCCGCGGGGGAACGGGCCTGATCACCGCACATATACCCCGGTCCGGTTACCCGATCATACAGAGCAGTGTTCCGGAGGCCCTGGTGAGCCTGGACGAATCGGATATTTTTTTTACTGAAGTCCCTGATATCGGTACTTACAACGCGATAGCCGCCGGACCGGGCCTGGCCCAGCGGACCAATACCCAAAAAGGATTGCAGGACCTGCTTGAACGGGCAGAGGTTCCCCTGGTGCTGGATGCAGATGCGCTGAACATTATATCAAAAAACCCGCGACTTTTAGAATTAACACGGGACAAGGCCATATTTACGCCGCATCCGGGGGAGTTTGACAGGCTCGCGGGCCCTTCTGAAACCGGATATCAAAGACATTTGAAACAGCTGGATTACGCGAAAAAGCATAAACTGATCATTGTTTTGAAAGGAGCATATACCTCCATTGCCCTGCCCGATGGCATGTATTATTTCAACAGCACGGGTAATCCGGGTATGGCTACCGGCGGGAGCGGAGATGTACTTACAGGATTAATCGTATCTTTGCTGTCCCGCGGTTTGTCAATGGCCGCAGCAGCTATGGCCGGAGTTTATATTCACGGACTGGCGGGCGACCTGGCCGCGCGGCAGACGACCTTTGAAGGACTGGTGGCCGGGGATATTACGGACAACCTGGGGAAAGCTTTCAAAGCCTTGGATCTATGAAAAGAGCAGTATCGGGTATATCTATTGCATTGGGAATATTGGCATCGGCCTGTATCCCCGGCAGGCATCTTGTTAAAACCAGTCGCATTACCGATACCATCGGGACACCGGTGGAACTGGTGTATGCCTTGCCAAGGACAGGTTTTGAAGTGAAAGTATTTTATGAACTGGTCAGAAGGATCAGAGGGCCCTATGCAGAGTATGCAGAAGATTTCCTTGGAATTACCCGGGTCATCAGCCGGAACGAACGCTGGTGGCAGATTAGCGATATTCAAATCCAGCTCTTTACAGAACCGGATCCCAATGAACTTTATGGCATTCAGAGTATTCAGGGTCACCTGGACCCCGCGCACTTCACCAGGCTGAGTACCCGGGGGCTGATCCTTGATCCTGAACAAAGCACCTGGGCCGAGGGGACTATGCAACAACCCACCATGACCGACCTGGTCGATCCGGCCTGGTTCACCGATCTTTCCGTTAAGCGGAACAGGCGGGAAGAAACAGATACACTATACAAAACCATTCTCACTGACTCTTCCTTTATAAGGATCCCGGTCCTGAAGAAACAGATCGTTGCCAAAACGTCCGAGGAAAAGGCTGAAGAAGCGGCCAATTTCCTGTTGGAATTACGAACAAGGCGATTCGATTTTATTTCAGGGGAATATGACATGTACCCGGAAGGTACGGCACTGGAAACCGCGGTAAGGGAGTTGAATGCCCTGGAGGAAGAATACCTTTCTCTCTTTATCGGAAAAACCGTTAAGGACCGGTATGTACGCGGTTTTATTGTTATTCCCGAAGTCGAGGGTTCTACCGACCTTGCCTGGTTTTCAATGGCCGGGGGAATGATGGACCGCCGGACCTCCGAGGCGGAAAGATTACAGTTCAGGATACAGGTGGAGGATAAGCTGCCTGTACCTGAGCGACCACGGAAAGAAGAGAACATATTGTTCTACCGCATGCCCGCACCGGTTAACATACAGGTCAATCTGGGCACTGAAGTCAGGGCCGTCGCCCGCAGCAGGGTGTATCAATTGGGACCGGTTGTTCCTTACCGGATCCAGTAGGTCGAATGAAAAAATAGTAAGACCACGGACCACGGACCACAGGTACGTGACAATTAATTCGAAAATAATCCGGGCTCCTGAAACAATTCCGGTTCCAGGTTATTTAACAGAGTATTTCCCAGGACGTACAGTCCTTGCCTAAATATGTTGACCGAAATTAAAACAAAAAAAGGTTAAC
>CAYQQR010000007.1:0-103906 GCA_964420035.1 uncultured Bacteroidaceae bacterium | reverse complement strand
ACCAATGGTATGAAGAATTAATGCAATTAACAACGCAAAATTAAACTATAGCCAACCAGAACTATGGATATTCTTAGCAATTAAATTACAAAAAAAATATCCAAAATCCAGTATCTCTTGCTATTTAAGGATCAATGAGCTCCATAGCTGCAGTATCGGTTTTGATATAGGGTTTAATGCGTTGGAAAACAGAAGGGTCCAGTATTCTGTACCGCCGGAGCTCATCAATCTCCGAAATGGCACCTTTAAAATCCCTGAAAGTCACCAGGGCCCGTGCATGATGCTTATTCAGATATGGATGCCGGGACAGTTCCCTTTCGTCCAGCTGATTCAGATTCAGCATTTTCAATTTAAGGGTATCGACTTTTATATAAGGAAAGAACTGTTTGAGCCTGTTGCTGTCCATTCCATATACTTCCAGAAGTTGTCCCGGCCCGGCAAAGCCTCCCAACAGGTGCCTGTATTCAATGATGCGGTTTGCAAATACCGGCCCGATACCGGGAAGTGCTTCCAGGTCGGAGACGGTTGCAGTATTCAGTTCCAATACCGGGACAGCTGTTTTCGGACGGTCATATGCAGGGCGGTCAACAACTTTTTCAATCCTGATATATTCTTTCAGGCTCAGAAAGAACAGGCTGTCAACACCATATATCCTGAGCAGGTCCTCTTTTTTCCTGATCCTTCCCCCCTTTTCCCTGTAGCGGATAAGGCTTGTTGAAGCCAGAGCATTGAATCCAAGAAGCCTCAAGCTGTCCATCGATATTTTGTTGGGATCAAAAGAAAACAATTCTGTGCTTATCTCCGGTATGGCTGTTTCTTTCCTGGTCCATTCAGCTTGATTATCGTAAGGAAACTGCGCGGCATTCCGGTATCGCCGGGTTTTCAAAACTTTCAGGCTATCTATCCTTTGCCGGATCTTCACTTGATTATCCCCGGGGGGATACAATATTCCCGGAAGAAGGACCCTGATGATGACAGACAGGACTGTGAGAAAGGAAAGTACGAGGAAGCCCCCGAACTGCCCCCGCGTAAAACCCAACCGGGCCCTGAGCCCGGTCAGCAGTGATCTGAATATGGTCTTCATGGAAATTAAGTTTATCTATACTTAATTCCCGGGAAGCGAAAAAATCGAGGCCAAAAATGGTTTTTTTTAATTCAGGATACCCAAACCGTTAAGGAAAATCAGCGCTATGGCAATAGGGGCAACAAACCGAACAAGAAACAGAAAAAGGGTCAAATAAGCCACTGGATAGCGGTTTCCGGACCTGAGTTCATCGGCTGTTTTTTCTCTGCCAAGGAACCAGCCCACAAAGGCAACGATGAGCAGGCCGCCCAGGGGAAGTAGAATATTGGCGGCAGTATAGTCGAGCAAGCCGAAAGGATTTTGATCAAAGACACGGATGTTCTTGGACCAGCCCCAGGAGGTGGATGTAAAAAATCCAAGAATAGAAATGGAAAAGGTGGCAATGATGGTGGCATGTTTTCTTTTCATCTTCAACTGTTCCACGAAATAAGCCACTACCACCTCCAGTACCGAGATGGTACTGGTGAGTGCAGCGACGCCCAATAAAACAAAAAAGAAGAGAGAGAAAAAATAGCCGCCTGTCATTTGCTGGAAGATATTGGGAAGGGTTTTGAAGACCAGGTCTTCTCCTTCACCAGCATTGATGCCAAATGCAAATACGGCGGGAAAAATGGCAATGCCGGCCAGTATGGCAATGAAAGTGTCGGCCAATGCAACGGTAACCGCGGTATTACCCAGGTTCTCTTTTCGCTGGATGTAGGAACCATAGGTGATCAGCGTTCCCATACCTATACTGAGAGAGAAGAAAGCCTGACCCAGGGCTTGCAGTATAATGTTGGCTGATTTTGAAAAAGAACTGAAAATACTGAAGTCGGGTTTGAACAGGAAGGTTAATCCCTCTGCACTGCCCGGAAGCGTGATGGCACGGATACACAAGGCAATCAACAGAACCAGCAGGACAGGCATCAGAATCTTCACGTATTTCTCAATACCGTTTTTGATACCATAAGATACGATAAGGGCCGTCAGCACCATAAAGATAAGGAACCAGACCAGGGGTCTGAACGATCCGGACCGGAAGCTGTCAAACATGGCTCCGAGTTCCTGGGTATTCTTTCCGTCGAAGCCTTTGATCAACGACTGGTAGATATATTCCAGGGTCCAGCCTGCAACAGATGCATAAAATGCCAGGATCATGAATGCTGCTGCAACACCCATTAATCCGACAAAATACCAGGGCCTACCCGGTGCAAGCTTTTTGAAGGCCCCAACGGGATTTAACTGGGCTCGCCGGCCAATGACAAATTCCGACATCATGACCGGAATGCCGATGGCCCCTATAAATATCAGGTATACAAGAAGGAAAGCCCCGCCACCATTTTCACCCGCTACATAGGGAAAACGCCAGATGTTCCCCAGGCCGATAGCGGAACCGGCAGCAGCCGCGATAACACCGAATCTACTGGTAAAATTTTCCCTGGCAGGGCGGTCCAAAGGGGCCATATAATCCCGTGGTTGTAAACTAATTTCTGTCCAGACAGTTTAAATCCTCGAAAGCAACTTTCAATCGCTCTATCATGGCCTTTTCCCCTGCGCGCAACCATGCACGGGGATCGTATTTCTTCTTGTTGGGTTTGTCTTCTCCTTCAGGATTACCAATCTGTGCCTGCAGGTAATCATGATTGGCTGCCTCATATTTACGCACACCATCCCAGAAAGCCCACTGGGTATCTGTATCGATATTCATCTTGATAACCCCGTACCCGATGGCTTCACGAATCTCTTCACGGCTCGATCCGGATCCCCCGTGGAACACGAAGTTAACGGGTTTTTTTTCTGTATTGAGGTTCTCTTCCATGTGCTTCTGTGAATTATCAAGGATCTTGGGCGTTAATTTGACATTACCGGGCTTATAAACCCCGTGAACGTTTCCGAAGGCAGCTGCAACAGTGAATCTCGGACTTACCTTCAGCAATTCTTCATAGGCATAAGCCACTTCTTCAGGCTGAGTATATAATTTGCTGCTGTCGATACCACTGTGATCTACCCCGTCTTCCTCTCCTCCTGTAACGCCGAGCTCAATCTCCAGGGTCATCTCCATTTTGTTCATGCGCTGCAGGTATTTCTTGCATATCTCAATATTCTCCTCCAGGGGCTCTTCCGACAGGTCGAGCATATGAGATGAATAAAGTGAACGTCCGTAGCGCTGGTAATGCCTTTCCCCATAATCCAGGAGTCCGTCGATCCAGGGTAAAAGTTTCCTGGCAGCATGGTCGGTATGCAGTATCACCGCTACTCCATACAATTCAGCCATCTGATGGATATGCTTTGCAGCACAAATTCCACCGGCTATCGAAGCCTGCTGGTTTTCATTGGGAAGGCCCTTGCCGGCCCAGAAAGCAGCGCCCCCGTTCGACAACTGGATAATTACAGGGGAATTCACTTCCCGTGCAGCTTCAAGAACCGCATTGGCTGTATTGGTGCCGGTAACATTCACTGCCGGCAGGGCAAATTGGTTTTCTTTGGCGATCTCGAGAATGGTCCGTACATCATCACCGGTAGCTACGCCCGGTTTGACTTGTTTCAATACTCCTGACATGGGTAACTTGGGTTTTAGGTTTTACGTTCTAAGGTTTTAAGGTTTCAGACCGCAAATATAAAACAATTGAAAGCAAATTTGCAGTCGCGACTGCAGATTTGCTTATTACCCCTTATAACTCCTTATGACAGAACCACCAATCATAGCATTCGTATTGTTCTTTTCGCTTTTTGGCATCTTCCACATTGGTGGCAGGCGGAATGATAACCCGGTCCTTGATGAGTTCATTTTCAGGCCAGCCGGCAGGTACAGCCACTTTGTTCTTGTCAGCCACTTGCAGGGCCTTGATGGACCTGACGATCTCGTCCATGTTCCGGCCGATCTCCTGAGGATAATAGAGAATCAAACGTATAATCCCTTCCGGGTCCATCAGGAAAACTGCGCGGACCGTCTGGCTCCCTTTTCCCGGGTGAACCATACCCAACTTCGCGGCGACAGAACCGGAAGCATCTGCAATGATGGGAAAAGTTATCGGGATATCCAGGTTCTCTTCGATCCATTCGTCCCACTTGATATGAGAAAATATCTGGTCGATCGACAAGCCCAATAACTCGGTATTCAGTTCATCAAACTGATCCTTACGCCTGGCAAAAGCAACAAATTCAGTGGTGCATACAGGCGTAAAGTCGGCGGGATGACTGAAAAGAACCAGCCACTTGCTTTTATAGTCTTTCGGGAGTTCCCGCACCCCGTGCGTAGTTTGAACAGTCATTTCCGGAAACTTGTCTCCGATCAAAGGAAAGCTATTTACTTCTTTTTCCATAATTCAGCATCTTTTGAAAGTTATATTATTTGGAATCGTTTTCAAACTATTCTCCTCCTGCACCTGAATGAGACTTGCTTCGCTCTATGGATTGCAATGCCAGGTAATTCTCCCCATATTTTTCCATATTATCCATTTCCACATCATACTGATCGAAATGGCGCTCTTCATCCTGAACCAGTTGTTCAAAGATCTGCTTGCTGGCAGAATCATTGTTCCCGGAACATTCATTGGCCCATTCATTATATTCATCTGCACTTTGATCTTCCATGGAAGCCGCTTTCTCAAGCATTTTTTTGGGATCGCGAATCTTCTCTACCTCATCGGTTGCTGTCATTTCGACTTCCCCCTTAAGGAAAAGAATACGCTCCGCGAGCAGTTCAATATGATTCATCTCTTCAATGGCCGTCTTCTTGAACAAACTGGCCAGGAGATCATATCCCATATCATCACAGTGAAAATGGAAGTACATGTATTGGTGCACGGCACTTAATTCGTCACCAACGGCTTTGTTGAGCAATTCGATTGATTTGTCTCTGTTTTTCATTTTAGTATAGTTTATTGGTTCTCGGTTCCCGGTTCTCTCCCGATAGCTAACGGGACTCTGTTTTCTGTTCTCAGTTCTCCGCGGGTTGAATGATCAAAATTAGCAGAATAATATATATAAACAGGTGATATTGGGTATAAAGAGCTAAAAAGCTAAAGAATATAAGGGCCTAAGAAGATTCAGCCTGCCTGACGACAGTCAGGGATTCAGGATGTAATAAGAAGATGTAAAATGTAAGATGTAAAATTGGGCACGTGGGTGAGTTAAGGGAGTGTTCTTCAACCGAATAATCTTTTATCTCCAATCATTAATCTTACATTAATGTGCATTTCGTTTCGAATTTCGAATTTAGCCTGCCTGCCGGGTAGGCAAGGAATTTCGTATTTCTAAAACGGGTACCCTATAGCCAAATGCATGGTAAAATCATCCCATGTCAATGGTCGTTGCCCGATGATCCATTTCGAATCACCCTGATAAGCGGGGTCCCTGACCTTCATACCCAGGTCGAGACGGAACACAAAAAATGAAAAATCAAAACGGGTGCCGAAACCGGTCCCCACGGCAATATCTTTATAAAAGTTTTCCGGCTCGAAAAAAGCTCCTTCCCGTTCATCAAAGGAGTTCATCGACCAGATATTGCCTGCATCGGCAAAAAGGGCACCCTCCAGGACCCAAAACAATTTGAAGCGGTACTCTAGATTGGCTTCCAGCTTGACATCCCCGGTTTGGTTCGGATAGCCGGTGCGTTCGGGCTCGCGGTAGCTGCCCGGGCCCAGGTTTCGTACCTGCCAGGCCCGGATACCATTGGCACCTCCCGAAAAAAACTGTTTCTCAAAAGGCAGGGTCCGGGAATTTCCGTAGGGATAGCCTATACCTGTAAAAATGCGATATACCACAGAATTGTAACTATTGATGATCCGGTAGTACCGTAAATCGATATCGGCTTTCAAATACTGGGAAAATTCGATATCAAACAGCCGGAAGGTGTTATCCACCTTGGGCCTGTCGGTCAGGTTACTGTATGCCGCAAGGATGTTCCCGGCCGATTCAGCATTGATCCTCAGATATATAAAATTTTGGTTGGGCTTGTTGATATCCTGGTTGCTGAATATAAAACTATAATTGGTTACGGTCACCAGGTGATCCTGGTAACTGTAAAACAGATATTGTATAGAGTCCCTCCTTGCCTCAAAAGACGGTGTGCTGTAGGGTAATTTAACAAAGTTTACCTCGATGGGATTGACCATATGGGTGATCTTTTTATTCTGCTGCCAGTTATAGCCAAAGGAAGTATTTACAATGGAGCGCGTATAATCCGGTCGCCGCTGATAATTATAGGATAATGATATACGGGTCTTGGGGGAGTACTTTTTAATGAATTGTTCCGTCTTTAAAGGAAGCAGAAATTTCGGGAACTGTAACCTGGCTTCGGTACCGAACTCGATCATGTTCCCGTACCGATCCCCATAACTCTCTTTCAAGGTCTCCAGGGCTCCTTTAATACTATAACTAAAGTTTTCAGCACCATTGAAGAAATTACGGTGCTGATAGTTCAGGTTGCCGGCCACACCGAGGTTCCCGGATGAGTTGGTGCCCTCCAGCTCGGCTGAAAAACTCTGAAACACAAATGGGGTTAACTGTATGATACAATCCAGTTCATACTCCTCCTGCAATTCCGGGCCATCGTTGAAATGTTCACTGAACTCTAAATTCACCAGCCTGAACACCCTTAAACTGGTCAGATGCTGATGGGTTTGCCTGACATCGGAAAGGTTATAGTACTCCCCGGGAAAAATATAATTGGATTGTGCAAGTATGCCGGGTTTAATATCCAGCTCATCATGGTATTTAAATATTATATTACCTACCATGAAGCTATCCAGACTGGCCTGATAAGTTTCAATATCTTCAAGGGCTTCACGCGGACTGTAATCAGTGATCATGATAACCCGCCGAATCCTGAATTTTCGATGGGGTTCTCTTACTATCCGCCCATCTTCCAGGTTTCGTGTGTTTTCCCTGATGCGCAGGTACAGATCTGCCTGCCAGTTGCTCAGGCTGCTGTCGACACGGTAAAAAACATCTTCTTTGGAAAAGTCGTAGTAGCCCTGGTTCCTTAAGAATGCCTCTATCCTGCCGCGTTCATCCTGCAGAATTTGGATTGCCAACACTTTGCCGCGCTTTAACAATGAATTTACTGTATCTTTCAATACGAGGGGGCGGAGTGTTGTATCCTCAAATTCATAATTTACCCTTCGTATACGGTAAGGTTCATTTGATTTGATGTCAAGATGCACGGTTGCCTTTTTCTTTTTAAAGATGACCGTATCCGATACCTCCGCATTATAATATCCCATGTTGGCCAGATAGAGCTCGATCTGCTCCTGGGTTTTTTTTATCTGAAATTCATCATATAATACCGGCGGTTCGCCGATCTGCCGGAGCCACTTGCTTATCCCTTTTTCTTTTTCCTGCTTTGATAAAGAATACATTCCCAGGTGGAACTTCATTCCCAGTATTTTTTTGTTGGGCTGGGGCCGGACCAGGTTGTTGATGTTCCGCTTATCCAGGTTCCTGACATCTTCTTCTATCTTGTAATCTTCCAGCAGGTATCGTTCTTCCGGTACATATTTCGTGGTTCTGCAGGAATACAACATGAACAGGAGAAGAATGAAGAGCAATAATGCGGATTTATTCCTATGTTTTTGAAGCAATATCAATAAAAATCAGTGTTTCTGTAAAGTTTTACAAATATAACCCGAAACGCGTAACGATTTTTGGATTATATATTTTATATTTTTATTCAATCAAAATCAATGAGTAGAAAATTGTTATCCAGGAATAAAATCAAGTTGATCCGTTCCCTTGAACACAGGAAATACCGGCAAAAGCACGGACTTTTTGTTATGGAAGGGGAAAAGATCATTCTCGACCTGGTCCGGGGTGGTGAGGGACTGTTGAAGATCAGAGAACTTTTTGCCCCCGCGGGCTGGATAGAAAAGAACCTGCCTCCCGATACCGGCTTTCCGGTTTATACTGCTGACCCCACCGCACGGGCCAAGGCAAGCTTCCAGAAAAGTCCCCAGGGCATTATCGCATTGATCGGGCTTCCCCAATACCCGGCAGATTTATCCAAAAGCCGGGAAAATCTCAGTCTGGTACTCGACACCGTTCAGGATCCCGGTAACCTGGGGGTCATTCTCAGGATCGCCGACTGGTTCGGCATACAAGATGTATATTGCTCTCCCGAAACAGCCGATGCTTTTGCGCCCAAAACCATTCAGGCATCCATGGGTGCCCTGAACCGGGTGCGGGTCCATTACCTCGACCTGGTATCCTTATGCAGGCGACTCAAGTCGGAATTTAATATCTGTATTCTGGCTGCCACTATGCAAGGTACCAGCATTTATGATACCGCGATTCGCGGTGATGCGTCCCTTTTGCTGGGCAATGAATCCAAGGGAATTTCTGCCGGCCTGCTCAAGGAAGCAGACCTGCAGATAAGTATTCCCTCTTTTCAAAGGGCTGAAACCGGCATGGAATCTTTGAATGTTTCGGTGGCAGCAGGTATCCTGGTATCTGAGATTCAACAGCGTCGCTATTCGAAGTGAAAGTTCAGCATGACCACGTAGCCACGCAAGCGGTCGATGGAATTAACCTGTCCGGGATAATCCCGGGCAGGATCATCGACAAGAATGTTCCGCATGCCCATTCCAACTTTCAGTTCCGTTGAGAATTTGAAATACTTCAGGTAAAAATCCACACCTGCTCCGATTTCCAGGTACATATCCAGGGGCTTTGTACGGATCCTGATATTGGTATCCTCATCATATTCCTTTCGGGATGCCATATCATAACGTGTATTGATCCCCCCGATCAGGTAGGGCCTGTAATTATTGATCCTCTTTGATTTGTATTTGAGTAAAAGTGGAAAATCGAGGTAACTGCTCTCGATCCTGGTTTCAAAAACCACCGTAGTATCGGAACGTTGAAAGTAATTGATGTTCCGCTGTCCGAAGGAGATGCCGGGTAAAAATCTTAGGCTCCAGTACTCTGCCAAACGAAGATCCGAAACTATGGTAACCTGAAAACCCGGTTTGATCTGGGTTACATCAGGATAATAAAGGGCATCTGAGCCTGTTGCACGTTTAATCCCGTAATCCATGGTATTCAATCCTACAGTAAAACCAAAATGGAGCCGTTTATAGTCGTAGGAAGGATTGTTCTTTACTTTTTCTTTTTGTCCTGTCACCGTCAGGGCCAGGAATACGAGCAGATATGTAAGGAGTACTTTCTTCAAAAGCCGGTTTTGTGTGAAAACGTTTGTTTTTATTGATTAGTATTCAATCCGAAAGTGGTGTTTTCAGGTAGTTATCCAATGCCCCGGTATAGGCTTTCTTGTAATCGCTGATAAATCCGTATGACTCATCGTCGATCCTAAGCTCTCCTTTTGTCACATGGCCCAGGGCCGAGAACGGCAGGGATGATTCCATCATGGCATCGATGAACTCGGTTTCCTTCGACTGGGATACGGTTACCACAATGCGGCTCTGGCTCTCGCCAAAAAGAAAGGCATCGGCGCGGATCTCGGCGGCCGTGGTGATATCAAATCCCAGCATTCCCGGAATGGCACATTCGACCAGGGTGATGAACAACCCGCCATCCGACACATCATGGGCCGAACGGATCAAATTGTTCCTTATCAGTAATCTTACGGCCTGTTGTATCTTGTATTCATGATCCAGGTCAAAATGAGGCGTGGGTGATTTTTTTACATTATGATAATGATACAGGTACTCCGAAGAATTAATATCCTCCCTTGATTTACCGATCAAGAAGATCATATCCCCCTTATCACGGAAAGCCAGGGTCATCATATGATTCTTGTCTTCCAGTATGCCCAGCATCCCGATGGCCGGGGTCGGGAACACGGGAACGGTCTTTTGGTTGACAGTGGTTTGGTTATAGAAACTAACATTCCCCCCGGTGACCGGTGTGTTGAATTTCCTGCAGGCTTTTCCCATGCCACGGATAGCATGGGCAAATTGCCAGTATACTTCCGGTTGATAAGGGTTCCCGAAGTTCAGGCAGTTGGTGATGGCAACCGGTACGGCACCGGCACAGATGATGTTCCTTGCCGCCTCCGCCACGGCGATCATGGTCCCCTTTTCCGGGTCGGCCTGGACATACCTGGAATTACAATCTACGGTCATGGCCAGCGCCGTTTTGGTGCCTTTGATATTCACCAGTCCGGCATCAGCGGGTAAGTTGGTGGTCATGTTGCGGGTTCCGACCATGGTATCGTATTGTTCATAAACCCACTTTTTCGAGGCAACATTGGGCTGGCGGACCAGCCACATGGCAATTTCCCGGTTGTTTTCGGGTTGCGGGATAGACCGAATATCGAAATCCCTGTATTCTTTTTGTCCCGCGGGTTCCCTTATCTCCCGGTCGTATTGGGGCGCTCCGCCACCCAGAACCAGTTCCCTGGCAGGTACACGGGCGACCATCTCCCCGTGATACCAGAATTCCAGTTCATCCTTTTCGATCACTTCACCGATGACGGCACAGTTGAGATCCCACTTTTCAAAAATGGATTCCACAATATCCTCCTTGCCCTTATGCACGCAGATCAGCATTCGCTCCTGCGATTCCGAGAGAAGGATCTCCCAGGCATCCATGTTTTTCTGCCTGAGCGGTACCCTGGTCAGGTCGATCTTCATGCCGCATTTTCCCCGCGCCGACATTTCCGAGGTAGAACAAATGATCCCCGCAGCACCCATATCCTGCATGCCCACGATGGCATCCGTTTCATTGAGTTCCATGGTGGCTTCCAGCAGCAATTTTTCCTGGAACGGGTCCCCTACCTGTATGGAAGGTATGTCTTCTGCCGAATTCTCGGTAATATCAGCAGAAGCAAAGGTGGCCCCGTGAATTCCGTCCTTCCCGGTTGAAGAACCGACGATATATACCGGGTTACCGACCCCTTCGGCTTTGGCCGAGATCTGCCTGCCTTTTTCCACAAGACCCACCGACATGGCATTGACCAGGGGGTTGGTGTTATAGGATTCGTCGAACTGCACCTCCCCTCCCACAACCGGAATGCCGAATGAATTACCGTAATCCCCGATCCCCTTTACCACGCCGCGCATCAGCCACTTGGTCCGGTCCAGCTTCAGGTCCCCGAAACGCAGCGAATTCAACTGGGCCAACGGCCTGGCCCCCATGGTAAAGATATCCCTGTTGATACCGCCCACACCGGTTGCTGCTCCCTGGTAAGGTTCTATGGCACAGGGATGGTTATGGGATTCGATCTTGAAGGCGCAGGCATAGCCGTTACCCACGTCCACCAAACCCGCATTTTCCTCTCCGGGCGCAGCAAGCATGCGGTCACTCTCCCGGGGCAGAGTTTTGAGAAGCTTGATGGAATTTTTGTAGGAGGCATGTTCAGACCACATCACGGAAAAGATGCTGAGCTCTGTGAAATTAGGCACGCGGCCCAGTATTTTTTGCACCATCTCAAACTCTTCCGGGGTCATCCCCATTGAACGGGCTACGTCGAGATTCACTTCCATGGAAAGGCAGAAATTGTGATTCACAAAGATAAAGATTTCTTTCAGATTGTCCGGGGATTCAAAGCCTTCTTAATCTGTACGCATTTTTATTACATGGACCGAAATCACTACTTTTAGCCCCAAATAAATAAATGTATCATGGAGCGAAAGATCGGACTCATTACAGGAGCCACTGCAGGAATCGGGAAAGTTACAGCAAAAATGCTTTCCAAGCACCCTTATGATCTGATCCTTACCGGAAGGAGAAAGGAACGCCTTGAAGAGATCAATGCCGAAATAGAAAATGAAAGCGAGGCAAAAGTCCTGAACCTTGCCTTTGATATTCGCAACCGGGATGAAGTAAAAAATGCCATCCAGGCCCTTCCCCCGGATTGGCAGAATATCGATGTCCTGATCAACAATGCCGGACTGGCCTCCGGACTGGACCTTGTTCATGAAGGAGACATAGAAGACTGGGAAAAAATGATCGATACCAATGTAAAGGGATTGCTTTACATTACAAGAGCGGTATCCCCCGGTATGGTGCAGCGCGAAAGCGGACATATTGTCAATATCGGCTCCATCGCCGGTAAGGAGATCTATGAAAAAGGCAATGTTTACGTGGCAACCAAGCATGCCGTGGATGCCCTTACCAGGGCCATGCGGATCGACCTGCTAAGGTATGGGATCAAGGTGACCCAGATCGCCCCGGGTGCAGTCGATACCGAATTCTCCACGGTCCGCTTCCACGGGGATAAGGCAAAAGCGGACAGCGTTTATGAAGGTTACACCCCCCTGTACGCTGAAGATATCGCCGAGGCCATCCTCTTTGCCCTCACCCGCCCGGCCCACGTCAACATCAACGACCTGCTGATCATGCCCACGGCCCAGGCCTCGGTGAACCATCTGCATCGAAAAAGTTAATTAACATGAAAGTATGTATATTGCATTTCATTGATTCTTAAATTCATTAAAAATACAGGTCACAGTGGAACACAGAGTGAAATTGAGTACCACAGAGTTACATATAATTATTTCATACTCTGTGGTCCTCGTTTTTTTCTCAGTGTCACCCTGTGACCGAAAAAAAAATTTGTTTTAAACCCAATTGCCAGGCTCATCACACAAACCCGTAACGCGAAACCCGTAACAACTGGTAAAAAAACATCCCCATGTATTCATACGATTACTTGTTTAACTTCACAAGTCAGGTATTCCAGAAAATGGGCAGCAGTGCTGAAGACGCTGATGAGATTGCCAAAGTATTTATGGCGGCAGAGTTGCGCGGACTGCCTTCCCACGGGATGATCCGTATCAGGGATTATTACGAGCTTTGGGAAGCCAAACGCATCAACACGCGGCCCGATATCCGTATTATACACGAATCTCCCAGCACCGCGGTGGTCGACGGGGACAACGCCGTGGGGATGATCGCCTCGGTCCGGTCGATGGAGATCGCCATAGAAAAGGCAAAAAATGCAGGCACCGGCTGGGTGGCCACCCGGGGTTCCAACCATTTTGGCATTGCCGGTTATTATGCCATGATGGCCCTGGACCATGACATGATCGGGGTGGCCATGACCAATGCCAACCCGGTTGTGGCCCCTACCAACTCTGTCAGCCGGCTGCTGGGCACCAACCCCATTGCCCTTGCCATACCCGCCAATAAGGAGGAGCCTTTTGTGGCCGATTTTGCCACCACGCCCACAGCCCGGGGCAAGCTGGCCGTGGCAGCCAGGAAAGGGGAACAGGTCCCCTTTGGCTATGTACAGGACAGGGACGGCAATCCCTCGCACGACCCCGACATTCTGAAACAAGGCGGTGCCATGGTCACCCTGGGCGGTGATTATGAGCATGGGAGTCATAAAGGTTATTGCCTGAGTGCCATGGTGGATATTTTCTCCGGGGTTTTCTCGGGCGCCAACTTCGGCCCCTTTGTACCCCCTTCGGTGGCTTACCTTCCGCTACTGGAAGAAAAGGTCGGGGAAGGCATGGGTCATTTTTTCGGGGCCATGCGGATCGATGCCTTTCAGCCGGGCGATACCTTCAAGGAACGCATGGACGAGTGGATCAAAACATTCCGCACCGCGGTAAGCGCCCCCGGCAAACCCCCTGTGATGATCCCGGGAGAACCGGAAAGGATGAAAGAAGAAGAGATCGCCCGGAAGGGAATTACCGTGTTACCGGCCATCGCGAAAGAAATGAAATCTATCGCGGATAGCCTGGGTATCGAATTTGAGATCAGGGAATAAAGAATCCCGCTTAAAATTTACCGGGCATTCTCCCGTTAGCTTAAGCACAACCCGGTAATGATGAGGATCCTGATCATACTCCTTTTGTTGATCCCGTTCAGGGCTATTTCTGCCCAGGATACCTTATTGTACCGGTTGTACCGGTCGGGCATGGAAAAGAGTCCGGAATTACTGGATTCCTACAAAATTAATTACCCTTCAGACACCAACCGTATCAGGGCGCTGGAAGCGGAATGGATCAACAACCGGGTTGCGGAAGGTTACCTGGTTGCCGGGGTCGATTCAATAATAAAGACAGAAGATCAGATCAGGAGTTATTTATACAGGGGAAAACAATACGAATGGGCCACACTGCAAACCGACCCGGCAACAGAGAATCTTTCACGGAAAGCTTCGGTTCGGGTTAAAAAACTTTCCGGCAGGCCCGTCAACCTGGAGCTTTGGAAAAGATCAATGAACAAGATCCTGACCTACCTGGAAAATCGCGGTCATCCCTTTGCACAGGTGGGATTATCCAACACACAAATTGATTCCAACACCATCAGCGGAAAACTCTTCATCGATCCCGGCAGGGCGATCGTTTTTGACAGTCTGGTGGTGAATGATGAAGCCCGGGTAAAAAAGAACTACCTGGAACACTACCTGGGAATACGGCCGGGTAAACCCTACCGGGAAGAAAGGCTGGAAAAGATCGGCAGGCATATTCGCGCCTTGCCCTTCCTTGAAGAGATCAGGCCGGCGGAAGTCGAGTTCTATGGTGAAGGGGCCACGGTATATACCTATCTAAAGGATCGCGAATCGAACCGTTTTGACGGCATCATCGGATTCCAACCCAATGAGGAAACCAGTGGTAAGCTGGTCCTGACCGGCATGCTGAACCTCGATCTTTTAAACTCTTTTGGTGCAGGAGAAAGACTGAAGTTTCAGTGGCGCAGGTTTGAATCTTCCTCCCAGAAGCTCCATGCCGGCTTTAGCTATCCATATATATTCAATTCATCCATAGGCATCGACCTGGGACTGGAGCTCTTCAGGCAGGATTCCTCCTTTTTGAATCTGTCTCCCCGGGCGGGGATCATATACCATTTCAACGGGATGAACCGGGTCAGCATCCACATGCGGCACACCCGTTCGAATGTGCTCACAGAGGATCCCGGACCGCTGCAGAATGATTTTCGTTCGACCCGGTACGGGCTGGGCCTGATGTTGCAGGATGTGGATTATCCCTTCAATCCGCGCAGGGGTTACCATATTTCTCTTGAAGCTGCTGCCGGGGAAAAAAAGTTCAGCAGGCCGAACCTTGCAGAAAACAGGGAAGAGCAGATCAGCAACACGCTTATCGAGGGGAAACTGTTCGCCGGGGGTTACCTGCCCTTGTCCGGCAGATGGACCATCCTCTTGCAAAACCGGAGCGCCCACCGGGGCACTGACGAGCTTTTCGATAACGAACTGTACCGCCTGGGAGGAATACAAAGCATCCGGGGCTTTGATGAAAACTCCATAAAAGCATCCAGTTACACGGTTTTTTCAGGTGAACTCAGGTTCCTTTTCGAGCGGAACTCCGCCGCGTTCCTTTTCTCCGATGGGGGGATCTACGAAAGGAATATCGAAGGAGATTACCTGTCCGAATCGCTCTTTTCATTCGGTCTGGGCACCAACATCTCCACCCGTGCCGGCATGTTCAGCATCAACTATGCCCTGGGCAAGCGCGGTCCCAATCCCATCGACCTCTCCCGGGGCAAGGTCCATTTCGGCTATGTGAACCGGTTTTAGCTCACTCTTTTGGGCAGAACAAAATGAGTATTTGCCCATTCTTCCCAATGCAATGAAATATCTTCTACGATATCAGGGTATTGATCTGCAAGATCCATTGATTCTATCCTGTCCTCCCGGATATTGAACAGATGCCAGTTCTCTTCGTCCAGCTTTTTAACGATCTTCCAATCTCCCTTTCGTGCAGCTCCCATAATAAATGGTATTAACCCCAGAGTAGAACTCTGGACCCATCTTTTCGGAGTAGAACTCCGAGGAACCGAGTTTACGAGCTCGGCGAAGCCAATTAAACCCATTCCTTCTCGTCCGCCGGAGCGGAACGCGAAGGAGGATTAAAACCAGAATTGGGTCTGTAATACCAAAACCCCTTTATATTCACTCAGACTTGTATCGTTGTTCGCGATGGTACCTTCGTATACCGGTCTGGTTGAATACTGAAGGGTCCATTTCAACCGGTTGGTGTACATCAGGCAATTGAAGCCCAGGTCATATTGGATTGAAGATTCCTCCAGTGCATCGAAATCCTTGTACGACAAACCTGCAAAAGGCTGCAAATTTCCCAACAGTGTTTTCCAGGGAAAGGCATAGCCGGTTTCAAAACGAATGATCGTCCCGGTCCCAACCTCCCATTCCGCAATTCCATTGCCCTGTTCGAGTGGACTGCCTGTTCCCGAGTTGAGTTTTCCGGCGGCACGCAGGTAATTGGGCCCGAAATCATAATTCAGCCAGGTCAAATAAGCGGTTAAGATCCCCCCTCCATCTAATGGCAGATCCAGGAAAGCATCAATGCCCCACAAACTAATATCATGCAATACCGTATCTGCCTGTCGAATGCTTTGGGTAGCTTCCGGTTGCATATAAAATCCGCCGCCAAGGTTGAGC
This sequence comes from uncultured Bacteroidaceae bacterium, assembly GCA_964420035.1. GTDB lineage: Bacteria > Bacteroidota > Bacteroidia > Bacteroidales > SM23-62 > CAYQQR01. The sequence goes on along the minus strand of CAYQQR010000007.1, from coordinate 87,515 downwards.
AGTTTTTTCTTTTCCAGGTTATTCATCGACATATAAGGCAGCATATGGCTTTCCGTATCCCAGAACTGCCAGTCGAAATATCCCTTATACGCAAGGTTCTCACTGAACACCTCAACGGTCCTGCCTTCATATAACAAGGGTGTATTGTCAACAAGGAACGGTTTTGAAAGGGACACTCGGTAATGCAGTTTCGAGAGCGTACCTTTTGCATAGATACCAAACTGCCTTCCCGCCTGGTCGTAAGTACCGCCTATCGGATATACAAATGAAGGATGGTCCACCACCAAAAATTCGATGAGCTTGCTGTTGTTGTATCTTGAAATGCCGTTATAGGTATGCAATCCGAAACCGAGGTGTACTTTTTCCTTGTCCAGCAGGTATTCGGTTACGGCATTGTGCACAAAAATTCCCGGGGCTTTTGGAGAAGCATAGGTCTGGCCATTATACCCGATCTGGGTGTACATGAAGAATCTGTCAAAAAGCCGGGTATAAAAGATCAGCCTGCTCCTTCTCAGTCCCACATCAAAGGTCCGGTCCATCGGATTTCCGGTTTCATCTAGTGTGCCCGGATTGTTCCAACGATATCGTGTCCAGATCTGATTAACCATGACCAGTCCGGCGAAGGAAGAGTGATCTTCGGACAGATAGAAGCGGAGATTCTCCTGCAGGAGGGACTCTTCATCCTGTGACCTGGCTAGGGAAAGGATCATAACCGATATGGAAATTATAAGAATAAGTCGTTTATGTACCATGGCATGCATTCAGAAAAGGTTTATTCATTTCCAATCACGGTAAATGTAATATTTATCGTGGTTTTCTTATCTATAATCTACTGTTCCGGATCTGCCGCGTAAACCATCTTGCCGTTGATTTGTATATTTTCATAACTGCCATTCCGCATCATGTTTTTATATCGTGACCCCTGATCAGGCTCGGTATCTTTTGTTCTCCATTAAATCCAATATTTCTGAACACGTTACCCGATAGATTAAATTTTAATTTCAAAGATCGTACCGCTGTCGACAAGCTCCCTGTATTTTTGCCGGTTGAACTTGTAATAGTATGCGCCCTTCTTTGAACCAGTTTTGTCTTTTTCATCCAGTCTTTGGAGTACACCGAAACTCAGGATATTTTTTCTGAAATTTCTTTTGTCGAATTCTTTTTCAAAGATAGCCTCGTAGAGTTTCAGTAACTGCGGCATAGTGAATTTGCGGGGCAGCAACTCGAATCCCACGGGCTGACTTTTAGCCTTGCGCCGTAGCCTCTTCAGGGCCTTTTCAACCATGATATTGTGGTCAAAAATTAAATCCGGGAATTCGTCGATAGGTTTCCATCTGGCATTGTGCTTCTTAGCCATTTCTTTATCATAATCGTCAATCTTGATCAGGGCATAATAAGCAACTGAAATTACTCTTTGTCCGGGATCACGGTATACATCGCCATATGTATAGAGTTGCTCCAAATAGACATTGCTCAAACCGGTGAGTTCGAATAAAACCCGTTCTGCTGCAGCATCCAGGCTTTCTTCCTGTTTCAAAAAACCACCCATCAGGGACCATTCCCCTTTCATGGGAGGAAAGTTTCTTTCTATCAATAACAGATTCAGTTTTTCCCCGTCGAAGCCGAAAACAATGCAATCAACAGCCAACAGGAACTTCGAGTGCTCTGAATAATATTCAGCGATCATGATTATAGGGCTCAGGATTAATACAATCCCAAAAGATAAAAAAAGAAAGGAAATCCTTCTTCAAAAAGAATCTGTATTTTTATTCAAAGTATGATATCCGTCTGCATACCCCTATATAATTTCGATGTCAAGCTCCTGGTAACTGAGTTGTCGCGGCAGGCCGGCCGGCTGGACGCGGAGACGGAGATCATCCTGATCGACGATGCCTCGGATGAAGCGTTTAAAAAATCAAACCGGCCCCTTTCCGGTAAGGTTAGTTATATTGAATTGGAAGAAAACATCGGAAGGGCCCGTATCAGGAATCTATTTCTTGAACATGCGCGAAAAAAATACCTCCTGTTCCTGGATTGCGACTCCCTGATCCCATCCGGTACTTTTCTTTCGGATTATTTAGATTGTATCCGGGAACGTCAACCCCGGGTCCTTTGCGGGGGACGGATCTATGATACCAAGGTACCACCCCGCTCCCGGAGGCTCCGCTGGAAATACGGCATCCGGATGGAAAGCAAGCCGGCCTCCTGCAGAAAACAGCATCCGAACCGCTCATTCATGACCAACAATTTTGTTATCGAAAAAGAACTGCTTGACAGCATTCGCTTTGATGAACGCATCCTAAGCTACGGCCATGAAGACACCCTCTTCGGATATCAACTGAAGAAAAAAAATATCCCCGTCCACCACATCGACAACCCGGTCCTGAACGGCCACCTGGAAACCAATGCCGAATACCTGGCCAAAACCGAAGAAGCCGTCCGGAACCTGGCCCGGATCATGCAGTATTTCAACCACGATCCTGAGCTGGTTGAAGATGTAACCCTGCTTCGATCCTATTATAAACTGAAGAGATTTCGTATGTTTTGGCTGATCAGGACATTATTCCGGATCAATAAGGGGTGGATCAGGTATTTGCTTAAGAAAGGGGTTGCGAATATGACCCTTTTCGGTTTTTATAAGTTGGGCTATTTGATCGATATTACAGGTAGTTTGAATGTACAGGGAGGTCCCGGATCAAGTCCGGGATGACCCTTGGAGTTCCTGGGTTCCCTGCCTGCCGGCAGGCAGGCTTGGTTCCTGGGTTCAGCACCGTTAGCACAGCCGAAGCCGAGAAACGGCAAGCGCAGCGGACTTACTGATTAAAAAACCCCTGCTTCCTGATCACCTCCAGGAACTCCCTGGAAAAATGCACGTTGTCCTTCTTGGTATAGCGGTTATCGGTAAATATCTGGGCCAGGGTTTCTTTTTCGTTGATCTTTAACAGCTCTTTCGTTTCTTCCAGGGCCTCTTTTTCCCGGTAAAGATTATCGATCTGGCCCGGCGTATAGTCCTCGTATTTTTCCCCGTGCACCACGGCTTCCAGGGGCAGCCTGTCGGTCAGTCCCGGGCTTTCGTCGGGATATCCCAAAACCATTGCGGCAACCGGGACCACCCCCTTGGGGATATCCAGGACCTCGATGATCTTCCCGGCCATATAGGTGGCCGTGCCCAGGTAACAGATCCCCAGGCCATGCTCCTCGGCAGCCAGGGCAACATTTTCCGAGACCAGCAGGGCATCGATGGCAGCGGTAAAAAAGGAAAGAAAGTTGTCGTAACCCGGTTCGGCCTTCCTCTGACGGCACCATTGGTTAAACCGGTTAAAGTCGGCACAGAAAGTGATGTGCACCGGTGCCTGTTTGACCATGTCCTGCTTGAAATGACAGGCCCATAATGCTTCCCTCATGTCGGGTTCGGTAGTCACGATCATGCTGTAAACCTGCATGTTGCCGGTGGTTGAAGCCCGGGTTCCTGCCAGCAATATGGCATCCAGCACATCTTTCTCTATGAAATCGGTTTTGTATTTCCTCACGGAACGGTGATTCAATATGGTCTCTAACATATCGCTTTACTTTTTTGCAATGATAGGATGCAATAATTTACCAAACAATGAAAAGTATCATGAAGAAAGATATTCTGAGATCCCGATCGATCTGCTTATCAAAAAAGCTTCATTGCTGATCAAAATTAATCTTTTAATAAAATGAAACGCTCGGTATAAGAAGGATAAAACAGGTAAATTTATGTAAAAACATTAATCCCTAAAATCCATAAAATGAACAGACGATCTACTTTTATTTCTATGCTTGTACTGGTGTTGACAATGGCTTTGGGCCAGGCACAAACCATCCTGCACCAGGAGAGTTTCGAGACCGACGGGGACGGGACGCGCTATACCTAACCGGGGGTTTTAACGACGGATCCGGCGATTATTTCTTCCGGACCGACGGTACGGGTGCTTCAGGCCTGCCCGCTTATACCGGCCAGGACGGGAGTTTTTATTTTGCCGGAGAGTTTATTCAAACCAGTGATAATCCGAATGTGGACAGCTCCTGGATCGAGATCAACGGAATTGATATCGCCGGGGTGGATGAAATCAAGGTATCCGGTCTGTTTGCCTGTGGTGGTCAGGCGAAATTTGACCCGGAAGACTTCCTCCATGTATATGCCAGGGTTGACGGCGGAGGCTGGACCCTGATCGGTGCTTTTGAGTCTGATCTGGAAAGCGGGTACAATTCATCCTATTTTGGCATCGATGCGGATTTTGACGGCATTGCCGACGGGACGGATTCGCTGAACACCGAATTCAAAACAGTAGAATTTGCACTGGGAAGTAAGGGAACCAGCCTGTATCTTCGAATAATAGCCTTTATGACCGCCGGCGATGAAGAGATTGCCTTTGACAACATCATGGTTTCGGGTGTTCCGGACACCGATCCCCCTGTATTTGATGCCGGGTATCCCAGGATCATCGACGTGATGGATACCCGGTTCAAACTGGCCGTCAGCCTGGATGAACCCTCTGTTGTATGGTATTTGCCCAGGAGCGACGGGGCGCCGGCAACCATTCCCGATATTTTGGACCAGGGTTTCTCCTTCAGCTATGGTACCCCGGGAGAAGAAGCCACGGTGACCATTGACGGCTTATCCCCCGACACCGAATATGACCTGTATGTGGTGGCCGAAGATGATCCGGGCGTGATCACCACTTCCTAATGATGTCGGCGACGAAATCACCGGCTTAACCGGTAAACTGACAGCCTACGCCGGCATGATGCAATTCAATCCGGGTGAGGATCCGGGTTCTGCATCATCAACGGGTAATCCGGTTACTCCTGTGGTACTGAGTATTGCCGATTATAAAACCAACTTCGAGGATTACGAGTCCATGCTCGTGAAACTCGAAAGCGTCCATTTCGTTGATGCCGGAAATAACTTTGAGAACGGGAAGAACTACAAGGTATATGCCGGTAAGGATACGACCATTGTCTTCACAGAATTTTATAATGTGGATTACATCGGCACCGAGATCCCCCAGTGGGCCGATGTAACCGGTGTGGCACTGGAATATTTCGGGAAGGTCGAGATCGCACCCCGTACCAGCACCGATATCGAGGTTATCGTGACAAGTCTATGCCTGAATTGACCACGGACCACCGACCACAGACGACAGTACGTGACAGGTGGTACAAAACAAAGGATGTTGAGACATTGAGACATTGAGACAGATAGCTTAAGAATGGAAGAGCTAAAGAGCCAAAGAGTAACATAGCAACAGCGAGCGAGATATGTTTAACAACCATGGGATTTTTAAGAATTCTTTATTAATTGCATACTCTTTCGATTCACTAATAAAATAACCCGAAATGAAAAGTACTTTGAATATTTCCTTAAAGCTTTTGTCTGTTTTACTGCTTGTTGCCATGATAAGCGGGATAAGCGGGACAACCATGGCTGCCAAGCGGGACAAAAAAACGGAAAGCAAATCCGATTCCCTGAAGAGCAACACTTTTGCCGGACTCAAATGGAGGAGTATCGGGCCTGCATTTACCTCGGGCAGGATCGCCGACTTTGCCGTGAACCCGGATAACAACAAAGAGTATTACGTGGCCACGGCTTCCGGACATGTCTGGAAAACCGGCAATGCCGGTGTTACCTGGTCGCCGGTTTTTGATAATCATGGAGCTTACGCCATGGGGGTCATTACCATGGATCCCAACAACAAGAATATGATATGGCTCGGTACCGGCGAAAACAATCACCAGCGTGCCCTGGGCTATGGCAATGGAGTATGGAAATCCATGGATGGCGGAAGTTCGTGGAAGAATATGGGACTGAAAGAGTCCCGTCAGATTGGCGGTATCGTCATTGATCCCCGTAATTCAGACATCGTATTCGTTGCGGCCGAAGGTTCCGTATGGGGTCCCGGAGGGGACCGGGGACTCTATAAAACCACCGATGGCGGAGAAACCTGGAAAAAGGTCATCGATATCAGCGAGCACACCGGGGTGAATAACGTGGTCATGGACCCTTCCGATCCTGATATCATGTACGCCTCTTCAGAACAAAGAAGAAGACATGTATTCACCAAGATCGGCGGCGGACCCGAAACAGCCATTTATAAATCCACGGATGGTGGCGAGAACTGGAGAAAACTGACCAAAGGGCTGCCCCGGGAACATATGGGCGGTATAGGACTGGCCGTTTCTCCCGTTGATCCCGGTATCGTTTACGCCATCATCGAGGCCGCCAATGATGCCGGTGGTTTTTTCCGTTCGACCGACAAGGGGGAATCCTGGACCAGGATGAGCGATCATCATTCCAGCGGACAGTATTACAATGAAATCTATTGCGATCCGGTTGACAAGGATGTGGTTTATTCCGTGGAAACGGTGTCCAAGGTCACCCGGGACGGCGGAAAAACCTGGGAAAACCTTGGCCTTACTGCCCGCCACGTGGATGATCATGCCCTGTGGATCGATCCCGCTGACCCGGAACATTTCATCATCGGAGGTGATGGTGGAATTTATGAAAGCTGGGACGGCGGTGCACATTATGATTTCAAGGAAAATCTTCCGGTTACACAGTTTTACAGGGTAATGGTAGACAATACAGAACCCTTTTACTGGGTCTACGGGGGTACCCAGGACAACAACACCCTGGGCGGACCTTCACAGAACACCAGCCGGCAAGGGGTTTCGAGCGGTGAATGGGTAGTACCCATCGGTGGTGACGGATTCTGGGTCGCCGTTGATCCGGAAAATCCGGATATCGTATATTGTGAATATCAGTATGGGAACATGTTCCGTTACGACAGAAAGAGCGGGGAGGTCGTCTATATCAAACCGACACCCCGAAAAGGAGAAAAGACCTACAAATGGAACTGGGACACCCCCCTGATCATCAGTCCCCACTCCCACAAAAGACTCTATACCGCTGCCAATAAAGTCTTCCGGTCCGATGATTACGGCAACAGCTGGGAGGTTATCAGTGATGACATTACCGCCCGGATCGACAGGAACACCTGGAAAGTTATGGACCATTACTGGAGTATTGACGCGGTGGTCAAGGATGTTTCTACATCTTTATACGGAATGGCTGTTGCACTGGCCGAGTCCCCGCTACAGGAAGACCTGCTTTACGTGGGAACCGACGACGGGGTGATCTCCATAACCGAAGATGCCGGCGAGAGCTGGCGGCAGGTAAAATCCTTCCCGGGCATACCGGCAAATACCTATGTGAATGATATCATGCCCTCAAAGCACGATGCCGATGTGGTTTATGCATGTTTCAACAACATCAAAAGGGACGATTTTAAGCCTTATTTACTGAAGAGCAACGATAAAGGTAAAAGCTGGACCAGCATCAGCAACAATCTGCCCGGTGACGAGACCGTTCTTTCCCTGGAGCAGGATCCGGTGGATCCCGACCTCCTATTTGCCGGCACTGAATTCGGCGTTTCTTTTTCCATGGACGGTGGACAGGAATGGGTTGAACTGAGTGCGGGTATTCCCGATATCTCCATTAAGGACATGGTCCTACAGGAACGTGAGAACGACCTGGTGGTTGCCACATTCGGGAGGGGATTCTATATCCTGGATGATTATACCCCGCTCAGGGAATTCTCAAAGGAGATCAGGGAAAAGCCCGGTCACATCTTCCCGGTGAAAACTGCGGACATGTATATACAGACCCGGGGAAGATACGGACAGGGTTCCACGTATTATACCGCTGAGAATCCGCCTTTTGGAGCCACTTTCAACTATTATCTGAAGGAATCACCCAAAACCCTGAAGCAGATGCGGCATGAAAAGGAAAAGGAGTTGTTCAGGGAGAAGAAGCCCATACCTCAACCTTCGGGGGAAAGACTCAGGGCTGAGGAAAACGAAATTCCTCCCTATTTGCTCTTTACCATCCATGATGAGGAAGGGAATGAGGTAAGAAAGCTGACAACAAGAGCTGCAAAAGGGATACAGCGGATTACATGGGACCTGAAATATCAGAATCCCTTTCCCCTGGAACTCCCCAAAGATGAATTCAACCCGACCCGCGAGGGTGCATCCAACGGAAGCATGCTGGCCCTGCCCGGTAAATATATGGTTGGATTGGAACTCATTGTCCGGGATTCCGTAACCCTCCTTTCCGAACCGGTTCCTTTTGAAGCGCGGGTACTGGATATCACCACCATGCCGGCAAAGAATCAGGAAGCTGCAAATGCCTTCATGGAACAGGTCGCGAATATGGCAAGGAACGTCCAGAACACGGTACGATTTGCCCGTGAGATACAAGAACGCAGCCAGTATGTCATGCAGGCGATCCTGGAAACACCAGGACTGGACCGTCCGCTTATGGAGCAGGCCAGGCAGGTGGAAAGACAGGTTGAGGACATCCTGTACCGCATTTACGGACCGGAACCTGAAGCCAGCTGGGAGGAAATACCTCCGCGCGAGATGCCCCTGATGAGGAGAATGAATGCGGTGATCAGGGCCCGCTGGAGTTCCACATCGGACATTACCCAAACCATGAGAGACAATTATAATATTATAGAGGAAGAGTTTCCGCCGTTGCTGGATGAGCTGAAATCCCTGAACAATGAATTGAATATCATTGAAAATAAACTGGAAGAAGCCGGTGCACCGTGGACCCCAGGGAGAATACCGAAGTGGAATTAAGAGAAATATATCCTTTTGAAGTGGTTCACGGCATACCACCGTGAACCACTTTTCCTGAAATTTGTTAAATCAATGATAAAAAGCAACCCGATCCGGCAAATATTAGTCTGTTTGTTTAAAAAAGTTGTATTTTTATTGCATAAGAAAAAGCCGGTCACATCGTTTTAATTAAAATTAGGGTCATGAAAAGAATCTTTGTTACATTGCTGGTATTAGCATTTTTCTTGGGAATGCTGTTGACTTCCTGCAACAATAAAGTATGCCCCGCGTACGCCGACAACACTACCGGGCAGGTAGACCAAAACGCTTAAATTGAAAAACATACCGCTGTTTACCTTGGTTTGTTGCAGGCGATTGCCGACCCATTGGAATCCTTCCTCGTGAAGGATTTTTTGATCTTGTGGAAAGCCAGAGGAGATGATATAAATGAAACGACTTTTTACCATACTCATACTTTCAGGTCTTACTTTACCTTCCTGGGCCCAGGGAGAACTGTCAGAAGATCCCGGCATCTTTTACAGAAATGAGATCTCGGTAGGGCTCCTTTTGAATTCCAACGGGGCAGGAGCCAGTGTTCGTTATGGAAAACGGATCAATGCAAGGAACAAACAAATATTTGAAGCCGACCTTATCGGTATCAAGCATCCCAAGGAAGTCAGGGTTTCCCATCCCTATAATCCCAGCAAGAGCTTTGTTTATGGCAAAGAAAACGGCTTCTATGTACTACGGGCAGGATATGGCAGACAGCGGGAGATGTTCCGGAAGATCGACAAGGGGGGTATCGCCATCCGCGGATATTTCAGTCTGGGCCCATCCCTGGGGATGATCAAGCCCATCTATTACGAAGTACTCCGTCCCACGGGCGGTATCTACGAAAACACCCTTTCCGAAGAAAAATTCGACAAATCGATCCACCAGACCCAGATATACGGCCGTGCTTCATTCTTCAGGGGGGTCAACGAAATAATGCTTGCCCCCGGTGCCTATGCCCGTATCGGCGTCAGTTTTGAATACAGCAGGAAAGATATCAGCCTGCATGCATTGGAAGGCGGCTTGGCCATTGATGCCTTTGTGCGGAAAATACCTGTCATGGCCACAGAAAAAAAAGATTTTTTCTTTTTCTCCCTCTTTGTCAGTTACCGCTTTGGAAAGATCCTGGATGCTACTGCACGTGGCAATTTTGAACGCCTTCCCCCCGCGTTTTGATATTTCTTAACTTCAACTCATCTCGAAATTCTTGATGATTTGATGATTATTGGCTAATTTCGCGCTTCGCTAAAATTATTAATCCTTAATAAAAGAGAAGAAAAATGAGTAAAATCAAAGTAGCCATAAACGGTTTCGGAAGAATCGGAAGAAACGTATACAAACTCGCTCTGGAGAGAGACGATATGGAGATTGTCGGGATCAACGACCTGACCGACAACAAAACACTGGCCCACCTTTTAAAGTACGATTCCACCCAGGGCATATTCCAGGGTGAAGTATCCTATGATGACTACGGACTGATCGTAAACGACAACAAGGTAAAGGTAAGTGCCGACAAAGATCCCTCAAAGATAGAGTGGGGTGATACACCCGACGTAGTAATTGAATCTACAGGCGTCTTCCGCAACAAAGAAAGTGAAAAAGGCGGTTATGGCGATCACCTTAAGAATGGAGCCAAGAAGGTAATCCTTACGGTTCCTGCCAAGGATCAGATCGATAACATGATCGTACTGGGTGTCAACGATGATGCCCTCCGGTCCGAGGACCAGTGTGTTTCCAATGCCTCCTGTACAACCAACTGCCTGGCCCCTGTTGCCAAGGTATTGAATGACAGTTTTGGTATTGAAACGGGATTCATGACCACCATTCACTCCTATACCAACGACCAGATGTTGTTGGACGGACCGCATTCGGACCTGCGCCGTGCACGTTCCGCAGCTGTATCCCAAATTCCTACAACCACCGGTGCAGCAAAGGCCGTTGGCAAAGTGATCCCGGATCTTCACGGAAAGATGGACGGTATGGCCATTCGTGTTCCCACTCCCACCGGATCCCTGGTGGACCTGGTAGCCGTATTGAAGAAAGAAACCAGCATCGAAGAAGTCAATGCCGCCATGAAGAAAGCCGCTGAAGGACCGATGAAGGGCATTCTGGAATACACGGAAGATCCCATCGTATCAGTCGACGTGATCCACAATCCTCATTCCAGCATCTTTGATGCACAGAGCACCATGGTCAACGGGAACATGGTTAAAGTACTCTCATGGTACGATAATGAATGGGGTTACTCCTGCAGGGTTGTAGATTTAATCCCCATGTTATTCTAGCACATTAGCAGGATTCAATATAAAAGCGGTTGCCTTAGTGCATCCGCTTTTTTTATCTCAATAATAATCAAGCAATTCAATAGGGATGTTCACCGTGTTTTTATAGTGGATCCCCAGTTCCATGATAGACTCATCATCTTCTTCGTAATACCATTTTACCATGGCATCTTTTCCGCTTTCATGGTATTTCTGTAAAATACGCAAGATTTCCAGGATATACTTCGAAGAACCGCTGTTTACATACTCCAGCTTGAACTCCAGGGTAGTTACGTTATTGGGATGCCTAAAGTACTGGTGTATCCATTCAATGATCTTTTCATAAAAATCGCCCGGATCTTCCGGTATGGACCTTCCCTCAAATTTCAAAACCCCCTGGTCGGGATCCAGCATTATATAAGGGGTATTGAATGTTTTTGTAAGTTCGAATTTTTCCATATATGCTGTTTTATTCGTACCTCAAAGCAACAATAGGATCCAATCTGGACGCTTTTACTGCCGGAAAATAGCCGGAGAAAATACCGACTAAAAAACAGAGTCCTATGCCCAGGATGATCCAAACCCATGGTATAACAAAAGGTGACTTCATTAAGATAGAAACGACATTGCCAATAATGATGCCCAGTACAATTCCTGCCAATCCGCCAAACTGACCGATAACGATGGCCTCAAACAAAAACTGCTGCTTGATGGTTCTTGATTTGGCGCCAATGGCTTTACGAATACCTATCTCCCGGGTTCTTTCCGTAACACTGACCAACATTATATTCATCAAACCAATGGACGCCCCAAACAGGGTTATAATTCCAATGACGGTTGCGGCCAGGGTGACAAAGCGCAGGTTCTCCCGTAAGAGATTGGCCAAAGTATCACTTTTTGTAATGTTGAAGTCTGATTCATCGGTAAGATCCAGACCGCGGACGATCCTGAAGTGGGATTCAGCTTCGCCGATAGCCGCATCCATCATATTTTTATCAAATGGTGTAACGTTAATGGAATAGGACATCTCCGGCCTTGAAAAATATTGACGGGCACTGGTATAAGGAACAAAGGCCATGCGGTCACTTTCCCCAACCCGGCTGCTGCCTTTTTCTTTCAGGACCCCGATGACACGGTATTGGGCATTCCCCACGGTAATGATCTTATCCACCGGACTTATATGATCCGGAAACAGCTCATTTGCCAGTCCTTGACCTATAAGGGCATAAGAACGGTTCATCAAAACTTCCTGGCTGGTAAAATTACGTCCCCGGGCTATTTCCATTCCAACGGTGTTCAGGGCGTTTTCATCCACACCGATCACATTTATGTTGGGATGGGTTTTTTCCGACTGGTATTTAATCGTTGCCGTACCGGTTGCATGGGTCCAGATGCCCACATAGGCGGGGAAATCATAGCGCTCCTTGAATTCCAGGGCTTGCCTGTATGATATGTAGGCATGATTTTTTCTCCTGTAGGTCTGGTTCCCGATCTGAATTCGCATACTCCGGCTTTCAATGGTGAAGGTGTTGGCCCCCATCCGGTTAAATTCGGTAAAGATGGCCCGTTCAATGGAATGTATTGCCGTAAGTATCCCTACCAGGGCCATTATACCAAAGGCTATAATAAAAATGGTCAGAATGGACCGCAGCATGCTGGCACGTATGGATTTCAAGGAAACCCGTAAATTCTCTCCCAGTAATCCGAAATATTTAAGGATACGCGACATGCAATTGTTACCTGAGAACTTGCTCTAAATTACGAATTTAAATTGATATGGTTATGTTTCTTGAACATTTGCAATGAAGTGCATGTTGAATAAATAAATTAATTTTGACTTTCAAACAAAATGCAGACCCATGATCTTTGATCCAGATATGATCCGGGACTTTTATTCAAACTGTGCGAATAAAACAGAAAAAGCCAGGAAGAAATTGAACAAGCCCCTGACCCTTACGGAAAAAATACTTTATTCCCATCTCTCCGATCCATTGCCCGGGGAACCTTTCCGCGGGGGTAAAGATTATGTTTATTTCAATCCCGACCGGGTAGCCATGCAGGATGCAACGGCCCAAATGGCCCTCCTCCAATTCATGATGGCCGGCAAGGACCGGGTGGCGGTTCCCACTACGGTTCACTGTGACCATTTGATTCAGGCCAAATTGGGAGCCAAGCAGGACCTGTTGCATGCCAATCAAACCAACAAGGAAGTCTTTGATTTTTTGGCCTTTGTATCCAATAAATACGGTATAGGGTTCTGGAAGCCCGGGGCAGGGATCATACACCAGGTTGTCCTTGAAAACTATGCATTCCCGGGCGGCATGATGATTGGAACCGATTCTCATACCGTGAATGCCGGCGGGCTGGGAATGGTGGCCATCGGAGTGGGAGGTGCCGACGCGGTGGATGTCATGACCGGCACACCCTGGGAACTCAGATTTCCTAAGCTGGCAGGGGTCAAACTTACCGGTGAACTGAGCGGTTGGACCGCCGCCAAGGATGTTATTCTTAAGGTCTCAGGGATCATGTCGGTGAAAGGAGGTACCGGAAAAATATTGGAATATTTCGGTCCGGGCGCCGAAAAGATCTCATGTACCGGAAAAGGAACCATTTGTAACATGGGTGCAGAGATCGGCGCTACAACATCCTTATTCGGCTACGACAGGCAGATGTCTGACTACCTCAAAGCCACCGGCCGAAAGGAAGTAGCTGAAATGGCGGAACAAATGAGCGAACACCTGAGGGGTGATCCGGAGGTCTATACAGAGCCCGAAAAATATTTCGACGAGCTCATTGAGATCGATCTTTCCAAACTGGAACCCCATATCAACGGACCCTTTTCCCCGGACCGGGCCTGGCCCCTGTCCGAGTTTGCCAGGGCGGTCAGGGAAAACGATTACCCCCGGGAGCTGGAAGTCGGACTGATCGGTTCCTGCACCAATTCCTCCTATGAAGATATCACCCGGGCAGCTTCCATTGCTCAGCAAGCCCTGGATAAAGGACTGAAAGCCAGGTCTGAGTTTACGGTTACACCGGGCTCGGAGCAGGTGCGCTATACCATCGACCGCGATGGTTACCTGGATGTTTTCGAGAAGATCGGCGGGGTGGTCCTGGCCAATGCCTGTGGTCCCTGCATCGGTCAATGGGCCCGCCATGATGCCGGCAAGGAGAAAAAGAACTCCATCATTACCTCCTTCAACAGGAATTTTGCAAAAAGAAATGACGGCAACCCCAATACCCATGCCTTTGTTGCTTCTCCGGAGATAGTTACCGCCTTTGCCATAGCAGGGGATTTGACCTTTAATCCCATGACGGACAGTCTGGAAAATGACAAAGGTGAAAAAGTAAAGTTTCATGAGCCCGGTGGGATACAGTTCCCCGTTAAAGGTTTTGCCCTTGAAGATGCCGGTTATCAAGCTCCGGCAGAGGACGGAAGTAAGATTGACGTGAAGGTCGATCCCGATTCGGATCGTTTACAGCTGCTCACACCTTTTGAGCCCTGGGATGGAAAAGATCTTAAAGATCTGAAACTGCTGATCAAGGTCCTGGGTAAATGTACCACCGATCATATCTCCATGGCCGGACCCTGGTTACGGTATCGCGGACACCTGGAGAATATCTCCAACAATCTCATGATGGGTGCGGTAGACGCCTTCACGGGTCAGGTCAACTATGTTAAGAATGCCCTCACCGGCGAATTTGGAAAAACAACCGAGATTGCCAAAGAATATGCCGATAAAGGGGTGAGCTCTTTCATCGTCGGGGATGATAATTATGGTGAAGGCTCCTCCCGGGAACATGCAGCCATGGAACCCCGACACCGCGGCGTGAAAGCAGTGCTTGTCAAATCCTTTGCCCGTATCCATGAGACAAATTTGAAGAAACAGGGAATATTGGCCCTGACCTTCAAGGATGCAACCGACTATGACAAGGTGCAGGAAGACGATACCATGGATATTACCGGGCTGAAGGATTTTGCACCGGATAAGGAACTGACCCTGCTGTTGCATCATGCCGACGGTTCCACTGACGAGATACAGGCCCGGCATTCCTTCAATGAAAAACAGGTAGAATGGTTCAAGGCAGGGTCGGCGTTGAACCTTATTCGCCAGGAAAACCGGTAAGATTCAGAATGAGGCTGTGAGGAGTGGGTGTGGGTGTGAATACCGTTTGGCACCGTTATTACAGCGAAGCGAGAAACAGGCGAAGCCAGAGTAACAGCGAGCGGAGCGAGTCCCGAAAAACAGCAAATCAACCACCAATGTACTCCAAATCACAAAAATGCTGGAAAAGATAATTCAGTGGCTCGAATCCCACCAGGCCCCTTGTATTTACAGAAAGTTCCTGGGTATCGACTGTCCCGGTTGCGGGATGCAAAGGGCCTTTATCGAACTTTTAAAGGGTAATCTATGGGAAAGCATTTTGCTCTATCCTGCCCTTATCCCCATGATTATAATGTTCTTCTTCCTGCCTGTCCATCTGATCCTTAAATTCAAACAGGGCGGTACCCTGCTGAAACATATGTTCATTTTTAACACTGCAATTATCCTAATTCATTATATTTATAAGTTGATAATCCATTTCAGCCATTAAATCCAATAATTACGATCCATGGAAAATACCAATGAACCACAAGCAGGAAGTACCGGTCCCGGTCCCATGTCACAAC
Source organism: uncultured Bacteroidaceae bacterium (assembly GCA_964420035.1). Taxonomy (GTDB): domain Bacteria; phylum Bacteroidota; class Bacteroidia; order Bacteroidales; family SM23-62; genus CAYQQR01. The sequence continues at coordinate 71,885 of CAYQQR010000007.1, read as the reverse complement.
AGGCTGTTCTGCCCAATTCAACCGCAGTACTGGTTTTGGGCATCATTTCAATAGCAGCATGCTGGTGTTACGGCCTTATCGGCATGGTCCTGGGTATCATCGCCCTTGCCCTGGCCGGCAAACCGCGGAAGCTTTACGCTGAATCCCCGGAATTATACTCTTTAAGCTCCTATAACAACCTGAAAGCCGGAAGGGTATGTGCCATTATCGGGGTAAGCCTTTCTTCCCTGGTAATCCTTTTCTACATCATTTATTTTGCCATTATGGGAGCGGCCCTCGGAACCATCTTTTCATCGATGCCCTGGGAAACATTTATAGATTGATATACTGAGCATAAAAGAAAAAATTGAAGTTTTTGTCCGGCTGGGACAAAGGATCCGTTCCGCTGTCGATGGCCTGGAAGAAAACCACCGGGATCCCAATAGCCTTCTGTTGGATAAGAAACTGAATGAGGCCGAAAAGCAAAACCCCTGGTTTACCCGTGAAAATACATTGTATGCACTGGGTGAAATAACCAGGATCCTGGTCCGGGAAAAGCTGGAAGACTGGTTATCACGTTATCCCTCGGGTGAAGGAACACACAAAAAAAAAACCATCGGGGTGGTTCCTGCCGGGAATGTCCCCCTGGTAGGCTTTCATGATTTCCTGTGTATCCTGATGTCCGGGCATCTTTATCTGGCAAAACTCTCAAGCAAGGATGATATCCTGCCTGGATTGATTGTCCGCTGGCTTACAGAACTGGAACCTGGCTTTGATAAATTCATTCATATCACAAAAGATCATCTGAAGGATATGGATGCGGTCATTGCCACCGGAAGCACTAATACAGCCAGGTATTTTGAATACTATTTCGGAAAATATCCACACATCATCAGGAAAAACAGGAACGGGGTGGCAGTTCTTAACGGAAAAGAAAGTCCGCGAGAACTGGAAGCCTTGTCAAATGACATATTCCGTTACTTCGGTCTGGGTTGCAGGAATGTAACGCGACTGTACCTTCCTGAGAATTATAACTTCGACGACTTCTATCCTCGCATGCTGGGCTGGAAGCACCTGATCGATCATCATAAATATGCCAACAATTACAGTTATTATAAAGCGATCTATTTACTGGAAAAGATCCCCTTCCTGGACAACGGATTTCTGATGGTCAGGCAGGATCAGGCCATATCCTCTCCCATCAGTGTACTTTATTATGATTTTTATCATAACTTTGATACACTGGACAGGGAACTCAATGAACAAGAAGAGCAAATCCAGTGCATCGTCAGCATTGATCCGTCCGTTCCTGGAGCCATCCCCCCCGGGAAATCGCAACAACCCGAACCGTGGGATTACGCGGATAATATAGATACCATGGAATTCTTGTTAAAGCTGGATTGAATATGGAAAGGGTCATTGCCTTCAGGATGATTTCCAACGAAGATCCCGCATTCATCAGGGATTATTCGGTTCCTGCCCGGCAGAACTTTTTGGTTTTTCATCATCTCATACAGGAAAACCTGGATTATGACAAGGACCAAATCGCGTCCTTTTTCATCTGCAACGATTCATGGGAAAAACTAACCGAAATCACCCTGTTCGAGGTTATGGATGAAACCCATACCGAGATCCTGGTGATGGAAGCCGTTAAACTGGATGATCTGATCCGCGAGCCCGGGCAGAAACTTTTGTACATGTATGACGTTTTCAGTGAACGCGTTTTCTTTATGGAGGTTATGGAAATCATTGAATCCGAAGAAAATGGCTCTCCCAAGGTATTGCATGAACAGGGAGAACCACCACAACAGATCGTGCTTGACCCTTCCGATGATTTGACTTATCCCGGGGATTACTTCCCGGATGAGGATGCGGGATCCCCTGAGGACGAGGATGACTTCAACCAGTTTCCATCCGACTATGAATAAATGGCTGATTGTCATAATCGGCCCTACCGGGGTAGGAAAAACAGAGCTCAGCATACAAATCGCCCGCCGGTTGAAATGTCCTGTCCTGTCAGCTGATTCCAGACAATTTTACAGGGAACTCAAAATCGGTACCGCCCGCCCGGATGAAAAGCAATTAAAGGGTGTAACACACTTTTTTCTCGGCCATCTATCCCTGAAAGAAAATTACAATGCCAGCAAATTCGAAGAGGATGCAGAAGAACTGCTTCCTGCTCTCTTCCGTGTTCATCACCGGGTAATCCTCACGGGAGGGTCCGGACTATACATTGATGCGGTGCTCAAGGGGATCGATCCCATGCCCCCGGTCGATCCCGAGGTCAGGAAAGAATTGCGTAGGGTATATGAGGAACACGGACTGGATCAAATCCGGGAGTTGCTTAAGAAAGCGGATCCCGAATATTATCAAAGGGTGGACCGGAACAATCCCAACCGGATGCTGAAAGCCCTGGAAATATATCAAATGACAGGACAAGCCTATTCCGGTTTTCTGAAACATGAACCCAGGAAAAAAACCTTTCTTCCTGTCAAGATCGGTCTGAACCGCGAACGCGGCGAGCTTTACAAGAGAATCAACAAGCGGGTGGATCAAATGATGGAAGAAGGATTACCGGAGGAAGTCAGGTCGGTGATGCAATACAAGGATCATAACGCCCTGAATACAGTAGGTTATAAAGAATTGATCGCCCACCTGGAGGGAAGAATAAGTCTGGAGGAAGCCATCAGGCTGATCAAGCGCAACAGCCGGCATTATGCCCGCAGGCAGCTTACCTGGTTCCGTAAATATCCCGGCATAAAATGGTTCCATCCCGTCGAGCAGAATGCAATAATGGACTACCTTACTTCTTTCAATCAGAAATAGTTCTTATTTTTGTTTAGCCATCATGACTCAGACCCGACTTCCCGATAAATACATTATCCGGGTTTATGCTTTGATCCTGGATCCTTCCGGCGAATATGTTTTGCTCAGTGACGAATTTCAAATGGGCATGAAAATGATCAAGTTCCCAGGCGGTGGATTGAAATTCGGTGAAGGGACCCTGGATTGCTTGCAGAGAGAAGCTGCAGAGGAGCTGGGGCAGGAACTTATTGACATTCACCATTTCTACACGACCGATTTCTACCAGAAGGCGCGCTTTTATCAAGATGCACAACTGATCAGCATTTACTATCTGGCCAGACCCTCCGACCCCGAGACACTCGATATATCGGAAAAAGCCTTTGATTTTCCAGAAGGAGTGGAAGGCAGCCGTTCCTTCCGCTGGTACCCCGTCGGGGAAGTGGCCCATGAAAATCTTACCTTCCCCATAGACCGGAAAGCAGCCGAACTTCTTCAAAGAAAAATGAAAGAAAACCGGGAATAGGAAGATGGGAAAAAAAATCATTATCATTGGAAGCGCTCATCCACTGCGGGGAGGCCTGGCAGCCTACAATGAGCGACTGGCCAGGGAGTTGATTAAAGAAGGGAACGAGGTGCTCCTCTATAATTTCTCCTTGCAATATCCCCGGGTATTTTTCCCGGGAAAAACACAATATGCCGACTGGCCCGCCCCACAAGACCTGGAGATTCGAACCTGCATTAATTCTATAAACCCCTTCAACTGGATCCGGGTTGGCAGGGAAATAAGAAAATTGTGCCCGGAACTGGTTATCATTAAGTACTGGCTTCCCTTTATGGCTCCCTGCCAGGGCACCATCCTCAGCTTTATCCGAAGAAATAAATATACCCGGGTAATCAGCATACTGGATAACCTGGTCCCCCATGAAAAAAGGATTGGAGACATCAGCCTGACCCGTTATTTCATCAGGAGGGTGGATGCCTTTGTTGCCATGTCGCGGGCAGTACTCAACGATCTTCGGAAACTGGCCCCGCGAAAACCCCATGCCTATTCTCCCCATCCCCTGTTCGATCATTTCGGGGAAAGCCTGAAACGGGAGAAAGCACGGAAACTGCTGGGTCTGGACCCTGAATACCGCTATTTATTATTCTTCGGTTTTATCAGGGCCTATAAGGGACTGCATCTGATTCTCGAGGCCCTGGCCCGTGATGTTCTTAAAGATAAAAAGATCAAGCTAATCGTTGCGGGTGAGTTCTATGTAGACCCGGAACCCTACATGAAGATCATCAGGGAAAACAATCTCGGGGAGCGAGTCGTTTTAAAGACCGATTTTATTCCGGATCACGAAGTAAACAAGTATTTTTGTGCAGCCGATATGATTACACAACCCTATACTACCGCTTCCCAGAGCGGGGTCACCCAGATTGCCTATCACTTCAATAAACCCATGCTGGTTACCGCGGTAGGGGGGTTGCCGGAAATGATCCCGGACGGGAAAGTAGGTTATGTGGTTCAACCGGATCCGGATGATATTGCACAAGCCATTGCCCGGTTTTATGAGCAAGATAAACTGGAAGTTTTTACCCGCAACGTGGAAAAAGAAAAGACCAGATATACCTGGGACAAAATGACCCGGGTGATCGAAGAATTGTATAATAAGATCCGATGAGCAAAATAATCAGAAGCAAAGCTCCACTGCGCGTCGGTTTGGCCGGCGGCGGGTCTGATGTTTCCCCTTACTCCGATCAGTACGGAGGAGCCATTCTGAATGCTACCCTGAATATGTATGCCTGGGCCACCATCCATCCCAGGAAAGATGACAAGATCATACTTCATGCAGTGGACCAGGATAAAAGACTGGAGTATTCCAAGGATAAGAGCCTGCCCATGGACGGGCAACTGGACCTGATCAAGGGGATCTATAACAGAATTGTTCGTGAGCATACCCGTAAGGCACTTGCTTTTGAGCTTACCACCCATGTGGATGCCCCCCCGGGCTCAGGACTGGGAAGTTCTTCCACCCTGGTAACCGCTATCCTGGGTGCTTTCGCTGAATGGCAAAATCTGGCCCTCGGGGAATATGATCTGGCCCACCTGGCATTTGAGATCGAACGTATCGACATGAATCTCAGCGGAGGAAAACAGGATCAGTATTCTGCAACATTCGGGGGGGTGAATTTCATGGAATTCTATAAAGAGGACAAGGTCATCGTCAATCCACTCAGGATTAAAGAATATATCCTCCAGGAACTGTCCTATAACCTCATCCTGTATTGGACCGAGATCAGCCGGTCCTCCTCAATAATTATTGAGCTGCAGCAAAGGAATGTCATGGAATCCAAATCCGATTCCATCGAGGCCATGCATAAGATCAAGGAACAGGCCGTTCTGATGAAAGAGGCCCTGCTCAAAGGACATCTCGACAGGATCGGTGATCTTTTGAATTTCGGATGGATGTATAAAAAGCAAATGGCCGAGGGGGTAACGACCCGTTACCTGGAAGATATTTATGAAACAGCCATGAGAGCCGGAGCAAGCGGTGGCAAAATTTCAGGAGCAGGAGGCGGGGGCTATATGTTCTTCTACTGTCCCGACAATACACGCCATAAAGTCTCGGAAGCACTGAAAAAATTCGGGGGCTATGTACGTCCCTACGAATTCACGGTTCAGGGATTAAGAACATGGACCATATAATAGAAACAAATATGATCAAAGAAAAAATACAGTCATCCATCAATGTAAAAAAAGCAATACTTGAAGATGAAGCTTTGCTGGACACTTTAGCCGAAGTTTCCGAACGCATCGTACGATGTTACAAAGCGGGTGGAAAAGTACTGTTTTGCGGTAACGGCGGCAGTGCTGCCGATGCACAGCATCTGGCCGCAGAACTTTCCGGACGCTTCTACTTCGACAGAACCCCCTTACCCGCGGAAGCAGTTCATGTAAACACTTCCTTCCTTACCGCGGTATCAAACGATTATAATTTTGAAAAAGCCTATGCCCGTTACATAGAATCCGCGGGACAGAAGGGAGATGTACTGATAGCCATATCCACCTCGGGAAATTCTCAAAATATCATTCAGGCCATGCAGCAGGCCCGGGAATTGGGTATGCACGTGGTGGCCATGACCGGTAAAACAGGCGGTAAAATGAAGGGACATGCCGACCAGCTACTTAATGTACCCTCAAAGGACACCCCAAGGATACAGGAGGCACATATTCTGATGGGACATATTTTTTGTGAGATCATTGAAAAAGAGCTTTTCGGATGAACCCAAGGCTTCAGGAAGCACTCATCCTTGCCGGGGGACTGGGTACCCGTCTGAGCAATGTACTTGAAGACATCCCCAAGGTAATGGCCCCGGTCCGGGAAAAACCTTTTCTCGAATATGTACTGGCCTACCTCGAATACAAAAAGTTCCGGCGCATCATTCTTTCCGTGGGCTACCGGCATGAAGTCATCAGGAAGCACTTCGGAAAACGCTTCGGAAAACTAAACCTGGACTACGCGATTGAACCGGAGCCGCTGGGAACCGGGGGCGCATTAATGTTTGCACTCGGGCAGGTAAACCAGGAGCATTTTCTGTTGCTGAACGGGGATAGCCTGTTTTTAGCCGATCCGCAAGCACTGCTGGAATTACACCTGAGAAAAAATGCACGGATAAGTCTGGCTTTGAAATCTATGGAGGACTCTGACCGCTATGGAAGCGTTGTGCTTGATAATGAACGAATTACAGGTTTCAGTGAAAAGGTTTTCTCTAAAAAGGCTCTGATCAACGGGGGGTTTTATGTAGCTTCTGAAGATATTTTCCGGGATACCGCGCTCACCGGTAAATTTTCACTGGAAAAAGATTACCTGGAACGGTACTGCCAGGATCACCTTATATGCGGAAGACAGGACCCGGGCTACTTTATCGATATCGGGATTCCGGAAGATTACCGGAAAGCGCAACAAGAGTTGCCTGAAAAACTCAATTCTTGTCTGTATTGACAGAATCTTTAACCTGGTAAACGTTCCGGTCCTGAGAACTGCGGGTGATCAGTTCCCCTATAAATCCTGCCAGAAAAAGCTGGGTCCCAATGATCATGAATGCCAGGGCCAGATAAAAATAGGGACTGCTGGTTATTCGTTCCATCGCTAAGTTACGGGAAACATGTACAAGTTTGTTAATTCCCAGGTAGGCAGCACCAATAAACCCCAGAATAAACATGAGGGTCCCCAGGGTTCCGAAAAGATGCATGGGTTTCCTGCCGAATCTCGAAATAAAGGTGATGGATAACAGGTCCAGAAATCCTTTCATGAGTCGATCCGCCCCAAACTTGGTCCGGCCATATTTCCTGGCCTGATGACTGACCACCTTCTCCCCTATTTTGTGAAACCCGGCATGTTTGACCAATACGGGCATATAACGGTGCATTTCCCCGTAAACCTCGATACTCTTGATCACTTCTTTGCGATATGCCTTTAAACCGCAATTGAAATCGTGCAGCATAATCCCCGTGACCCTTCGCGCGGTCCAATTGAAGAATTTACTGGGAAGCGTTTTAGAAATGGGATCATAGCGTTTCTTCTTCCAGCCGGATAACAGGTCATATCCTTCTTGCTGAATCATCCTGACCAGATCGGGGATCTCTTCGGGTGAGTCCTGCAGATCTGCATCCATGGTAATCACCACTTCCCCTTCTGCCATCCCGAAACCATAATGCAATGCAGGCGATTTACCATAATTCCTGGCAAAAACAATGGCGCGTAAATGTTTCTTTTCCTTACCCGTTTCACGAAGATATTCCCAGGAACCATCGGCACTGCCATCATCAATAACAATAATCTCGTAACTCAGCGAATGCTCCTGCATGGTTCTTTCAATCCATGCAATGAGCTCCGGGAGTGATTCCCGTTCATTATAAGAGGGTATAACAATGGAAACATCCATGAGCTGAAAAAACTAAACCTGGTTCTCGTCCTTCTTGTAAACAGCGGCTGTGATAAGTGATATAATGGCCCCAATAATGGCATAGACAACAAAACCAATGATGTATCCTGTCGCACCGGACATCATTTTCTTTTGCATTTCCAGGGCCATCTGGATCTGGTTATCGCTCATGCCTCTTTCAAGAAGCTTTTCTTCTGCAAATTGCAGACCACGGTCCATCAATTCCGGATCGATTACATTCATCATGATCAAACCCCAAAAAACAGACAACATAGATGCGACAACAGCAACCAGCCAGCCAAATAAAAAACCCTTGCCGAAACTCATGGTTCCGTCCAGGACTTTATCCCGGTAGACTTTGGTAGAATAGGCAATACCTATGATCAATAAGAAGTAGGGAACCCACTGATTCAATTTGGAAAAGTTCATGTCCGATATGTACATGAGAAGAGAAAAAATGATCAGTATCAAGCCAACCCCGGCACCGTAGGTAAGGGCAGATGTGAGTAAGGATGATCTCTTTCCCATTTCGAAAAACTTTTTGATTTGATTCACAAATATATCCATTTTGATACAATCAACTGATATGGTTTACAGGCTTTTGCTTTACTGATGATTTCTTTTTAATTTTACAGTCCGGGCAAGTCTTATACGACCAGCTCCCATCGAACTCCCCCAGGTCCGGAAGGAAGCAAGGGTAGATGGTTGTAGCGGTGCGATATAAGTAGCTTGCCCTTTTTTTTATGTCTTCAGAAAAGCATTAAAGCATAACAAATTTTAAAAAATATTAAAATTTCCTTCCTTATCTTTTGGATTATTAATTTAACAACTATATTTGCTTTCAAGTTGTAAGAGAAAATGAACAATACTTTATCCATCCTTCTTGTACTTGTACGCAGCATTGTGTTGCATTGCTGAAACGAGAATGGTATGGATATACAAAATATTTGAAGGCCATTCTCGGACGCAGAGGATGGCCTTCTGATTTAATAATAACGACAGATACATGGGACAACAGCAATATTCGATCCCTTTGCGCAGTGCCACGACCACCGTGGGTCGCGGGATGGCCGGGGCAAGAAGTCTGTGGCGTGCAAACGGTATGCAGGAAGAGCAGTTTGGCAAACCGCTTGTCGCCATTGTTAACTCATTCTCCCAGTTCGTACCTGGCCATGCCCACCTGCATGAGATTGGCCAGCGGGTTAAACAGGCCATTGAAGAAAGAGGATTATTTGCTGCCGAGTTCAACACCATTGCACTGGATGACGGGATTGCCATGGGTCATGATGGAATGCTTTATTCCCTGCCTTCCAGGGAGGTCATTGCAGACAGTGTGGAATATATGGCCAACGGACACAAGGTGGATGCCCTTTTTTGCATCAGCAACTGCGATAAGATCACCCCCGGAATGATGATGGCAGCCATGCGTCTTAATATTCCCGCTGTTTTTGTATCGGGCGGCCCTATGGAAGCCGGTAAAATGGATGATAAGAAATACGATCTGATCGATGCCATGATGGTATCCGCAGATGAATCGGTCTCCGATCAACAGGTTGGCCTGATAGAACAAATAGCCTGCCCGACCTGCGGTTCTTGTTCGGGTATGTTCACGGCAAACTCCATGAACTGCCTCAACGAAGCCCTGGGTCTGGCCCTGCCGGGCAATGGAACGGTGGTGGCCACACACCGGAACAGAATGAAATTATTTGAAAAAGCTGCAGATATCCTTGTGGAGAACACCCTGAAATATTACCGGGATGGCGATGAAAGGGTTTTGCCCCGGTCTGTTGCAACCCGCGAGGCCTTTGGGAATGCCATGGCCCTGGATATCGCCATGGGGGGATCAACCAACACGGTATTGCATATACTTGCCATTGCACGGGAAGGCAAGGTTAGTTTTAACATGAAGGATATTGATGCCCTGTCAGGGAAAGTACCGGTATTGTGCAAGGTTGCACCAAATGCCGACTATCATGTTGAAGATGTGAACCGGGCCGGAGGTATTCTTGGCATTATGGGAGAGCTTGACCGGGTCGGATTACTGAACACGGGGGTTTACCGCGTTGATGGCATGACGCTGGAAGAAGCCCTCGACCGCTACGATCTGATGCGACCCGGGCATGTTGAAGAAGCCGCGCGGATATACGGAAGTGCGCCGGGAGGGGGCCGGAACCTGCGCATGGGATCACAGAATGCCCAATTCAGGGAACCCGACCTGGACCGCGAACAGGGTTGCATCCGTGATGTGGAACATGCTTACTCAACAGACGGCGGTTTAGCGGTGCTTTTCGGCAACATTGCCCGGAATGGATGTATTGTTAAAACGGCCGGGGTAGATCCTTCCGTACTCAGGTTCGAGGGTCCTGCCAGGGTTTTCGAATCACAGGATCAGGCCGTAGAAGCCATATTGGGAAACAGGGTTAAATCCGGTGATGTGGTGGTAATCCGCTATGAAGGCCCGCGCGGCGGTCCCGGCATGCAGGAAATGTTGTATCCCACCACCTACCTGAAATCGAAAAAGCTCGGCACTTCCTGTGCCCTCATCACCGATGGCAGATTTTCCGGAGGAACCTCGGGTCTTTCGATCGGCCACATATCTCCGGAAGCAGCTGCAGGCGGAGAGCTGGCTTTGGTCCGGGATGGGGACAGGATAGCAATTGATATTCCGGAACGAACTATTCATCTAAAAATTTCTGAAGAAGAAATACAAGATCGCGAACAAGAAGAAATGAATCAAGGGGAAAAGGCCTACACCCCGAGAAGCCGTGAGCGCCAGGTAAGTAAAGCCCTTCAGGCATACGCGAGCATGGTAAGCTCGGCCAGCGAAGGGGCCGTAAGGCAAATCCCGAAAATTAGCTTAAACCAAATTAGTGATGATGGAGACAAAAACACAAACCCTGGAAAAGACAGCTACCAGGAAACCCATTCGGGTTAGTGGCGCTGAGGCCGTTATTTTGTCCTTACTGGAAGAAGGGGTCGATACGATCTTCGGCTATGTTGGCGGAGCGATCATGCCGATTTACGATGCACTGTTCAACCATACGGACAAGATCCATCATGTGATGGTAAGGCACGAGCAGGGTGCCATGCATGCTGCAGAAGGTTATGCACGTACCAAAAAGCGTCCCGGAGTTTGTTTTGCCACTTCGGGACCCGGAGCCAGCAATCTGGTCACCGGCTTAGCCAATGCCATGCTGGATTCTGTCCCGTTGGTTGCAATAACAGGCCAGGTGCCAAGTAAGTTACTGGGTACCGATGCATTCCAGGAAACGGATGTGCTGGGGATCTCCATGCCAGTAACCAAGTGGAACTTCCAGATCACCCGGGCCGAAGAAATACCTGAAGCTTTCGCCAGGGCTTTCTATATTGCCAATTCAGGAAGACCGGGGCCGGTACTGCTGGATATCACCAAGGATGCACAAGTTGCCGAACTGGATTTTCTCTATGAGAAGCAACCCAGAATACGCAGTTACATGCCCTATCCGAAAATTGACCTGGAAGCCATCAAGGCCGGGGCGAAACTCATCAATGAAGCACAGAAGCCCATGATCCTTGCAGGGCATGGGATCCTGATCTCCGAGGGCCAGGATGTGTTCCGTGAATTCGTTGAAAAAACAGGGATCCCGGTAGCCAGCACCCTGTTGGGATTGTCGGCACTGCCTTCTGATCATCCCCTGTTTACGGGAATGCTGGGTATGCACGGGAATTACGGGCCCAACATGAATACCAACCAGGCTGATCTGATCATCGCGGTGGGCATGCGCTTCGATGACCGGGTGACCAGTAACCTGGAAACCTATGCCAAACAGGCCAAAGTGATCCATATAGAGATCGACCGGTCCGAGATCGACAAGAATGTAAAAACAGACGTGGCCATTGTCGCCGATGCAAAGCAGGCCCTGGCCGAGCTGATGAATTACGTGGAAAAGAAATCCTACCCCGAATGGCTGGATACCTTCAATGAATACAACCAGGTGGAATTTGAGAAGGTCATCTCCAAGGATTGCCATCCCGAAAGTGATCAGATCAAAATGGGCGAGGTTGTGCACCAGATCTCTAACATAACCCATGGAGAAGCCATAGTAGTATCGGATGTCGGACAGCACCAGATGGCCGTTGCACGCTACTACCAGTTCAACAAACCCTTCAGTCATGTTTCCTCGGGCGGACTGGGTACCATGGGATTCGGTTTGCCGGCTGCCATGGGTGTGAGCCTAGCCAGACCGAAAAGGGATGTCATTGCCATCATCGGGGACGGCGGATTCCAAATGACCATACAGGAGCTCGGAACCATTGCCCAGTATAAACTTCCTGTAAAAACCATTTTAATGAATAATTCCTTCCTGGGCATGGTAAGGCAATGGCAAGATCTGTTCTTTAAGAAAAGGTACTCGATGACGGAGCTCAAGAACCCTGATTTCATGACGATATGCAAAGGTTACGGCATAAAATCCAAAAAGATCACCAAACGATCCGAATTGGTGCCCGCCCTGAATGAAATGTTGAAAACAAAAGGGCCCTTCCTGCTGGAAGTCAAAGTTGAAAAAGAAAATAATATCTTCCCCATGGTGCCCGCCGGGGCAACCGTCTCAGATATGAAACTCGAATAAGAAAATGAATCATGGAAACTAAAGAATATACCATATCCATCTACACGGAAAATAAGATCGGTCTGCTGCACAGGATCACCACCATCTTCACCCAGAGGAAAATGAACATCGACAGCATCACGGCTTCAGAATCCGAGGTACGTAACGTATACCGGTTTATCATCGTTCTGAAGGTAACTGAAGAACAAATTCAGAAAGTGGTCAGGCAGATCGAAAAACAGATCGGGGTACTGAAGGCTTTCTACCTGACTGAAGATGAAATTGTCCAGCAGGAGATAGCCCTGTATAAGGTCCCCACGGCGGCATTTGCTCACGGAGACGATGTGGAAAAACTGATCCGTCAGCACAATGCACATATCCTGACCGTGGAGCCGGAATACATCATCATCGAAAAGGCCGGACATAAGACGGAAACCCAGGAACTGTTCGATAAACTTAAGGCATACGGTATACTGCAATTCGTGCGTTCCGGGAAGATCGCCATCACCAAGGAGATCAAGGAACTGACCCATTACCTGGAAGAACTCTCCAAGGTAAGTACCCACGAACTGAACCACCAACATCAATACGTATAATAGAAAATCAATAAGGCACATGGCAAAAATCAATTTCGGCGGCGTTGAAGAGAACGTCGTCACCCGGGATGAATTCCCGCTGGATAAGGCAAAAGAAACCCTGAAAGACGAGGTGATCGCCGTACTGGGTTACGGGGTGCAGGGCCCGGGACAGGCTCTGAATCTAAAGGATAATGGTTTTAATGTGATCGTCGGGCAACGCAAAGGTTCCTCTTCCTGGCAAAAGGCCCTGGACGATGGCTGGGTGGAGGGAAAAGATCTCTTTGAACTGGAGGAAGCTGCAGAAAAAGCCGGCATCATCCAGTACCTTCTTTCCGATGCAGGTCAGATTGCAGCCTGGCCAAAGATTAAACCCTACCTGACAAGCGGGAAGGCCCTTTATTTTTCTCACGGTTTTGCAGTTACTTTCAGTGATAAAACCGGCATCGTGCCCCCTGAAGATATCGATGTCATACTGGTTGCCCCCAAAGGCTCGGGTACCTCACTGCGGCGCATGTTCCTGCAGGGAAAGGGATTGAACTCCAGTTATGCCATTTACCAGGACGCCACAGGAAAAGCCTGGGAAAGAGTGGTGGCCCTTGGCATTGGAATAGGTTCCGGCTATCTTTTTGAAACAGATTTTAAAAAAGAGGTATACAGCGACCTGACCGGGGAACGGGGTGTACTGATGGGCGCCATTGCCGGCATCATGGAAGCCCAGTACAATAAACTCAGGGAAAAAGGACACTCCCCTTCCGAAGCTTTTAACGAAACCGTCGAAGAACTCACCCAAAGCCTGCTGCCCCTGGTGGGCGAGAACGGGATGGACTGGATGTACGCCAATTGCTCCACAACGGCCCAGCGGGGAGCACTCGACTGGAAGAACCGGTTCCGGGATGCCGTGGCACCGGTCTTTGATGAATTGTATGAATCGGTTGCCTCGGGCAATGAAGCCAGGATAACCATCAAAGCCAACGAACAACCCGATTACCGGGAAAAGCTGGAAGCCGAACTGGCAGAACTCAGAAATTCCGAAATGTGGAAAACCGGGGTACAAGTCAGAAAACTACGTCCCGAATCCGAATAATACCCGGAGCCATTACAACATATTGTTAATTTTGTCCTATCTTATTTTGAGACAGGATTAATGATATGGAAGAAAAAAGACGGTTTGTCCACAGCCTGGTATTTCCCTTGTTTTTCCTTTGCCTGGTATGGGCCGTCTTTATCGTTGATCTGATCCTGGAGCTGAATTTGCATTACCTCGGCCTTTTCCCCATGAAACTATCGGGATTGCCGGGTATCCTTACCGCTCCCCTGGTCCATTCGGGTTTCAAACATATTTTTGACAACAGCCTGCCCCTGTTCATCCTGAGCCTGGCCCTCTTTTACTTCTACAGGAACATCGCCTACCGTGTGTTTTTCCTGATATACCTGGTCACCGGTTTCATGGTATGGCTCGGTGCCCGCGGTGCCTATCACGTCGGGGCGTCCGGACTGGTCTATGGACTGGCCTTCTTTATCTTTTTCAGCGGGGTGCTACGCAACAATATCCGGCTTCTGGCCATATCCCTGTTGGTGGCTTTTCTCTATGGATCCCTCGTTTGGGGACTCCTCCCCCACGATGCAAGGGTTTCCTGGGAATCACACCTGTTCGGTGCTATTACCGGAACTGTCCTGGCCTTCTATTACAGGAAGTACGGCCCCAAACGGAAAAAATACAGCTGGGAACTTGCCGAAGAAGAGGAGGATTCGGACTATTGGAATGCCAATAGTACCGATTCCAACTTAACCATTGTCTATAAGAAAGACGAGCGTGACTAGCTGCTGGTCTCTGGTCGCTAGCTGCTGGTTTCTGGTCGCTAGCTGCTGGTTTCTGGTCCCTGGTAGCTGGTGCAGCTTAAAACGACCAGTAACCAGTTACCGGAGGCCAGAAACCAGATTTTTCACTTTTCCTTGGACACCAATACCTGAATTTACTATCTTGCCTTTCGATTCAATCAATAAAAACCATCAGGTAAGTCTTTCATTCCAATTTCATTTGTCATTTTCAACTTACCATCAAAATCCTAATCATTATGAAAAACAGAGCGTTTATCATTGCATGCGTTGTTGCACTGGCCATTGCAGGGTGTACGCAACGCATCACCGACTTTACCATCATTTCTACAAAAAACGTTGATCTGTCCCGGGCAGCGACCTTTGAAAGGGCAAGGAACAGAGTGGAAGGAGAAGACGGGGCTTACTGGATCCTGTTCATTCCTACAGGATTCCCGAACCTGAAGGAAGCCATCGACAGGACCATCGAAACAACTCCCGGGGCCGTGGCACTGGTTGATGGTGTAGCTTATTCCAAGGCCTGGTATATCATTTTAACGGGCTATATGTCCTATATCGTTGAGGGAACCCCGCTGATCGATCCGGAACTGGCAAAGATGGAACGGCTCGATAACAGGGAAATTGGTAAATACAATTATTGCAAATATGACCGGAAGGGAAACATCAAGGAATTCAGGATCTTGTCGGAAGAAGAATACATGGATTACAAGAACAAGATCATTGCCAGGAAATGAAAGTGAGGCATACCTGATGGTTTTTTCTTATCTGTCTTCCAATAGGATCAGAAGTCATTTCAACTCTTCCATGTCACTGAGATGAAGATCCAAAGCTTTCACCGAGATCTGTATCTCCCTTGCAGAAATGGCCAGGGAAAGGATCAATAATACCAGGGCGATGCCGAAGGTCACTTCGGCAAGTGTCTGCCAATCCACATAAACAAGGAACATACACAATACGCAAAGCAGCAAGCTTATTATACCCAGGATCTGCATAGCGCGGGTCAGGTATAAACGCGCGCGCAGGTTCCTGATCTGTCCAAGGAGTACATGGCTGGGGTCATTCTGGAATTGGGCATGAAGGTTCCTGACAACGTTTGCATAGGACAGAAAACGGTTGGTATAAGCTAAAAGCAACAACGATATGGCAGAAAACAACAGGGCCGGGGTGGTGAGGGTTAGCTGGTTCATGGCAGGATTCAGAATTCAGCCTGCCTGCGGCAGGCAGGATTGGCGTGTGGGTTTTGGGTATGGGATATGTAGACTAAATTATTAATATTACAAAAAAAATATCAGTAATATGAAAGATTTTTTTAGCTCAGAATTCTGGAGTTCATTTTATAACAAGGCCCTCGACTGGGTGATCACCGAATTGCCTTCCATCCTGGTGATCATACTGGTCGCCATTATCACTTTCGCTGTCGTCAGGATAGCTTTGAGAAAAATGAAAAAGATGATCATACGACAGTCGCAGCGCAAAGAAAACGGCGATCCCCAGGAAACCGAAAAGCGGATCAATACCCTGGTGGGTATCGTGCATGGCGTATTGAAAGTCATCATTTGGGCCATCGTGATCATGATACTGCTTAAAAAGTTTGGCGTGGATATCGGCCCCATCCTTGCCAGTGCCGGTATTATCGGTCTGGCCGTCGGTTTCGGCGCCCAGGAACTGGTCAGGGACATCATATCCGGATTCTTCCTTCTGCTTGAAGACGAAGTTCGGGTCGGTGATGTGGCCATCATCAACGGACAGGGAGGATTGGTGGAACGTGTTGAACTCCGGACCATAAGGCTCCGGGATCTTTCCGGGGTGGTCCATCTTTTCCAGAACGGGAAGATCAATACCCTGTCCAACATGACCAAGGAATGGTCGGCCATGGTCTTCGACATCGGTGTGGCCTATAAGGAGGACACCGATAAGGTGATGGAGATCATGAAGAAGGTGAGCGAAGACCTGCAAAAGGATCCTGAATTCGCCGATGTCATCCTGGAAGCCATAGAGGTTTTCGGCCTGGACCAGTTCGGTGACAGCGCCATCGTCATCAAGGCAAGGATCAAGACCAAACCCGGAAAACAATGGGTCACGGGCCGGGAATACCGGAAACGCCTGAAAGAGGCTTTCGACCAGCAGAACATCGAGATCCCCTTCCCGCATACCACGCTTTACTGGGGTGAGAAGATCAGTCCGCTGAAGCTGGATTTCGATGAAGAAGCATTGAAAAAGATCGGGAAGAGTTAAAGAATAAGTTCCCTGGTTCCCTGTGGTTCTCAATTTTTCTCTGAGTCACTCTGTGATCCTAACAGATTGTAATTGGTGGTTATTGGTGGTTATTGATTTCAAAGTTTACTCTTGAACTTGTAATCTCTTAATCTCTTCCGCGTCCTCCGTCAGCGTGTCGCCGAAGCTTAAGCATAGGCGCAAGCCTTGGCGTAGGAGGATGGCTCTTAGGCTCTTAGGCTCTTAGGCTCTTGGGCTCTTGGGCTCTTGGGCTCTTAGGCTCTTAATCCCTAAATCAATTAAATTCTCTATTCTGCTAAAGTTGTTATACCAGCCGGGATCAAGACTTCAATTTATTCATTCCCAATACTGAAGGAATTCGCATTGTATCAAATTCAAAGAAATAATTCCCCTTACAGTGGTTCGATTTGATTTCATTCACGGGTATATTCAAATGAATCCATGTATTCATGAAAATAATCTTTCATGATTAATGTATCCTGCATCCGGGCAGATATCTCTTCAAGACGTTCGAACATTCTGGACACCGTTTCAGAATATTCCGGTATCTCAGCGAGATTTTCCATTTCCAGGGAATCATTCACAAGATCAAAGAGCATGAGTTTTGGTACTTCAGGAAAAGCGATCAGCTTGTATCTTTCATCTCTGATCATCCTTTGAAGATCCATGTAACCACCATAGATCTCATCATAACCTCCTTTACCCTCCGGATCTTTAATCAAGGGCAAAAGACTATTGAATTCAACATGTTGGGGTACTTCTATTCCGGCCAGTTCAAGTATCGTAGGCATAATGTCCTGAAGGTAGATATTCCTTTCAATCCTGTTGTTTGCCGGAACATCCGGCCCCGCGATCAACACCGGCGCCTTCATGCTGTGATCGTACATGTTCTGCTTTCCCATCAGGCTGTGCTGACCACAGGCAAGTCCATGATCCGAGGCAAAAAATACATAGGTATTGTCTTTCATCCCCGATTTGTCCAGGGCCTCAAGGATCCTACCAACCTGGGCATCCATATGGGTAATGATGGCATAATATTCCTTGCGGTGGACTTTTACTGCATATGGAGTTCTTGGAAAGGGTGCCAGTCGCTCATCCCTCAAATCCTCACCACATCCGATAAGTTCTTTATAAGGATATTCTGGCATAAAATTTAACGGAACATCAATATGATCCAGTGAATACATATCCAGATATTCTTCCGGTGATTGACGTGGATCATGAGGTGCATTGAAAGCAAGATACATGAAAAATGGTTCTTCAGTGGTTTTGGCTTTTTCCAAAAAAAATCCTGCATCTTCCGCCACTACTTCACTCCAGTGTTTACTCCCTTCCCAGAATCCACCCAATGAACTGTCAGCGGGTGACCAGGGATCTGTTTCTCCTTTCACAGGACGGTTGTATGCTTCGGGGACGGTCTCGGGCATGCCGCCCCGGACGTGCCGGGTATAATTAAATACATTTTCGGGTGCAATATCCACGTGCCACTTCCCTGAAAAATAAGTTTCATATCCCGCCTGCTCCATCAACTGGCTCCAGAACAAGCCTTCCCCGGCAAACTGATCGAGCGAGTTCTCCGCATCCATGGCGTTCCATAAATATTTTCCTGTATTCAGCATGGTCCTTGATGCAACGCATACTGCACCATGCCACGCACCCATATTGTATGCATTAGCATACTGCATTCCCTCTGCTGCAAGTCTGTCGATATTGGGTGTAATGACTTCATCGTTTCCATAGGCATGTACCGCGTCATAGGCAAGGTCGTCTGCAATGATGCATATTATATTTGGTTTGGCCGGTTCATTTGGTTTGCAGGATGACAACGCAAGCAGTGCTGTCGGAAAAATGTAAAGAGCATTTTTACCGTAGTTCATAATATCATAATTTAATGTCAGGAAATATACTGCAAAAGTATCATTTTAAACATATCCCTCCAAGCTGCCTTGCAATACAAGCACATGCTTTACTGTTCATGAACTCACCTGATCTTCATACCTGTCATCCTCTTCGGCATTCCAGATGCTCATTTACAGGGATCATACTTCCGGTAGGAGTAATCATCTGTAATCCTGAATTACGCGATTGCCAACATTTGTGAAATTGGAGGGATAAAAAAAGAATTGTTATTTTCAGCGATCATTAATTGATCATGGGTTTACCTTTAAAATCCAAATACAAACCTTTAAATCATATGACTCATTGCACACCCACCCGCCAACCCTATCCCTTTCAACATAATGAACACCTGAAAATAAAATCTTTGAACCGATGACACATCAAGAAGACAGCGTCCAAAATTCCGGCAACGGGGAAGGATTAAAAAGAGAAATTGGTGTGATTGGATTGTCCGCCAATGTAATCAACAGCATAGTCGGCGGAGGCATTTTTGTATTGCCGGCAATTGTTGCAGCGACATTAGGAACGGCAAGTATCCTTGCCTATCTGATTTGCGGGATATTGATCCTATTCATTATTCTTTGCTTTGCAGAGATTGGCAGCCGGATTACTGTCAGTGGCGGCGCCTATGCATACATTGAAGCTGCTTTTGGGCCATTCGCTGGATTTCTTGCCAACTCACTCTTCTGGTTCGGATTTGGCATTTTAAGTGATGCGGCCATTGCAAATGCTATGGCAGATATGCTTTCTTTTCAATTTCCCTGGTTGGCTAATCCGGTATACCGGGCCTTCTTTTTTCTTCTGGTATTCGGAGGATTTGCCTGGATCAATATCCGGGGTGTAAAACAGGGAGTCACCATGGTAAAGATCAATACCCTGGCAAAGCTTGTCCCTTTGATTTTTTTAATTACAGTGGGTTGGTTCGGTATTTCATCGGAAAATTTCGGCTGGACAGAATGGCCTTCAATTAAAAATCTGGGTGAAATTTCCCTGATACTCTTTTTTGCTTTCGGAGGCGGAGAAATTGCCCTTAATGCAAGCGGTGAAATTATCAATCCGCAACGTACGGTCCCGCTCGGGATCCTATCGGGCATCGGGATCGTGATCGTCCTGTATGTCCTCATTCAAATAGTGTCACAAGGGGTGTTGGGGGCAGAACTTTCCCACCATCAAACTGCACCGCTGGCAGCAGTCGGCGAAAAATTAATGGGGAATTTCGGAGCTATCTTGATTACCGCCGGAGGGGCTATTTCAATTTTTGGTGCACTAAGCGGCGACATCCTGGGTTATCCAAGATTACTGTTTGCAGGAGCCAGGGATGGTTTGTATCCACGGTTTCTTTCAAAGGTAAACAAGCGGTTCGCAACCCCCTCCCGGGCCATCATCGTATATACAATTATTGCGATGATCTTTTCTGTAACCGGTGGATTCAAACAACTGGCAATCGTATCCAGCGCTTCATTGCTGATGATCTATCTTGGCGTGGTGCTTTCCACAATCAAATTGAGGATCCGGGATAAATCAGGGATACAGGATAGTTTCAAAATCCCTGGTGGACTGACCATTCCGGTTCTTGCATTGATTTCCATTTTGTGGTTTTTATCCCATCTTGCAAGAAATGAGGCGATAGGTATCGCATCATTCTTGCTAATACTGTCAATTATCTACCTGATTATGAGAATGATCAAAAACAAATATAAAAATGAATGAACCGGGACCCTTCCGATAAAACCGGAAATGCATCCATCTTTTCATCATGAATCTCATGGACAGGAACAAAATTTTTCATAATTTTATTTGCCGGTCTTGAACTAATTACCGTATCAATTTAACTTGCAAGGTTGAATATGGTTAATGAGAAAAATAATTGGGAGTTGACCGTTTTCAGGAGAATGGAAAAAGATGACGTTGATGCATTAAGGTATTTTTTTGAAACTTATTACTCGGACCTCTGCAATTTTGCAAATCTTTTTGTGAAGGACGAATCATCCGCGGAAGAAATTATACAGGAAATATTTTTTGGTATCTGGAACAACAGGAAGAACATAAAAATCCGGTCTTCTGTACGATCTTACCTTTATACTGCCGCAAAGAACAGAATCCTGAATTTCATCAGGGATGAAAAAAAACGTTTGAATACCTACATGAAATTCAACAAAATGAATCATGAACCGGCCATCCAACCCGACCAGGTTTTTTTGGAAAAGGAACTTAATCAGATCATACGAAAAGCGGTTGATGAACTGCCCGTTCAATGCCGTAAAATCTTCAGCCTAAGCCGGGAAGAAGGCTATTCGAACAAGAGAATTTCCGAAGAGTTAAGCATATCCGAGAAAACGGTTGAGAACCAGATGACCATTGCCCTGCAAAGGCTAAGGGAATTCGCGAGGGCATACGGTATAATCCTGTGAGCAACCCTCCTTTTTTATACTTTCCAAGTTATTTTTTTATCGGGGCCTTTGGGGGTTAGCAGTTTTTCAAGTGCCTTATAAGTTGAACAATTATCTAGTATCTCATAAAAAATGATTTGGAGCAACATAATTCGCTATTTAGAAAAAGGTGGTGAAATGCCCGGTGATTTGCAGGAATGGTTGGCAGAAAATCCTGAAAACCGGGAACTATTCGAATTGGTAAAACTTCAATGGAAAATGGGTGAGCTCCCTCCTTCCTTTTCACCGGACAAAGCAAAAGCATGGGAAAAAATTTCTTCCAAACTTAAAAGAAGTCCTTCCAGGCCTTTGGTCAAATGGTCATTAAGAGTTGCTGCCTCATTGATTGCCATTGCCCTGGGATTTGCCATCAGTGTTATTGTTACTCATACGAAACCGGTAACTTATAGTGAAATTATAACCCAAAGGGGAAATAAAAGTTGTGTTATGTTGCCCGATGGTTCCGAAGTGACCCTGAACAGTGAAACCCGTATCAAATATCCTTCACGCCTCCAGGGAAATAAAATGACGATCGAATTATCCGGTGAAGCTTTTTTTATAGTTAAACACGATCCTGAAAGAAAATTTATAGTGAATACCCCATCCATTTCAGTTTATGTGCACGGCACCTCTTTCAATGTAAAATCATACAAGGACGAAGACGAAACAGAGATTGCATTGCTGGAAGGAAGTCTATCCCTGTTCAAGGAAAATAAAAACATTGTCACTTTGAAAGAGAACCAGGTAGCTTTCCTGGATAAAAATGACAAAAAAATATATGTCCAGAAAAAAAACCTGGGGGTCATTACTTCCTGGAGAAATGATGAACTGATATTCGAAAATACCCCCTTCAGCGAAGTGGTCAAATACCTGGAAAGATATTATGGAGTTGACATAGAATTAGATCCGGAACTTGGCAATGCACACAATTTTACTTTTAAACTAAAAGTTGAATCCCTGCGTGAAAGTTTGAAATTAATTAACCAGATCACTCCGATTGAATACTCGATCAATGGGAAAGAAGTTACCATTAAACCAACATCATAAAGAAAAGAACTTCTAACCAAAAACTAAAACCTCTATGACTTAACTAAACTAACCCAAACCCCATTTAAGAAAAAGGTTTGCCTTTCGGCAAACCTTTAGAAAGTAAAACGATTTATTAACTAAGGTACCACAGGTGTTTTTGCCTCGCTAAAGTAAATACCTGCGTGTAGCTAATAATCTTGGCAAAAATATGAAAAAATTATTGATTTTTTCCAATTGCTTCTCCCATAAGATTGTTACGAACTCATTAATAATTAAGCGAATGAAATTAACAATCTTGTTTGTTTACCTGGCAAGCCTTGCAGGTGTCTTTGCATCTTCATCTTATGCTCAGGAGACCAAATTGAGCATAGAGATGAAAAACGCACCCGTTAAGGAATTTCTTAAGGAAATCGAGAATCAGTCAGAATTTTCCTTCGCGTATGACAATAAAGCGATTGATGTTGAAAGGAAAGTTAATGCTGATTTTAAGGAGGCCGGAATTAATCTGATCCTGAGTTCATTATTTGACAATGATCAGGTCAGTTATTATGTTTTCGACCGGCATATTGTACTGGTCAGGAATGACCTTGACAAGTCCAAGAGGGTCCTTACAATCAAACAGGAACCGGTTGTAAGAGGAACCGTGACCGATGAATCCGGAGAACCCCTGATTGGAGTTAATGTAGTTATTAAAGGAACCACGAGGGGCGTAATTACAGATGTCGAAGGTAACTATGAAATCACCGTTCCAGATGAGGATGCTGTCCTGGTGTTCAGCTATGTAGGATTTGTCACCAAGGAAATTCGTGTTGGCAACAAGAGCGTAATTGATGTAGAGCTGACTTCCGCATTAACGGAACTGGAAGAGCTGGTGGTCATCGGATACGGCACCCAGAAAAAAACTGACGTCACCGGGGCTGTTTCGACAGTCAGAATTGAAGACATGCAAAAGGTTGCATCCAACAATGCCGCGGTATCTCTTCAGGGGCAGGTCGCGGGGGTCAATGTTGTGCAATCCAATGCTGATCCGGGTGCCGGGGCTGATATCAGGATCAGGGGGATTGGTACATTGAACAACCATTTCCCATTGGTCATAGTAGATGGGGTACCTTCCGATATCAACGCGGTAGATCCCAAGGATATTGAATCCATTAATATCTTAAAAGATGCTGCTTCAGCCGCTATTTACGGATCCCGTGCTGCAAACGGTGTGGTGATCATCAATACCAAGAGAGGAATATCCGGTGCAAAGGGCAAAACCCAGGTAGGATACCGTGGATATGTCAGTTCAAATTCCCGGGAAAAGGATTTCGGCTTAATTGATAATGCCCCTGACTTTATTAAGACGGCCAAGCTTGCAGCCGATAATTCCGGTTCAGAGTATCCATTGTTTGTTACAATGTATGACGAAAATCCCGACCAATTTGGAAATACCGACTGGGAAAATGCAATTTTCAGGAGCGCTTTAGAGCATAAACACGAACTTTCGATTTCCAGGTCCGGGGATGACTTCAATTTTTACGTTTCTGCCGGATACAAGGAAGAAGAAGGTATTCGTCTGGGATCGGATGACAAACAGTTTTCAATAAGAGTGAATTCAGATTATAAGGTTTCCGAGAAACTAAAAATTGGTCAGTCATTCGGCTACACCGTTAACGATGGATCACGCTGGGATAATAGATATTTTTTCTGGGCCCTTATACAGGCAAATCCCCTCCAGAAAATTTATGATCCATCAACACCTTCTGGTTATGGGGAAAGGTTAAGGGAAATCGGATTTAAAGAATCTACAAACCTCGTACAGGATGCAGAAGAGATCGTAAGAACCTATAAGAATGATTTGATGCTGGCATCTGCTTACCTTGAATTTGAACCGGTTAAGAATCTTAAGTACCTCTTCAGGATCAGCCAGAATTATTCACGCGATACCAGATTTAATTTTTCCCCGCAATCATATACAGATGAGAATACGTACAGATCAGTATCAGAAATTTGGGAAAGGTATGGAAATGGAATTCATAATATAATGGATCATATACTTAGCTATAATCTTGAATTGGGTAATCATACCTTTGGTGCATTGGCCGGCTATTCAAGAGAAAGTAATAAGTATCACTGGTTCAGCGGGGAAGGTAAAAATACTCCTTCCAACTCTATCCAGAACCTGGGGGGAGCCCCGCAGGATAAAGGCAACGATGGAGGGGATTGGGAATACAGGTTGTTATCCCAGTTTGGCAGGTTAACATATGCTTTCGATAACCGGTACCTTGTACAGGCCAACGTCAGGAGAGACGGTTCCTCTCGATTTGCAGAAGAAAACCGCTGGGGAGTCTTCCCTTCCGTATCCCTGGGATGGCGCCTCAGTGAAGAATCATTTTTCGAATCCGCGAAAGATTTCATGAACCATTTGAAGTTGAGGGCAAGTTACGGTTCACTGGGGATGCAGGAGGTGGGTAATTATACTTATATCCCTACCATACTTACGGATCATTCCGGGTTAACCAACTATCCTTTTGGTCCCGGCCCGTCGCAACCCATTTTTATCGGCGCCCGGCAAGTCTCGTTTCCTTCTGTCGATCTGAGGTGGGAAACTACAAAATCGACCAATATTGGTGTGGACATGGGATTGTTTGCCAATAGGTTTACCCTGGAAGCTGATTATTATATCAAGAACGTGGAAGATATCCTTTATGCTGTCCCGATCCCCCTGTCAGCTGGAAGTAACGAATCCCCGCCTGTGAATGCCGCCTCTATTAAAAACCAGGGATTTGAACTGCTGGCAGGATGGCGCAAATATGAAGGAAACTTCAAATATAATTTCAGGATGACATTCGCTACCAATACGAATGAGGTGATCAAACTAGGAAATATTGGAACCGAAGCAATCGTTGGAGGTGCAGTCTACTGGGCCCTTAATGATGTCACCAGGACAGAAGTGGGTACGGAACTCGGTGAATTTTACTTGTTCGAGACCGACGGGCTTTTCCAGACCCAGGGTGAAATTGATTCCTACACCGGCCCGACAGGCGATCCCATTATGCCTGATGCAGAACCGGGAGATCTCAAGATCAAGGATACCAATGGCGACGGTGAGATCAGCAATGACGACAAGGTTTTTATGGGCAGCGGATTGCCAAAGGCTGAGATGAGCCTTACATTCAACTCATCCTTCAAAAATTTCGACCTGAACATGTTCCTCTACTCCTCACTGGGAGTGAAAAAGTATAACGGAGGAAGATGGATGGCCAGTATGGCCGAAGAATATCATGGTTGGCACAAGGACATGCTGGATTCATGGACCCCCGAGAATACGGATACGGATATTCCAAGGCTTGTCACCGATGCCAGTCATTTTAACGTGAGGGAAAGTGACCTGTATCTTGAAAATGCTACCTACCTGCGAATCAAGCACATTGAGCTTGGTTACAACCTTCCGCATAATTTGATCAACAGGGTGGGTGTCTCCAACTTCAGGATATATATAGGCGCTGAAAACCTGCTGACCATTACAAAATACAAAGGATGGGATCCGGGTATAGGAGGCGGAGGTGATTCCTTCGCCAGTGGTATTGACAGGTATCCCTACCCTGTTGCAAGAAAAGCTATCGTCGGAGTACAGGTATCGTTCTAAATTAAGGAGGTAATTAATCATGAAATATATAAATAAGATCAAATGGATATTGGTAATCATCATGTTATTCGCATCCATCGGATGTGAAAAAGATTACCTGGATGTGACCAATCCGAATGAAATCACTCCCGATCAGTTCTGGAAAACAGAGGAAGATGTCGATAAGGCAATCGTTGCCCTGTATGCCACCATCGGAATGGGTGAGTGGTCCGAACAATGGGATTTCAATGAGCATTATTTTATGTGTCAGGAGGCCAGGAGTGATATGACCCGCTGGCAGTTCTGGCAACCCCAGCAGGCCATTTCAGAATATAGCTATACGCCTACGCAATACATGCAAAGAAACCAATGGAAATGGTGCTACCGAATGATCTTCACCGCTAACCAGATCATCGAGAACGTGGCCAACATGGACGATCTGGATGCCACAAAAAAGGCAATGTATGACGGTGAAGCCAAGTTTGCCAGGGCCCATGCCTATTTTCTGCTGCTTAAAAATTTTGGCAATATCATTATAGTAACCGAAATGGCCAAGACCCCTGATGATTTTTATAAACCACAGGTATCTGCTGATGTGGTGTGGGCACGGATTGAAAGTGATTTCCAGGCTGCCAAAGCTGTCCTGCCGGATTCATGGGAAGAAAAATGGCTGGGCAGGGTCACCAAAGGCGCTGCAACAGCTTACCTGGGAAAAGTATATCTTTTCCAGGAGAAATGGGGCGATGCTGAAGATGAATTCAGGGAAGTAACCGGTATGGGATACGAACTGGAGGAGGATTACTTTTCATTATTCTCAGGTTTGAATGAACATAATAAAGAATCCATCTGGGAAATTAATTTTAGCAGTAGTGAAGAAGGTGGCCGGGTTGAATCCTGGAATACTCCGATGCAGGCTTCTAACTGGAAATCACTGTGGGTGACCGATTGGGGCAAACAATTGTTCCTTACTGATACGGCTGCTGACGGCAGTCTCTCGGAGCGCTTCTACGGATCCGTTCTTTATGATGACCCGGGCTGTGATGTCTGGTACTGGGAAGGAATGACCTACAGAGAATATTTTACCAGTCAGGGACTACCCGATGAAGACAGAATGTGCTGGAAAAAATGGGCTGCTGTGCGTGAGGATGAATGGCCACACAGAACTAAAGGTGATAATAATTTTTACATCATCCGGTATTCTGATGTGCTGCTGATGCTTGCAGAAGCCCTGAATGAACAGGATGAAACAGGGGATGCCATCGATTATGTAAACGAGGTCAGGGAAAGAGCCGGTTCTGCCTTGTTGGGTTCAATGACCCAGGCAGAATTAAGGGAACACATCAGGCAGGTCGAACGGCCGCTTGAATTTTGCCTGGAAGCAACCCGTTTTGACGACCTTGTGAGATGGTATGGATTTGGGAAGGATGGCGGGATAAGTGCTGTTTTGACTGCTCACAACCGGTACTCTGCTGAGAATTTCGTGGATGGAATATCAGAACTATGGCCCATTCCCCAGGCGGAAATCGATGCAAATCCCAATATACAGCAAAACGAAGGTTATTAGATTATACAAGCTTAAGGTGGTACCCATGTTCCCCGGGTACCACCTTATTTACCAATGTAACGCTTGATGGTAGGATCCTTCGCGGTATCCAACCGGCTTACTAATTATTTTTTCCATTATTAGTGAAACCCCAATAAGCTCCTGTTTTTACTGGAAATGTAGGGTCATTTGAATGGTAAAAGCGAGGATAACACTAAAATTCCGCTTCAACGTAGTACGGATCAGAAGCATTGTTTGTTAATCTGCTTCTCAACAAATTCCACTCTTTGGACAGAAATCTGAAAATAGTATAAATCATGAATGAAAGTGAATCTGACAATCCACTCTCTCTGGCAGGAAAAGTCGCGGTCATTTCAGGAGGTGCATCAGGCATTGGATTTGGAACCGCTAAGAAATTGGCTGAATTTGGCGCGAATGTAGCAATCCTGGACATAAATGATCAGAATGGACCCCGTGCCGCGGAAGAAATTTCCGGAAACGGTAGTATTGCCAGGTATTTCCGATGCGATGTGCGTATTGCCGCTGATTGTGAAAAGGCCATTCATGATGCAGCAAAAGCATTCGGCAGGATTGATATTCTTTTCAATAATGCCGGGATCGCGATCAGAAAGAATGCATTGGACCTTGACCCTGAGGAATGGGACCTGACCCTGGACGTATCATTGAAAGGCCAGTACCTTCTTACAAAATATGCTGTTCCGTTTATGATCAAGTCAGGTGGTGGAAGTATCATCAATACAGGTTCGGGATGGTCGCTCAAAGGGGGAGAGAATGCAGTATCCTATTGTGCTATGAAAGGGGGAACCCTGAATATGACCCGGGCCATGGCCATCGATTTCGGCAGGTATAACATCAGGGTCAATACCGTATGTCCCGGAGATATTGACACTCCGATGCTAAAAAGTGAATGTGAACAGTTAGGCGGGGTATATGACGAAGAATATAGGAAAAGTTGTGCAAAGGAACGTCCCATCCAAAGATTGGGCACTGTAGAAGATGTTGCCAATGTGGTACTGTTTTTTGCAAGCGAAATGTCTTCCTGGATCACCGGAGCACATCTTGTTGTTGATGGAGGAGGAATAGCATAATTATTAAAAAACTAACCTTTTTTGGAAAATTGCTTATTTATGAAAAATCTGCCTTTTAGAAAACTTTCAGTTCTAATGAGCTCGTTATCAGCCGGGTTATTAGTCCAACAAAGTTGCATCCCTGAAAAAGCGGACCAAAGCTCCACCCCTAACATTATTATCATCCTGACTGATGACCTGGGTTATGCAGATTTGGGTGTGTATGGTCACCCTACGATCAAAACACCCAATTTGGATCAAATGGCTTTTGAAGGCCAGAAGTGGACCAACTTTTATTCAGTCTCCAGTGTATCCACGCCATCCAGGGCAGCATTGCTAACCGGCCGTTATCCTATACGCAGCGGCATGTGCAGTGATGAAACCAGGGTTTTGTTCCCGAATTCCTTATATGGTCTTCCTGAAAATGAAATTACCCTGGCAGAAGTATTGAAAAAAGAGGGTTATGTTACCGCGGCCATCGGGAAATGGCATCTCGGGCACAGACCACGATACCTGCCGGCAAACAATGGGTTCGATTATTACTTCGGTATCCCATATAGCAATGACATGGATCTATCTGAAGGGATGGATCCATATGAGGCCAGTTTAGATCCCGAGATAGAATATTTTAATGTCCCTTTGATCCGCGATACGGAGATCATTGAACGTCCTGCCGATCAAAACACCATTACCAGGCGATACACGGATGAATCCGTCAGGTTTATTAAAGAAAACAACACTCAACCCTTTTTCCTTTACCTCGCTCATTCCATGCCCCATGTTCCTTTGTTTGCATCGGAAGAATTCAGGGATAAAAGTTTGCGCGGACCCTATGGTGATGTGATCGAGGAAATCGATCATGGCCTGGGTCAGATTATGAAAGTTCTGAAAGAAGAAGGTCTGGACAAGAATACCTTAATCGTTTTCACTTCTGATAACGGGCCGTGGCTCGAATATAAAACACATGGCGGTACAGCCGGTTTGTTACGTGAGGGCAAAGGCACTACCTGGGAAGGTGGTATGCGGGTGCCCTGCATCTTTTGGTGGAAAGGGGCCATTGAACCTGGCGTGGTAAGTGATATGGGATGCACCATGGATCTGTTTACAACCATCTGTAACATTGGCGGAGCGGATATCCCGAAAGACCGGATCATTGACGGGGTTGATCTTTCCTCATGCCTCAGGGAGGGAAAAGAAAGTCCCCGGAATGATCTTATGTTTTACAGGGGCCGTTCAATTTACGCGGCCCGTGAGGGTGAATTCAAAGCACATTTCATTATTGAAGGAGGATGGGGTGGAAATACTCATAATATCAAGAGAACCGAATTGGACAGGCCTCAGTTGTACAACCTGAATATTGATCCCTCCGAACAATATGATATATCCGGTGAATACCCTGAAGTACTGGAAGAAATTGAAGAATTAGTGAACGAACATCTTTCAAACTTGGAGCCTGGTCCAGACCGGCTGGCTGCAACAGAGGATCCCGTTAACTGACGTAACCCTTATTAAATGCTTATCGGTCGAAATGAAAAATATGAATCGTATGAAACAGAAAAACAATTTTGTTCATCCGTATATACCGAATTCAGCTCCGGTAAACAAGCAAAAGATCCTTGAAGAACTGGGTATTAAGGATGTGGATGAGCTTTATGAAGACATCCCGGAAAGACTTCGTTTCAGGGGTGAAATGAATATACCCCCGGCTATAGCATCCGAACAGGAATTACGAGATCATTTGATGAATATCCTGAACATGAATTCCACTTGTGAGGAATATATCAGTTTCCTGGGGGCAGGCTGTGCCAACCACTATGTTCCTGCCATTTGTGACGAGATCACGGGCCGCGCCGAATTCCTGACAGCCTATGCCGGGGAACCCTATGAAGACCACGGCCGTTTTCAGGCACTGTTTGAATTTGAAAGCCTGATGGCCGAATTGCTGGATTTAGATGTAGTGAATGTCCCCACCTTCGATTGGGGCCAGGCCGCCAGCAATTCCATCAGGATGGCCGGAAGGATCACCGGGAAAGATGAAATACTGGTGGCGGATACGGTTTCACCTGACAGGTTGAAAGTGATCAGGAATTACTGTGAGCCGGTGATGAAAATCACACTGGTGAAACACCTGAGGGGCACGGGAATGATGGACCTGGATGACCTTCAAAATAAGATCTCACCGTCCTTTGCCGGGATCTATTTTGAGAATCCTTCCTATCCGGGTTTACTGGAAACAAAGGGGGATCAAATTGCAAACCTGGTGCATGAAGCAAGGGGCGTTGTGATCGCCGGAACAGATCCTGTCAGTCTGGGAATTCTCACTCCCCCTTCGCACTATGGAGCCGATATCGCATGTGGTGATATTCAGGGTCTGGGCAACCACATGTATTTCGGGGGATCACTGGGCGGATTCATCGGTACCGGGGACGAAGAAAAATATGTAATGGAATTCCCCTGGCGACTTTTCGGTATTGCAAAAACAGAAGTCGAAGGAGAATGGGGATTCGGAGATGTCGCCTATGACCGGACCTCCTTTGCAGTCAGGGAGAAAGGCAAGGAATTTGTTGGAACGGCTGCAGCACTGTACGGAATCTCAAGTGCTGTATACCTCTCTCTGCTGGGCCCCAAAGGAATGAAGGAACTGGGACAGGTTATCCTGCAAAATGCTCTCTATGCCAGAAAAAAAATATTGGCAATTCCCCGAGTCAAACCAGGATTTGAGGCCCACCATTTCAAGGAATTCACAGTGGATTTTTCAGAAACAGGGAAAACGGTTGAATCCATCAACAGGGAACTGCTCAGCAGGGGCATATTCGGGGGCAAGGATGTTTCGGGAGAATTCCCGGATCTAAACCATTGTGCACTTTTCTGTGTCACGGAAATGCATACCAAAGCTGATATTGACCAACTGGTTATTAGCCTGAGCGAGATCCTCAAATAAAATCCGATCAGTTAAACAAATAAAACATGCAAATAAAAAAAGAATCAAATCTGAGGAATTTTCACCAGGCCAAATGGGATGAAGAAGTGATATTCCAGTTGCATACCCCGGGTGAAAGGGGTATTATCCTCAGGGAAGCCGATAAAGAAATCGCCAGGGAGGTGGGTGATGGAATTTCCTCACTCCCTTCACAATTGATAAGGAAAAAGCCCCCGTCCCTTCCGGAAATCGGACAGATGAGGGTTTTAAAACATTACCTGAGGTTATCACAGCAGAACCTTGGAGCTGATCTGAATATTGATATCGGCCAGGGAACCTGCACGGTCAAATACAATCCAAAAATTAACGAAGTATTTGCACGTCATCCCAAAGCCTCGAAAATCCACCCGTACCAGGATCCTGAAACGGTTCAGGGTGCTCTGCATATCTTTCATGAAATGGATCAGTATTTCAGGGAAATTTCCGGAATGGACCAATTTTCTTTCCAGCCCAGTTCAGGGTCCCATGCCATTCTGATCATGGCATCGATGATGCAAAAATATCATGAAACCAGGGGAGAAGGGTACCGGGATGAACTGATAACCACCATATTTTCTCATCCTTCCGATGCTGCAGCGGCAGCAGTGAAAGGTTATAAGATCATTACCATTTTCCCGGATGAAAATGGTTTTCCAGACCTGGAAGCACTCAAATCAGCGATATCCCCCAAAACAGCAGGATTGTTCATTACAAATCCTGAAGATATCGGCATTTTCAATCCAAGCATCGATGAATTTACCCGCCTCATCCATAAGGCAGGCGGAATCTGTGGTTATGACCAGGCCAATGCCAACGGCATCCTTGGCATTACCCGGGCAAGGGAAGCCGGCTTCGATATGTGTTTTTTCAACCTGCACAAAACATTTGGTTCGCCCCACGGTTGCGGAGGCCCTGCAGGAGGGGCCATCGGTGTAGTAAAAGAACTTAAGGATTTCCTTCCGGTCCCCCTGGTCGAACACGACGGAATGAAATACAGGATGAAATGGGACCTGCCATACACCATCGGAAAAACGCGATCGTTCTATGGCGCATTCCCCGTGGTACTCAGATCCTATGCATGGATCAGGAGCCTCGGAAAGGAGGGCCTGAAAGAAGTGGCCCGGATCGCGGTCCTTAACAACAATTACATTTTTAAAAAACTCACCTCCATACCAGGGATTGAATCCCCGTTTCCGGGAGGTAAACACCGGATCGAACAGGTACGGTACACCTGGAAAAAGCTTTACGAGGAAACGGGCATCGATATTCATGAAATCATCCTGCGGATGTGTGATTTTGGGTTTCATCTATGGACCAGCCATCATCCCTATGTCGTCCCCCAACCGTGTACCATTGAACCAACTGAATCCTATTCCAGGTCAGAACTCGATGAATATCTTGATGCTTTGAAACATATTGCCGAAGAAGCGAGAAAAGACCCGGATACCGTAAGACACGCCCCCCATCGAAGCGTAGTGCACAGAATTGATGAAAGTTGGTTTGACGACCCGGCAAAATGGGCAATCACCTGGAGATCTTTCATTAAAAAACATGGGAAAGAGTTTCTTTCATAGGTTAGTTTTAGGTTTAGTTGCTTTTGAATTCACTTCCGGGTGCATGGCAGCAGCAAGCCCGGAAGTGAATTCTCTTTAACCGGGAATCACCGGGTTTCTAATAAAGTATCTTTTCGTGGAGAGCAAAAAAAAAATAGGTCTTATCATCAATCCCATTGCCGGAATGGGAGGAAGTGTTGGTCTCAAGGGTACGGACGGTGAAGATATTCTGCGTAAAGCCATCGGTTTGGGAGCCATTCCCATGGCATCAAAAAAAGTTGCGACAGCGCTGAGCGAACTGTCTTCCCTTAAGAATGAATTTATATTGATTACCTGTCCCGGCGATATGGGACAAAAAACTGTTGAATCATTGGGGTTTGATTATCAATTAATACACGATGAGACAAAAACCGAATACCCGGCACAAGATACGGTCATTGCAGCCCGGACAATGAAAAATTTGGGTACCGATATCATCCTCTTTGCCGGAGGGGACGGTACGGCACGCGATGTTTATAATGCTGTCAACAACGCTGCCCTGGTCCTCGGTATTCCGGCAGGTGTTAAAATACATTCCGGGGTATTTGCATCGAATCCTTTGAAAGCAGGATACATCATTAAGGACTTTATCAAGGGCAGACTTCGTACTTCGAAAGAAGCGGAGGTAATGGATATCGATGAGGATCTATACCGCCAGGGAATCCTGACCACCAGGCTTTATGGTTATCTTAAAATTCCTTCCATCAAACAATCCGTACAAAACAGGAAGACCGGCAGCATGCCGGGAGAAGCATATTCACAGGATGCCATAGCACACGACGTGATCGAAAAGATGAATGATGGCTCATACTTTCTTATTGGACCGGGAACCACGACACAACGCCTTATGTCAAAACTTAACCTGGAAGGTACTTTGTTGGGTGTGGATCTTGTAGGAAAAAACAGGCTTCTGGGTAAAGATCTGAACGAAAATCAAATTCTTGACCGGATCCGGTACAGAAAGGTGAAACTCATTATCACACCAACAGGGGGACAGGGATTTATACTCGGAAGGGGCAACCAACAGTTAAGCTGCAAGGTGCTTAGGATCATTGGGAAAGATAATATTCTTGTACTGGCTACACCCGAAAAAATCAGCAACCTGTCCGGACAACCCTTCCTGTTGGACACGGGAGACCCGGTACTGGACGGAAGATTGTCAGGTTATTATAAAGTGATAACGGGATATCATCAATATATTATTTACAAAGCCATCGCATGAAAAATATACAACTTTCCCGGCTACACGGCTAACCGGCAGGCTGCAAAGTAAAAAACATGGCTGTGAAAAATTACTGCACATAGATTGAATGGGCATGAATGCAATAAAATACGAAATAAGGGTCTTCACCGGGTTTTTACCTTTTTTTTCACTCCTCGTAATGACATCGGCATGCAGTGTGGATGAACCCGGCAAGAAAAAGCCAAACATTATTCTCATTGTTGCAGATGATATGGGTTCCGGTGTTCCGGACTGTTATGGAGGCCAAAGCATTCATACCCCCAATATCGATAAACTTGCCATGGGGGGGATGCTTTTCACAAGGGCATATTCAGGTTGTTCTGTATGTGCTCCATCACGGGCCAGTCTGATTACCGGCAAACACGCTGGTCACGTATCTGTAAGGGGAAATACCGGTGGAATCCCTCTTCCGGATAATGATACGACATTTGCAGAAATCCTTAAAAAGGCCGGTTATGCTGTAGGAGGTTTCGGAAAATGGGGACTTGGAGATGTCGGCACTGAAGGTGTTCCCGAAAAACAGGGATTTGATGTTTTTTTCGGTTATTACCACCAGATCCATGCCCATTTCTATTATACAGATTATTTATGGAAAAACAGTGAAATGATCGATTTGCCGAATATCCATGGAGATTCATCCTCATACTCTCATTACAGGATCATGGAGGAAATGAAACAATTCATCAGGAATAACAGGAGCCAACCCTTTTTTTGTTTCGGAAGCTGGACTCTTCCGCATGTTGATGATGAAGGAGACCCCCGGATTCCTCTGGATGATCCTGCTTATTTACAATATAAGGACAAACCGTGGTCTGACGATGAAAAGAAATATGCCGCGATGAATACACGGGTCGATCATGATCTTGGTGAGATCCTCGACCTGCTCCGGAACCTTGGTCTTGACAGGAATACTGTCGTGATCTTTACTTCGGATAATGGTGGCGGAATTGAATTCGATGCAACGTTTGATGTCAACGGAACTCTCAGAGGATTCAAGCATCAGTTCTATGAAGGAGGTATCAGGGTACCGCTTATTTTTTACTGGCCAGCCAGGGTGGAAGGAGGAACAACCTGTGAAATGCCCTGCTATTTTGCCGACATGTTACCGACCATCCTTGATCTTGCAGGGGCCGGAGATAAAATCCCTTCCCGGCTGGATGGTTTTTCGCTGGTTCCCTTTCTCACCGACAATGGCATCCAATATAAGCATGATTATATGTACTGGGAGCTGCCGGCTTTCGATTGGTCCGAATTCAGGTATGTCCCGAACGGGCTCCAGCAGGCTATCCTGATGGAAGACTGGAAATTACTCAGGCACGATATAACTGTACCATGGGAATTATACAACCTGACCTCTGATCCGGCAGAACAGAAAGATCTAGCCGAACAATATCCCGGCATCGTCGAAAGGCTACAGGAAACGATCATTACAAACCGGACCGAAGTTCCTGACCAGGTTGAGCCGGAAATGCCTGAAGGTAAATGGTACCGGTAACACATGAATTCCAAAATGAAACTCAAATGAATTCTCCGGCATTCAAAATGAGAAAAGATCGCACAAATATCTTCCTGTGCCTGCTATTGATCCCCCTCATGGAATTATCCTGTTCCCCCAAATTGCAGGAGCTTGAAAATCCTGCATTTACCGGTGAAAATAGGGAAGAACCCCATTCCACCTATTATCCTTTTGATACCAAAGAACAGGCCTTGCAGAATGATCCTGAAAAGTCTCCTTACATACTTTCCCTGAATGGAACATGGCGATTTCATTATTCTCCCAAACCAACCGCCCGGCCGGCCGGATTCTATAAAGATAGCTATGATATCAGCCGGTGGGATAACATCACAGTACCCGGCAACTGGGAACTCCAGGGATTTGACCGGCCCATTTACCTGGATGAGGAATACCCCTTTCCACCTGAACCCCCTGAGATCCCGGATGCAAATCCTGTAGGTTCGTACAAAAGATCCTTTACCATTCACCGGCACTGGAAAGGCAGGCAGGTTTTTCTGCATCTCGGAAGCCTGAAATCAGCAGGATTTGTATGGATCAACGGGATCTATGCCGGTTTCGCGAAAGGAAGTAAGATCCCGGCCGAGTTCAATATCAGCCGTTTTCTAAGACCGGGTGAAAATTCCATTTCTATAGAAGTTTACCGATGGAGTGACGGATCCTACCTGGAAGGACAAGACATGTGGAGAGTCAGTGGACTCGAAAGAGACGTGTATCTTTTTGCCCTTCCGGAGGTTCATATAAGGGATTTCTTTGCCAGGGCAGATCTGGACAGCAATTACCTCGACGGTACATTAGCTCTTACAATAGAATTACGGAATCTCGGTGATCATAAATACCAAAACCTGAAGGTCCGGTATGATCTTTTTGATAAAAATGATCCTGATAATTCCATTAGTTCAGGTCAGAAATCAATATCTGTTGGTCCAAACCACAATCAAACAATTGATTTTAACACAGAAGTCAAATATCCTCTGAAGTGGACTGCAGAGACGCCCCATCTTTATGTCCTGCTGCTTGCTCTTCATGATACCGAAGGAAAAATCATTGAAACAGTGTCCACCAGGATAGGTTTCAGAAAAGTGGAGATCAGGAATGCACAATTGCTGATCAACGGTATCCCGGTGCATATCAAAGGGGTGAACAGGCATGAACATGACCCGGTAACCGGACGAGCCATTACCGAAGAAAGTATGATCAGGGATATTCAACTTATGAAACAGTTCAATATCAACGCGGTAAGAACAAGTCATTATCCCAACCACCCCAGGTGGTATGAACTGTGTGACGAGTATGGCATTTACCTGGTAGATGAAGCCAATATTGAAAGTCACGGGATGGAATTCAATAAAAATGGTGGTTATTCTTTGATCTCGGATAACCCGTACTGGGAAAAGGCTTTCATCGACAGAACATGCAGAATGGTTGAAAGGGACAAGAACCATCCCTCCGTCATCATTTGGTCGCTCGGAAACGAAGCCGGGGATGGTAAAAACTTTGTCACAACATACCGGTGGATCAAGGAACGTGACCAATCGCGACCAGTTCAATACCAGCCGGCATGGTTCAATGATCATACTGACATCGTATGCCCCATGTACAAAAACATTTACGACCTGGAAGCCTATGCCGATTCATCCATCCCAAAACCCCTGATACTTTGCGAATATGCCCATGCCATGGGCAATAGCGTTGGTAACCTGCAGGATTATTGGGATGTAATACTTCCCAACCACAAACTGCAGGGTGGATTTATATGGGACTGGTGCGATCAGACTTTCCTGAAATACAGCGATAACGGTACAGCTTACTGGGCTTATGGCGGTGATATGGGTGATTTCAACCTTCCAAACGACTCAAACTTTTGCGCTAATGGCCTGGTCCAGGCTGATCGCAAACTCCATCCACATATCTGGGAAATGAAAAAAGTATACCAGTATATGAAAGTGTTTCCCGTGGACATGGAAAAGGGTTTGTACAAAGCCTCCAACAGGCATGATTTCATCGATCTTTCAGATTATTACCTGGTGTACGAGATCATGACTGAAGGGAATATCCTGGAAAAGGGCGGGGTGAATGATCTGAACATTCCTGCAAGGAATGAAAAACAATTCCGGATTCCTGTCGAACCGGCAAACTTGAAGGGAAACGCAGAACATTTCATAACATTCAGATGGTTCACAGCTAAGGAGTTTCCCTTGATTCCAAAGGATTTTGAAGTAGCCTGGGATCAATACAAACTTCCGGTTCCTGTCACGGGAAATAAAACACCTGTTATAAAAGATAAGAACATCATTGTGTTTGCTGAAGATCAGGAAATAACAATAGTTTGTGGGGAGATGCAGGTTCGCTTCAATAAAGCTACAGGGACCATGGTATCCCTGAAAAACGCTGAAAAGGAACTGGTACATATGGGATTGCTCCCAAATTTCTGGCGTTCACCCGTCGATAATGACCTGGGAAATAACATGCCCGGTCAATGCGCCGTGTGGAAAACTGCCGGAAGCGATGCCAGACTTGAATCCTTTGCATACGAAAAACTGACTGATCGGGTGTTGGTCAGGACGGCATATATCCTGCCGGGATCAAAGTCTATGGTTAATCTTGAATACAATATCGGAAATACAGCTAAGATCCATGTCGGTTTTACTTTGATCCCGGGAAATGATACCCTGCCGGAATTGCCAAGGATCGGTACAAGACTGATGTTGCCGGGAGAGTACGGGTTTATCACCTGGTTTGGGAGGGGCCCTCATGAAAGCTACAGCGACCGTTTTACCGGAGCAGCAATTGGCCGTTATTCAGGTACCGTATGGGATCAGTACCATCCTTACGTGCGACCTCAGGAGACA
Organism: uncultured Bacteroidaceae bacterium; assembly: GCA_964420035.1. Taxonomy (GTDB): domain Bacteria; phylum Bacteroidota; class Bacteroidia; order Bacteroidales; family SM23-62; genus CAYQQR01. The sequence goes on along the minus strand of CAYQQR010000007.1, from coordinate 33,174 downwards.
GGCAATAAGATAGATGTAAGATGGCTGAGTGTAAATGATGGTAATGGGAATGGACTTTTAGTCATTGCAGATTCATTACTCAGTTGCAGTGCCTGGCAGTTTGAGCCGGGTGCCCTGGAACATCACGGGAACGAAAAACCCAACAGGTATGGCGCCGACATAAGACCGGGAGACATCATCACGCTAAATATTGATCTGAAACAGAGGGGCGTGGGTGGTGACAATTCATGGGGTGCACTTCCCCTGGATAAATACAGGATCTTTCCCGACAGGATATACCGTTATGGATTTACACTGATGCCTTATACAAAATGAAACTAATAATTATGGACTTAAAAAATCGTAAAACACCGGTGCAGATTATTTTGATTGCTATTGTTCCTGTTGTGATTTTAATGTCGGGATGCAATGAGAAGATCCCCTTGAGAAGTTTTTATACAGCACAGATCTCCATCAGGGATGAAGTACCCAACCCTTTTACCGATGTTGACCTCACGGCGGTAATTATACGTCCCGGGGGTGATTCCATCCGGGTCGGGGGATTTTATGATGGGAACAACACATTTAAATTCAGAGCTTACTGCGGTGAAACCGGCAATTGGAAATGGGTTACTTCCTCGGATAATGCTGATCTGGATGGTAAACAAGGCAAGTTTAAGGTAAAACCTTCAGGCCTTAAAGGGAAACTTAAAATCGACAAATCTGATCCCTGCCAATTTATGTATGACGATGGCAGCTGGTTCCTGCATATTGGTGAGACAGGATATCGCTATCTCGTTGACACGGAAAAATACTGGAAAGAATATATCGACCAGGCAGCAAAAATGGGCGCCACAAAAATCAGGTGCTGGTTCGCCCGTTCGCGTCACACTGTCGAGGCCCTTTTCAATGAGGAAAGAACCGGGCTTGATCTGAATTACTGGCAGGAAATGGAAAAAAGACTGAATTACGCGCTTGAAAAATACCCGGATATCATCTTCGAGTTGATCCCTTTTGCCGAGGACGACCGGGAATTGTTGAATTTCAGAAACGGTGACCCCATGTCGGTGAAGGCCATCGAATATATGCAGGCCCGTTGGTCGGCCTATCCCAACATTTACTACTGTATCTCCAATGACAGAGATATTAGCAGAAGAGAAGAATTGAAAGAAGCGGTCGGGATGATCGGGGCAAAAATGGCCGCAGAGGAACCCTGGGGTACCCTGATCACAAATCACCAGAAAAGGTACCAGGGTTATTCTTTCGTGGACGCCCGGTGGTCAGACATCATCACCCTTGAAGATATAGACCAGGCGGATGGAAGGATAGTTCTGGAATACCGGACAATAGGAAAAGAACCTGTGGTACTTGATGAAGACAGGTATGAAAACTGGAGAAACCCGGAGAACGACCGGTATTATTTCAGGAGATTGATGTGGGCGAATCTTCTCTCCGGGGGGCACCCAACATACGGTGGCCTGAGAACATACGAAGCTTTTGTTGATACCCTCACGCCATCTGGTATCATGGGGTATTACAGGGCAAATAACCTTGGATTGCTGGAAGAGGGCGCGCATGATTTTAATTACATTCATGACTTCTTCACCGGCAGGAAAATCGATCTCGTCAGCTGGATCCCGTCGGACAGCCTCGCCGGTGACAATCCTGCTTTGTTCAAGTGTATCCGTAAAGGAAATAACTACATCATTTACCTCCAGAATCCCGATGATCCGGTAAATCATGCAACGGCCGGCCCTGCTGATGAAATTCCGGAAGTGATCCTGGATCTTCCAACCGATAAATTCCATTGTTCCTGGTATTGCCCTCGTACAGGAACCTGGTACGATCCGGTCAGGGTAAATGGCGGAACAGGGTCCAGGTTGACAGCCCCGGGAGGGAAAGACTGGGTCCTCTTAGTGTCGCCGGGTGAATGACCAACAATGATACCGGACTTTATGAAAAAAGAAATATGACAGAACATCCATCCAGACACCATATGCGTTCTTTCTGCCAGTTATTCCGTGAACTACGGAGCCTGGCAGCCATGGGTTTCCTGGTGATTTCGCTTTCAGGCACCCTGAAGGGTGAACTCCCGGATATGGAAGGAAATGCCCCGGGCCTCCCCGGATATTGTACAAAAATTGTATTGGAAGAAAATATAGAAATTTCTCTATATAAACCAACCATGTTTCGTTTCAGGGTTTCGGCACTGGAAGGTGAAAAGTTCCCGGCACAGTATGAAATTCCTTATCCGATAGGGAAAACAGGAAAATGGGAACCGGTTGTATTCAAAGCATGGGAAGACGACCGGTATCACTACATTGAAACTTCGACCATCAGGATCATCGTGTCAAAGGACGATTATTCCTGGACCGTATGGAAAAAAGGAGCAGCCAGGCGGATCTATCCCTCAAAGGGCAAAATTTATGGTATGTTCCGGGATGGATATACCGTCTTCGACAATGCCAGTGCGTTTGGCGAACGAAACAACAACAGCCCTTACTCACACTGGTTCTATAATCCCTCCACGGGAAGGTACGTGGATACTTATCTGCATGAGGACCTGATCCATGACCTTTACTTCATATACGGACCGGGTTATCCGGAACTTTTTTCCCAGCTGAATGAGCTGCTAGGACCGGAACCGCTCCTGCCACTGAAAGGCTATGGATTTTTTCAGACCCAGCATCTTGGATGTGCCGGGGACCAGGTGCAGCTTATGAAATTAGCCCGGGATCTCCGCGAACATGAGATCCCCTGTGACAATCTGATCATCGACTTCGAATGGGGGGATGGTTGCCCCGGAGAAGAGGAACAATACTGGGGTCAACTGGATTGGGCCCCCGCGTATGAAGTCCCGCTTTCACACGAGCAGATGCTTTCGAAACTGGATTCCATGCATTTTAATGTCATGCTTATCCATCACAGTGCGCCGAATTTTCCACACAGAGAGATCAATACACTCAGGAGAATCAGGGAATGGACCTCTGAAGTTTATAGTGAAGAATACTGGTGGCAAAGAATTATTGAAGAGCTGGATGACGGGGCAGATGGTTCCTGGCAGGATACACGCCAGAATGATATTACCGATGGTGTCATCTGGTCAGGTATACAGGATTATTTTAGAGCCGGTCAAAGGGTCCTTTTCATGGGCTGCAGGAAAATGATGGAACTCAATCCCTATGAACTCAAAAGAGACAACACCATCCCTGCCAATAACCTGATCGGTACAAGACGATATCCCTTCAGATGGACTGGTGACATTGACAATACGTACAGGGAATTCAAATGGCAAGTTAATGCGATAACCAATTCCCATGGATCCATGAAGGGAGTAAGTTACATTACTGCCGATTGTTTTGCGAAGAATTGGAAACTTCAGGCACGATGGAACCAATTCATTGATTTCAACCCGGTGTCAAGGTCCCATACTTTCAAGCCCTGGCAACAGATTATGGACTTCAGTGAGCTGGCAAGAATTATGGATTTCCGGGAGGAAGGCATCAAGGATATCCAGGATGAAAGACAGATGACCATGAACGTATTCAGGACATTGACTGATGAAAAGAAAGCACTTTTGCCCACGGCTGAAAACAGTATCCGCAAACACAGGAAACTCAGGTACCGGTTGTTGCCCTATATATATTCAACAGCATACGTGAATTATTTGACAGGATTTCCCATCTGCCGTCCCATGCTTCTTGCATTTCCGCATGACCTTCACTGTGACCGCGACCAGTGGCCATTTCAATATATGTTCGGTGAAAACTTTCTCGTTGCGCCGGTATACGCGGATCTCAACAGCATGGAAATCTATCTGCCGGAAGGACATGACTGGATCGACTACTGGGATAAAACAGTATATAAAGGCGGACAGGTAATTGATTACAATACATCAGATGTTGAAAAACTCCCCCTTTTTGTCCGTTCAGGTGCCATCATTCCGATGAGAAAAGATCAGAACTGGATCGAAAAGGGAGAGACCTGGGACCCGGTGATATTGGATATTTATCCCTTCCGTGCTTCAGAATTCACCCTTTATGAGGATGACAAATTTACTACTGCTTATCAGCAGGGTGAATTCAGTAAAACGGCGATTGAATGTCATGATGATTCATCAAAGATTGTCATCAGCATAAACAAAGCAGCGGGAGAATATAAGGGGAAGCCGGGGCATCGTGCCTGGATCCTGCAAATAAATCAATCAGGAGGGTGCCCTTCAAGGGTGGTTGATGGTAAAATGACCCTGACCAGGTATCTCGAACCGGATGCATTGGAAGGAGTCACTTCCGGATGGTTATATGATCCGGAACAAGAGAGGGTATATGTCAGGGTAGTTGGAACCACTTCAGCAGGGAAAACCGTACAGATTATTAAAACCATTGCTCGCTAATTAATAATCAAATGAAAAAGAAATTTACAAGGAGAAATTTCATTGCCACTGCGACCACCGCGGCCGCTGCCCTGGGATTGGGTTCGGGATGTGATCAAAGTCCCCAAAAAAACAGCCGGAAAAAGTTCTCAAGAGAACTCCTCGCTGAAACGGATGTTCTTGTGGCAGGTGGAGGACCTGCAGGAATCGGTGCTGCTCTTGGAGCAGCCCTGATGGGAGCGAAGGTCTTCGTTGTTGAAGATTGTGGATTTTTTGGAGGTGTTGGAGCCTGGGGATGTGGAATGCAGATGAACCAGATGCGTCCGGGAGGTAAACCCCGGTCACATGTTCACGAATTGTTGATCGACAAGCTGTTTGCCCTGGGAAGCCAGGCCGGGAGGTTCACAACCGGGACAAACTATGACGGCCCTAATGCCCTGCTTTGTAACGTGGAATATTTGAAGGTTGCGATCATGGATGCCCTGGATGAAGTGAGATGTAAATACCTGGTTCATACCCGGGCCATCGATGCCCTGGTGGAGCGGGACAGGATTACCGGCATTGTCGTGGCCACCAAGCAGGGCCCCATGGAGATCAGGGCCAGGGTGGTGATCGATTGCACGGGGGATGCGGATATATCTTTCTTTGCCGGGGCAGAAACCATGACGGAAACCGGGAACCTCTCCCCAATGACACTTTGCTTCAATACATCCAATGTATCACCGGAGGAGATCCTTAAGGGTGAGGATATTTATACCCGCAAGCTGCAAAAAGCAAAAAATGATTTCCCCTTGATACACAAGGGTATTCCCAATCTGTCACCGGTAGGTAATTCACATTTTTACTATACCAACCATGCCGGCACCCGTGATCTCGGACAATTCAACGCTGCGGATCCCTTCCAGTTTTCAGAAGCTGAATGCCTGAGCAGGAGGCAAGTGATACAGATGGTCGAAGCGCTCCGGAAATACGCGGGCAACGGACTGAACGGGATCGAGATCGTGGGCGCCGGCGCACGCGTTGGGGTCCGGGAAAGCCGCAGGGTCAGGGGAGGTTATATCCTTACCGAAGAGGATGCCCTGAACGGCGCAAGGTTCGATGATGCCATCGCGTGGCGAAGCGGAAACCTTGACATCGGATTTGTACGGGTCAACAGGATGAAGGTCCACGATGTACCCTACCGGGCCATTGTGCCTTTATCCATCGAAGGATTGCTGGTGGCGGGACGATGTATTTCAGCGACCCACGTGGGGGCTTCTGCCGGTAAAAGCATGGGGAATTGTATAGCCACGGGACATGCAGCCGGTGTGGCAGCGGCACTCTCGGCAAAAAATGACACAATCCCACGGGAAATACCGGTCACAAAGATCCAGGATGCGCTGAGAAACCAGGGAGTCGACCTTGATTTCAGCGGCAGGGATCAAACCTGGCTGGAAAAGTCTGACAAATCTTAACAAGATAATGAAACATAAAGGAAACAACATCCAGAGAAGGTCATTCATCAGATCGGGAATCCTATCCCTTTCAGGGATCATGCTTTCCGGGCCTTTCCTGACCTTTTGCAACAGGGGATCCTTATCAAAAGAAAAACAAAAATACTTTACCGACAAGGCCCTGGGGTGTTTTATAGGTGCGGCTATCGGGGATTCCATGGGAGGTCCGGTGGAATGCCAGCATTACCTAAGGATCAGAAAGTATGCAGGTAACTTCAAAGATCTGCTCCCCTTCGGGAAACCGGTTTCGCTTTTCGAACCTCCCGAGGATGGATGGGCCCAGCGCAGAGATCCGGGTACCGTCACCGACGACACCTACATCAGGATGGACCTCCTCCGTTTTTTTCTTCATGCCAAACCTCCTTATACCGCGGAGAAGCTTGCAGATTACCTGCTTGAGCATTCGGATTTCTTTGGGTGGTGGGATCCTCCCCTGGACCACTTGAAACGAATCGGTAATGGTGAATTCCCTGCCAGGGATGCCGGGCAGTTTATGGATATCCAGGGTGGAGGCGGCGGCTGGTGGCAACCAGTCGCCATCATACATGCCGGTAATGTGGAAAAAGCCTATGAGGTAACTACCGAACTATGTTCCATATGGAAAACAAATCTGGCAAGAAATATCCTTTCATCTGTCGTAGCAGGACAGGCGGCGGCATTCAAACAGGACGCCACCATTCCATCGGTTGTGGATACTGTGCTGGCTTATTCGGGTGAGAAAGCAAGAAAATTGTTTGAAAGAGCCGTGAATATCGGTCTTGACTCCGTGTCACCGGATGAACTTTATGAGAACCTGTACACCTATGCTTCTGTTGCCAATGACACACATACGGGTGAGTATAACGCAACAGAAGGTCCGGTACCTCCTGCCGAGGAAATTACCTGCACGGAAGATTTCTGTTCATCGGTGGCTTTTGCAGAACAACAGCCCTGGGCCCTCGCCTACCTGGTATACGGGGATGGTGACCCTGAAAAAACGATCCTCACTGCAGCAAAAGGGGGAAGAGACGCCGACAGCATTGCAACCAATACTGCTTCCTGGCTTGGCGCACTGTATGGATTATCCGTATGGCCTGAAAAGTGGATCAATGCAGTTCAAAAAGCCAACCTTGCAGATTTTGACCTTTTGAATGCATGTAAGGAACTGGCAGCGAAAGCATTGAAGGAGGATTACATAGATGTCTGACATGAGATGATAATAGGATAAAAATTACTCAGCAAATTTTTAACTAAAATTCTAAACAAGTATTTAATATCAATACCATGAAGAAAAGTAATCTGTTGATAATCAGCTACATCATTTTATTCCTAACGTTATGTACCGGAACGTATACCCAGCCCGGTAAAAAACCAGCCGGGAATAACACCCTCACTGCTGAAATGAAAATGTACCGGGGCAGATCGACCTTGTTCATAAACGGTGTGCCCCATGACGGTATATTCTGTTCCACCAGGCCCGGTAACTATCAGAATTTCCTTGATGCAGGTTTTGATGTCTTCAATATCCTCGGAGGGGGCCACGGTTGGGTCGCGGATGGTGTATATGACTTCCTTGAATCAGACGAATACAGCCTCGATAATAATATTGAATCCTTATTATCAAAAAAACCGGATGCAAAAATTATCGTGAGACTTGTCTACGGGTATTCGAGGAATTTCTGGTGGGCAGTAAAGCATGAGGACCAGCAGGCTGTTCCCCGCCGGAGGAACCTGGGACGGAAAATGCCATCCTATGCTTCCCTGGAATGGCGCGAGGATGCTGGCGAGGCCATGGTTGCCGTGATCAAACACCTTGAAAGAAAATATGGCAACAATATCATAGGATACCTTCCGGGCTGCGGAAGCTGCGGGGAGTGGTTCCAGTGGTATGCTTACACGGAGATCCCTGACCGTTTCGTGAATGGTTACCAGATGGGTGACTACAGTGAGCCCATGAGAAAGGCATACCGGGATTATGTCAGAAATAAGTATGGTAACATACGGGAAGTCAATGAAGTTTATGGATTGAACCTGTCATCATTCGATGAACTGGATATACCGGATGTTGACAGGAGACTGACCGCGGGATATGGTGTGCTGCGTTCCATCCCGGAAGAGCAGGCTCTCCTCGATTATTACGAGATATTCAATCGCCAGGTCTATGAAACACTTGCCCACCTGGCAGGAAAAGTTAAAGAAGCAACCAACGGGAAAAAACTGGTTTTTGTCTTTTATGGGTATAACTGGGTTGAACAGCCCCGTGGAGGGGTAACGCAGACCAGGAGCGGACATGTACACCTTGAGGAAGTCATTTCCTGCCCCGATGTGGATTATATCCTGGCACCCTATGAATACTCGTTCCGGCAGCTTGAGGGAGTCATCTCAGGCCAGGGTGTGGTGGCAAGTGTGGTAAGGAGAGGGAAACAATATCTTCATGAACTGGATGGTTCCACGTACCTTAAATCTTGCTGGCCTTCCGATCATCACAACCCGGAAACTCCGGCTGAAAGCGGCAACCTTCTGCGGCGCGACCTAAGCAAGGCATTGATGGAGGGGGCCTCTGTATGGTTCATGGATCTCGCGGGAGGTATGTACAACAGCCCGGAAATGGTAAAAGAATTGAAAAAGACTTTGAAAATCGGCAGGGATCTTTATTTCAAGACCGGCATCAATAACCGCCAGGTTGCAGTAGTCTTACAATCGCGTGATGGCTTTTACTATAAGGAAAATGAAGCATTGCGCGCTCCACTTATCCTGCAGTTCAAACAATTTGAACTGGAACGGATGGGACTGGGATACGACGATCTGATGCTGGAAAACCTGAAATACCTTGACCCGTCCGAGACGGCGCAATATAAATTCTGGATCTTCCCCAGTGCAGTTCATTTCTCGGATGAAGAATTTGAACTTATCAGGAAACATTGCATGCGCAACGGGAATTATATCCTTTGGGTCTATGCACCCGGTGTCGTTTCCGAACAGGGCCTCGACCTTGAGCGAATGGAACTGATCTCGGGATTCGAATATGGCTATACCATGGATCCGGGTGAACTTGCAGTAAAGACCATCGAAAGCGATCATCCCTTGCTTAAAGGCAGGATCTCCCCAATCGTCTATGGTACTTATGGAGAATTATCACCCGATCTGATCAAGTATCATTCCTCCCTGAGACATTATCCCGGCTCGGACGTTGGATTCTCCGTAAGGCCCCGTTTCTTCATTGAACAAGCCGATACAATATTGGGGCATATTCTTGATATTGAAGGCAAACCGGCAGGATTGGGTGTCAAGGACATGGACAACTGGGTTTCGGTCTACAGTACCGCACCACTGGTACCGAAACATATTTTGAGGAACATTGCAAGATCGGCAGGTTGCCATGTCTATACCGATTTCCTGGGACAGACATACCAGTGCAAAAACTTCGTTGGCTTTTTCGCCCATGAAACCGGTAACTGTAAAATAAATCTGCCATACAGGGCAAAGATCACGGACGCGTACAATCATAAGGTGCTGGCCGAAGATTCCGATAGGATCGACATCAAGGTAAATGTCAACGACGCTTTACTGTTTCAATTCGAACCGGTAATTAATAAATAAACCCCGGTGCATTGGAAATTTCATTCCTGCAACCGAATGGAAATAATAATCAACAAGAGAAACCATGATTCTTAAACATCAACGTTCAATGCTGCATTCAGCCCTCGGGACAGTCATTATAGTACTTTTTACCATGGGTGGATGTAAAAAAACTACCCCCCGGGGATCCCTGCCATATATGGATCCGGCACTGACACCGGAACAAAGGGCCAAAGATCTGCTAAGCCATATGACACTCGAGGAAAAGGTTGCACAAACCCAGTGTTACTGGCGACATTTCAAGAATGATATGCTGGACGAAAAGGGTGATTTTGACCCCAAAAAAGCAAATAATCTGTTCAAAGACGGATTGGGAATAGGACAGATCAGCCTCCATTATGACGAGGGAGGGGGTAAAGATGCAGAAGGAATGGCCCTCCTGACTAACGAGATGCAGAAATTTATCATGGAAAATAACAGGCTGGGGATCCCGGCATTTTTTCACGGAGAATGCCTGCATGGACATGCAGCACTTGATGGTACAAGTTTTCCGGTACCTATAGGCATCGCTTCAACGTTCAATCCCCTTTTGGTTGAAAATCTTTACGGAATGGCAGCAGAAGAAGCGCGCTCCAGGGGACTGCACCTGGCACTGACCCCTGTACTGGATGTGGCAAGAGAACCACGCTGGGGCAGGGTTGAAGAAACTTTCGGTGAGGATCCATACCTCGTTGCCCGTATGGGAATCGCGGCTGTCAACGGATTCCAGGGTGACCGGACCTATCTTGATAAAAAACACCTTTTTGCAAGCTTAAAACACTTCGGTGCACACGGTATTCCTGAAAATGGAACGAACTGCGGACCGGTTTTTATTTCAGAACGTGAACTGAGGGAAGTACATCTTTATCCCTTTAAGGAAGTTGTTCAGAAAGCTAAAGTGAAGGGCGTCATGGCATCATACAATGAGATCGACGGGGTCCCGTCTCATGCGAATTCATGGTTGCTCACAGAAATTTTGCGACAGGAATGGGGATTTGACGGAATGGTAGTATCCGATTACCAAGGCGTAAAGGAGATCAACCTGCTTCATTCAGTGGCGAAAGATTTCAAGGAAGCAGCCAACCTGGCAATCCATGCCGGGGTGAATTTTGAGCTTCCCGATCCTTTCGCATACCCTTTCCTGGTCGAGCTGGTTAATGAAGGTACTTTAAAAGAATCTGTCCTGGATGAAATTGTGACTGCCAACCTTCAGGCGAAATTTGAAATGGGATTGTTCGATGATCCTTTCGTTGATCCCGAAAATGCAATAAAAACGGTGGGCAGTGAGAAAAATTGTTCACTGACCCTCGAAGCAGCCAGGGAGGTTATTACCCTGCTTAAAAATGAAGAAGATATTGTTCCGCTGGACATGTCTGAAATAAGGACACTTGCTGTAATAGGACCCAATGCCAATGTTGAATTGCTCGGTGGATACAGCGGCATACCCGAAAAAGTTTCCACGGTATTGCAGGGGATCGAAGAAAAAGTGGATGGCCGGATCAATGTGTTATATAGCGAGGGATGCAAGATCACCGTCGGAGGCAGCTGGGCCGGTGATACCGTAGTTTTACCCGATCCTGCCGAGGATAATAAAAGGATAACGGAAGCTGTGCAGGTCGCGAGGATAAGCGATGCAGTGATCCTTGCACTTGGAGGCAATGAACAAACATCAAGGGAGGCATGGGATACAAACCATATGGGCGACCGCTCCAGTCTCGAACTGCTGGGAATGCAAAACGACCTGGCCGACGCCATCGTGGCCACCGGTAAACCGGTTGTTATCCTGCTTTTTAACGGGAGACCCCTTTCCATAACAAAAATAAATGAAACGGTACCGGCAATTTTTGAATGCTGGTACCTGGGCCAGGCTACCGGGGAAGCTGTGGCGGATGTACTTTTCGGTGATTTCAATCCCGGAGGTAAACTTCCGGTATCTATTCCCCGTTCCGTTGGACATATCCCCTCCTATTACAGCTATAAACCTTCTTCCAGAAGAGGTTACCTTTTTGATGACATTTCTCCCTTGTATCCCTTTGGATTTGGCCTCAGCTATACCACCTTTAAATTTGAAAACCTAAGACTTGAAAATCCAGTGATCAAAATGGACCACGGTACAAAGATGCATATAGATGTAACGAACACCGGGGACAGGGCAGGCCATGAAGTCGTGCAGATGTATATCAGGGATCGCTTTAGCTCTGTCGCCCGGCCCGTTAAAGAACTAAAAGGGTTTAAAAAAATATTTTTACAACCGGGGGAAACAAAAACGGTTACCCTGGAAATCACTTCCGACCTGCTTTCTTTTTATAATATCAACATGGATTATGTAGCAGAACCCGGGGAATTCATTATCATGGCAGGATCTTCTTCAAGGGATGAAGACCTTCTGAGCACAATACTTACGCTATCCAAATAATCCAGATAAAACAATAAATGATGTATTTAAAAAATAACAAGAATTGTGGTCCTCTCCGGCCGAAAAAGCCTGAAAGCACTTTTACATGGATGTTTCTTAAACTTCTGGCTGTCCTGCTCATCCTGCCGGGATGCATTAATGATGCCGCGGAAACAAAAAAACCGTATGATCGATTTGAAGTCTCTGCAAGCACGTATGCATGGGAAGTGCATGACGAAGGGATTGACAATTTGCTTGATAATATGCAAAATATGGCCGCCGTGAACTCAGTCTACCTGATTGCATTGATGCATCACGAACCCAGACCCTATAATTGTGAGCGGTTCCCCCATAATCCAGTGAGACAAAAATGGTTTGCAGAAGACAGTAAAATATCCTGGCATCCGGATACAACATTGTATGGAAGGCTGAAACCTGCCCTTTCCGCCCATGAATTCCTGAGTGATACGGATTGGCTCAAAGTGGTAGTTGATGCTGCGCATCAGCGGAGCATGAAAGCGGGAGTGGAAATATCCCATACCATTATCAGCAACCGGTTACTTTCTTCCCCGCAGAATAAAGACCTGATACAGAGAACGATCACACGGGATCCCGCAACCAAGTGGTCGGGAGATTATCTCCCCTGTCTCAATAATCCTGATGTCCGGGAATACCTGGTGGCTATTTACACAGACCTGGCCAGGCATTATGACCTGGATTATATCCAGACCTGTATGGTGAATTTTGCTACCGGGGGTCCGGATCAAGGAGGATGTTTCTGCGATGCATGCAAAAACAAAGCAACAGAAATGGGTTACGATCTTTCCTCGATACAAAGTGCCTTGAATGATAATCCCGAATTGCAACCATACAAAGATCAATTGATGGAGTTCAGGAGGAAGTCTGTTAAAGCCCTGTACCAAAAAATTTCAAAGCTTATCCATGATGAAAATCCTGATATCGATTTCAGGTTGAACAACTGGAGAAGGAATCCTGAAGTGGACGGCTTGTATCTCGAGGACGTTGCAGGCAGCCTGAATTCGGTCCGCATCATGAGTTACCAGGAACAGGAAGGGGATCCCGCCCTGCTTGTTAATAAGAAGGAATGTATCTCGCGGGTCATACAAAAAACCGGCGACCGGATCCCGGTTCTGGCTGCCATTGGTGTTCGTAACAGGGCTTATCCCGAACTGGTAAAACAGGGAATCAAGACATCTGTAGCAGCAGGATGCGAGGGTATCACGCTGGGGCATTATGACGGAGCCGCGTTTTCCATCCTCCGGGCTGTGAGGAATGGCCTCTCGGAAGCAGGAATAAAAGGGATCCCTCCCATCTCCGGGATCGAGGCAGAACATATGACACTGAACAACTATTACCCCAATCCCTGGCTGTACGAACGGTGCATTAATACTGACGGCCTGGGGACGGCCGAATATATATTTGGGGAAACCGGCGGAGATTATGATATCCGGATCAGCTATGCAGATGAAAAAGAAGGCAATGGACAAATAAGTCTTTTCCTTAATGATGTTGAAATTGATACATGGCAGTTGGATCAGGATTTCGATTGCTGGAAAATAAGACAAATCAGGAATGTAAACATCCGACAGGGTGACACGATCAAAATTGCAGGAAAGGCAGATCAAAAAGACTGGGCAAGAATCGATTACCTGGAATTTGAATCAGCACAATGAAGATAAATTATTAAATTTTTATAACCAGATAACATATGCAGTTCTTTTATAACCTGTATGTACTTAGATGCATTTTTCTGGCTGTTATGACACCTTTTTTCACATTGGTTTCACAAGCAGATGACAGAACCAGGCTGATTGTCCTTACAGATATTGCTAACGAGCCTGATGATGAACAATCATTGATACGGTTGTTGGTATACGCTGATCATTTCCAGATAGAAGGAATTATTGCAACAACATCTGTATGGTTAAAGGATACGATACACCCGGAAAAGATATGTGAGAGAATTGATGCCTATGAAAAGATATATCCTAATCTATTAAAACACTCAAAAGACTATCCTACTGCTGAATATTTACGGTCTGTAACAAAAAACGGCAATATCGCTTTTGGAATGAAAGGAGTTGGAAAAGGCAAAACTTCAGAAGCTTCCGAACATATTATTGCTGTAGTTGATCGTGAAGACCCGCGTCCGGTATGGATCATTGTCTGGGGTGGTGCGCTTGATCTGGCTCAATCATTGTGGGATGTCAAATCAACCAGGGGTCCTGAGGCCAGGAAGAGATTCATTGATAAAATCCGAATTTATGATATCGCCGGGCAGGATGATGCCGGAGCTTGGATATGCCATAACTTCCCCGATATTTTTTACATAAGGAATATTTCCAGTTTTATTGGGATGTCGCAGCAGTATGCATCTCCGAATCCGGTTGAATTAACGGGACCGGCATTGGAAAATATCGACCATGAATGGGTGAAAAATAATGTATGGAACCATGGAGCTTTAGGAGCGTTCTATACAAAAGCCACTTACAAATACGAAGGAGACACACCATCATTACTTTATCTTATAAGAAACGGCCTGTCTGATCCGATGCAACCCTCGTGGGGAAGTTGGGGTGGACGTTTTACTTCAAGTAAAGTTGTAAATCCTCAAATGTATTGGAAATATAATGAATGGGCAGAGAATTACAGACCTTATTCAATGTATATTGATACTATAGATACCTGGAAATATCGCGGTGAAATTTTTAAGAGTAGTCAGGCATCACTGTTTCGATGGCGCGAAGCTTTTCAAAATGATTTTGCTGCCCGCATGGACAGGTGTCTCCCGCTTTGCCATCATAAGGTGAATCATAATCCCTCTGCTGCATTTAATGGTATCCCATCAACCAGACCTCATTTTATTTCATTAAGAAAGGGAAGTAGGGTGATAATCAGTGCTGAAGGTTCATCCGATCCGGATCTCGATTCCCTTTCATACAAATGGTACCTCTACCCGGAAGCAGGCAGTTACCCTGCCGGAAATGTTGTTTTAACAGAGTCAGGTGATAAGAAAACTGAACTGATATTATCTGAGAAGGGATCCGGAACCCTACATATTATTCTCGAGGTTAAAGATTCCGGAACCCCACCCCTCTTTTCTTATCAACGGATTATTGTAAATATCTACTAAATATTATGATCCTTTATTTCCGGATTAAATACAGTGAAATTGTACATGTAAATCATTAATTTCTATAAAACAAAATACAGTGAAAAAAACAAAAATCAGATCACAGAAAAAGACTTTTAAATTAGTCAAGGCCGGTTCAATGATAATGATCTTTATGGTATGCAATACCTCAAATATGATAAAGAATGAATCCAAGGCAAAGATTAATTCATCAGCACATACAGGAAATTATGAAACCGATGCCAGGGCAGATTCGATCCGCCGCGACTGGTTCTACCGGGCACATTTCGGTATGTTTGTCCACTGGGGAGTCTACGCGGTCCCTGCACGCGGGGAATGGGTAATGAACAGGGAACTCATCCCACTGGAAGAATACAAGGAAAAATACGCGGGCAGGTTTACCGCTGAAAATTTTGATCCCGCGGAATGGGCCAGGATTGCCAAAAATGCAGGCATGAAATACATTGTTTTGACGGCCAGGCATCACGACGGATTCTGCCTGTGGGATACGAAGACCAAGGAATTCAATGCCATGACTTACGGGCCGGAAAAAGATTTGATCCGGTTGTATGTAGATGCTGTGAGAAAAGCGGGATTGAAGGTGGGGCTGTACTATTCCGTGGCTGACTGGACCCACCCGGATTACCCTCCTTTTGAAAGGGACTGGCCAACCACATGGGCCAGTGAGGAAGCCCGCAAGCGCTTCATAGAATACTACCAGAGCCAAGTGAGAGAGTTGATGACCAACTACGGCAAAATCGATATATTATGGTGGGATGGCACCGCACCCGAGGAAGGACTGGAAGGAGCGGCCATCAACAGGGAAGTATACGAGTTGCAACCCGGGATTTTGATCAATAGCCGCAACGAGGAACCCTATGATTTTAATACCAGCGAACAAAGAATTGCAGCAGGTGATATGGGAAAACCATGGGAGGCTTGCATGACCCTCAACGGAAGCTGGGGATATCATGCAACAGATCATTTCTACAAAACTCCCAAGGAGGTCATAACCATACTCCTGAAAGCAACTTCGGGTGGGGGCAATCTCCTTCTGAATGTAGGCCCAAAGGCTGACGGGACCATTCCGGAAGAATCGGTGAAGATACTCGACGAGGTAGGTACATGGATAAAGAAGAATCATGAATTCCTGGAAGGCAGGGCAGAAAGAACTGATTTTGCAGAACTGTGGAATAAAAACATCATCCCTACTGTCCAGGGAAGTAAAATATACCTTCATTTTTATAATGCTCCTACTGAAAGCGAACACTGCTATGCCGAGATTAAAAATGAAGTGCTTTCTGTGAAATTCCTGGAAACCGGTAAGGAGATTGAATTTGTAAAAAATGGTCCAAGGCTCTTTCTTCTGGACCTTCCAAAATTTGATGAATTTACAGTAACAACAGTTGTTGTTGAGGTGAAGGGGAAGCCTAAGGTACATCAGGTAAGAACAGATTAAGAATCTTTTATACTAATTGATCTATCAACCATATTACGAATACACCATGAAAAACTTAAAATTTCTTTTAGCATACATTGCTATTATAGTGCCATCACTTCTATCCGGCCAGGAGAAAAATGCAGGAAAGATATTCAGTGACATTCAGGATAACAGACTGGCCAATGGTCAGAAGTACAAATCCTGGGAGACCAAATCCTTATATACAAAGACCTATTATGTAGCCATCAACGATCCACATGCTTCTGATTCCAACGACGGATCAGAATCAGCACCTTTTAAAACCATTTCAAAAGCAGCAGAAATACTGAAGCACGGGGAACGGGTAATTATCAGGGAGGGACTCTACAGGGAAACAATCAATCCCGAACAGGGTGGTTCCGGTCCGGGGAAAATGATTGCATATGAAGCCGCGGAAAATGAAAATGTCATTGTCAGCGGTTCAATCATATTACCCCCGGAGGAATGGGTTGAGGGAAAAGGATGGGACTATACCAGGGACATGGGTGAAAGTGAAAAGGAAATGTATGCCGGCATAAAGATCTGGCAATTCGATCTTCATCCGAAACACTTTATGGGCTATAATCCATTTGGAATGGTCAATTTATTGCATGAGAGGGGAGCGATGGATTTTGAAGAGGTAATTCCGGATCCTCATTTTAAAAGACGGGGTATGATATTCCTGGATGGGAAACCCCTGGAACAGGTTCTTGCTCCCACTTCCCTTCTGATGAAAACTGAAGGAGCATTCTGGGTGGAACATCATGGGATGAGGATCCATGTAAGATTTCCGGGAAATAAGGGACCTGCGGATTATCTGATAGAAGCAACAGCCAAGGAACAGGTCTTTGTTCCAAAAGAATATGGTATGGGTTATATCAGGATCAAAGGGATCACATTCAAACATTGCGGGAATGGTTTCCCCGTTCCCCAGCGTGGGATGGTTTCCTCCAATCGTGGTCATCATTGGATCATTGAGGATTGCACCATAGAATGGGCCAACTCATTGGGTATGGACCTGGGAAATGAAATGTGGTATACTGAACCCGAACCCATGATCGGTTTTCATATTGTCAGAAACAACATTATAAGGAATTGCGGTATTGCAGGATTAGAAGGTTACAGGGGAATCAACTTGCTTATCGAGGATAATTTGTTTGAAAATATTGGTTGGCAGGATGCGGAATTTGCATGGGAATCCGGAGCAATCAAACTCCATCGTGCAGAAAATACCTTGATAAGGAGGAACGTGTTCAGAAATATCATTCATGCTCCCGGAGTCTGGTTGGACTATTTATCCAGTAAAAACTGCCGTATCACCAAGAATGTCTTTACAGGAATCACTACCGCACTGGCGGGAGTCTACGTGGAAGTCAGCAGACACGATTGCGTGGTCGACCACAACATATTTCACAATATCAAAGGCCCTTCCTGGATAGCAGAAGGATATAACCCGGGAGGAAATGCATGCATAGGCAGTGGAACAGACAGTGTCCGGTTCGAGCATAATCTGCTGATCGATATTGAAAATACCGGGTATGCATCTTTTCTCAATCCTAACAGGATGGTACTTACCAGAGGGGGAATTGCAAGGTTCCACAGGGTAACCAATAACATCTTTATGAATTGCGGGAAATATGCCATCGAGTTCCCAAATGTCTTCAATTTTGCAAATGGCAATATTTATAGTAAAATGCCTTCGGGATATATTAAAATCAATTATCCTGCCCCTGCCCTTAAACTGGATATGGAAACCTGTCGTAAAATTTATAATTGGGAAAAATCCGGTCAAGTCGGGGATATAAACGCGATCCTGGACCCTGATTCCCTGGAGCTTTCCATTGATGTATCACCATCACTCGATTATAGTAAGTTGAATGCAGGTCCATTTGAAATCATTAAGGACATGCAAAAAGTTAATATTGATCCACGAGAAGCATACTGATCTGATAGGAAATTTACTCCAGTCCAATGGGTACTATATTTTGCCCATGCCTTCCCGGAGAACAAGAGGCGGCTCAACCGTACAATCGATAACCGTGGAAGGGACATTGTTGCCGTACCCGCCATGAATGACCAGGTCTACCTTGTCTTTGTATTCTTCATGGATCAGCTCGGGGTCGGTAGTGTATTCCAGCAGTTCATCCCCGGCTTTCACTGAAGTGGTCAGGATGGGCCGTCCCAGCTCCCGTACGATGCTCAGTATGATCTGGTTGTCCGGTATCCTGATCCCGACGGTCTTCTTCCTGTTCCTGAAAAGCCTGGGAACGTTCCTGGAAGCACGCAGGATAAAGGTGTAGGGACCGGGCAGATAGGATTTCATTAACTTAAAAGTCTCGTTATCAACCCGGGAGGCATAATCGGACAAATGACTCAGGTCCGATACGATAAAAGAATAATTGGCTTTTTCGATGCGGTCCCCTTTCAGCTGGGCCACTCTTTCAACCGCCTGCCGGTTGTGAATATCGCAACCCAGACCGTATACAGTATCCGTGGGATAAATAATCACACCCCCCCTCTCAAGGATATCCACCACACGGCGCACATGCCTGGGATTGGGGTTTTCTTCATACATTTTAATGATCATAGGCAGGGAAATTGTAAACAGGCAAGTTAAGGAATGATTATTTCTTCCAAAAATCAGGTGAAAAAATCAACAATACGGTAAACAGTTCAAGCCTTCCGATCAGCATAAGAAAGGACAGGAACCATTTCCCAATGGCCGGAAAATGGGCATAATTTTCTGTCGGGCCGACATCGGCGATGCCCGGACCGATATTTCCGAGGGTCGCTGCAACGGCACCCAGGGATGATTGCAGGTCATAACCCAATGTGGAGATGAAAAGTACGGATACAATGACCGTAAGGATATAAAATGAGACGAAAGCAAATACATTATTCAGGATCTCGGGGGAGACCAGGGTCCTGTTCATCCGCATGGGAATCACGGCACTGGGATGGATCAGTCTTTTGAGCTCCAGTATACTGTTTTTCAGGAATAAACTCACCCGCATGATCTTAATACCACCACCGGTGGATCCTGCCGATCCTCCGAAGAACATCAGCATAAAGATGATGGCTATGCCTATGGGCCACCATTGCATATAATCCACCGTTGCAAAGCCGGTGGTGGTCATGATGGAAACCACCTGGAATGCGGAATCCCGGAATGATTGTTCCAGTCCGCTATGGCGGGAGTAAACAAGGAAGGCGGTAAGCAATACCGTAAACAGGACGGCAAATCCCAGGTAATACCGGAATTCCTCGTTTTCCCAGACTTTCCTGAATTTTAGATGCAAGGCAAAATAAGACAGGGTAAAATTGGTACCTGCAAGGAACATAAACACAATGATCACATAATGAATGTAGGGAGAATCCCAGTGGGCGATGCTGGCTTGCCTGGTAGAATATCCGCCGGTGGCCATGGTGGTAAAGGCATGACAGGTTGCATCAAAAATATCCATATCGCCCAGGACCAGGAGGATGATCTCAACGAAAGTGAAAATGATGTATATGCCCCACAGTCTTTTGGCCGTATCTTTGATTCGGGGATGCAGTTTATCGGGAGCCGGGCCGGGAACTTCCGCCACAAAAAGCTGCATGCCGCCAATCCCCAGGATGGGGAGAATGGCCAAGGACATGACAATAATTCCCATACCACCGAGCCATTGGGTAAGGCTGCGCCAAAAAAGCAAACCGTGGGGAAGACTTTCAACATCATTCAAAATTGAAGCCCCCGTGGTGGTAAACCCGGAGATGGTCTCAAAAAAAGCATTGGTATAATCAGGTATGTATCCGGTAGCCAGGAAGGGAACGGACCCGAATAGGGAAAACAGAAGCCACCCGAAGGTAACGATCAAAAATCCATCTCTCTTAATCAGCCTGTGTTCCGCCCCCCGGGTTCCCAGCCAGGTGAACCCGCCTGCAAATATGGTAATCCCACCGCTCAGGGCAATACCCGGAAAATCCCTGTCTCCGAAAAGAAGAGAAACCAGGACGGCAAGAAACATGAAAAGTCCCTCAATGATCAAAAGCAGGCCAAGGATCCTGAAGATGAGCTTGAAATTGAACATTATAGGATCAGTTAAAGTATTTACCAATAGTGGTAATGGCAGAGGGCAGGGCAAAGACGACCACCCGGTCGTTGGGCTTGATCTCCGTTTCCCCTTTGGCTACAAAACTTGATTTACCGCGGGCGACACCCCCGATAATGGCATCTTCAGGAAATTTAATTGCTTTCAGGGGCCCCCGTGTAACAGGAGAATCCTCTTTGACGTTGAATTCCATTACTTCTGCATTGGTGCCCGTGAGACACTTGATGGTGTTTACTTCTTCCGACATGGTGAACCTGAAGATACGGCTGGCAGTGATCAGTTTCTTATTGATTATGGTATCGATGCCCATCCTTTCCGCAAGCGGGATGTATTCAATATTCTCAATCTCGCAAATGGTTTTCTTTACCCCGTATTGCTTGGCCAGCAAACAGGAAAGGATGTTGGTCTCCGAGTTACCCGTAACGGCTATAAAAGCGTCCATATTATCAAGACCCTCTTCAAGCAGCAGGTCTGAGTTGGTCCCGTCTCCATTGATCACCAGTGCATTGGAAAGGAAGTTCGATAATTGATAAGCTTTGGCCCTGTTGATCTCGATGAGTTTAACATTGTGTTCCTTACCCAGGGCCTTAGCGGTCCTTTTTCCTATCCGGCTCCCGCCCAATATCATCACATTCCTGATGTTCAGTATTTTCTTGCCGGAATATTTCATCAGTTCTTCAATAGCCGACTGGGAAGTGATCACATACACCAGGTCCCCCGGCAGAAATTTGTCCGAACCTCCGGGGATCAGCGTCTCACTGTTCCTGGTAATGGCAACAGCGCGGTATTGTACATCAGGCCGTCTTTCAACGGTTTCCGAAAGGCTCTTGTTGATAATGGGAGCATCTTCATCCAGTTTAATGGCCATCAGGGATAGCTTTCCTCCTGCAAAGTCCATCAGATCGGAAGTACCCGACATGGCCAGGAGGTCAACGACTTCGCTTGCAGCAATCTTCTCAGGGTATATCATATAGTCAATACCCAGTTCCTTGAAATGCTCTTTGTTTTGGGGAAACAAGTATTCCTGGTTATCGATACGTGCTATGGCCTTTTTGGCCCCAAGTCTTTTGCTGAGAATGCAGGACGTAATATTGATCTCTTCGGATTGTGTAACTGCAATGTAGAGATCTATTTTATGAATACCGGCATCTTTCAGAAGTTGTATCGAGGTGGCAGTACCTTCAAGGGTGAGAATGTCAAGATTGGCTCCGATGTTTTTGAGCTTTTCATCATCCACATCCAACAACACAATGTCGTGTTTCTCACCGACAAGCATTTTGGCCAGGTGTGAACCCACCTCACCGGCACCGGCTATAAGAATCCTCATAGTATGAAGCTCCTGAATCAATTAATTCCGGCACAAAATAACAGATATTCCATGCAATATTCAAGACTTTTCAGAGAAAGATTTACAGGCTTTGCTCCTGGCTGTACCGGAAGATCCGTTTGTTCACCTCCCGGATGGTTCCGCTGATCATCCATCCCATTATTAAAAGCAGAATCAACCAGAGCATTTTTTTACCCGGCCGGAATATCAGGTCCCAGATGAGCACTATCAGCATATAAATAAATATAATATCCATGATTCCCGGCTTGGCAATGAAGATGGAATTTCCCGGTAACCCGTCCACTGTGGCTGCAATTCCATTCAAAGCATCCAGTAAGTAGCCAAGGAAAACGGCAAAAAAGTCCTGTAAAAGCTCCGACCATGTGGTACATAAAAAAAGAAGTCCTGAGAGAAGCAACAGGGTAACCAGTGGAACGGCCAGTAAATTGGCAGGGAGGAAATATACAGGCAATTTACCGAAATGATAAGCGATCAGGGGGGCAACCATGATCTGTGCGGAAATACTCAGACTACTCAGGCCCCAGAGGTAACGAAAGGCCCAAAACCGGGTCCGGACCAGCATAAACAAAGGGCGGTACATAACCAGGATGCCCAGCACGGCCAGGTGGGATAATTGAAATCCGAGCCGGTACAACATGAAAGGATCAATGATGATCAAAAAACTGGCCGAGGCAAATACAGCATTAATCCCGCTGTATTGTCTGTTCATGGTGCGTCCCACGGCAAGCAAGCTGAACATGATGGCCGTACGGAGCATGGACGCTGGCAATCCCGCGAATAAGGCATAAAACCATAATAAAAGAACAGACAGAATAGCTTCGAATAAGCGGGAGCCACGAACGGATGGACAAAAACTGAAGATGAACCGTATGAACAGAAGGATAATACCCGCGTGCAGACCCGAAAGGGCCAGAACATGAACAATGCCCGCTGCCTGGTATCGTTCTTTCAGGTCTGATTCAAGCTCCCCGCGCCGACCCATCAACAGTGCTTGCAGCATTGAGGCATGAGCCGGTTTGAACTGGCTTTTAATAAGCTTAGCTGTGCCCTCTCTCAGTGCAGATAAAAAAAACGGGGGCTCCTTTCTTTTCTCAATCAGAAAATCTCCTCCCCCGATAAATCCTGTTGCACTTATTCCCTTGAACATCAAATATTTCTGATAATCAAATTCTTCTTTACCTCCAGCAGATTTCACGGGACGCAGACGCGTATAAAAGATCAACCGGTCCCCAGGCTGAATATTTTGAATATCGGCTTGCAACGGGAAATAAAGGTAGGCCTTGAAATTCCACCTTGCTGTTTTCACGGTTCCTTTGGCGATTACCTCCGTCTCAACGCACCAGGATGACTGACGGCGCTCAGCTTTTTGCCTGACCATGCCCTGGTAATAACTGTATCCGGAGGGTGGCAAAACCCTGACCTGATCAAGGCGCACCTGCTTAAGACTATAGCCATAACCGATAAAGTAGACCCATATAATGAAGGCTTTCAAACCGTTCAGGCCGTGAACCCTCCGGAGCATAAGCATCAAAAGCAATATGCAGGGGAAGAGGCACAGGGGTACCAGCCAGGGTTGCAATGGACCTATGCCGGCCGGCAGGAATATCATTCCCGTAGCCAGGCCGGAAAATACCAGAAGAAAAGGAAATTTATACATGGACCGGCTTTCTTCCTATTTCTTAATTCCCGGCGAGCCTAAATATCGGTCCTCCTGTAAGAAAAAATTTTTACGTCATTGATTAACAAGCCCATACAAAATAATTTAAACTTGTTATATATAATTTCAAGGCTTATAATAAACTCCATGAAATGCACTAATTTTCTTAAATTTGTGACACTTTGGCAAAAGCCGTTAAAGACTTATTTAAAAAAAACTTAATCCATGGCAAACCTGAAAACCGAATACCTGGGAATGGAATTGAAAAATCCCATCATCCTAGGGGCAAGCAACCTGGTCAATAACCTGGAAAACATTAAAAAAGCAGAAAAAGCAGGCGCAGCTGCAGTTGTTTTTAAAAGTCTTTTTGAAGAACAGATCCAATATGAGCGTATGCAATTGCAGGAAGATTTGGAAGAGTATGAGGAGCGGCATGCAGAAATGACATCCCTCTTCCCCACCCTGGAACATGCCGGTCCGCGCGAACACCTGATGAACCTCAGAAAAGCCAAAGATGCGGTTAAAATACCCATTATTGCCAGCCTGAACTGTGTTTATAAGGAAACCTGGCTGGAATACGCGAAGCTTATTGAAGATACGGGGGTGGATGCCATTGAGCTCAATTTTTATTCGGTACCTAAGGAAAAAGAAATCTCCGGTTCTGATATCATTGCAGAACAGTTAGAAATAATAAAGGATGTCAAAGAAGCCCTCTCCATCCCGGTAAGCGTTAAGCTCAGTCCTTTCTATGTAGCACCCCTGAATGTGATCGACCGGATGGATCAGGCAGGTGTTGACGGCTTTGTTCTGTTCAACAGACTCTTTCAGCCCGACATAGACCTGGATAAGGAGGAACACATTACACCTTTCGGAACCACGCGAACCGAAGATTCCAGACTTCCGTTACGGTTTGCCGGTATGCTATACGATAATATCAATGCATCTATTTGCAGCAATACCGGTATCTCTACCGGTCCGGATGTCGCCAGGATGGTTCTGGCAGGAGCCGATTGCGTGCAGGTGGTCAGTACCCTCTATCAGAATAACATCGACTATGTCGGGAGCATGCTGAAAGATCTCGAAGCCTGGATGAAATCAAAGAACTACAGCAACTTGAAAGATTTCCGCGGCAAACTGAGCCAAAAGAATATCAGCGATCCTTTCATTTATAAGCGTGCCCAATACGTTGACATCCTGATGCGGTCGGAGGAGATCTTCAAGAAGAACCCACTCGGGTAGTTTTTGCCGGATAATAACGTCAGCAAGCATATTTGGATTATTCTCGTAACGATATGCTTCCGCCTAAATCTTTGTATATCCCTTTTTCCCCGCGGTTTTATTAACTTTGCATTAAAACTAAGTGATGGGCAGGATACTGGCATTGGACTATGGAAGGAAGCGCGTGGGGGTTGCTGTAACAGATCCGCTGAAGATCAGTGCTCATGGACTGGACACTATTCCGGCACATCAGATCCTTGATTTTCTGGATGAATATTTCAAAAAAGAAAGCATCGAAAAAGTGGTGATTGGCTTTCCTATCCAATTGAACAACCAACCTTCTGAGGCGTCTCAATATGTTAAACCATTTATCAGGAAATTTAAAGAGAAGTTTCCGGATACCGATGTTGAATTGATGGATGAGCGTTTCACTTCCAGTATGGCACAAGCAGCCATGTTGGAAGGAGGTTTGAAAAAAAAAGCCCGGCAAAATAAGGCCCTGGTCGATAAGATCAGTGCCACCATTATTTTGCAGTCGTTTCTTGAAAAATCCGGTCACTAGCTGTCCCGAGAAACTTAGCAAAGCAAAGCTTTACAGTTTTTCGGGACTGGTTGCTGGTGGCTGGCCAAGAGATGCCAGGTACCAGATACCAGTAGCCAGAAGCATTTTGATAAAAGATTTAATTTAGGATTATTAGAGTAAGTAGCTTTAACAAATGATTTATCCTGTACATGTTTACGGCATGCCTGCATTGCGGAGAAAGGCTGAGGATATCGACAAGGATTATCCCGGTCTGCAGGAACTGATACGGGACATGTTTGAAACCATGCATGAAGCGGATGGTATAGGTCTGGCAGCTCCCCAGATTGGCAAGTCCATCCGCCTGATCGTGGTGGATGCCACTGAAGTCGAGAGCGACGAGGAGGATCTCAGTGATTTTAAAAAAGCATTCATCAATGCAAGGATCCTTGAGGAATCGGGAAAGAAATGGGCCTTTTCGGAGGGCTGCCTGAGTATCCCGGCCATCCGCGAGGAAGTGAACCGAAAGCCCCGCGTCCGGATACAGTATTATGATCCGGAGTGGAACTTTCACGATGAAGTCATGGAAGGGATACCGGCCAGAATACTTCAGCATGAGGTGGATCACCTGGAAGGCATCCTGTTCACCGACCACCTGGCCCCCCTCAAGAAACGCCTGCTCAACGGAAAGCTTCGGGATATCTCCAAAGGCAAGGTGGATATTTCCTATAAGATTCAATTTCCAAAGAAGTAATTACCGGCATAATTTTTTAACCCCCTGCTTATTCAGATTCTTCTGAATAATCGAGTGAGGCCAGCCGCTGATAGGCTTTATACTTCCATTTGGCATTTTCCTCGGCGGCCTTGAATAATTTCTCGGCTTCTTCCGGGAAAGACTTCCTCAGTGAGGTATAGCGGACCTCCGAATTCAGGAATTCCTGGAATTTGGACCAACCGGGTTCTTTACTATCCAAAGTCAGGGGATTCTTTCCTTCCTTCTCCAACAAAGGATTATAACGGAACAAGTGCCAGTAACCGGCTTCTACCGCTTTCTTCTCCTGTTCGATTGATTTGCCCATACCGGCCCGTAAACCGTGGTTAATGCAGGGTGCATAGGCAATGATCACGGAGGGTCCTTTATAGGCTTCCGCTTCTTTCACTGCTTTGAAATACTGGGTCATGTTGGCACCCATGGCCACCTGGGCCACGTAGACATATCCATAGCTCATGGCCATCATACCCAGGTCTTTTTTCCGGATCTTTTTACCGGAAGCAGCAAATTTAGCAACCGCACCCGTCGGGGTGGCTTTCGAAGACTGTCCCCCGGTATTGGAATAAACTTCTGTGTCCAATACCAGCATGTTCACATCATCCCCGGAGGCAATCACATGGTCCAGACCGCCGTAGCCGATATCGTAGGCCCAACCGTCACCGCCAATGACCCATACGGATTTCTTGACCAGGTATTGCTGCAGGTCCATGATCTCTTTGGCCAGGGGATCTTTTTCCTTAGCAAGGGCTTGGACCACTTCTTCGGAAACCTTCCTGGACTCTTCTCCGTCATCGAAACGATCGATCCATTGTTGCAGGACCTCCCTGGTTTGTTTTCCAACCCCGTTGGACATCAATTGTTGCATCTTTTCACGGATCCGGTTCCGCATCTTATTTACACCCAGTGCCATGCCATAGCCATATTCCGCATTATCCTCGAACAAGGAATTGGCCCAGGCCGGACCTTTGCCTTCATTATTAACGGTATAAGGGGTTGAAGGAGCCGATCCGCCCCAGATGGACGAACAACCCGTAGCATTGGCGATCATCATCCGTTCTCCATACAGCTGGGTGATTAGCTGTACATAAGGTGTTTCCCCGCAACCGGCGCATGCACCGGAAAATTCAAAGAGGGAAGGCACAAACTGGCTGTTCTTAAAGTTCTTGAACTTATCTACTAAGCCGGTCTTGGTACTGACTTTGTTCATTAAATGATCCCAATGCTCCTGTTCTTTCACCTGGGATCCCAGTGGCTTCATCTCAAGGGCCTTTTCCTTGGCCGGACAGATGTCGACACAATTACCGCAGCCGGTGCAATCCAAAACACTCACCTGCAAGCGATAATGATAGCCTTTGAGTTCCTTGCCCATGGCATTAAGGGTTTTTACACCTTCTGGAAGTTCTTTGACCTCTTTATCATCCAGTATGAACGGTCTGATACAGGCGTGGGGACAGATATAGGAACACTGATTGCATTGTATGCAATTTTCGGGGATCCATTCCGGAACGTTAACCGCGATACCCCGTTTTTCATAAGCGGTGGTCCCGGGAGGAAATGAACCGTCTTCCCTGCCAACGAAGGCCGATACCGGCAGTTCGTCCCCTTTCAGATGATTGATCACTTCTGCAACATTGGCGACGAATTCGGGCAGATCGCGGGTCTCTTTCTTTTCCTTAACATCGATCTTGGCCCATTCTTCAGGCACTTTGACCTCTTCCGGTTCACCGCCCCGTTCTATCGCCTGGTAATTCATTTTTACAATCTCTTCACCTTTTCTGCCGAAACTCTTCCGGATGAATTTCTTCATCTCTTCAATTGCATCTTTATAGGGAATAACTTGAGAGATCTTGAAGAAAGCGGATTGCATTATGGTGTTGGTACGGGAACCCAGACCGATTTCTTCAGCGATCTTGGTGGCATTGATGATATAGAACTTAATGTCGTTCCCGGCCATGAATTTCTTCATGTGACCGGGCAATCTCTCCTTGGTTTCTTCTGCATCCCAGATCGAGTTCAGCAGGAAACTTCCCCCTTTTTTCATACCCTGGAGCATATCATATTTATCAAGATAAGAAGAAACATGGCATGCCACAAAGTCGGGTGCGTTCACCAGGTAGGTCGAGCGTATGGGTTTATCGCCAAAACGTAAATGGGAAGTGGTGATACCCCCTGATTTCTTGGAATCGTAGGCAAAATAGGCCTGGCAATATTTATCGGTCGATTCGCCGATGATCATGATGGAATTCTTGTTGGCCCCAACCGTTCCGTCGCCGCCAATTCCAAAGAATTTGCCTTCCCAGGTGCCTTTCGGAACCGCGGAAATGGGATCCGGCATGGGCAGACTGGTATAGGAGACGTCATCGTTGATCCCGACCGTAAACCGGTTCTTCGGTTCTTTTTGTTCCAGGTTGTTGAATACCGAAACGATCATCGCGGGAGTGGTATCCTTGGAACTCAATCCGTAACGGCCGCCGACAATGATGGGCGATTCTTTTCTTCCGTAGAAAAGGTCCCGTATATCCAGGTACAAGGGTTCACCATTGGCGCCCGGTTCTTTGGTACGGTCGAGTACCGCAATTCTTTTCACCGATTCCGGTAATACTTTAAAAAAGTACTTACCGCTGAATGGACGGTAGAGATGCACCGTAATCAATCCGACTTTCTTGCCCTGGTTAACCAGGTGATCGATGGTTTCGCGGATGGTTTCGGTGACGGAACCCATGGCTACAATAATGTTCTCTGCATCTTCGGCACCATAATAAGTAAAAGGATGGTACTCCCGGCCGGTCATTTTGGTAATCTCCTGCATATATTCATCAACAATATCCGGGACCTTAACATAAAATGGATTGGAAGCTTCCCGGGCCTGGAAAAATATATCGGGATTTTGTGCGGTACCTCGGGTAACCGGATGTTCGGGATTCAGTGCATTGTCCCTGAACTTCTGCAAGGCCTCCCTGTCGATCAGCCTGGCCATGTCTTCGGTAGTGGGGGCCTCCACTTTCTGCAACTCATGACTGCTCCGAAAGCCGTCAAAGAAATGCAGGAAGGGAATCCTGGATTTGATTGCCGCAAGATGGGCCACTCCGGCCAGATCCATGATCTCCTGTATACCGCCTGTGGCCAATAAGGCAAAACCGGTCTGACGGGTAGCCATCACATCGCTGTGATCCCCGAAAATGGACAGGGCATGTGCCGCGACCGAACGTGCGGAAACATGGAACACCCCGGGAAGCAGTTCCCCGGAGATCTTGTACATATTCGGGATCATCAGCAATAATCCCTGAGAGGCCGTAAAGGTAGATGTCAGGGCCCCGGCCTGCAATGAGCCGTGCACGGCACCGGATGCACCGGCCTCGGACTGCATCTCGGTTACCGATACAATTTCACCGAAAATATTCTTCTTGCCATTGGCAGCCCACTCATCAACGTTCTCCGCCATATTTGAGGATGGAGTGATCGGGTAGATGGCTGCATTCTCACTGTACATATATGCCACATAGGATGCAGCATAATTCCCATCACAGGTTATAAAGTTCTTCTTCTTGGTCATATGCTATAAGTGTTTATAAAACAATGATTTATGTCTATTCTAAAATGCATAACAAAAATAGCACTTCTGAGGAACAAAAAAGATGAGAAATCTTAGATTTTCCCTTATTCAGGTTAATTCTAAACTATCTTGGGTGAGGATTACCCTGGATCCGCGGAGATGGAAATGAAGTGTAGGGCTCTATTCTTTGTTTAGGTGTTCAGACAATAATCACTTTATGGCCAGCGACCAGCAACCAGAGCCCGGTTTACCCCGTGTTCATGGAGATCAGGAACTCCTCGTTGGAGGTGGTCTTCTGCATGCGGTCGCGGAGAAACTCCATCGCCTCAACCGGGGTCATATCGCTCAGATAGTTCCTCAGGATCCATATCTTATTCAGCATTTCCTTGGGCAGCAGGAGCTCTTCCCTGCGTGTACTGGAGAGGTTCACATCCACAGCGGGCCATACCCGCTTGTTTGCAAGTTTTCTGTCAAGCTGAAGTTCCATATTACCGGTACCCTTGAATTCCTCAAAGATGACATCGTCCATCTTGGATCCGGTTTCCGTCAGGGCTGTGGCTATGATGGTCAGGGAACCCCCTTCCTCGATATTCCTTGCAGCACCGAAGAAACGCTTGGGTTTATGCAGTGCATTAGAGTCTACGCCACCGGAGAGGACCTTGCCTGAGGCCGGTGCGATGGTGTTAAATGCCCGGGCCAGACGCGTGATGGAGTCGAGCAGTATCACCACATCATGCCCGCATTCTACCAATCTCTTGGCTTTCTCAAGAACAATGTTGGATACGCGAACATGCCGCTCGGCAGGTTCATCAAAGGTGGAGGAAATCACTTCCCCGGTAACGTTCCGGGCCATGTCGGTTACTTCCTCGGGCCTTTCGTCGATAAGCAGTACGATCTGGTAGACTTCCGGGTGATTCAAGGCGATGGCATTGGCCACCTCCTGCAACAGCACCGTCTTACCGGTCTTGGGTTGTGCAACGATCAGTCCCCTTTGTCCTTTACCGATGGGTGAAAACATATCCACCACCCTGCAGGACAGGGAAGCACCTTTGGCGGGATGGACCAGGGCAAATTTCTCTTCCGGGAACAATGGGGTCAAATAGTCAAAGGGCACCCGGTCCCGAATGAAATCAGGATTCCGGCCGTTAATCTCCTGTACCTTGATCAGGGGAAAATATTTTTCGCCTTCCTTGGGTGGGCGGATGGTTCCTTTTACCGTATCTCCGGTTTTCAGTCCGAATAATTTTATCTGGGACTGGGAAACATAGATGTCGTCGGGAGAATTCAGATAATTGTAATCGGATGAACGAAGGAAGCCATATCCGTCGGGCATGATCTCCAGAACGCCGGAAGCAGTAATCAAACCTTCAAATTCATAGGTCCGTCTGTCGAATTTCTTATGCTCGGTCTCCCGGCGGTCTTTGCGGCCTGCTTCAGGCTTGCGCTCTTCTTTTGCATGCTTTTCAGCACTTTCCTCCTGAGCCTTGCCCGTGGCTTGTTCATGTTCGTCCTTCTGCTGCTGTCTTTTCTGGGGTCTCCTGCCCCGTCCCCCGGACTCCGGCGAAGCTTGTTCTTCCCTGGTGCGGTCTTCCCGGCCTGAGCCCCGGGAGATTTTCTCCCGGCCCCGGTCTGTTGCCCGTGCAGAGGTATCAGCAGACTTTTGTCCTGAATGTGAAGGCTCCTGCTCCTTCCTGGGCCTTCTGCCCCTTCTCCGGCTAACGGGCTTTTCTTCCGAAGCAGATGTCCTGTCAGAAGGAGAGCGTTGTTTTTTTGTTTTTTGTTCAGCAGCATTGATGGCCTGCTGATCAAGGATCTTGTATATAAGATCCTGCTTTTTGTAAGATTCAACTCGCTTAATGTTCAAGTCTTTAGCAATCTGCCTCAGTTCGGGCACCAGCTTCTTACTTAATTCCAAAATATCGTACATAGATAATTATATAAAAGTGGAAATAATACAGTTCAATGATGTGTGAGTGTAATTGGGTTGTAAACAAATAAGGTACAATAATATCTGATTAATCAATAAAATTACAATGGGTTAAGTGAGATGATTCCAGGGTTAACTGGCTATATCAGAGTAAATTCGTCGGAATAATCCATTGCAATATTAATGAAATACTCAGAATCCACAAAGAAATAAGTCTAAAAAAGGAAGAATTCGTTCTTAATAATTCACTGGTATATCTAAATTTTCATTTTTTTCTCCAATAGCTCCTCGGCTTTGCCTGTATCTGGATACGCTGTTGTTCCGTTCCGAACGGTGCCTAACTTTACTCACACCCTGAACCCATTCCCTCATTTATCATTTAGAATTTAGAATTTGACCATAGTCCTTATGCCCGATTTTATTTGATTCAAGAATCATCAAAATTAATGTCCAATAAAGTATGATATAAATCATATTTTTTGCAACTTTCCTGCCCTTTTCCCGTATAAGGGTCAAATACCCGCAGACCAACATGAGGCAGCTCAAGATCATCAAGCAGGTCACCAACCGCGAGACCCCTTCCCTGGACAAGTATTTGCATGAGATTGGAAAAGTTGATCTGATCAGTGCCGATGAAGAAGTGGAACTCGCGAGGGCCATCCGCAGGGGCGACACCGACGCATTGAACAAGCTCATTAAAGCCAACCTGAGGTTCGTGGTATCCGTTTCAAAGCAATATCAAAACCAGGGACTCAGTTTGCCCGACCTGATCAACGAGGGCAACCTCGGGTTGATCAAAGCTGCCCAGCGGTTCGATGAGACCAGGGGTTTCAAGTTCATCTCCTACGCCGTCTGGTGGATCCGTCAATCCATATTGCAGGCCCTGGCCGAACAGGCCAGGATTGTCCGTTTGCCCTTAAATAAGATCGGCTCTATCAATAAGATCAACAAGACTTTTTCGGAGCTGGAGCAAAAATACGAACGCGAGCCTTCCATCCAGGAGATTTCCAATGCCCTTGAACTGGCACCCGAGGATGTAAAAGACGCCATCCGCAGTTCCGGCAGGCATGTCTCCATGGATGCCCCCCTGAGTGAAGGCGAAGACAGCAACATGTACGACGTCATGCTGAGCGACAACTCCCCCAGCCCGGACATCGAACTCCTGAACGATTCCCTGCGCAAAGAGATCGAAAGGGCCCTGTCCACACTCACCGAGCGGGAAGCCGCCATCGTCCGTCTCTACTTCGGCCTGAACAACAGACACCCCCATACCCTGGAAGAGATCGGGGAAGAGTTCCACCTGACCCGGGAACGCGTGCGGCAAATCAAGGAAAAAGCGATCAAACGGCTGAAGCATACCACACGGAGTAAGATTCTGAAGACTTACCTTGGGTGAGTTCCTGCGTTCCCTTAATCTCTTAATCTGTGCAAACGGTACCAACGGTAGCAACGGTAAGAACGGTGCCAAACGGTGCCAAACGGTGCCAAACGGTACCAAACGGTGCCAAAACGACCACAGACCAGAAGCAAGACCACGGACGACCCGCCTTCGCTAACGCTGCGGCGGGCGCAGCGGACGACACCTGCCTGCAAGGTGATAAAGCCTAATGACGGTATCAGACCCCATTCTTCAAAT
>CAYQQR010000006.1:0-105983 GCA_964420035.1 uncultured Bacteroidaceae bacterium | reverse complement strand
TATGGGCTATACAGAAGAAGAATTACCGATTTGAGAATTTAGTCGGATAACAGTGCTAAAGAATACAAATCTGATATAGCAAAAGAATTTAATATTGATAGATCTTTGATAGATTCAATCAGCAAAGAAGGTATTGAAATGGGCTGGCCCTTCCCTGAATATCAGTAGTATTTTTATGTTCATTGGGGGGTACGATTTGCATAAAAGTTTGCTAAACAGGTTATTATTAATTTCAATATTTGCATGTTTGGAACAGAAATTGTAGTTTCGCTTATAGATAATGCTCTGGGTTAAGCATTCTCATTTATCTAGATTATAGCGAGAATGCCAAACCTAGGGCTTTTTTTATGTATAAATGAATAAACGAACAGCAATATTAGTGGATGGTGGCTTTTTCATCAAAAGATATCGTTCAATAAATAAAATTAAAAACCTTGATTCAATTAGAACAGCAAAAGATCTTTGGGAAATGTGTCTCAAGCACTTATCTCAAGCTAAAAATGAAATTTATGATCTTTATCGTATCTTTTACTATGATTGTCTTCCTTACAGCAAGAAACAACATAATCCAATCACTAACAAGGTAGTTGACTTTTCAAAGACAGACCAATTCATATTTCAGTGTGAGTTTTTTCAGGAACTCAAAAAAAAAAGGAAAGTAGCACTTCGACTTGGAATATTAGAGGATCGTAAACGTTGGATAATCAAACCAACAATAACAAAAGATATACTTTCAAAAAAACTGAAAGTAGAAGACTTAACCGAAGATGATGTCCAATTTGATTTTCAGCAGAAAATGGTAGACATTAAAATCGGTTTGGATATCGCTTCGATTACACTTAAAGGTCAGGTTGACCAGATTATACTCATCTCTGGTGATAGTGATTTTGTTCCCGCAGCTAAGCTTGCAAGACGTGAGGGTATTGACTTTATACTTGATCCAATGTGGAATCCCATTAAACCGCACTTATTCGAACACATCGATGGATTGGTATCAAAAATAAAACGGCCAAATAATCAACTCAATCGTTGAAAATATTACTGGGATTAGTGCCCTACGCTAGAGAATATAAGCCTTTCAGGTTTCTTGTCCAGCACCTTTGCCGAAGGCAAATTTTCACCGCTTCGCGAAGCGAAGCTTTTCACTACCGACCGAAGGGAGGTTTTTTACTGCCCCGATTCATCGGGGCTTTTCACCAAAAAATCCGGTGCGGTCGCACCGGATTTTTTTCCGTGATCCCGGGAGGACTCGAACCCCCAGCCTATAGAACCGGAATCTATCGTTCTATCCAGTTGAACTACGGGACCAGGTCAGGGACCAGGTAATCAACCTGCCCCGGACTGCAAATTTAATAATTTTAGGTTCAAGTTCTAAAAAGCCGGTCATTACTCGAGCCTGTATACCCTGAAATCCGGGTCTTCATATACCAGGGGATATTCAGCCAGATCCTTGTCGAAAGAATGCCTGTTTACAAAAAGATAATCAGCCCCCCTGTTTTGCAGACTATCGACCTTCCCGGGCTGCATGAGCAAGGAATCCTCAACCGTCCAACCACCGCGGCGGGTAAAGTAAATGAGTTGTGGATTCGCTCCCCCGTTGATCACAACAAGGTTGCTCCTGTTGCTCACTGAATCTGCAATGCTTTCAAGCTTCATTTTATATTTTTCGCATTCCTTAATAAAGAGATCATGCTGCTGGTTAGCTATTCCCTCAACGATAATGATCCCAATGATAAACAATCTAATCCATTCCCCGCGAAAGCAGTTTATCCCGTAGCCGGCAATAAGAGCCATCAGGGGCACATAGGGAATGATATAGTAACCATGACTGTAAAACCCGTATCCGGCTTTGATCATGTATAAAAAGAAAAAAGCCGAATAAATCAGGAATAATTGGATCAGGCTGTTTTCCCTTTTTCTGAAAATAAAATACAAACCTGCCAGGAAAGCGGCAAAACCGCTGAACTTCAGGGCATGAAAATAGAAATTATCCAGGGTTTCCACCGGGTTCCTTACCAGTTGTAAGAAACCGTATGGAAATTCCGGGCCCGTGAAGTAAAACTGGAATCCATAATTTTGATTCAGGTGAGGGAACCAGTAATAATACCAAAAAACGGCAAGTCCCAAGGGTACTAAACCCGCGATGGCTATTATTAGCCCGCGAATCAACTTAATATTCCCGTCCAATAAGGACAAGATCAGAACGGAAAAAACAACAAATGCAGGCAGTTTGCTCAACATACCCAGGGAGGCAAACCATATAAACAATATAAGATCAAGGATCGTATTCTGCTTCAGGTATCGCATCCCAAAATACAATCCCGTAATGGCCAATGCTACACTAAAGGTATCCGGCATGCTCTTTCTTGAAAAGGAGAACCAAAGAGAGGCCAGCAGGATCAATCCCGCGTAAAATGCCGTGCGCCTGCCATAATATTGACGTACCAGCAGGAAAAAAAACCATGTTCCAAGGGAGGAAACCAGCAGGTTGATCAATCTTCCGTACCAGTGACTAAAGCCAAAGAGTTCATAAAATAAGTACATCAGGTAATTTAAAAGCGGGAATTCGCTTCCTGTAATCCCCGTTTTATCTCCCGCGTGGTCCAGCCTGGGATATAGTATATTGTTATCTTCCTCATAAAAGTTCCGTGCAACCATGATCACGGAACTTTGCCTCCAGTTATGTGAAATTTCTAATGGCGGATGGGTAATGCCAATAAGCCTCAATAGAAAAAACAAAAGGACCCAGTATCTGAAATCCCCGGAAATTTTTTTTAACCGCCTTTTTGACACGAATGGCTTATCTATGAACTCAATTTGAAATGCAATTGTAACAAATTTTCCTCAAGTTTTATACTTTTGTGATTCAATCATATAGCATCTTTTAATCCCTTCTTATTCAAATGGAGTACAATTTCACCGAGATAGAAAGAAAATGGCAGCGCTACTGGGACGAACATAAGACCTTTTCCGTACACGCCGACCCGTCCAAACCCAAATACTATGTGCTCGACATGTTCCCCTACCCCTCCGGGGCCGGTCTGCATGTCGGTCACCCCCTGGGTTATATCGCTTCCGATATCTTCGCCCGTTATAAAAAACTGCAGGGCTACAATGTACTCCACCCCATAGGCTACGATGCTTTTGGCCTGCCCGCCGAACAATATGCCATCCAGACCGGTCAGCACCCCCGGATCACCACCGAGCGCAACATCGAAAAATACAGGGGACAGCTCAAGAGCATAGGCTTTAGCTTCGACTGGGACCGGGAGGTGAAAACCTGCGACCCGGACTATTATAAATGGACCCAGTGGGCCTTCATCAAGATGTTCAAACACTGGTACAACAAGGCCGTCGATAAAGCCGAACCCATTGAAAGCCTGATCAGTGAATTTGAAAAGAACGGGAACCAAAAGGTCCGGGCTGCCCATTCCTGTCGCAGCTCCTTTAGCGCCGCTGAGTGGAAAGCCATGAGCGAAAAGGAACAACAATCCATCCTGCTCGATTACCGCGTCGCCTACCTGGCTGACACCATGGTTAACTGGTGCCCGGCCCTGGGCACCGTGCTGGCCAACGACGAGGTTTCGGAAGGTTATTCCATCCGTGGCGGATACCCGGTGGAACAAAAGAAAATGAAACAATGGTCGCTGCGGCTTACAGCCTATGCACAACGGCTGCTGGAAGGACTGGATACCATCGACTGGCCCGAGGATGCCCGGAGTGTTCAAAAAGAATGGATCGGCCGATCGGAAGGGGCCGACATGTTCTTCCGGGTAAAGAACTCTGATAAGAAGATACAGGTCTTTACCACCCGCCCCGATACCATCTATGGATCTACCTACATGGTGCTGGCCCCAGAACATGAATGGGTGGAGGAAATCACCACCGAAGAATACCGTGAGGCAATCAATGCCTATATTGAAGAAACCAAGCGCCGTACGGAAAGGGAGCGCATGGCCGAAACCAAGAAGGTAAGCGGCCAATTTACCGGGGCCTATGCAGTGCATCCTTTTACCGGAGCGGACCTGCCCATATTCATCAGCGATTATGTCCTGGCCGGCTACGGCACCGGGGCCATTATGGCCGTACCCGCCCACGACAGCCGCGATTACCTATTTGCCAAACATTTCAAGCTGCCCATCATCGAAGTGGTTACGGGGGGTAATATTGAAGAAGGCTCCTATGATGCCCGGGAAGGCACCCTGATCAATTCCCCCCTGATCGACGGTCTGGAAGTTCAGGATGCTATCCCCAAAATTACAGACGAGATGGAAAAGGAGGGCATCGGCTACCGGAAGATAAACTATAAGATAAGAGACGCCATCTTCAGCCGCCAGCGTTACTGGGGAGAACCCTTTCCCATCTACTATAAGGACGGCTTGCCCTACACGCTTCCTGAAGAGGAACTCCCCCTGACCCTGCCGGAAGTGGACGTTTACCTGCCTACCGAGGAAGGAGATCCCCCCCTGGGAAGGGCCAGGGATTGGAAATCAAAAGAGGGCTATCCCCTGGAACTGAGTACCATGCCCGGCTTTGCCGGTTCATCGGCCTATTTCAACAGGTATATGGACCCTCGTAACGACCGGGCACTGGTCTCTGAAGAGGCCAACCGGTACTGGCGGGATGTGGACCTCTACCTGGGCGGCCGGGAACACCTTACAGGTCACCTGATCTATTCCCGCTTCTGGAACCATTTCCTGTATGACCTGGGCGTGGTGTGCGAAAAAGAACCCTTCAAGAAAATGATCAACCAGGGCATGATCCAGGGAAGGTCGAATTTCGTTTACAAGATCAAAGGGAAAAACACCTTTGTCTCCTGCAACCTGCGTGAGCAGTATGACACTTATCCCCAACACGTGGATGTGAATCTCGTCGAGAACGACATCCTGGATATAGAAGCCTTCAAAAGCTGGAACCCGGAATACAGGGATGCGGAATTCATCCTGGAAGAAGATGGAAAATACCACTGTGGCTGGGCGGTGGAAAAGATGTCCAAATCCATGTTCAACGTGGTGAATCCCGATGATGTGATCGACCGTTACGGGGCCGATACCCTGAGGATGTACGAGATGTTCCTGGGACCCATCAAGGATTCCAAACCCTGGGACACCAGCGGGATAGACGGGGTACATAAGTTCCTGAGGAAATTCTGTCGGCTCTTCGAAGATAAGGAGGGCAATTTCCGGCTTTCCGAAGAAAAGCCCGGAAACGATGAACTGAAGGTCCTGCATAAGACCATCAAAAAAGTCTCGGAAGATATTGAAAGACTATCCTTCAATACCGCGGTGAGTGCGTTCATGATCTGCGCGAATGAGCTCACCGACCTGAAATGCAATAAAAAAGAAATCCTGGAACCCTTGGTGGTTGTCCTTTCTCCCTTTGCTCCCCATATATGTGAAGAACTCTGGGAAAAGCTGGGGCACAAGGAAAGTGTGAGCACAGCCAGGTTCCCTGGTTTTGACGAAAAATACCTGGAGGAGGACCGGATTGAATACCCGGTTTCCTTTAACGGTAAACTGCGTTTCAAGATACAAATGCCTGCCGGTGCAGGAAAGGATGAAATTGAAAAAGCTGCCCTGAGGGACGAGCGGGCAGAAAAATGGCTCGGGGGCAAAATACCCAGGAAAGTGATCGTGGTTCCCGGTAAAATTGTAAACATTGTTGTATGAGATGAGCAGAAAAGAGTTTTTCAGAGGAATATTTCTGGCCATCCTCGCCCTGACAGTGGTCTACCTGTTTACAGAACCAAGGCACAACTACCCCCGGGAAATACTGCTGATTGAAAATCCCGACTCCATTCCCGAAATGGAGCCCATTCTGGAATACGGTATTCCCGTGGATTCCTTTTTTGTAAAAAACGGGGTCATCAAAAGAAACCAGAACCTGGGCGACCTGCTGTCGCAGTGCGGGATATCGGCAAAAAAGGTGGATGAACTGGTCCGTGCGGCCAGGGATGTCTTCGACCTCAGGAAGATACGTTATGGAAAACCATACAGGGCCTATCTTTCCAAAGACACTACCATGCAGCTGGAGTATTTTATTTATGAGCATACCCCGGTAGATTACCTTAAATTTATTTTCAATGATTCCGTGCAGGTCATCAAGGCGGCAAAGGAAACCCGGGCACAGCGCCGTGAAGTGGGCGTTACCATAGAATCATCACTTTGGGAAGCCATGAAGGAACTTGAGATCAATCCCATCATGGCCGTCGAACTGTCAGAGATTTATGCCTGGACCATCGACTTTTTCGGATTGCAGAAAAGCGACCAGTTCAAGGTCATCTTCGATGAGATCATGGTGGACTCCCAGAAGATCGGTACCGGGAAGATCCACGGAGCCTGGTTCCGGCATATGGACGAGGAGATTTATGCCATTCCCTTCGTACAGGACAGTGTGGAATCCTACTTCGACCAGGAAGGGAACAGTCTGCGCCGGGCCCTTCTGAAAGCACCCCTACGGTATTCCCGCATCAGTTCCCGCTATTCCCACAGCCGTTTTCATCCCATCCTCAAAATACGCAGGCCCCACCATGGGGTAGACTACGCGGCACCCACCGGTACACCTGTCCTGTCGGTGGGAGACGGTAAGGTTATCCGTAAATCCTATGACAATGCCAACGGGAACATGATCAAGATCCGGCACAACCCGGTTTATACCACGGCCTATCTCCATCTGTCACGCTTTGATAAAGGCATCCATGCAGGCAGCCAGGTAAAACAGGGCGATGTTATCGGTTACGTAGGTAGCACGGGACTGTCGACCGGACCCCACCTGGATTTCCGTATCTATAAAAACGGATATGCTGTGGACCCCCTTAAAATTGAAGCTCCGCCCGTTGAACCGGTACATGAAGAAAACCTGGCGGCATTCGACAGCGTTAAAAAAGTAACGATCGCCCGGCTGGATAAGCTTTATGCCCCGCCCATCATCATGGAATAAAAGTGCTCACAGCCGGGCAAGGACCTTCTCCACGGCCTTCGGAAAATATTTGTATTCAAGCTCATGGACCCGGGCAGCCAGACTTTCCGGGGTATCTCCTTCCCTGACCGGGCAGGTGTGTTGGGCAATGATCCGGCCATGATCGTATATCTCGTCCACGTAGTGAATGCTGATACCCGATTCTTTGTCGCCGCTGGCCAGCACGGCTTCATGGACGCGTTTACCATACATTCCCTTTCCTCCATATTTAGGTAAAAGAGCAGGGTGGATGTTGATGATCCGCCGGGGAAAACTACGGATCAGGTTTTGGGGCACCAGCCATAAAAACCCGGCCAGTACGATCAGGTCGGTGCCCATTGACTCTAACTTGCGGGGGATCTCATCGGTTTCATAAAAACGATGCCTGTCGAAGACTTCAACCGGAACACCTGAATTTTTCGCTCTTTCAAGAGCCCTGGCATCTTCTTTATTGGACATCAGCAGGATCACCCTGGCCCCTGTATCCGGCTGATTGAAGTAACGGATCAGGTTTTCAGCATTGGTGCCGGAACCGGAAGCGAATAGGACTATCTTCTTAAGATCCATAACATAAATGCATTTTATTTTTGTCTAAATAACCCCTCGGTGAAGCATATTTTCTGAAAAACCATAATAAATAAAGACAAAAAATTTTATTTTTACCGGGCTATCAAAAAATAGTTTGTAATTCCATCAGAATTACATTTCTTTGCAACGTTAAAATTCAAGTTAAATTAATTATTAATTAAAAACTAAGGCTATGTCCGACATTGCATCAAGAGTTAAAGCAATCATCGTTGACAAACTCGGCGTTGATGAAAGTGAAGTTACTCCGGAAGCTAGTTTCACCAATGACCTCGGAGCCGACTCTCTTGACACTGTTGAATTGATCATGGAATTCGAAAAAGAATTCAACATCGGTATACCGGACGACCAGGCTGAAACCATCAGCACCGTGGGTGAGGCGATTCAATACATTGAAGAAAACGCTAAATAAACCATTCAACCCCCCTTTCCATTTATGGAATTAAGACGTGTAGTTGTCACCGGTCTCGGTGCCATAACGCCTATAGGAAAAACAGTACCGGAGTATTGGGAAGGCCTGAAAAACGGTACCAGTGGATCCGATTGGATATCGCGTTTTGATGCCGGGAAATTCAAGACCCGTTTTGCATGTGAAGTAAAGGACTTTTCCCCGGAAGACCATTTCGACAGGAAAGAACTTCGCAAACTGGATCTGTTTTCTGTATTTGCATTGATCGCGGCTGAAGAAGCTATACAGGACAGCCAAATGGACCTGGAAGCTGTCGACCGCGATATGGGGGGGATTGTATTTGCCTCGGGAATTGGGGGGATCACCACTTATCAGAACGAAGTCATCAATTACGCAAAAGGAGACGGTACTCCCCGGTTCAGTCCCTTTTTCATCGTCCGGATGATCTCCGACATTGCCGCGGGCCACATGTCCATGAAGTATGGCCTCAGGGGCCCCAACCTGGCCACCGTTTCCGCGTGTGCATCTTCTACCAATGCCATCATCGATGCCGTTAATTATATTCGTCTGGGTTATGCAGACTTTATGATCGGCGGTGGTGCCGAAGCACCCATCAACGAGGCTGCAGTAGGAGGATTCAATTCCATCCAGGCCATGTCAACCGACAACGACAATTACAAATCGGCATCCCGGCCCTTTGATAAGAACAGGGACGGTTTTGTAATGGGAGAAGGTGCAGGGGCCCTGATACTGGAAGATTATGAGCATGCCAGGCGGCGCGGAGCCAAGATTTATGCCGAGGTCCAGGGCCTGGGCATGTCTGCCGATGCCTATCATCTCACCGCACCCCATCCCGAAGGAGAAGGAGCCAAACTGGTGATGAAACGCGCCCTTGAAAATGCCAAACTGAGACCCGAAGAGGTGGATTATATCAATGTGCACGGTACCGCAACACCCCGTGGTGATATTGCCGAGATCCTGGCCATCAAGGATGTTTTCGGCGAGCATGCTTACAAGCTTAATCTCAGCTCATCTAAATCTATGACCGGTCACTTGCTGGGTGCCGCCGGAGCGGTGGAAGCCATCGCCGCTATCCTTTCCATCAATAACAACCTGGTGCCGCCTACCATCAACCTCAAGGAACCGGATCCGGAAATTGATCCCCGGATAAACCTGACCCCGGTCGGGGCCCAGGAAAGGAAAGTTAATGTTGCCATAAGTAATACCTTTGGCTTCGGGGGACATAACACGAGCATTGTTTTCAAAAAAGCTCCGGACCAATAGTCGTGTACCACTTATTACAAATTTTCAGAACCCTCTTTCACAAGAACCGCAGTTTCTATAAGAAGCTCCGAAAGATTCTCCGGTTTTCTCCACATCACATTCGATTTTATGAGATAGCCTTTATCCATAAATCCGCTTCCCTTAGGCTCAACGATGGGACCCTCATCAACAATGAAAGACTGGAATACCTGGGCGATGCGGTATTGGATGCCGTAATCGCAGAATATCTCTACCGTTCCTTTCCCGACAAGGATGAAGGTTTTTTGACCCAGATGCGCGCCAAGATCGTTAAGAGGAAACAACTCAATAAGCTCGCCCGGGACCTGGGTATTCAGGAGCTTATCATTGCCCACCTGGAAGGAAACTGCAACAGTAAACATGTATACGGAGATACCCTGGAGGCCCTGATCGGTTCCATATACCTGGACCAGGGCTTTAAGAAGGTCAGGCGTTTTATTTTACGTCAAATCCTGCAGTACCTCGACCTGGACCATCTGGCGAAACTGGAGATCGACTTTAAAAGCCGCCTGATAGAATGGGCACAGAAATTCAGGTTTGATATCATCTACGACAGTCACGAAGAAGATGAAGAGAATACCCACACCCCTCCGGTATTTGTATCGCGTGTCCGGCTTTTCGACGAGATCCTCGGATCCGGAAGGGGTAATTCCAAGAAAGAATCGGAGCAAAAAGCCTCAGAAGCTGCCCTGAAAATGGTGATGCAGCATACAATAGCCACCGGAACCACTAAATAAGATCAAATCGTGCCTAAAAAGAGTATACGCCTGGATTACAGGCCGGAAGTCGATTATCTCCTGCTGGGCATCGCCAGCCCGGAAAACGACTACCGGATGAGCTGGAAACTGAACCAGGCACTGGGCTGGTCACTGAGCAAAACCAACCCCCTTGCAATCCACCTGAAGAAAAAGGAAGTGACCCAGGAATTTGCCCTCTTTTCCTGGCTGAATGAAGACCGGATGATACAATACCACCTTATCGCCAACAAATCTGAAACCGGTACCCTCCTGGAAGAACTCAGGACCCTTGATTATGTGCTTAAGATCTCCGGTGAGATCGATGATGTCGATGTTAAAGCAATTCAAAAAAAGATCCGGGAGTTAGAGAACATTACTACGGTGCAGGTGCTGGATCCGGAGAAACTGAAATCGAAAGGGAAATTGGTCTTTTGAATTCAGAATCCAACATTCAGCATTCAGAATGAGGGTGTGGGTATTGGGTGTAGGTGTATTTTGAAGGAACTTTTTAGGATAAGGCATGGTTGACGGCTGCATAAGCCAGGTTCCTTGTGGAATCTACGACCGGTATGGAACATTCACCCGGAAGTACTATGAGCGGAATTTCCGTGCAGCCCAGAACCGCGGCATCGCATCCCTCCTGCATGTTGTAGCATCCGATAAGTTCCAGGAAAAAAGCCTTCGATCTTTTTTGGATATTGCCGTAAATTAGCTCGTCGAAAATGATCCTGTCGATCTCCTCCCGTTCCTTTTTCCCGGGGATCACCCATTCAATGCCTGAATCCTGCAAAGCTTCCGGGTATACCGGTCCGCTCATCAGGTATTTGGTCCCCAGGATCAATAGCTTCTTGTATGCCGCTTTACGTGCGGTTTTCACAACTTCCCTGGCAATATGCAAAAAGGGTAAGGGTAATTGATCCTCTGCTCCCCTGATGGCTTGGTGAATGGTGTTATCCGGACAAATCAGGAAATCG
The DNA here is from genome assembly GCA_964420035.1 of uncultured Bacteroidaceae bacterium. Taxonomy (GTDB): domain Bacteria; phylum Bacteroidota; class Bacteroidia; order Bacteroidales; family SM23-62; genus CAYQQR01. Next base: position 95,019 of record CAYQQR010000006.1, on the reverse strand, counting down.
GCCCCCACCTCATCCAATACGCGAGCCGAACGGATCATGAGATCGGCAACACCCCTCCAGTCATCCTTGTAGATACATTGCATGTAGTCATTCAGGGGAAAAGTATGCATGATGATTTCCGGGTGTTTGTGCCTGCCCATCCGAACCGCTCCTTCCCGGGCAATGGTTTGATAACACAAGGCGGCCCCTTCGGCAGAGCAGCCAATGATCCCAATGTGTCTGGCCATAAAGCTTGCTTTGCAGCAAATTACAAAAAAAGAAACGGACAAGAAATCCTGCCAGCCTCTTTCTTTGATCTACCGCTTTACTGCATACAATTATCTCATATCTTCAATCTTCAATCTTTAATCTTTCTTTTCTTTCTTTTTCTCTACTTCCACTTCAATTTCTTCTGTCTCAAACTCAAAATCATCCTCATCACCACTCTTGATGATGATTGTATATTCCTTTTCCTCTTCTTCTTCATCATCCTTATTTCTGATAAAGATCATTTTATCTCCTTTAACGATCTTTTTCTTCACGACCTTTTCTCCATCTTCACTGGTCCACACGAAGACTTCATGATCAAAAGCTGAGGTGTCGTGCTTAAAGGCCTGCTTGGTAACGAACTTGAAATCCTTGTCGCCGTGTTTCATGACGTATACGTGGGCTTTGTCGTCTTTCCGGACTTTCACGGCAGCGCCGGCAAGGTGCCGGACCATCTCTTTCATATCATCGGGATTTTGGTCCTCGTCCAGGGTAATAACAGTATCCATGATAATTTCCCCATTTTTAACGATCTTTACAATCATCCGGTTTTCCTGTCCGAACAAAGCTGTATTGGGGATGCCCAGGAAAAACAGGACAATAAGCGGAGTAATAAAATGTTTTTTCATAGCTAATGCTTTATTAATTTGTTGCACGTAAATCTAGGCTATAAAGTCATTAATGAAATCTAATCTTTGTTAAAGATTGTTAATGCATCAAGCCGGTTGGTGCGACTAGCTGTATCTTTGTATCAGCATGACAAAAAGATCAATCTGGATATTAACCATCGTGCTGGGTTTGGCGATGGTCTTGTTAATCATCGTTCAGGGCTTTTGGATCCGGGATGCCATAGCTCTGAAAGAGAAGCAATTCGATCACCTGGTGAACAGTTCCCTGGCCAATATAACGGGTACTTTGCAAAACCGGCAAAACCTGTATTATGTTGCCAGAAAATCCGAACAAGCGAAGAAAGACAGTGTGCTGCTCCCGAATGGTTACAATGTAGCATTCGAATATGAGTTTCAATTCAGTGAAAAACAAATAGATGCAGAAGTAAAAGAACCTGAGACAAAGCTTAAGAAAAAGTCGGATGAACCCACTGTTACATCAAAAACAAACAAGGAAAGTGAAGAAAAAGTGCTCGTCTTTTCAGACGAACGCGGTGTAATCCATGAAGTTTCGGTGGTCCGGAACGACGATCAGAACAAGATCGGTTATTCCGGGGATGCCATCATCATAGAACCGGATACCATAAAGGTGTTCAACCCTTCTGCCGGAATGAAGGAGGCCGACCGTATCAAAAAAGAGGTCGAAGCCAATAAAAGGATGATGGAACGGCTTATGTCCCGCATTGCCAGTCCACCCGTAAGCCTTAAGAAAACTATAAATCCCGTTTTCCTTAAAAAGCTGATTACCAAGGAATTCCAGCGTTCGGGCATAAGCCTGCGCTATGAATTTGCCCTCACCAATGCTGAAGGAAGCATTGAAATAAAATCGGAGGGTTTTGAAAAGGACAAGGAAAACAAGCTATACAAAGCCAGCTTGTTCCCCGGTTATTTCCTTGCCGGAACCAACCATCTGGCGGTCTATTTCCCCAACAGCAAAGGACACATATACCGCTCGCTTGGCTTTCAGGCTTTCTCTTCAGTTATCCTGACCGGGGTCATCCTGTTGCTCTTCGGAACCACCCTATATGTGATCTTCAGGCAGAAAAAACTGTCGGACATCAAGAACGATTTCATCTCTAACATGACCCATGAATTAAAAACCCCCATCTCAACCATCTCGCTCGCTTCACAGATGCTCAACGATCCCTCGCTTCCCGATGAAATGAAAACTTCGGGACGGGTGGGGCAAATTATTGCCGATGAAAGCAAAAGGCTGGGGTACCAGGTCGAAAAAGTATTGCAGATGGCCATTTTCGACAAGGGCCAGATTCACCTGAAAAAGAAAAAGGAAAACCTGAATGAGCTGGCACACAATGTCGCCGACAGTTTTTCCATACAGGTCGGTAAGAAGGGAGGAACCATAGATTGCAACTGTCACCAGGAGGATATTAACATGAACATCGATCCGGTACATTTTTCCAATGTACTTTCCAACCTGATAGACAATGCGATAAAATACAGTCCGGAAGCACCCAGTATTCAGGTTATCACGGACATAAGCGATCATACGGCCATTATACGAATCTCAGACAAAGGAATGGGAATCAGCCGCGAAAACCTGAAGAAAATATTCGAAAAGTTCTACCGGGTACCCTCCGGAAACGTCCACAACGTCAAAGGTTTCGGTCTGGGACTGAGTTATGTAAAAAGAATTGTTGAAGAGCATGATGGGCATATATCTGTAAAAAGTGAACCCAACCGGGGTTCTACTTTTGAAATTCGTTTACCCATGAAACAAAACTGAACCCCATGGAAGAAAATAAAACCAGGATTTTACTGGCGGAAGACGATGAAAACCTCGGGTCCCTGCTCAGGGAATACCTGACTGCCAAATCATACGAGACCGAATGGGTCACCGACGGGGATAAGGCCCTGAAAAAATTCTTTAAAGACCCTTACGACCTTTGTATTCTGGATATCATGATGCCCGTCAAGGACGGCATCTCACTGGCCAAAGAGATTCGCATGACCAACCAGGATATCCCCATCATTTTCCTGACAGCTAAATCGATGAAAGAAGATGTCCTGGAAGGTTTTAGTGTGGGGGCGGATGACTACATCACCAAACCTTTCAGCATGGAGGAATTATTGTACCGCATTGAAGCCATCATGAAACGGACCGTTGGCCGGAAGACAAGCGGGCAGCATGAGTTCCGGCTGGGTTCTTACCATTTCGACAGCCAGAAACAGCAGCTTTGTCTGAACGATAAAAAGCAGAAGCTCACCACCAAGGAATCGGACCTGCTGAAATTGCTCTGCAGTAATGCCAACCAGGTGCTCGACAGGAACTATGCCCTGAAAGCCATCTGGTATGATGACAATTATTTCAATGCCCGCAGCATGGACGTATACATTACCAAATTACGCAAATACCTTAAAGAAGACCCGGAGGTGGAGATCATCAATGTGCATGGGAAGGGATACAAGCTCATCGTTCCGCAATGAGAAATTCGAATTTCCCTATATTCACCCTATGAAAAAATCCCTCCTCTTTCTAATAATTGCTTTAGCAGTATTTATAAGCTCCTGCATTACCGTAGAAGAGCGGTATTTTTTTAACCGGGACGGCTCGGGTTCCATGGAGTATATCCTGGACCTGAGCGAGATTGCCGGATTGATGAAAATGACTGAAGACAGTTCCGCCGGTGAAGAGATGGAATTTCTCGAATCCTTCGAAGAAGCGCTCAGTTCACTGAAGTCTGTGAATGACATCCACGAGGTACAAATGAGCGGTTTTCCCGATGAATACATCTATGGTATCCGCTATGATTTTGATAACATCGGGGCCCTCAACCAGGCGATGAATATTCTTTTGAAAGAAGGAGAAGGATATCATAACTATTTCCGGAAGAAAGGGAAAAGAAAGTTTTATCGCATCCAGCATCCCGGTGAAGATCGGACCAAAGAAGAACTGCTTGGCGATGAGATGGACGAGGAATTCGCCGACGAGATCCTGAAAAGCATGAAATACAAGTTGAGTTTTGCCTTTGAAAGGGATGTCAAAAAAGTGGAGACAACCGGAAATGTCGTGGAATCAGAAATTTCCAATCAGGTCCTCATTGACAATAACTTCAAGGCCATCACCGATGATCCGGCGGTGATGGATGTGTTTATCAGGACCAAATAATTTGTATTCGGGAATTTTAATGTTTCTATAAGCTGGTGGCTGGTCGTTGTAGCCAGTGACCAGAAGCCAGATACCAGAAGCCAGTAATAAAAACTTACCTCTTGTCTATTTCGTCAAGGCTTGGGCCCTACTCTTCTCCTCCGCAAACTCATACACCTGGTGCATAAAAGCCTGGAGGCGAATCTCCAGGGAGCTGTCTTCCTGGCCGTCGTAAGGAATGTTGACATAAGGAATATTGTCATGGTCCTCGCGGTACCGGTCGGAAAGTGCCGATACAACGGTACCGGGTAAACAAGTGAATGGCAGGATATTGGCCACCCCGGAAATTCCCGTGGGGTACAGGGCTGCCGAAGTACCCAGGTTCAGGGCCGGGTCGCCGTCATAGTCCTTATCGATATAAGGATGACAGAGTTCCAGCATTTGCTTGACTTTGATGTCTCTTTCCGCATCGATAAGGTGATGTACCCCTTTTTCAATTCTTTTTTGGGTAATATCCTGGCTTATCTTCTGAATCTTTGATTTAAACAGGCCCACATAATCGCTTTTCCACAGGCTGTCACGGGTATAGCGATAGGTAGAGTAAACGATCCATTCACTGAAGGGCGCTATGAAGGTCTCGGCCCCCATCTTTTCGAGTTTTTGAACCAGGAACCCGCTGCAGAACGGATTATCCCGCATAAAGATCTCTCCAACTACCGCCACGACAGGGCGGGGATTGGACTTATCCAGGGCTATCTTCTGGAACTCCTTACCGGCTTCTTCCATGACCCCGGGCAGGTCCCTGGAACCATTCTCTACAGAATGGATCACATTCTGCAGGGCTTGCCGGTAGACCTGCTCCACTTCACCCGGATTGATCTCGTAAGGTTTCCTTTCCTGTTTGAGCTTACGCAGCAGGTCGACAGCAACAAATCCTTTCCATGCATTGAGCCTGAACCTGGTCCCCTGCCCCCCGGATATGTCGGTATAGGCAGAATCGTTGCCGGGAGAAATGATCCGGGCATCCTGGAATCCCAGCTTGTCAAAAATGATCCTTTGCAGCCGGTTGTACTGACCGAAACGGCAGGGGCCATTGTGGTCGGGCATGAAGAAACTCACCCTGGAAGGATTGACCCCCGGTTCCATCAGTTTCTTAAGAAAACTGCCGGTGGTACAGATCATGGGAAAGCATTCCTTGGATGTAGTATATTTTCTGCCCAGCTCCAGGTCTTCCTCAGTTTGCATGGGCAATACCTCTGAGGGCATGTCACAACCGCGTGTGGCAGCTGCTATGGCATAAGCCGCATCGCACATGTAGGGGAAATAGAGTATCCTGTCTTTTTGCGGACTGGATGAGAGGCCCCAGGAAGCACGCTTATGTGCCTCTTTCCTGGTCTTGAGTTTGTAGGCCCGCAAACTGTCCAGAAATGCTTCATAACGGGTAATTAACCCGGCATCGGCGGAATGTTCATCAATCTCAATCTCCAGGTAGGGCTTACCTTTCATCTCATCATGCACGTAATGCGTGAGGAAGGAATCGGGGCCACAGCGGAAGTTGCTGATGTAGAGGGCAAAAAGGTCTTCATGCTGCGCAACATAACGGGCCCCGGCCAGGATTCGCTGTCCGTTGGGCCAGTACATGCTGGGATAATCTTCCGTGATATGCATCGACTCCAGGGGCAGAAAGTCCAGGGGTATGGGAAGAACATTCTGGTTGATCAGCTTTTCTACCGTTTTCAGGTTCAATTCCGGATCGCCGGTATTATAAGGCCGGCCGAGTATAACCAGCTTGATCAGGTCCTGGGGCAGGTCGTTCAATATCTCCTGCCCCCGCTTTTTTGCTTTCGCTTCAAATTGCTTTTGTTGCTCGAGTGCCGTTTTCAGTGCTCTTTTAACCTTTGAAGCCGGAATCCCGAAGTTTTTCTTCATGAAACGGCTCAATTCCGAGGAGAACGGGCCGGGATAAAACTTCAGATGCAATGTGGGCGAAAGCATCTTGCCTTCAGGCAATTTATGATGGAAAGCAGACCGGACCATGAAGGGGTAGGTCTGAACCCAGGGACAGTTACAGTCGCTGGTCATGTCCCCGTCGTTACCGGGGACGTTAACAATGAAAGGCGCGAAAATATAATCCACATCCTGTTCCAGCAGGTCCTGTATATGTCCGTGCATTACTTCAACCGGCAGACAGGTTTCTGCACTCATCACCTCCAGGGCGGTCCTTACCAGTTGCCTGTCAGAGGGCCGTGAATGCACCACCCGGAAGTTCAATTCCTCGAAAAAGCGGTTCCACAGGGGGAACTGCTGATAAAAGATCATCAATCCCATAGGGATACCGATACTGATCCGGTCATCCTTTTCACTTTTTTCATAGCCTTCCAGGAGCATTTCCGTTCTTTCCCTGAAAAGATCAGGAATCCCTTCGCCTTTGCCTTTGCGTTCCTCTTTTTCATATTTTTCACACCGGCCACCAAAGAACAGGGCTTTCTTCTCTCCTTCAATATTAACCTTACGAATCTCGCATTGATTGCTGCAGCCTTTACAGGTGAATTTGGAAACCGTGTAGGGTACCTTACTCACATCAAAACCCTTGAAACGGGTTTTATTTACGCCGGTCTCCTCCACATAATCCCGGGCCAGAATAGCAGCACCAATGGCACCGGTTACATCGAAGTGCGGGGGCACCTTGATGGATTTGCCGGTAACCTTTTCAAAGGCCGCGACCACCGACCGGTTATTGGTCACCCCGCCCTGGAAGAAAATATAGTTGCCAATCCGCTTGTTACGAACCACTTTCTGTATGTAGTTCTGTACAATGGAATAGGCCAATCCGCCCACCAGGTTTTCCTTGTTCACCCCGCGCTGTTGGTGTGCATTCAGGTCTGATTCCATAAAGACCGTACAACGATCCCCCAGCTTGGCGGGTTGTCCGGCTTCAAGGGCCAGGTTGGCAAATTCTTCAATAATATTGATATCCAGTTTCTCGGCTTGCTCTTCCAGGAAGGACCCGGTACCGGCTGCACAGACTTTATTCATCTCGAAATCGACAACCACCCCGTTGTCGATGCTGATGTACTTGGAATCCTGACCACCGATCTCAAAAATGGTATCCACCTTGGGGTCTATAGCAATGGCAGCGGTGGCCTGGGCGGTGATCTCATTTCTGATGGTGTCGGCACCGATAAAATCACCGGTAAGGTAACGGCCTGAACCCGTGGTACCGGCGGCAATAACCTTTACATCATCACCTATTTCTTCCTGTATGCTGGCCAGTCCGCCCCGTATGGCTTCCAGGGGTTTCCCCGCTGTAGGAAGGTAACGGCGTGCGATCACCCGGTTTTGGGCATCAATAAGCACCAGGTTGGTGCTCAGAGACCCCACATCGATACCCAGGGCAACCGCCACGGGTTTTTCACTTTCGCTTGGGGTATAAACTTCTTTATTCACCTCATACTCGGGCCGGTGCAGTTTCTGATGCGCTTTATGTTGCCCGCTGGTTTTGCTTAAGTATTCTTCCAGTTTTTCCAGTCCGCCAAATTTCCATCCTTCTTTTTCCTGTCCGTCCAAAAATGCATGGGTTACGGCCCCTATGGCACCCAGGGATGCAAAATGATCCGGTACAATAAGCTTGCTTTCATCGGCATCCAGCAGTTCACGAAAGGCCCGCCTCACGCCCACGTTGGCAGCTACCCCTCCCTGCAGGGATACCGGGTATTGTATCTCCTTACCCCTGCCTACCGTGCTTAAGAAATTCCGTGCAACGGCAAAACACAAACCCGCTACAATATCCTGTACCGGTGTGGCGATCTGTTGCAGGTGGATCATGTCAGTTTTTGCGAAAACACTGCACCTTCCGGCTATCCTCGGAGGATCCCCGGATTGCAAGGCCAGTTCGCCAAATTCATTTTCTATCTTGATTCCCAGTCTTTTGCTTTGCTGGTCGAGAAAAGAACCGGTACCTGCGGCACACAGGGTATTCATATTGAAATCCGACATGCGGGCATGACCATCATGTTTCTGCTGATCCATAAAGATCAGCTTGGAATCTTCCCCGCCTATCTCAATGATGGTCCTAATTTCGGGATGGTGGTTGCCCACGCCCACGGACTGGGCGATGATCTCGTTAACAAAAACACCGCCGGTAAGTTTCGTTCCGAGTTCACCCCCGGTGCCTGTAAAAGCTAATCCACCCAAATTATCCGGTCCGTATTTATCAAACAGGCTTCTCAGATTTTTATTCAGAAGCTTAAAGGGCTGGCCGTGGCAATACTCGTAATGATCTTCAAGAATATTCCCTTCCCGGTCAAGCACCACGGTATTGATGGAGATGGAACCAATATCAACCCCGATATAATACACTCCAGCAGGATTCTGTACATTTTGGGTGGAAGTCATGTCATCTGTTTATTTTGCGACAATAATAGACAAAACAACGATGCGCTTCAAAACTGGGAATGGAAATCGGGTATAAATTTAATCAATCTAAATTAATCTAATTTAAGCACGGCCAAAAAAGCAGTCTGGGGAACCTCCACATTGCCTACCTGCCGCATTCTTTTCTTGCCTTTCTTTTGTTTTTCAAGCAGTTTCCTCTTCCTGGTGATATCGCCTCCATAACATTTTGCCGTTACATCTTTACGCAGTGCTTTTACAGTTTCCCGTGCAATAATCTTGGTGCCGATGGCTGCCTGTATGGCAATTTCGAACTGCTGCCGCGGTATTAACTCTTTGAGCTTGACGCATATTCTCCGTCCGAAATCGTAGGCATTATCCCTGTGAATGAGGGTTGACAGGGCATCAACCATTTCACCGTTCAACAGGATGTCGAGGCGGACCAGGTTAGCCACCCGGTAGCCGGTGATGTAATAATCGAAAGAGGCGTACCCCCTGGAAATACTTTTCAGCTTGTCGTAAAAGTCGAACACGATATCGGCCAGGGGCAATTCCACGGTTATCTCCACCCGGTCGCTGGTCAGGTAAACCTGGTTTTTCAGGGTACCGCGTTTGTCGATACAGAGGTTCATGATGGGACCCACGTAGTCTGATTTGGTGATGATGCTGGCGCGGATATAAGGTTCCTCTATCCTGTCGATAAGGGTTGATTCCGGCAGTCCGGATGGATTGTGGACCTCTACGAATTCTCCTTTAGTGGTGTACACTTTATAGGAAACATTAGGAACGGTAGTGATCACATCCATGTCGAATTCCCGGTCGAGCCGTTCCTGGATGATCTCCATATGCAAAAGACCGAGAAAGCCGCACCGGAAACCAAAGCCCAATGCTGCAGAAGATTCCGGTTCAAAAGTAAGGGACGCGTCATTAAGCTGCAGTTTTTCCATGGAGGCCCTCAGCTCTTCATAATCGTCGGCATCTACCGGGTAAATCCCGGCAAAAACCATGGGTTTAACATCCTTAAATCCTGCAATAGCCTTTTCACAGGAATGATCCACGTGGGTAATGGTATCGCCCACCTTAACCTCCTTGGCCATTTTGATGCCCGAAATGATGTAACCCACATCCCCGGCTGATAGTTCTTCTTTCGGGTGCTGGGTTAACCGGAGAATGCCGATCTCATCGGCATTATACTTTTTGCCGGTGGCCATGAATTTTACAAAATCACCTTGGCGGATCCTGCCGTTAAATATCCGGAAATAGGCAATGATGCCCCGGAAGGAATTGAACATGGAATCAAAAATAAGCGCTTGAAGAGGAGCACCGGTATCTCCTTTTGGCGCCGGAATACGATGGATGATGCCTTCCAGGATGGCATCCACCCCCATACCCGTTTTACCGCTGGCCCGGATGATATCTTCCCCCGTGCAGCCGATCAGGTCGATGATCTGGTCCTGCACGATATCGGGCTGGGCGGCTTCCAGGTCCATCTTGTTCATGATGGGGATGATCTCCAGGTCGTGCTCCAAAGCCAGGTAAAGGTTCGAAATGGTCTGGGCCTGTATTCCCTGGGTAGTGTCGACAATCAACAATGCACCCTCGCAGGCAGCAATGGAACGGCTGACTTCGTATGAAAAATCAACATGCCCGGGAGTATCGATCAGGTTTAAGATATAGTTCTGCCCCTCATGAGTATATTTCATCTGTATGGCATGACTCTTAATGGTGATCCCCCTTTCCCGCTCCAGGTCCATACTGTCAAGGACCTGTTCCTTGGTTTCCCTTTCGGTAAGGGTGTGGGTGACCTCCAGCAATCTGTCAGCCAGGGTACTTTTCCCGTGATCGATATGGGCTATGATGCAAAAGTTTCTGATGTGCTCCATTGTCCGGCAAAGATAAATCATATTGACATAAAAAAACCCCTGCAAGGCAGGGGTTCTTTGAAACTATATACGGAACCGATTAGTACATTCCGCCCATGCCGGGTCCACCCGGTGCAGCCGGAGCAGGTTTTTCCTCTTCAGGCTCCTCGGCGAGTACAACTTCGGTGGTCAGGAACATACCTGCAATGGAAGCTGCATTCTCCAACGCGATCCTTGCCACTTTTACGGGATCGATAACACCGGCTTTCATGAGATCTTCGAATACCTCGGTACGGGCATTGAAACCGAAGGCATATTCTCCTTCACGTATTTTCTGTACGACTACAGAGCCTTCCCAGCCGGAGTTCTCGGCAATCAGGCGAAGCGGTTCTTCCAGTGCACGCTTGACAATGGTGGCTCCGATGTTTTCATCTTCATTCTCTCCCTTGAACTTATCAAGCGCTTCAACGGCACGCAGGTAAGCCACCCCTCCGCCGGGGATAATTCCCTCTTCAACGGCAGCACGGGTTGCACTCAGTGCATCGTTCATCCTGTCTTTCTTCTCCTTCATTTCCATCTCGGAAGCAGCACCTACATAGAGTACGGCTACTCCGCCGGACAGCTTGGCCAGTCTTTCCTGAAGTTTCTCCTTATCGTAATCGGAAGTGGTATTCTCGATCTGGGTCTTGATCTGCTTCACGCGGGCATCGATGTTCTCCTTATCGCCTGCGCCATTTACGATCGTGGTATTTTCCTTGTCGATGGTGATCTTTTCACACTGACCGAGCATATCGATGGTTGCATTCTCAAGCTTCAGGCCCTTTTCTTCAGAAATGACCGTTCCTCCTGTCAGAATGGCGATATCTTCGAGCATCTCCTTGCGGCGGTCGCCAAACCCGGGTGCTTTAACTGCGGCAACCTTCAATGATCCGCGCAGCTTGTTCACCACCAGGGTTGCCAAGGCTTCCCCATCGATGTCTTCGGTAATGATCATCAAGGGTTTGCCGCTCTGGGCCGTAGTTTCCAGGATGGGCAGAAGATCCTTCATCACAGAGATCTTCTTGTCGAACAAGAGGATATAGGGACTATCCAGCACCGCTTCCATCTTGTCGGTATCGGTTACAAAATAAGGTGAGATGTAACCGCGGTCGAACTGCATCCCTTCAACCACTTCAACATAGGTGTCGGAAACCTTGGCTTCCTCAACGGTAATAACCCCTTCTTTCTTTACCTTATCCATGGCTTCGGCGATCAGGCGCCCTATTTCGGCGTCGTTGTTGGCGGAAATAGCGGCAACCTGCTCGATCTTCTGGTTGTCGTCACCAATCTCCTTGGAATGATCCCTGAGGTGCTTGACCACTTCAGCGACGGCTTTGTCTATACCACGCTTAAGGTCCATGGGATTGGCACCTGCCGTTACGTTCTTAAGGCCAACGTCCACGATGGATTGTGCCAGTACGGTAGCGGTGGTGGTGCCGTCTCCGGCATCGTCGTTGGTCTTGGATGCCACCTCCTTAACCATCTGTGCGCCCAAGTTCCTCCACTGATCCTTGAATTCAATTTCCTTGGCCACGGTGACACCGTCCTTGGAAACCTGGGGTGCACCGAATTTTTTGTCGATGACGACATTGCGGCCCTTCGGACCCAGAGTTACCTTAACCGCGTTTGCAAGATCGTCAATGCCTTTCTTTAAAAGGTTCCTTGCTTCAATATTGAATTTAATTTGTTTTGCCATTTTGATCTTATTTTTGGTTAGAATTTTTTCAGGTTATACAATAGCCAGAATATCCGACTGTTTCATGATCAGATAATCCTTGCCATCCATTTTTAATTCGGTACCGGAGTATTTACCGTACAATACAACATCTCCGTTTTTAACTTCCATCTTTTCATCGTTGGTACCCGGACCAACAGCAACGACAGTTCCTTTTTGGGGTTTTTCTTTAGCAGTATCCGGGATGATGATACCGCTGGTGGTTTTTTCTTCAGCTTCCATGGGTTCAATCACAACCCGGTCAGCCAATGGTTTAATTTTTACAGCCATTTCTTTATGGTTTAAATGTTATACATTTTTGAATTCGCTCTTTTATTTTCACATTTTATGCCAAAGCATAAAAAAAGCTCAAAAGCGCTCCTGTAACGTCCCGGTTCAGCCACTTTGTCAGACTGGAAACAAAAAGACCTGACAGGGTTAGAAAAGCTGTCAGGTCATTCTGTAAAATCCTTCGGACCTAAAAAAGCTGTTACTGCTCTGAATCATCCCCTTCATCCTGCCCGGGCACGGTTGTAGGGAACTGAGGTACCTGGGAAGGATCAAAAGTATTGTCCAGACGGTTTTCAATAACGGAATCCTGCACCTGGTCGGGTTTGGGAATGAATACACTGGCCAGTAAACTCAGGACCACAAGACTCGCGGCCAGGGTCCAGGTAGCTTTCTCAAGAAAATCGGTAGTGCGGCGCACACCCATGACCTGATTGGAAGACTGGAAATTGGAAGCCAATCCCCCACCTTTTGAATTCTGCACCAGAACAATGAGGATCAACAAGACACAGGTGATCGTTATCAATACAGCAATTAAGGTAAACATATTATTGCTCTTTTATCTGATCGTTAAACTCTTTAATCCGGGATGCAAAGTAATCACTTTTTTCGGGATATTTCAAACTTAATTTCTCGTAGATATAGCGGGCCTTGGCGTAGTTTTTTTGCTTGATATAAATACGGGCCAGGGTCTCTGTCAGAAAACCCTCATCGGGTTGTACACTGTGGATTGAAATGTCGGTTTGTTCGCCCGGAGGTTCCTGGACTGGCGTTTTTTTAATGCCGGGCCGTTCTTCAATGAATTTATCTATCAACTTCCTTTGCTTACTGACATCCTCTTCCAGGGGCCTTTCCGGAGTTTCCTGCTTTCTGAATTCTTCCAGCCAAACGGTAAAAGAATGGGCAAGGGGCCGCTCCATGTCCCCGGATGGTTCTTTCCGGAGGGGTTCTTCAGAAGCTTTTTCTTCTTCCACCGGAATTTCCCGCTCACGGTCTGCGGAAAGATCCTCATGCAGTAAATAGAACAATTTTCTGCGGTTGCCGATGAAGGTGGCTCCATACCTTAATGCATCAGGAAATTTCAGGCTGTTGATATTCTTCAAGGCCCTTAAATACAGAAGGTGGGCAGTCTGGAACCAGGGATAATCATGAACCAGCCCGGCCATTTTTTCAGAACGTTCTTCATCCAGCAATTGGGGTCTGCGGATATATTGAATGATATCGTCAGGAGAAAGTGCCATAATTTACCAATTGACAAAAGCCCGGTTAAAGATATCCTCGGTGATCCGGTCAATGATGTCTTCTAAAAGATCTTGTTCCACCGATTCAAAATTCAGATTTGAGTCGAAATCCTCATAGTGGGTGAAGGACTGTTCAAAATTCAACTCCGGATCTATCGTGTTGGTAAACCTGACCTTCACCGTAACCGAAAAGCGGGTGAGTGCAGCCTGGTCGGCTCCTGAAATGGCCTGGGGCCGAGTACTGTAGTTGGTGATCTCGCCGTCAAAATTGGCATCCCCCAATCCGGCCACCAGCTGCAGCTTGGTCTGGGACTGCACCTTATCCTTCAGCTCTTCCGTAATATACTGACTCAAAGTGGGCTGAACGATGGGGGCCCGGTTTTGGAAATACTGTACGGAAACCGTCTCCATTTCAGCCGGAATGCTGGCCCCGGTAAAGGTGTATCTGATCTTGCATGAGCCTGCTGAAGCCAGAAGGATCAACAAAAACATCCAAGTCCGGGTACGCCTCCATCCGCTGAATAATTTACGAGTCAATGTCATATTCTTTGATCTTCCTGTATAAGGTACGCTCGGATATACCCAGGTCTTCCGCTGCATATTTACGTTTTCCACGGTGCTTTTCCAAAGCTTTTCTTATCAATTCTTTTTCCTTTTCTTCAAGGGACAGTGATTCCTCAAGGATCTCTTCTGTATCCACGATAGGATGATCTTCCCGGTCCTCAACTTTTCCCGGTGTTTGTTCTTCCCCATTCCCGTATTCATCCACGCTTTCATACAGCTTCCTTATGGTACGGGCATGCTGCTCCTGCACCTCCTCATGATCCACGCCATGCTGCATGATCTCCAGGACCAGCTTTTTCAGATCGTTCATGTCGCTGCGCATATCGAACAGGATCTTGTATAGGATCTCCCTTTCCGTATTAAAAGTGCGCTCATCCACAGTCTGCTCATACAATGCCGGCAATTTATCTTCAAAATAGTCCGGCAGGTATTTCCTCAGGGCCTCTGCATCTACGGTCCGTTCTTCTTCTATGATAGACATCTGTTCCGCCACATTTCTGAGTTGCCGTACATTCCCCGGCCAACGGTAGTTTTCAAGCATCTTGATGGCATCTTCCGTAAGACTCAGGACAGGCATCCTGTTCTTTTCTGCAAAATCACTGGCGAACTTTCTGAACAGAAGATGTATGTCTTCCTTACGCTCCCTCAGGGGCGGAACAGAGATGGGTACGGTATTCAGGCGGTAAAACAGATCTTCCCGGAAACGGTTCTTTTTCACCGCTTCCAGGATATCCACGTTGGTGGCTGCAATAACCCGCACGTTGGTTTTCTGCAACTTTGAAGAACCCACCCGGATGAATTCACCCAATTCCAGTACCCTGAGCAACCTGACCTGCGTGGGAGGAGGCAATTCAGCCACCTCGTCCAAAAAAATGGTCCCGCCGTTGGCCACTTCAAAATAGCCCTTCCTTGTTTCGTGGGCCCCCGTAAATGCTCCCTTCTCGTGCCCGAACAACTCGGAATCGATGGTCCCCTCGGGGATGGCTCCACAGTTTACACTAAAATATTGTCCGTGCTTCCTGGAACTGTAGGCATGAATGATCTGGGGAAAATGTTCCTTCCCCGTCCCGCTTTCCCCGCTGATCAGGACAGAAAGATCCGTGGGCGCCACCTGCAGGGCAATGTCGATGGCCCGGTTTAAAGCCGGAGCATTTCCAATGATAGCAAATCGTTGTTTAACCACTTGTATATTCATACTTTCGTAGACTACTCTTTTAACTGACAAAATAACCTGTATGGTATGACAAAATTACAATTTTGTATCCATTTTTAGTAACTTCATAACGCGAATCTGATCCATCATGAAATTTATTGCTATCATACCGGCCCGTTATGCTTCCACGCGCTTCCCCGGGAAAGCATTAGCCGATATTCAGGGAACAAGCATGGTCATGCGTGTATATGAACAGGCACGAAAAGCATTGGAGCATGTACACGTAGCTACCGATGATACCCGCGTATTGGATCATGTCCACCAACATGGCGGCCGTGCATTGATGACCGACCCGAAGCATCCCAGCGGCACCGACCGTGTAGCGGAAGCTTTACGAATATTACAGAAGGAAGAACAGAGCTATGACATCGTCCTGAATATCCAGGGGGACGAACCCTTCCTGGAACCTGGAGTTCTTCAATCCTTAATGAAGAGTTTCGAAGTACCGGAGGTTATGATCGCAACCCCGGTTACCCGGGTCAAGAATAAAAGGGATATCTTCAATAACACCAAGGTAAAAGTGGTTCTGGACCATGACAATTATGCCCTGTACTTCTCCCGTCATGCTATCCCTTTCATCCGTGACCCCAACCTGGTTGAAAAGGAAAATATTCCTTTCTATCATCATATAGGGATCTATGCATTCAGGGTGCCCGTACTCAAAGAAATAACCTTGCTGGAACCCAGCCTGCTTGAAAAAGCGGAATCACTGGAACAACTCCGCTGGCTCGAGAACGGGTACCGGATAAAAACAGTGAAGGTTGATTACCAGGTCTTTGGGATCGATACGCCGGAAGACCTGGATAGAGCACTTAAGAAGAAGCAAGGTGGCTGAATTGGTTTTTCATCCAGTCACAATCAACATTCGTGAAAATTAATCTAAAGTTCAAATCGGGCATGTTCTTAAATCGCTAAATTTGTGATCTGGACATTCGCTTAAATGCTGGACCATGAGAAGAATCTTACTCTTGTTGCCTGTTAGTGTCTTTTACACCGGCCGGAGCAGCTGGTTGATCCGATTGAGCTTTCTGTCATGGATTTGAATGGCCGGATTCTACACCGGGAACAATTCAAGCTTTATGGCAGGACCTTGAGTATCCGGCATCAGCTAAAACCTGGTTTGTATATGCTCCGGTTAATATCCGGTTCCGTTGGTATGCAACAGAAACTAATGATCCGCTGATCTCTTACTCGTAACGCAGCGATTCAGCCGGGTTCCGGCTGGCTGCTGCAAGAGCCTGGGCACTTACCGTGATCAAAGCAACGATCAGGGCCAGGATCATGGACAGTGGAAATACTTCCCAGGGTATATCGATGCGATAGGGGAAATCCTGCAACCAGTTGCGCATAAAGTAATAAGCCACGGGCCAGGCGATCAGGGTTGCAATGCTTACCAGGATCAATGTTTCTTTTGACAGGAGCATAACGATCCTGGACAGGGATGCCCCCATAACTTTCCGGATGCCTATCTCTTTGGTTCGCTGTTCCGTTGTAAATGCAGCCAGCCCGTACAAACCCAGGGTAGCAACTAACAAGGCAAAAATGGCAAAGATGGTAAATAGCTTGCGGGTTCGATCCTCTTCCTGGTACCGGCGGTCAAAGTCTTCATCCAGGAAGCGGTATTCGAAAGGTTTGTTGTTTGTAAGTTCCTTCCACTGATCCTCTATTTGCTTAACCGTTTGTTTGATGGTATTGGGCTTCAGTTTAATAGTCAGCCAGCCCGTCCAATCCCATTCCGGGTCCTTAAAAAGAAATACGGCCGGACCGATCTCGTGGTGCAGGGAAACATAGTGAAAGTCTTTGACAACCCCGATAACCTGGTGAAAGGTGCGGTCTTCCATGCTTTCCCCTGGTTGTATAAACCGGTTGTCCATGGGATTCTCGAGGTTAAATGCTTTAACGGCAGCCTGGTTGATCACTGCAGCACTGCTGTCGGAAGCCAGGTCGGGATCAAAGAACCTGCCTTCGGCAAGTTCCAGTCCGTAGGTCTTTAAATAATCATAATCCACCCAGATGGTCTGCATCAGGTAGGTATTGCTGGTGGGCTGTCCCTCGAGCTGATACCCGTTGTGGTTGTTCGGGTAACCGGGAACTGCAGTAGAATTGGTAATGGAGGTCACACCGGGCAGATTTTTCATTTCTTCCTTGAAGAGGTCTATTTTCCCTTCCAGGTCGGAGGCCCTTTGGATCAGCAACAGTCTTTCCTTGTCGAACCCCAGGTCCTTGTTCATCATATATTGCAATTGCCTGTAGGTAACAATGGTGGCCACGATGATGATGATGGAAATGCAGAACTGCAAAACCACCAGGGTACTTCTGAGCCATCCGCTCTTAACGCCTTGTTGCAGTTTACCGCTAAGGATATTCACCGGGCGGAAAGAGGAAAGATAAAAAGCCGGGTAGCTTCCGGCCAGCAGGCCGACAAAAACAGCCAGTACAATAAGGGCAGGGATCAGGTACCATTTTCTGAAATATTCAGGGGAAAGGTCCAGCCCCATGATGTTATTAAAACCCGGCAGGGCGATCTCGACAAATACGATCGCTATCAGCAATGCCAGGACGGTCATGAAGACGGACTCAACAAGAAACTGCCTTCTGATCAAACCCCGGCCGGAACCCACCACCTTTCGTAGCCCGATCTCCCTGGAGCGATTCGCCGAGCGGGCCGTAGCCAGGTTCATGTAATTGATGCAGGCGATCAGGATGATGAAGAAAGCCACCGCACCAAAGATATAGATGTACTTTTTCTCATTGGATGGCTTCATGGAATGACCGATCTCCGTGTTCAAATGAATATCGGCAAGGGGCTGCAGGAAATGACCGTAAGAATCCCCGCCGGCTTCAAATTCTTCAACCCCGATACCTAAAACCTGTTCCAGTTGCGGACCAATATACTTCGCTGTCGTTTCCCGCATATTCGCTTCCAGCTTATCGATATCCGTCCCCTGTTCAACGACAAAATAGGTATGCAGGAAATTACTGAGCCAGGATTCACTTCTGCTCCGTTCATAACTGTTAATGGATAAAAGCAGGTCAAATTCGAAATGGCTGTTCGGGGGCGGATTGCTAACGACGCCGGTCACCCGGTAATAAGTGGTATCCTGGTTCATCTTCAGAATTTTTCCCACAGGGTCGCCGGATCCAAAATATTTCTCGGCAATATCCTCTGTGAGCACCATCGTGTAGGGTTCTTTCAATACCGAGGCAGGATCACCCTGTATCATGGGAAAATCAAACATCGTTAAGAAGGTAGAGTCCACAAAATATACATGGTCCTCAAGGTAATGCCTGTCCCCTATGGAAAACAAAACATCGCTCCACCGCATCACGCGAATAGCCTCAATAATCTCAGGATGCTCCTCGAGATATGCTTTGGCATTGGGTGCCGCGGTCCAGGCACTTAACAAATCCTCCGAGCCCAGTTTCCCATCCACATACAACCGGTATATCCGGTCCGATTTTTCATGAAAACGGTCGTAGCTTAACTCAAAGAAAATAAAAAGCGCTATCAGTATACTGCAAGCCAATCCAATGGATAGGCCAAGCAGGTTGATCAGGGAATAGGACTTTTGACGCAGGAAATTGCGGAAAGTTACTATAATAAAATTCTTGATCATGCCGGATGTTTTTCTTTTAACCTCATATTTCATGCCAAATGAGTTAAGTAGTTGTATACCTTTGTTTTAAACTTGATCAAACCCTTCTGATAAAATCAATGGTTGTTTCTTTTCTGAACAGTATTGTTCGATTCTGGACAATTTCGATGACCCTTTCATGCAAGATATATTAAACAAGGATGGACCACGGGGAAGACCACGGACCACAGACGACGGTACTTGAAAAAAAATCCGAAATTATTCCGGGCTTTTAAAACAATTCCTGTTACAAGTTTTTAATATAGTATTTCCCAAGCCTTACTGTGGTCTGTGGTCCGTGGTCAACTCTTTGAGGTCTTGTGGTAATTCAGGGTAAGGGTCAGGCGGAAACAATCGAATTCGCTGTTGATTTTTTCAATATTGTACTTGAGCTTGTTCCTGGTGACTTTGGCCATCTCCAGGAACCCCAGACCGGCCCCGCCTTTTTCTGTAAACTGACCGTTGGTGATGGTTTTTCTGTATTCATGCTTGATACCTTTATAATCGAGGGTATTTATTTTATCCAGTTTGCTGGAAAGTGAAGATCGATCGGTTTTTTTGAGGGGATTATTAATCTCTATTTCGTAACAACAATCGGATCTTGACAAAACAAAAGAAGGATTGTGCTCGGGATTTTGATTTACAAATTCTCTGAAATTTTCAGAATACTTAAAAATATTTTCCAGTGATTCGATCATCAGGGTGATGATCTTTTTGTAGATGGCCTGATGAATATGATAAGTGATTTTTTTGAACTTAAGTTCACTAAGGAGAATTCCGATGGTCTCGAAATTTAAAACACCACGATAGGAAATGATTTCTTCATTACCAGCCATCCTGGATGATCATATGGTTGTGCTAGAATACATAAATATAAAACAAACTGGATTAAAGAAAATAAAAAAGTTTAAAAAAGGCGATTCTCCTCTTCCAAACCGGTATCCTTCTTCAGATTTGGCTTCTTGCTGGCCTCCACTGCAAGTTGATCACAGCGTTCATTTTCAGGGATTTGATCATGTCCCTTAATCCATACCAATTTGAAATCATGTTGCCGGTATATCGTGAGAAAACGCTTCCAAAGGTCGATGTTTTTTTTCTTTTTAAACTGTTTGCGTTCCCACTGGAAAACCCAGCCCTTGTTGACGGCTTCGGAGATATATCTGGAATCGGTATAGATTACCCCGCTTGAGGGTTTTTTTTTCAGTGCTTCAAGGGCCGCGATGACAGCCATAAGTTCCATACGGTTGTTGGTGGTCCGGATAAAACCTTCCGATATTTCCTTCCTGTGGTTTTTGTATTTCATAACAACGCCATAGCCGCCCGGACCTGGATTGCCCCGGGCAGCTCCGTCGGTATAGATCTCAATCACTGTACTATGGTCATTTCATTAATTAAATTCCGGGCGCCGGCATATTTTTCAATGACAAACAATACATAGCGGATATCTACAGAAATGGTTTTCTGTATATCCGGTTCAAAAGCTACGTCTCCGCTCATTGCTTCCCAGTTCCCGTCGAAAGCGGTACCAATGAGTTCCCCTTTGCCGTTGATCACCGGGCTTCCCGAATTACCACCGGTAATGTCGTTGTTTGTAATGAAACAAACGGGCATTCGTCCATTCATTCCATAGGGTCCGAAATCTTTTGCTGCATAAAGCTCCTTAAGCCCTTCGGGAACCTGGAATTCATGACTGTCGGGATCTTCTTTTTCCATTACCCCTTTGAGTGTTGTATAGTAATCATAATACACGGCATCCCTGGCTTTATAATCCCCTACGGTACCATAAGTAAGGCGCATGGTGGAATTGGCATCCGGGTAAAAGTTTTTTTCCGGGTGCATTTCCATTAAAGCTTCCAGATACAACCATCGGGCTTTATTGATACGGTTATCGTATTCTTCGCTTAAAGAGATAAGCTCGAAATATTTTCTGTAAAAGGATAGAACCGTCTGAAAAGCCATATCTTTCTCGAAAACCTTTATCTCCGGGGAATCATAAAACTCGTCCAGTTTTTCCGGGTCAGCAAAGACACTTTTCCTGAACAGTTTATCCATATACTTCTCAAAATTTCCACGGTATTTATTGTTGATGATGGCAAAAACATCAGGGTGCATTGATTCATCCACGTTATCAACAAAAAGCTGTAACATTTGAACGGCTATCTTTTTGTCGGTGGGCTGGTTATAATTTTTAAAAAACTCTTCGGCCCCCGGTCTTAACTCCATGCTTGTTTCCCTGATCTTTTCCGGATCATCCGGATTTTCCATCAATGCTATATAGAGTGGAAAGGATTCAATGGCAAAAGTGGTGATTTCAATCCCGTTGAAAAGGGCCTCTGCCAGATATTGTGCGGCATGTTTATACTCTTTTCTTGCCCGTATCGAACTTGAGATCGTTTCCAGTACTTCCCCGTATTTTTTCTGCCGTTCCGGGTCTTTGGTCACCCATTCCCGGAAGACTTCTTCTTCTTTTCTTTTCTTTTCAATTACATTGAGATTCTTTAATCCTTCACTTTGTCCGATGGAATACTTCCAGTAGTTGCTGGATTTATCATATTTATCTGCATACTGCAGACGTATCTTCTCACTTGAAAGCATATCTTCCATCATTAGCTTTTGCCTCAATCCGCGAACGCGTATACGGTTTGGATGGGTTATTTCAAGCAGTTCCTCAACCCCGTGGGAAGTAAGATAGCGATCGGTTCTGCCCGGGAATCCGAGGATCATGGCAAAATCACCTTCTTCAAATCCTTTCAGGGAAACCGGCAGATGATGCAGGGGTTCATAGGGAACATTGTCGGGTGAATATTCGGCAGGGGATCCGTCCGGGGCGACGTAAACCCGGTAAAGGGAAAAATCGCCGGTATGACGGGGCCACATCCAGTTGTCGGTTTCAAACCCGAATTTACCAATGTCCTCCGGCGGTGCTCCCACCAGCCTGACATCCTTGAAAGTTTCTACAAGCACGAGGTAATACTCGTTTCCTTCATAGAATGAGCGGACAAAAGCCTCATGATGGGTGCCTTTCGTTGCTTCCTTTTCAATGGTTTCCGAAATAAAATCAATAGCGTCTTCCCGTTCCTGTTCGCTCATATATTCGTTCAGGACAGAGCTGACCCGGTCGGTCACACGCTCCATTCTTACCAGGCGGGACACGGTTTTGCCTTTGTTGGGCAGCTCTTCGTCATAAGATGCAGCCCAGAAACCATTGGACAGATAATCCTTCTCCAGTGTAGAATGGATCTGTATATCCGAATAAGCACAATGGTGATTGGTTAACAGCAAACCATTCGAGGAAATAAACTCGGCCGTACAACCTCCATAGTCCAGTGCGACCACGGCATCTTTAAGACTGGAATGGTTGACATTATAAATGTCTTCGATATTCAGTTCCAGCCCCATGGAAGTCATTTCCTCCATGTTGACCGATTCGATCAGGGGCAGCAGCCACATACCCTCATCAGCCCGGACAGAGGAAATAAGGGTAATCCACAAAATGGCCGCCCAAATAGTAATTTTGAACATGATGAAATTATTTTAGGGCTAATGTTAAGAAACGCGATAATATGAAACTTAGGATGAAAATAATAAAGAATTTATTCAGATCGATCCTTTGTGTCCAAAGAAATATATTCTTATTCAAAGGGAAGTCGATATTGGCCCGGCAATAATTGAAAACTCTTCCTGTGATAAGAAGTCGGTCCGTGCTCCTTCAAGGCCTCCCGGTGTGCTGCAGTAGCATAGCCTTTGTTCCTGTCCCAATGATATAAGGGGTGCCTGGCATGAAGTTCCATCATGTATTCATCCCTGTATGTCTTTGCCAGAATGGATGCCGCGGCAATACAAGCATAAGAGCCATCGCCCCCGATGACCGTTGAAAAAGGAATTTGCCGAAAAGGATTAAAATAATTTCCATCCACGAGAATGTGATCGGGTGCTATGCTTAGGGCTTCCAGGGCACGGTGCATAGCGAGTATAGAAGCCCTTAAAATATTCATCTTGTCGATTTCTCCCGGCAGGGCCATAGCCACTTTGCAGGCCAAAGCATTGGCTTCGATCTCCCCGCGGAGTTTTTCGCGCGTGCCCGGTCCCAGCAATTTGGAATCGTTCAGCCCGGGGTTCCTGTAATCCCCGGGAAGGATTACCGCGGCCGCAAAAACAGGACCCGCCAAACAACCCCGGCCGGATTCATCCACCCCGGCGATTGGTGAAGTTGCGATGTCGTATGTCCAGTTCAGAGACATATCCTTGTCTAAGGGATATTTATGGTTATTGGTTGTTATTCGTTGTTTTATTTGAACCACCTATTACAACAAATTACCACCAATTTACAATCAATTACCACCAATTACAATAAATATCCATACCCATATTTCCAATTCATTCCTTACCTCCCGCTCCTTAACTTCCAATAACCTGCTGTATTGACCCCCACACACCCTCTGCCGTTTTATCCCAACTGAATTTTTTTCTTTGTACCCTGCCTTTTTCGATCAGTGAATTACGCGATTCAGGGTCTTCCACCAGTTTTTGCATTCCCCCGGCAATGGCATCGACATCAAGGGGATCCACCATCAAAGCGGCATCACCGGCAACCTCCGGCAGCGAGGTGGTATTTGAGGTCAGTACCGGAACATCACAATACATGGCTTCCACAACGGGTATACCGAATCCTTCGAAAAGGGGTACAAAAGTCAGGGCCCTGGCCGATCCCAGCACCCGGTGAAGATCTACGGGTTCCAGTCTACCCGTAAAATGAACGTCCCTGCAGTACTGCATTTTTTTCAATACACGATTAACCCTGCCGGTTTTAAACATGGGGGAACCTACGATCAATAATTTATGTTCCCGCGGGCACTTGTCACGGAACTTTTCGAATGCGGCCAGCAAACGCTCCACGTTCTTTCTGGGATGGATGGAGCCGATAAATACAAAATAGGGCTTGCCTCCGCTGAATTCCCGGCGCACAGCTTTCTTAACCTCATCACTCACCGGCCTGTATATCTCCTGGGCACCATTGTATACTACGTCGATGCGGTTGGCCGGAACCTGATAATTGTTTATGATATCCTGCTTTGAATGCTCCGATACGGTTATGATCCTGGCTGCCTTTCGGGCATATCGCCTGAAAAAATAACTATAGTATTGCCGGGTCAGTAAAGGAAGGTCCAAGGGCCGGTGTACGAAGTTCAGGTCATGCATCACACAAACCTGGGGCACGGGGGAGCGCAGACTTATATAACTGTCCGGACTGTAAAACAGGTCTGCCTTCATTTTTTTTAAAGCGCCGGGCAAAACCCATTCGAACCAGGTATACCACAGGAGTGGATGCCGGGCCGGGGGGAAGAGTCGCCGCGGGATAACATTATCCCCATAGATAAATTGCGGATCCCAGTCCCGGTCAAAAAAGAATATAAACTCATGTTCCGGATGCTTCCGGACCATCCTTTTCAGGGTCTCATGGCTGAACCAACCTATGCCCTCCAGTCTGCCGGATAAAAGCAACCGGGTATTAACCGCGATTCGCATAAAGAACTAAATTGAGGAGCAACTTAGATGATTTCAAACGCATGACAAAATTTTTTAGTGGCTTTCTTCAGGAGTATTATTCAATCAATTTCTTAATTTCGGCCCTATATCCTTACCAAATCAGTGAAGCGTAAATTCGTAACAAACCTGATCCTGGTCCTGACCCTGAACCTCCTGGTCAAACCTTTCTGGATTTTTGGTATTGAGATCAGTGTTCAAAATACCGTGGGTTCGGCTGATTATGGCTTTTATTTTTCCCTCTTTGGTTTCAGCCTGATGCTCAATATCCTGCTGGACCTGGGTATCACCAATTACAATAACAGGCATATTGCCCGGGATCCCAAAGATCTTTCCGCACATTTCTCGGGGATCGTCGTATTGAAGTTCCTGCTGGGAATCTTTTATTTGCTGGTTTGCATACTGGCCGGTTTATCCATAGGTTACGACCAGGCACAGATCAAAATGCTGCTATTGCTGATCCTTAATCAGTTCCTGGCTTCATTCATCTTGTACCTGAGGTCGAACATCTCGGGCCTGCATTATTTCAGGACCGACAGTTTTTTATCGATCCTGGACCGTATCCTGGCCAGCATATTTTGCGGTTTCCTGCTTTGGTCCCGGCTGGTGGATGCACCCTTCCGGATCGAATGGTTCGTGTATTCACAAACCCTGGCTTATCTTCTGACTGCCCTGACCGCTTTTCTGATCGTATGGTCCAGGTCCGGGTTCTTTAAACCCACCGTCAACCTGTCCTTGTTCAAAAATATCCTCAGAAGCAGCTATCCTTTTGCCCTCCTGATCCTGCTGATGGCTTTTTACAACAGGATCGATTCCGTGATGCTGGAACGTTTGCTTCCTGATGGCAAAGCACAAGCCGGCTATTATGCTCAAAGTTTCAGGATCCTGGATGCCGCGGGGATGTTTGCCTTTCTTTTTGCCGGATTGTTGTTGCCTATTTTTTCCAGGATGATCAAACAAGAAGAGAACATCTCGGAAATACTAAAACTTTCCTTCAGCCTGATCATGGTACCTGCCCTTACCCTTTTCAGCCTGTCCCTTTTCTATAACGGTAACATCATTTCGCTCCTGTACGAGGACCGGCCCGAAGTGGCTGCACGGCTTTTCCCCCTGCACATGGGTGGATTTTTATGCATCTCCACAATCTATATTTTCGGGACCCTGCTTACGGCCAACGGGAACCTCAAACAACTGAACCTGCTTGCCTTCATGGCCGTGGTTATGAATATCAGTCTGAATGCCCTGCTCATCCCTTCATACAAAGCCTTCGGTGCGGCTGTCTCCAGTCTGGCCACCCAGTTTTTCATGGCCATGGGGCAGGTGATCCTTTCTGCAGGCATGTTCAAAATGAAATTGAATTACACCCTGATAGGCCGTTTTATCCTGCTGTCTGTTTTGCTGATCATGGTCTCGTTCTTCAGCAAGCAACATATAGAAGATAAACTTGCAGGTTTCTTGGTTCCCATTGCCGCCGGAGCTCTTTTTCCCTTCCTGATAAGATGGATCCGTTTGAGGGATCTTTTCCGGTTGATCCGGGACAGGACCGCGGAAGAAACTTAAATAAATGCCTTATTGTTAGCAAAATGTTAGTTCTTTCGTTTACTGCCAATTAGCGGTACCTGCTTAAAGACTTATTTTTACAGCGTGCATCAAGACCGTGTTTTCATGACGTTCAGACGCAAAAAAGCTAAAGACATCAATTTAAAAAGGATCAACCGCCAAGCCCTGCTCTTCAACAACCGCGAAATGCGCGCCATAGACCGATACTGTAAGAAATTCAGGATCAAGAATAAATCCAGGTTTATGCGTGAAACCATCATGACAACCGTATTAAAGGATTATCCCTCTCTTTTCTTCGAAGATGAGCCCAATTTGTTTTACAGACCAAGCCGTTCTTAAAGAATTGTGGATATTCCGCGGGTTTTTTCAATTGGTCTTAAAAAATTTTAGTCTTACCTTTAGACGAATGCCCTAAAACCATGAAACTAAGTATAAACCCCACAAAAAATACACCTGCGATCAACATATGTCCCGGAAAGGTCCATATCAACGGCAGGTCCATACCGGAAGATGCTTTTGAATTCTTTGATCCCGTTATCAGGAAGATCCATGAATACCTGGCCGAACATACCGGAGAAACCAGTATCTTCATTCACCTGGACTATGTGAACAGCGGTTCAAAGAAATACCTGACGACCATCCTTTCTATTTTTGAAAAAGCTTACCAGGAGGGTAAAAAGATCACTGTCGAATGGCTCTATGATCCCGAAGACGAAGCCATGCACGATCTTGGGAAAGATCTGAGTGCCATCATTCATGTACCCTTCGATATAAAGGCCATTCAAAGTTGAATCAAGTTCCCTTTCATCTTCTCATCTTCCAATAGGATCAGCTCAAAATATCGAGCGTGTGATTAAATGAATCTACTTTCTGACTAACTTCGCAATGCTTTTATTTGAATTATGGAAGAATGGATCATAACCTATATTGCCATTCCATTGCTGATCTTCACGGCAAGGATCCTGGATGTCAGTCTGGGCACCCTGCGTATCGTCTTTATAGCAAA
Source organism: uncultured Bacteroidaceae bacterium (assembly GCA_964420035.1). Lineage (GTDB taxonomy): Bacteria > Bacteroidota > Bacteroidia > Bacteroidales > SM23-62 > CAYQQR01. The sequence goes on along the minus strand of CAYQQR010000006.1, from coordinate 67,941 downwards.
GGGTTACAAAAAGTTGGCCCCCTTACTTGGCTTCGTTGAGATCCTGATATGGATCATTGCCATCAGCAAGATCATCCGGCACATCGACAATTGGGTATACTATCTTGCCTATGCCGGTGGATTTGCCATGGGTAGTTACGTGGGAATGATCATCGAGGAAAAACTGGCGATCGGTCTGGAAATGGTCCGGGTCGTCACGCGCAGGGACGCGATGGACCTTCGGAATGTCCTGCATGAAAAAGGATTCGGTGTTACATATATACCGGCAGAAGGCTCGGAAGGGGAAGTTGGGGTATTGTACACCATCGTTAACCGCAACCAGCTTAAGGAAACCATTGAGATCATCCAGCAGTATAACCCCCGGGCATTTTATACCATAGAAGATATCCGCTTTGTCAGTAAGAGTTATGCAGCCCAATTGCAGGCACCTTTGTCAACAAGAAAACGCCTGCTAAAAAGGAGGAAATAACAGGTAATGACTTAGGGATAACGTTTTACGAAGGCGTCTTTATAGCCTATATCCCTGATTTCCTTAAGCTTTATTTCGGCTTCCCTCCTGCTTGCAAAACTACCCGTAAGGTACCTGTAAAAACCGTCTTCGCTTTTTTCCTCCCACAGGTTTTCGAGCTTGTTGAAATATTCTTTCCCCACGGGTTTTAATGTGGCTACCAGCTGAATGGTAAAACCCTGTTCCCCGGCCATTGCATTGTATTCACTCAGGGGCATGACGAAAGCATCATAAAAGTCTGCATCGATCTCTTCGAACAAGGCTTCCTTGGCCGATTCATAATCTTCGTAGTATCCCCGGGTATAGCGAAATAGCCGGTCCTTGCCCTTGTACTCCCTGACATCCTTCCATTCATCAAACTTCTCCCGTTCCAACCTTTTTCGCAAAGCCATCAGTTGGATGGTGAAGGGTCCCCTGGGTATGGACCGGTAAATGGTGAGTCGCTTGACCATATCCATCATCTCCTGGTTGCTGATAATCCGTGCATCGGGGAAACCCTGGTCGGAAGCTTCATTGACCAGCTTCACAGCATCTATTTTGTTCAATGTACCCCCCATGGTGTAAAAATTGGTGATATCGGTTTCGATCATGTGGATATCAAAGCCTTCAATATTTTGTGGAACTTCGGGGCGCTGTTCATAATCGTTGGTCAGGAGGACATAATAAGCTTCCTCCCTGACAGGTTTCAGTTCCTCGGGCACGAAAAGTTGATTCACATCCAGCTCCTTCCCCTGAGGATTTATGAGCTTCACTTCAACATTACGGTTCAGTTTCCTTCCTTCTGCTGAAGTGTTTAATGCCAGCGATTCTGTTTCACCTTTGCCCACCGTCACAAAGTGATCCCGGCTGATTCCCAAGTCAACCAGGTAATCCACCACCGACCGGGCTCTTTTCCTGGATAATTCGAGATTGTACTCCTCAGAACCGACAGCATCGGTATGACCGGTAACCTGAACCATCACACCGGGATTGGCTTCCATGATCCTGAAAAGCCGCTCGGCTTCTATCTTAGCCTCATGGTTCAGTCCATAACTGTCAAAATCAAAGAGCAGGTTACGGATCAGGGCATATTCCCCCCGCGCCACTTTCTCGGGCTTAAGATCGGGTTCTATAAAGATCCCTGCCTGCAGTCTTCCTGGTTCCGCGGTAATACTCTGGCTGTCGGCAACATATCCCGATGATTCTGTAGTTACAAGATAACTTCCTTCCGGCAATTCCAGGGAAAATTCGCCGGTGATGGGTTCCGGATCCAGTACTGCAAGGGTATCCCGGGTACGTTCATCCATGACATGCACCCGTGTCGGATTGATCTCCGCGTTCAGATTATCCTGGAACTTTACGGAACCGCGAAGGGTCACCAGTTCTTCCTTCTCCCCTGAAAACAGGTTAAGCGCGTAGATGGACCTTTTGCTGTCAAGGCTGTCCCTGATGGTGGCATACAATCCGTAATCTCCCCGGTCCAGGGGATAAAAGAAAAGGTCATTATCCGGGGTATTGACGGGATATCCGATGTTGGACGGGGCCGACCACCGTCCGTCGGGCAGCAAGCTGACAAAAAAGATGTCGTATCCTCCCATGGTGGCATGCCCCTGGGAACTGAAAAACAATTTCTTCCCATCGGAAGTGATAAAGGGAGCATCTTCCGAATACAGGGTGTTGATGCCTCTTCCCAGGTTAACCGGCTTACGCCAGGTACCATCCGTTCCCAGGTCGCTGTAATACAAATCGCTTGCACCATACCCTCCCCCGCGGTTGCTGGAAAAATAAAGTCGCTTGCCATCTGCACTCAGGCATGCGTGAAACTCGTCGAAGCCGGAATTAACACTGCCTTTTATGGGTTGGGCCGCCTGCCAACGGCCATCTTCCTTTCGGCTAATGTACAGATCATAATCCAGGTCCTTGCGCCATGCCAGGATCAGTTGTTTCCCGTCCCTTGAAATTCCGGTTACATATACATCCCCGTCCGCCTTTACCTGATCGTTGATCACTTCGGGTTCCATCCACCCCCCGCCAACCATCCGGGTCATCATGATGGGATTGTAAAAAGGCCGCCTGGACATGTAGACCAGGGTGCTGTCGGCCGGTGAAAAAACAGGATGATAATTATCGGGTGAATGGTTAACATTCTTCCCCAGATTGACAAAGTGAACGTCCAGGGGATCACCGGTGAATTCCCGGGCCAGCTCGCAAGCTTTGATCTGCTTCTTCACATAATCAATCTCGCTGACATCCTTCATCAGCATCACATCCTGGTATAGCCTGTAATACTCAATGGCCTTGTCAAACTCCTGGTTGATGTGATAGGCACGGGCCAAAGCAAACAGGGCCTCCCTGGGTGCCCGGTCCTCCCGGTAGTTTCCCTCCCTGTAAGCCGAAGACATTCCTTCCACGGCATCTTCAAGGAAAGGAATGGCCCTGTCTTTCTGTCCGTAAATAGAAAGATAACTGGCTCCGATCAGGAACTTGATGTGGTGGTTGGTAGGCTGCATTTTCAGGCACTCCCGGTAATAGAAAATGGCCTCTTCAAAGTCCCCCCTGAGAAAGAAATATTCTCCTTCCAGGAAATTTTCCTTGAATATCTTTCTATCCTGACCCAAAAGACCGAGTCCTGTAAACGAAACCAACAAAAGGAACAGAATCAGCTTTCTGAACACGACTTAACTGATTGATCCATTCAAAATTACGATTTTGACCCAACAATAAAAACCCACAGCCAGCAGGTTATAAACAATAAATGCAATGCAGGCATTTGCCGGCTTCTTTTAAATTATGATTATTTTCGTTTACTCAAAATTCCCATCCTATGAATCTTTCCAGAATTATTCCCTTTTTATTGTTTGCAGTGTCAATGGCAAACTGCAGCCGTTCGGGTGAAGCTATAAGGCTTAGTGATATTGAGTTCGGAGAGATTATAGCTCCCTACGGAGCGCCCAAAAGGAACCGGTCATATACGAATGAGCCCATTCATCTAAAAGACAGTGTTTTCGCTCATGGATTGGGCGGACATGCACCCGCCAACTGGTGTATCAACCTTCAGGGGAAAGCTGCTTGTTTTGAGGCATGGATCGGCATCGACCAGGGCATTAAAAAACGCTGGAATGCGGAAAGCAGGGATAAGATCCGCGGATATGCCGATTATGTATACGATAACAGGGAAGATCATTATGATTTTACTTCCGGGGGAACAGCCAGCTTTGAAATATACGGGGATGACCAATTGCTTTATGAAAGCGGGACCTTATCCATAGGAAATGATCCCCTGGAAGTGAAGATTAATCTCAAAGGTGTAAATGAACTCAAGCTGATAACCAATCCCGGGGAGGATGGAAACTATGCGGATCATGTCAACTGGGCCGCCGCAACCCTTTACTTCAGGAATGTGGTGCCGGAAAATATCAAGATCACTTCAATACCTGGAAAGGTCCTCGTTAACCATGCCGGTTACCATCCCGAAGCTTTTAAATTTTGTTATCGCTACCGTGCCGATGATACTGAATTTGCCCTGGTGGATGCACAAGATGGCTCCGTGGTATTCCGGGATCATTTTACTGAGGCCCGGGACGGCAGGGGGGACTACAGTGCAGGCAACTTGAGCAATTATAAAAAACCCGGTACTTACTACCTGAGCTCGGGAAGCCTTCGCTCTGATACCTTCCGGATTGGCGAGGAGAACTACCTGGAATGCATTGATAAACACCTGCAATACCTGAAACTGCAAAGAAGCGGTCACCCTACCATGGGCTGGGCCCCGGGCAATCACCTGGATGATGGCGTCCGGGACGATAACGGCCGGCACCAGGATGTTACCGGGGGATGGTACGATGCCTGCGACCTGAGAAAGCCCGCCGAAGGAAATACTTATCTGCTTTACAGCCTGGCACACCTGCTGGAACTTTCCGTAAAGGGAATTCCTGAGGAGCAGGTCATAGATGAAATTAAATGGGGAAACAAGTTTCTTTTTGCCATGCAGGAACCCGAAGGCTACCTGATGCACTATATCGGTTCAACCTGGAAGGGTTATCACGATAACCGCTGGACCGATAACATCATAGGAAACAAGGACGACCGGACCATCATTACCGAAGCTGCAGAAATCGATGTGAACTGGCTCTTCATTATCGCGGAAAGCATGATCGCCAAAGAAATGATCGATAAAGATCCGGACTATGCCCGCCGTTGCCGTTCAGCCGCAATAAATTGCTATGAATGGGCCAAAGAACAGGATGTTGACAGATCAGTAGATTATGGTTTGGGAACCTCAGCGGCAATGAAACTATTTATCCTTACACAAGACAATAAATACTTAGCTGATGCTGAACGGTTTTTAAACATTCTATTGGAGATGCAGATCCGCACAGGTTTTCCCACGGCTCACTTCTATGATCACAGCCATCCTTATCCCAAGGAAGGGACCTGGATCATGGATGCTTTCCTGGATTACCTTTCAACAACCCCGGAGGGAAAACTCGCGAAAGAGGTCGGTACAGCACTTTCCGAATACCTGGACTCCTATGTGAAACCGCTTTCCTGTTCCAATGCATTTAACATCATGCCCTGGAACGTGCGCACCGACAGCCTGCCTTACAGTAAAAACCTGGGAGATCTGTGGTGCCGGAATTTTCTGCACGTGGGATGTAACCGGCACCTGGCAAAAGACGGCAAAGCCTTTTTGAGAAGCGGACAAGCTTTGGATCAGAAAGAATGGATTGCTCTGGCGCAAAAACAAATAGACTGGATATACGGAGCCAATCCCCTTAATGCCAGTACCGTCACGGATATAGGTCACAATCAGCCCAGCCTTTTCAAGACCGGGGCTAAGGAATTCCGGCCTCCTACCCCGTCTCTGACCGGCGGGGTCATGACCGGCATAGGCGGTGATTACATGGATTATCCCGTAACCTACCCGGGATGGTGGTGGACCACCGAGTACTGGTCGCCCACCTTCGCCTATACCCTCATCCTGGTCTCCAGTCTCCAGGAACATTACAGTCAACAATAAAATAGCTGTAACATTTCCCTGTTTGAATCGTCTTTAAAAAAATGAAAGATACAAGCATGAAAAAGACGATATTTTTACTGACAGGCATAATGCTGGTCGCACAACTTACTGCCCAGACCCACCGCTTTCAATACTTAAGAGACACTTACAGGGGCAAAGAAGGCGTTGTTTCCTTATACATCCCTGGATTCCTGTGCCGCTTTGCTGCCTCAATCGGCAACCTGGATCAACCCGAAGAAGAATTACTGCGTTCCATCCGCTCGATGAGGATCCTGGTCATTGAAAACCCGGCGCTGAACAGGAGGGTCCGTTTCATCGATGAGGTCAATGTAAAAAAGCTTGACGATCAGTACGAAACCTTGATGGCCGTGCACGAAAAGGATGAAGAAGTATGGATACTCGCCAAAGAAAAGAAGGGTAAAGTCAGGGATCTTCTTATCATCGTCAGCGGAGATGAAAATGTGCTGGTCCAGATTAAGGGCCGCGTGCACAGGGATCTTTTCAAAGCCCTCTATGAGGTCACGGGACTTCAAGGTACCCGTTATGTTCAGGATATATAAGATGTAAGCAACCATCAGCCTCCGGTTTGCATCTGAATAACAAAGTACTTGACATTGCGCGTATATTCAGATAACTTTGATTATTCAGTTGCGTCATGAAAAAAAGTCTGCTATACCTCGTAATCCTTCTGACCGGAACCATTCCCCCGGCTGCCGGCCAAAGCGGTTTCAGCAAAGAGGAATATGCACGCTTCCTGGAAAACAACATGCAAATCACTGCAAGTAGCGTTCAGGAAGTACATCCTGTCGGTACCTATTACAACGACCGGAGTATAAACGCCGATCTAAGCCGTTACCGCTACCTGGACAGCCTGGACATGCATTTTCATTTTACGCCCGGGGAGAAAACACTCCTGGAACAACATGAATTCATGGTCTCCGAGCGCCTGAGCTATGACGCGATCAATCAACCTTTGCAGGAGATCTACATTAACGACTTTCCCGTCTTCTTATCTACCGACCTTGTTTTGCATGCTTTACATGTTTCCTATGATAACATCCTGCTGGACCTGGAAAGGAACCTTATGGAGCCCAACCTGCTGGAAAGCCTGGAAAAACTCTACAAGGCCACTCCTGCATTCATCGCCCAATATAACACCAATCCTCATCTTCAGGATGCTTTGTCTGACCTGGATCTTTATGTTACCATTGCTTACAGTCTATCAAGGGGGAAGATCCAGGAAGCACAATATACAGAACAGAAAGTCATAGAAGAGATCTGGGATGCCATCCAGGCTGAAAAACATATCAGTATTCCCCTGTTCTCCGACCGCAACCGGAGAATAGACTTCAGCCAGTTCACCGTAAGAGGGCATTATACCCAAGTGTTTTATACGCCCCAGGGCAGAAGGACCCTGGGAGATTACTTCAAGACCATGATGTGGTTGGGCAGAATAGACTTTATGTGCACCCCGCCACCCGGAAACCCCTGGGAAGAGCCATGGACCAGGGAAGAGATCCGCCGGATGAACCTGGGAGCTTACTTGTTGCAAAAACTCATTGATGCTTCAGGCATTCGGACCACCCTTGAGGAAAATGATAAAATCATTCGCTTCCTGGTGGGCGACAGCGACAACCTGACCATGGAGGAATATGATGGCATACTGAATGTTTCCGGGATCAATGAAGTTACTGATCTCCTGGATGACGAACGGTATGATGTATACTATGAAAAATTGATTACGTCAAGTGAAGCTGCTCAAAAGATCCTGTCGGCCTTCCTCCTGATGGATCCCTTCAGTTCAGAACCGGGAACCCTCCCGGTTTCTTACAGGGTTATGGGGCAGCGTTTCATTATCGATTCCCATGTGTTTGCCAATGTTGTTTTCGACAGGATCATACATCAGGGTGAGAAAGTGTGGCGACCCATGCCCGATCCCCTGGATGCCATGTTCGTACTGGGCAACAACGATGCCCTTCCTTTGCTGAATGATGAACTGGAAGAATATCACTACGCGCCCCAGCTGAACGCCTTGCGTTATTTGGTGGATGCCTATGACGAGGAATTCTGGACCTCTTCTTTATATAATGCCTGGCTCCAGGCCCTGCGCGAGCTGAACGTTCATGGAACGGACATGCCCTGGTTCATGAAAACAACGGCCTGGCACCAGCAAAAACTCAATACCCAGCTTGCATCCTGGACGCAGTTAAGACATGATAATCTTCTTTATGCCAAACAATCTTATACCGGGGGAACCGGCTGTTCCTTTCCCCACGCGTATATTGAACCCTACCCCGGCTTTTACCAATCCATAGCAGATTATGCCGGCCAGGCAGCAGAGTATTTCTCCATGTTCGAATATTACAGTGGGTCCGGAAGGAATGCAGCCGGATATTTTACCGGGATGCAGGAGATCATGCTCAAACTCAAGAACATTGCAGAAAAAGAATTGGCAGGAATCCCCATCAGCAAAGAAGAAGATACCTGGTTAAAGGAAATGTTGTATTTAGACGCCATGAGCGGCGCCCCCCCGTTTTCGGGATGGATATCCGATTTGTTCTATGACCCCCATAAGACCATAGAAAAGGATTTCCTGGTCGCCGATGTGCACACACAACCCACCGAATACAATGGGGCTGAAGTGGGGAAAGTATTCCATGTAGGTACCGGAAAATTCAACCTTGGGGTCTTCCTGGCAGGTGCACCCAATGACCATTACAAGCCTACCGCTTTCGTCGGACCGGTGATGTCGTACTATGAGCATATAACCCGGAACTGGAAAAGACTCACCGATGAAGAATGGTCGGATAAAGTGGATGCCGGAGACCTCCCCCCACGACCGGAATGGACGAAAATATACCTGGCCGACGAGGAGGGGAACATACATAAAGATGCCGTCGAACTACCCGGAGTTTTGTACCAGAGTTCTGCAAATGATCCTGTTGTAACGCCTCAGGAATCTGAGTTTTACGTATATCCCAATCCGGTGCATTCGGTTGCTGAATTCAGATGTGCACTCTCTTGTTCGGGACAGGCAACTCTGACCATAGTTGACCCGGCCGGGAGAACGGTTGAGCTTATACGACCGGATGCAAACACGGCCGATATTGTCATAACATGGGATCGCGGGGGCCTCTCGCCCGGGGTTTACCTGGCGGTATTGCACACTGCAAATGAAAAACACATCTTAAAATTCGTACTTGAATAAATCCAGGATAGAATATTGAATGTGTCAGGAGACTCATTGAAGCGTAAAGCTGACTTCAATCCCTTTCCCTGCTTCACTATCCTGTTTAAATCACAATTCCGTACAAAGATTTTTGTAACAAGGCTGCATCATTATTGACTCTCCTCGCGGCAAGCCGCGAGGAACCTTTAGCCCGGCGGAGCCAATCATCGATTAAATGTTTATTTTAATGGTGCTTGCTTACCCCGCGGCAGAGCCACGGGGAACGCGCTCGCGTAATTCAATTTTGCTGAATTGTATTATGTGAAAATTTGTTTCTTTACAAAAACAAAACTTATGATTTTATTGTTATCTCAGACATGATACCCATGAACGTCCGGGATTTTACCCCCTTATTACAAGAAACCCTGAATACGGTCATCAGGGAATTTGATGAAATCAGTGATGACAGGAAAGAAAGCCTGAAACAACTTGCCCGGTATTGTACGGAATCGCTGAACAAACACGAAGAAGTCAAATTACTCTTTGTATGCACCCATAACTCACGCCGCAGCCACATGGCACAGCTTTGGGCACAGACAGCAGCATATTACTTCGGATTAAAAGAGATCAGGACCTATTCCGGTGGTACCGGGGCCACAGCGGCCAATCCCCGTGCCATGGCCTCCCTTGAAAGAAAAGGATTCCTTGTAAGAAAAACTTCTATCAATACCGAACAAGCCATCTATATGGTCCGGCAGGGAGAGAAGTTTCCTGAAAATATTGTCTTTTCCAAGAAGTTCAGTGACCCTGTTAATCCTTCTGAGAAATTTGCCGCCATCATGGTATGTTCCGATGCCGATGAGGCCTGCCCTTTTGTTCCGGGTGCGGAGGATCGCTTCTCTCTGCCATACGATGATCCCAAAGCCTATGATGATATGGCAAAGGAAAAAACCGAATATGACAATACTTCCGATTTGATCGCCCGGGAAATGACCTATGTAATGTATTTGGTAGACCAGAAATTATGAGATCAGGGCTCTACTTTGCAAGCTTATTATAAAGCCAGGCAAACAAGGCACCTCCGATCAGTCCGTCTACAAAGCCCCACACCAAACCAATGAATGCACCCCCCCAGCTAACGCTGTAACCCAGATAAATATGATGTATCTTCTGCAGGGTTTCTCCCTCGAATCCCATGATAAGGTACCAGACCGTAACCAGGAAGACTGCCAGGCCCCATAAGATAGCCGCTGTAAATGCAAATGCTTTAATTGATAATTTCATGATTGAGTTTTTAGGTTTCACTTTGAAAATGAGAATCATACAAGTTAGGGGAATTCAGCATGGAAGTCAAGAGAACAAGGATTTAAGGATTTAAGGATTTAAGGTTTTAGGGTTTTAGGGTTTTAGGGTTTTAAGGATTGACTGCTGCTGCTGCTGCTGATGCTACTGGTTACTGGCTTCTGGTGGCTGGTCGCTGTAGAAATAAATTCAATTTGTCAAAAAACCATTGAAATATAAGTGATTTTATGGATGTATTTTGAAATTTTTATACCTTTAAGTATTATACCAATTGATATAATACCATTTAGTATAACTATTCAATGAATTCACCTTTTAAATATGGCAAAATTGTTACCGGAGATAGTTTTATCAACCGTTCCCAAGACGTTAAGAGGATTCAAAACAATATTGCAGCGGGTATCAACACCATTCTTATTTCACCAAGGAGATGGGGTAAGTCTTCGTTAATCAAGCAAATTGAGTATCTGAACAGGGATAAAAAGATCCGGTTTGCCTTCATTGATTTCTTTAATATCAGGACTGTAGAGGACTTTCTGGAAAAATATTCGAGGGAGATAATCAAATGCAGCATTTCAAGGAAGGAAGAATTGCTTCAGGCAGGTAAAAACTTCTTCAAAAATATCACACCCTCCTTTTCTTTTGGAGCAGATCCGATAAATGATTTTTCGCTTAACTTTTCCTGGAATGATATTCAAAAAACAAAAGACGAATTCATTAATCTCCCGGAAGCAATTGCAAAGAAGAAGGGTATCAGGATCGTTGTATGTATTGATGAATTTCAAAATATTGCCCGTCTGGATGATCCGATCGCTTTTGAAATGGAACTTCGTTCTTACTGGCAGTATCACGAAAACACGACCTACTGTTTGTACGGAAGCAGAAAGCACATGATGCTGGAACTGTTCGAAACTGAATCCAGGGCTTTTTATAGATTTGGGGATTTGTTTCTTCTGGAAAAAATACCTGAAGAACACTGGGTTGATTTTATAAAAGATAGTTTTAAAAAAACCGGGAAAGCTATTGCTGCGGACTTGGTCAGGGAGATGATTCATTTGACAAATAATCATCCGGATTACCTTCAGCAGCTCGCGCACCATGTTTGGAACGCCACAGAACAAAAAGCATCGGGTGAAATCATTGAACAGGCCATGAATCTCGTAGTCAGGTCAAACAAGCTTCATTACCAGGATATATGTGATGCACTCAGCAACACACAGCTCAACCTGTTGTATGCGATTTTAGCCGGAGAGAGGCAGCTTACAGCTTCGGAAACCATGAATAAATACAGGCTTGGCACACCAAGGAACGTATCGAAGAATAAAAAGGTGCTGGAGGAGAAAGAGATCATTGAGCTCCATGGCAAGGACATCCGTTTCAATGATCCTGTCTTTGAATACTGGCTGAGACAACTACAAACCTCTTTGTGAATCTTCGTGCTTCTTTGTGCCTCTTTGTGTAACTTTCATCTTTGCCAGAAATTCACCCAAAACAATCCATACCATGAAAAATTTTGTTGCATTTATCGTATTACTGTTTTCGGCCCAGCTGCTCTTCGGACAAAACAACAGTTACAACGGACTCAGCCCTGATCTGGGTAACCTGCACCGCCTGTCGGATGCCAAAACCCGCTCCATCAGTCCCGAGAACCGGACCGGCGAAAAGGGGAAAGGCGGCATGGCCACGCTGGAAGAGGGCAGTGCCAGCCGGGCTGCACGCGACCTGGGGCAGGGCTGGAAGGTCAATCCCTACCTGGTGGTTGAACCCAAAACCACGGTGGTCCTGGCAGAAATGGACGGTCCGGGCGCCATACAGCAGATATGGATGACCCCGACAGGCCACTGGCGTTTTTCAATCCTCCGTATTTACTGGGACGGGGAAAAAGAACCCTCGGTGGAGGTGCCCGTGGGCGACTTTTTCTGTGCCGAAGGGGGCGGTTTCAACCCAATCAGTTCCCTGGCGGTATGCGTCAATCCGGGAAGCGCCTTTAATTCTTACTGGGTCATGCCCTTCCGTAAAAAATGCAGGATCACGCTGGAAAACATCGCGGAAGAAAAAATGACCATTTTTTACCAGGTCAATTACACTCTTACCGGGGTCCCCGATGATGCCGCTTATTTTCATGCCCAGTTCAGAAGACAGAATCCGCTACCTTATAAGGAAGTCTATACCATCGTGGACGGGATCAGGGGAAGGGGGCACTACGTGGGTACCTGGATGCTCTGGCAGACCAACAGCCGGGGATGGTGGGGCGAAGGCGAGATCAAGTTCTATATGGATGGCGACAAGGAATTCCCCACGATATGCGGCACCGGTACCGAAGATTATTTTTGCGGTTCTTATGGTTTTGCACAAAAACAGGAGGACGGCAGCTGGGGCTATGTGGATTACACCACCCCCTATGCAGGTTTCGCCGTGGTGGAGCCGGATGAAAACCTGCTGGACCGGGCCCAGACCCGCTTCAAGATGTACCGCTGGCACATCACCGATCCCGTCCGCTTCGAGAAAGACCTGAAAGTGACCATGCAAGCCCTGGGCTGGAGAAGCGGGGGAAGATACCTGCCCCTGCAGGATGACATTGCCTCCGTGGCCTTCTGGTACCAGACCGAGCCCCATGCCACTTTCCCCGAATTACCGGATAAGGACTACCTGGAGCAGCGGTGAGCTGGTTACTGGTGGCTGGTGATTGGTGGCTGGAAGATTTGGCGGAAGTAGTCAACAATCTTTCTAATTCTTGGTGAAATATATTTAAAGCAACAAGCTTATGGACAAATGTTCATTCAAATTGCAAATTTGTCCAATATTTCCTATTTTTAGAGCATGATACTCAGAGAATCGGCAACGATAATTGGTATATTAAGGAAGCAGTTCCCTGTAATCACCCTTACCGGCCCCCGACAAAGCGGGAAAACTACACTCCTCAAATCTCTTTATAAAGACATCCCATATGCCAGTCTCGAAGACATTGATGTAAGAAATGCAGCAGTAAGCGACCCACGTGGATTTTTAAGTAATTTTCCTGAAGGTGCTGTTCTGGATGAAATTCAGCGAACTCCTGAGTTGTTTTCTTATATTCAAACTATAGTCGATACGAATAAAGAAATCCATTTTGTCCTATCAGGTTCTCAAAACTTCTTGTTACTTGAAACCATTTCACAGACCCTGGCAGGCCGAGCAGCTGTATTAAAACTACTGCCTTTTAGTATTTCAGAATTACAAAACGAAAAGTTGGTTCCAAACTCATATGAAGAATTGATCTTTACGGGGATGTATCCCGGTATCTATGACCGCCGGATTGATCCGGAATATTTCTATCCCTCTTACATAGGCACTTATATCGAAAGAGATGTCAGACAGATAAGAAATATTGAGAATCTAAACAGTTTTTCGAACTTTCTTCAGCTTTGTGCAGGCCGAACCGGACAGGTAGTCAATCTAAATTCCTTAGCAACAGATGCTGGAATTTCACCAAACACTGTAAAGTCATGGTTATCAATTCTTGAAGCAAGTTTTATTATTTACTTTTTACAGCCTTATTATAAAAACTACAACAAAAGAATTATTAAATCCCCAAAACTGTATTTTTATGATACAGGATTGGTTTGCTCTTTGCTTGGATTAAGATCCGCAAAACAGGTTAAGACATTCCATTCAAAAGGAGCATTATTTGAAAACCTCATAATTACTGACCTCATTAAAAGCAGACTTCATAAAGGAGAAAATCCTAAATTTTATTATTGGCAAAATAAGACAAAACAGGAAATTGATTTAGTAATTGACAAACCTGATGGACCTGTCCCTTACGAAATTAAATCAGGTATGACGATGAACGAGAATTACTTCACCCATTTAAAATACTGGCAAAAGTTATCTGGCGAAAAAACCGAAAACCTGAATGTAATTTATGGTGGAGATACCAGTTTGAGTACCTCAATCGGGAATTATATTTCCTGGAAAAATATACATGAATTCGATATTTAGTAAAAACCCCCAGAAGTTTTTTCCGGTTTCTTTGTAGCTGGGGTAGGAATGGTGGCTGGTGGCTGGATATATGTTGCATACTTATATTAATGGGTTCACATAAAGTGTTTCACATATTGCTAAATATTTACAGACCCCTGCGTTTAGCAAAAAAGTTACAGTATTGTTACAGTAGCACATATGAAAAAAGCCCTGCGCATTTTGCACAAGGCTTCATTTAGTAACGGGGGTAGTGTTGCTCAGTCGCTAACGCTCCCTCGCGAGTCCGTTTTGGGAGGCTTTATCGGAAGTGATTAATTTTCTTTAAGATTAGTCCTGGAGTCCTATATTTCGCATATTGCGATCCAAGGGACGCTAGCAACTGTATTGACAGATATTTAAAATCTGTCTTTACTGTAAATTTGTTAAAGCAAATTCCAATTTTGCATATTTTTGCATATTTGGTATCGTCTCCAATTTTGCATATTTTTGAATAATTGGATTTAAAACCTGCAATAATGATAAAACGCTTGCTTTTTGAAGAAGCTAAAATAACTGCCAGGGAATTTAAGATTGTTGCAATAACGGGCCCCCGTCAGTCAGGAAAAACAACATTATGCAAACATATTTTTGGAAACAAACCCTATGTTTCCTTTGAAGATTTAGATATCCTGGAAGAGGCCGAGTCTTCTCCCAGGAGTTTCATTAATAGATATAAAGATGGGGCAGTTTTTGATGAGATACAGCGTGTTCCAGGTCTCTTTAATTATTTACAGACTCACGTTGACAAGGTAGGGAAGAACAATCAGTATGTTATTTCTGGCAGCAATAATTTCTTGCTACAGCAAAGCATTTCACAATCACTTGCTGGCAGATCAGCGTACATTGAACTGCTTCCCTTGAGTTTACTCGAGCTACAAGAACACTGGGGGAATACAAGAAGCCCTGAATTTTTTATGATGAATGGATTTTATCCATCAATAATTACAAAACAATCATCCGCAGAAAGATGGTTGCCTAACTATCTAAAAACTTATATTGAACGTGATGTACGAATGATCAGGAATATTAAAAACCTGAATCTGTTTTCAAAATTTGTAAAACTTACAGCATCACGGTCAGGACAAGTATTGAATTTAAATAACCTCGCGAATGAAACAGGTGTGGATAACAAGACCATAAGTGCCTGGATTAGTGTTCTTGAAAGCAGTTACATTGTTTACCGACTGCAACCCTATTACAAAAGTTTTAATAAACGTGTTATAAAATCACCAAAATTATATTTTTACGATGTTGGCTTGCTGTGCAATATATTAGGCCTAAACAGCGAAAGAGAGATAAAAAACAGCAATATGTACGGTGCAATCTTTGAAAATCTGGTCATTTCAGAGATAAAGAAGAACCGCTTTAATAAAAACCAATATGGCGAACTGTATTACTTGCGAGACAGTGCAGGAAATGAAGTTGATATAGTATTGGAAAAAGATGGCAACCTGATTCCGGTTGAAATAAAATCATCAGATCAAAAAAGAAGTTCTGATCTTAAGAACCTAAAATGGTTTCAGAGATTGTATAGAATCAAAGGTGGAATTCTAATTAATCAGAGTAAAGAAAATCAAGAACTTGAAGACGGGATAATGAATATAGGTTGGGCTGAGGTAGCTAATGTTTAATTAGCTAAAAACTCCCCATTCGCCGAAGCGGATGAGGAGTCCTCTTTAGTAGCGGGGGCAGGACTTGAACCTACGACCTTTGGGTTATGAGCCCAACGAGCTACCAACTGCTCCACCCCGCAATATTTTATTCAGGTGTGCAAAGTTAATTTTTGTTTGATACATATCAAAATGCATTTCAAAAACTTTAAAATAATGCATAAACCAACCACCAGCAGCCAGAAGCCAGCAACCACCAACAACCGCGTGACAATTGCATGACAGCTCTTCAGCCCTTCAACCCTTCAGCTCTTAGGCTCTTTGGCTCTTAATCTCTTAATCCCTGAATCTCTTAATCTGTGAATCAATTTTTCTTATTTTTGCCTTTGCTATGGCTCAGGAAAACAAAAAACGCTCGTTCAGGGAAAAGCTAAGGGATAAGTACCGTCTGATCATCTATAACGATAATACCTTTGAAGAGGTCTGGTTCCTTCGCCTTACCCGGCTGAACATGTTGTTCTTTATCAGTTCCATCTTCGTCGTGATCATCGCCGGTTTGTTCGCCCTCATCGCCTTTACCCAGGTCAGGGAGCTCATCCCCGGATACCCGGACGGGACCATGCGCAGGAACCTGATCATGAACGCCCTCAAGCTGGATTCACTGGAAAATGAATTGTACATGCGGGATCAGTATTTTCAGAACCTGAGGACCATCATATCCGGACAGGTGCCTCCGGAAGATTATTTCCCTGAGGATACCTTCGCCTCCGTGGAAGAAATAACCTTTTCCAAGTCTATGGAAGATTCCCTGCTTCGGGTCCAGATAGAAGAAGAGGAACAATACAATTTGTTTGTCCGGGAAGATCCGGTGCGAACCACAACCCTGAGCCAGCTCCATTTTTACCCGCCCGTCCGGGGCCTGGTAACCAATTCCTTCAACGGACGGGAGGGCCATTTCGGAACCGATATCGTTGCGGGACCCAATGAGGTGGTAAAATCAACCCTTCCCGGTACCGTGATCATGGCCGGCTGGACCCTGGAAACCGGCTATGTGATACAGATACAACACGAAAACAACATCCTTTCGGTATACAAACACAACGCTGAACTGCTTAAAATAGTGGGCAACCATGTGGAAGCCGGGGATGCCATCGCTATTGTGGGTAATTCCGGTGAACTGACCACCGGCCCCCACCTTCATTTCGAATTATGGTATAACGGCAGACCGCTGGATCCGGAGAAATTCATCGTCTTCTAATGGAGAAAAGTATCGCCATATTGGGATCGACCGGCTCCATCGGGACCCAGGCGCTGGAAGTGATTGCCATGCACCCGGACCTTTTTGAGGTAGAGGTCCTCACAGCCAATGAAAACGCCGGATTACTGATCAAACAAGCCCTCACTTACCTGCCCAATCACGTGGTGATTGCCAACGAGGCAAAATATGAACTGGTCTCCCGGGCCCTGGCCAACCACCCCATCAAAGTCTTTGCAGGCAAAGATGCCCTTGCAGAGGTGGTTGACCTGCCTTCCATAGACATGGTCCTGACCGCACTGGTGGGCTTTTCCGGTCTGCGCCCCACCATACGCGCCATCGAAGCCGGGAAAAACATCGCCCTGGCCAACAAGGAAACCATGGTGGCCGGGGGACAGTTGATCAAAAAACTTGCCCATGATAAAGGGGTGCTCGTCATTCCCGTGGATTCGGAACACTCCGCCATCTTTCAATGCATGGTGGGGGAGTATAGGAATCCCATCGAAAAGATCATCCTGACAGCCTCGGGCGGTCCCTTCCTGGATATGAGCATGGATGAGCTGTCGCGGGTCACAAAGAAAGAGGCCCTGATGCACCCCAACTGGTGCATGGGGGACAAGATCACCATCGATTCTGCCAGCCTGATGAACAAAGGCCTGGAGGTCATCGAGGCAAAATGGCTCTTTGACCTGAAACCCGGACAGATCGAGGTGGTCATCCATCCCCAGTCGGTGATCCATTCCATGGTCCAGTTTGAAGACGGATCGATCAAAGCACAAATGGGCGTTCCCGACATGAGGCTGCCCATACATTATGCCCTCAACTTCCCGCGAAGAATAAAATCGGATTTCAGGCGTTTTAGCTTTTCGGATTATCCCATGCTGACATTTAAGTCGCCGGATACAAAAAAATTTCGTAACCTTGCATTCGCGTTTGAAGCCATGAAAACCGGGGGCAATATGCCCTGTGCCTTAAATGCCGTGAATGAAGTGGTGGTGGGTTCATTTTTATCGGATCAGTTGGCTTTCTTACAGATGTCAGATATCATCGAACAGACCCTGGAGAAAACCCGTTTTGAAGAAAACCCGGACTACGAAGTTCTGTGCCACACCAACCGGGTCACCAGGAAAACAGCCCTGGATCTGATTAAATCAGGAAGGCACTAAACCACCGGGGACCATGTTTGTTGTTAAGAAAAACTATTTTGAATGGATGTATTGATCAAAGCGGCGCAACTGCTGGTGAGCCTGACCATCATCGTACTGGTGCATGAATTGGGTCACTTTGCCTTTGCCAGGCTGTTTAAAATGCGGGTGGACCGGTTTTTTATCTTTTTCCATCCCTGGTTCGCGCTCTACAGAAAAAAGATAGGGGAAACGGAATTCGGCATCGGGTGGCTGCCCCTGGGAGGATATGCCAAAATAGCCGGTATGATCGATGAATCCTTGGACAAGAACCAGATGAAAAAACCACCCGAGCCCTGGGAATTCCGCTCAAAACCTGTATGGCAACGCTTCCTGGTCATGGTGGGAGGGGTCCTTTTCAACTTTGTAACGGCCATCGTCATTTTCGCATCGGTGTTATTCACCTGGGGCGAGCAATACTTACCCACCGACAATCTTAAATATGGTATTGCCGCCGATTCACTGGCAGAAGAAATTGGATTGAAGGACGGGGATAAGATCGTTTCCCTGGATGGCCGGAAAGTGGAGAATTTTAGAATGATCATTCACGACCTGATCGTAAACCGTCACCAAACCATACAAGTTAACAGGAATGATGAGATCAAGAACATATATGTGCCTGATGACATCATAGCGGAACTATTGAAATCACCCAATTTCATTGCCCCCAGATTTCCTTTCATCGTTGGTGCTTTTGCGGAAGGGTCGGTTGCCCAAAAGGCCGATTTGCAACCGGGGGATTCCATCGTTGGTTTTAATGGGATGTCATTGTCCTTTTTTGATGCTTTTGCCGACTCGGTAATTCATCATGCCGGGGAGGAGATTACGCTCCAGTTCTTCCGGGATGGAGAAAAAATGGAACGTACCTTAAGCTTGCCCGAATCAGGCAAGATAGGCGTATATCCCGTGGGGGATGCATCCCGGTTCTTTGAACTGGAAACCCTGGACTATTCTTTCTTTGCCGCGATTCCCGCGGGCATCACCAAAGGCTACCAAACCCTGGTGAGTTACCTCAAACAGCTTAAACTTATCCTGACACCGGGCACGGAGGCCTATAAATCGGTCGGGAGTTTTATCCGTATCGGTAGTATTTTCCCCGGACAATGGGACTGGCAGTCTTTCTGGTCGCTTACCGCCCTGCTTTCCATCATCCTGGGGATCATGAACCTGTTGCCCATTCCCGCGCTGGACGGGGGCCATGTACTCTTTATCCTTTTTGAAATGATCACCGGCAGGAAACCGGGAGATAAATTCCTGGAATACGCGCAGATCGCCGGGATGATCATCCTGCTCGGATTGATGGTCCTGGCATTTGGAAACGACCTGAAGAACTTCGTGTTCAAGGGTTAATAATAATTGCTAAATTTGTATCATAAATAACAGACGAAATCATGAACTTATTTATTCAACTCGGGATGATCGGACCATGGCAGGTATTGCTTATCATACTCGTGGTCGTTCTATTGTTCGGTGGGAGAAAGATTCCTGAACTGATGAAAGGACTGGGGCAGGGAATGAAAGAATTCAAGAAAGCCACCAAAGATGATGAGCCAGATAACAACAATGAAAAAGAGCTGAAAAAAGACAGCAAGTCCTGATAATATTCTTCAAACTCTTTAGCCAGTCTTTTTTTGTATGTTTTCAAAGACTGGTTTTTTTTTGTCCGGATGGCTGATTTCCCCAAATACACTTTTATACAAGATCATGAAGCGATCCTGGCCGGTCGCCTCCGGGTCCCGGGTATTGTAGAGCGGTTCCTGGAAAGGATCCATAAGTACCGGCACTTAAATGCCTTTATTGAAAGCTTTGATGATGAAGCCCTCGACCGGGCCAGAGAAATTGATAAAAAGATACGCTCCGGCCGGGCCGGAAAACTGGCAGGATTGGTTCTGGGAGTCAAGGACAATATTGCTTTTAAAAACCACCGCCTGAGCGCTGCTTCCGGGATCCTCGAAGGCTATGTATCCCCCTATCACGCCACGGTTGTGGAGCGACTGCTGGCCGAAGATGCCATCATCATCGGACGTACGAATTGCGATGAATTCGCCATGGGCAGCACCAATGATACCTCCTTTTACGGTAAGGTCCTGAATCCCCTCAACGAGGAAAAAGTACCCGGCGGTTCTTCGGGCGGTTCAGCCTCTGCTGTGGCAGCCGGGCTTTGCCACGCGGCCCTGGGATCGGATACCGGGGGATCCATCCGCCTGCCGGCTGCCTTCTGTGGCATTACCGGATTAAAACCCGGCTATGGACGGGTATCCCGCTACGGATTGATTGCCTATGGTTCTTCCCTCGATCAGATCGGGCCCATGGCGCATACCATAGAAGACCTTGCAGCCCTCCTGGAAGTCATGGCAGGCCACGACCCCAAAGACAGTACTTCATCTCCAGGACTTGTACCAGACTATAACAAACCGGAAGACCCGAAAGAGGTATATAAAATAGCTTTTTTCAGGGAATGTATGGAGCATCCCGGACTGGACCGGCATATCCGCACCGGTATACGAAATAAGATAGACAGACTGAAAAATATGGGTCACCTGGTGGACAAAATTGAATTTCCCTGGCTCGACTACCTGGTCCCCTGCTATTACATTCTGGCAACTGCCGAAGCTTCCTCCAACCTGGCACGATACGATGGCGTCCACTACGGTTTCAGGGCCAGGGACACCAAAACACCGGCCGAAGTATATCAAAAATCCCGGAGCCAGGGTTTTGGGAAAGAAGTAAAAAGACGCATTATGACCGGAACCTTTGTGCTGAGTGCGGGCTATTATGATGCATATTACAAAAAGGCACAGGAGGTAAGGCAGTTGATACGGGAACAGACCCGGGAACTGTTTAATAAGTACGACTTTATCCTCTCACCCACCAGTCCGAATACTGCATTTCTCCATGGTGCTTTTGAAGGAGATCCGGTGGCCCTTTACCTGGAAGATATTTATACCATACATGCCAACCTGGCCGGAACCCCGGCCATCAGCATTCCTGCCGGCATTCATCCCAATGGACTGCCTTATGGCATGCAGCTGATGGCTGCTCCTCTCGAAGAGCACAAACTGTTAGCATTTAGCAGGTCATTGTTGAAGAAAGACTGAAAAGAAGGCACTGTTAAAGGAAGAAACTTTCTATTTTAAGCCATCCAGTCGGTACAAACTAATGAGGCCCTTCAGAAGGATCATTTTTGTCTTTTTTTTACCCTTACTGTTGTCTTTTGACAGCAATGATGATCCCGATAATTTTATCATTGAATACCGGATAGCCCTCATGGACCGGCACACGGCAGTACCTTTGGAATACAATGCTGACGTGGCCTATTTTATTGATCTGTACCTGGGAGAGCGTCGCGACCAATTGGAAATATTTCTCGAACGAAGCATCGGGTACTTCCCAGTTATCGAGAAGCTTTGTCATGAATACCACCTTCCCCCGGAATTAAAATATCTGGCCATGCTGGAATCGGGACTTAATCCCGAGGCCCGTTCCTCAACCGGGGCACTCGGATTATGGCAGTTTAAATCCTTTACGGCGACCAATATGAAACTGTTTGTAAACGACTCGATTGATCAAAGAAAAGACCCTGAACTGTCAACCCGGGCAGCCTGTAAATACCTTACCGGGCTGTATGAAGAATTCAAAGACTGGTGGTTGGTTCTGGCAGCCTACAACTCCGGCCCGATCACCCTGAGGCAGGCCATGGAACATTCGGGCAGCAAAGAATACTGGAGACTTCGCTCCCATCTGCCGGAACAATCCCAACGATTTATTCCTGCTTTCATCGCATTGTACTATCTTGGCGAAAATTACCGGCTCCATGGCATAAATTTTGAAGCTGATACCGGAGCCGTTCCTGCTCATACAGGACTTTAAGAGCAAAATCTATTTTACTAAATCTTTAATTATGAAAAACATATTATGGTTCGCCCTGGGGATTTTGCTAACCGCGCTGTCTTGCACCAATCAGGAGAAGAAACCTTTTTTACCCAATGCCAGCGGAAAGCAGGGAGAAATTGTGGTGGTGATGAGCAAAGCACACTGGGACGGGAAACTGGGAGATTTCTTCCGGGAAAATTTCCAGGAACCCTTAGCCTACCTGCCCCAACCCGAACCCAAATACGACCTGCTCCATATTTCTCCTTCCGATCTGAAAAATATGTACAAGATTCACCGAAATATTTTCCTGATAAAACTGGGGGATGATTTCAAGGAAGCTAAAGTGGTTTTTCAGAATAACCTCTGGGCCAAGCCCCAGGTGGTTGCCAACATGGTTGCCCCCGGGGCCGATTCCCTGCTGGCCTATCTTCAGGAAAATGTAGACAGGCTCCTGGAAAGCATGGCAGAGATCGAGCGGAAGCGATTGATGGATCTCTATGCAGAGAACGTTTCACTGGGGGTTTCCAAATTACTTCAGAAGAACCATCATGCAACCCTCACGGTTCCCATGGGATATAACCTGGATGTAGACTCTTCCGATTTTGTCTGGATCTCCAATGAAACCGCTTTCATGACCCAGGGCATCCTGCTCTATCACTATCCCTACACCGATCCGAATACCTTTACCGTGGATTACCTGGTTAAAAAAAGAAACGAGTTCATGAGGAAATATGTGCCCGGACCGGTAGAGGGCTCCCATATGACCACCGAGGAAGATTTCCCTCCCCGGTTAACCGAGATGACCATCAGGGGAAAGTATGCCGCCGAGCTCAGGGGCCTGTGGAAAACCAAAGGGGCCTTCATGGGCGGTCCCTTCATCAGTGTCAGCATGGTGGATGAAAAAAGGAACCGGGTGGTCACCGCCGAAGGTTTCCTCTACTCCCCCCGTTATGACAAGCGCACCAGGTACCACGAGCTGGAAGCGATAGTCTACTCACTGGAAATAGTCGAGTAACCTGTAGCCGCGGTTCCGTAACCATAAATCGGGATTGCTTTTCCGCCACGCTGTATTTCCGTCCCGAGTGCCCGGGACTGCCTTTCCGCTTCGCCGCTTTTCGGAATTTCGCTGCTACTACTTACTACTTACTTCCTACTTCCTACTGAACTGAGGAACCCAGCCTGCCTGCTGTCAGGCAGGCTGAATCCTGAATTCTATATCCGAATCCCTAACTCTCCCAAATAATTACTAATTTTGTGTTTTTATTTGAGCACTAAAAACCCCTAAGAGATGCACGTAGGGACAACAGAAAAAACCACGGGAGAAGAGCATCTGATCCTTCTTTCAAGCTCAGCGGACAAGTTTCCGGAA
Source organism: uncultured Bacteroidaceae bacterium (assembly GCA_964420035.1). Classification (GTDB taxonomy): domain Bacteria; phylum Bacteroidota; class Bacteroidia; order Bacteroidales; family SM23-62; genus CAYQQR01. The sequence continues at coordinate 44,670 of CAYQQR010000006.1, read as the reverse complement.
TACCTCGAGAACCAGCAGGAAAAGAATTACGTTGAGAAAAGCTTTGCTGATGAAAAAAATAAGCATTTGGCCCTGAACCAGTACCGGCGTTTTTTATACCTGGCAAGAACCGACCCGGACAAAACTGAATATGACAGGCTCCAGGCCATTCGTAAGCTCGGCCACGGCATATGCAGGAGTATAAATCAAAATAAAATCAAATCGGTTGTCGTACAGGACCTGGACCGGGATGCCGACGCGACCACGGCCTTTATCGAAGGACTCTTGTTATCGAACTACCAGTTCCTGAAGTACCGGAAGAAAAAAGACGAGAAGAAAAACAGCCTGGAAAGCATCAGTCTGGTCGGGAGAAGCCTGGATGCTGAAGCGCTTGAGAACCTGCATCACCTCATCCATGCCGTATATCATACCCGCGACCTGGTTAATGAACCCCTTTCCTTCCTAACGGCAAGCCAATTATCCAAAGAAATACAAAAGCTGGCGGATGAATCGGGTTTTACATTGGAAGTTTTCGACAAGAAGAAGATAGAATCCCTGAAGATGGGGGGCCTGCTCGCGGTCAACAAAGGAAGCGTTGATCCGCCGACATTTAACATCCTGACCTGGAAACCGGAAAATGCAAAAAACAAAAAGCCGGTAATCCTGGTAGGTAAGGGGGTAGTTTACGACACGGGCGGTCTGAGCCTGAAGCCCACGCACGACTCCATGGATTACATGAAATGCGACATGGCCGGCGCCGCTGCCGTGGCAGGGACCTTCTATGCCATAGCCAGGGCCAAACTTCCGGTACATGTGATCGGCCTGATCCCTGCAACCGATAACCGGCCCGACGGCAATGCCTATGTTCCCGGGGACGTGATCACCATGTTCGACGGTACTACCGTGGAAGTGCTGAACACCGACGCGGAAGGCCGGCTGATCCTTGCCGATGCCCTTAGTTTTGCAAAGAAATACGACCCTGAACTGGTGGTCGAGTTCTCCACCCTCACCGGTTCTTCCCACTATGCTATCGGTCATTACGGCATGGTTGGCATGGGAACCGCAAGCAAAGAGATTACGGATAAGATCAAGGAAAGCGGCTCACGGGTCTATGAACGGATCGCAGAATACCCCTTCTGGGAAGAATACGATAAGCTGCTGAAATCAGAGATCGCTGATTTGAAAAATATCGGCGGACGGATCGGGGGTTCCATCACGGCAGGAAAATTCCTGGCACACTTTACCGATTATCCCTTTTATCACCTGGATATTGCCGGCCCGGCCTTCATCAAGAAGCGGGATGCCTACCTGACAACAGGCGGTACCGGTTACGGTGTCCGGATGATGTACGACTTTCTGAGCCGGTATACCTGATCTGCATTTTCTGCAAATAATCACTATTTTGGTTCATTCATTGACGGATCATGGAAGAAAACAAACCCGTTAAAATCGGTATAACCCACGGTGATGTGAATGGGATCAGCTATGAGTTGATCATAAAAACCATGCTGGATACCCGCCTGTTCGATATCTGTACCCCGATCATTTACGGTTCCTCTAAGGTGACCGCCTACCATCGTAAGGCCCTCAACATCGAGAATTTCAGCCTGAACAACATCAAAAAGCCCGAAGAGGCCAACGCCAAACGGGCGAACATCATCAATTGCGTGGACGACAACATCCGGGTTGAACTGGGTAAATCGACCAGGCAGGCCGGAGAGGCTTCGGCCAGCGCCCTTGAAGCTGCCGCTAAAGATCTGAAGGAAAACAAACTGGATGCCCTGGTCACGGCACCCATCAACAAGGAAAACATACAGTCAGAACGTTTTAACTTCGCGGGGCATACCGAATATCTCCAATCGGTTTTCAACGCGGAAGAAGTACTGATGCTGATGGTCGGTGACCTGATGAAAGTAGGCGTGGTGACCGGTCACATACCGGTATCAGGGGTTCCCGGCTACCTGAATACCGAATTGATCCTCAACAAACTGCGCATTTTGAATAAGAGCCTCCAGGAAGATTTTCTTATTCGTAAACCCCGGATCGCCGTGCTTGGCCTGAACCCTCATGCCGGTGAAAACGGTATCCTGGGCAATGAAGAAAGTGAGGTCATCGATCCGGCAATAAAGCAGGCCACCGAGGAGGGTATCCTGAGTTTCGGTCCTTATGCCACGGACGGGTTTTTTGGTTCGGCCAGCTTTAGAAATTTTGACGGGGTGCTGGCCATGTATCACGACCAGGGATTGACTGCCTTTAAAATACTTTGCGGAGAAACAGGAGTCAACTACACCGCCGGACTGCCCGTCATCCGGACCTCCCCGGCCCACGGCACGGCCTTTGAACTTGCCGGTTTGGGCGAAGCCAACATCGATTCCTTCCGTTCGGCCATTTATACGGCCTGTGACATTTATAAAAACAGGAAGCTGACCGGGGAGATCATCCGCGACCCCCTTCCCCCGGTGGATATTTCGGATATATAAATAAAAAAAACACCATGCCCAAATTCACACGCCAGGATGCCCTGAACTATCATTCCGAAGGCAGACCGGGCAAAATAGAAATCATCCCCACCAAACCCCACGGCAGTCAGCTGGATCTCTCTCTTGCTTATTCGCCGGGGGTTGCGGAACCTTGCCTCGAGATAAAGAAAAACCCTGAAGAGGCATATCGCTATACCACCAAGGGTAACCTGGTGGCGGTGATCTTCGACGGATCTGCAGTACTGGGCCTGGGGAACATCGATGCCCTGGCGGGTAAACCCGTCATGGAAGGCAAGGGATTGCTGTTCAAGATATTTCCCTTTATCAACAACAAATCATCATAGAGAATTACATAATAAGAAGTTAAACTAAAAGTCAACCTTATTCAGGCATAGTCTTTAGTAACGCGTAACCCGTAACTCGAAACTTTTTCTTTATTTTAGCCCTTTATAACCAGCTACTTCAATTATGTTTGAATACATTGAGGGCCAGATCATTGAAAAAAACCCAGCCTTCGTGGTCCTGGACAGCCACGGGGTGGGCTATTACATCAACATTTCCCTGACCTCTTACACCAAACTTCCCGACAGCGGAACCTGCAAACTGTTCATCCACCAGGTTATCCGGGAGGATGCCCACCTTCTTTTCGGATTCTATTCTCGGTCAGAACGGGAAGTATTCAGAAACCTGATCTCGGTATCCGGTGTGGGGGCCAACACGGCAAGGATGATCCTGTCCTCCCTGGAACCGGATGAAATACGCGGGGCCATCGAGGAAGGCAATGTAATTACATTGAAATCCGTAAAGGGGATCGGTGCAAAATCGGCCCAGAGGATCATCGTGGACCTGAAAGGGAAGATCGGCAAAGAAGGGGATGCTTCTGAAATATTAAAAGCCGAAAGCAATACAATACGGGAAGAAGCGTTAAATGCATTAGTCACATTAGGTTTCCCAAAAAGGGCAGTTGAGAAGGTCGTTGATGCTGTCCTTTCGGATCAGAAAGATCTGACCGTCGAAGAATTGGTAAAAGCTGCATTGAAAAGAATATAGGAAGATTAATTCACGTCTTTTTTTTGAAGAACAAATCCATATACACCGTAGCGGCTTTCTTTATCCTGGTCTGCCTGATTGATCCTTCCGCAACAGCCCAACCTTCCCGGCCCGGAAGTCCGCTGGTCCGACGCTACCTGGCACAGCCACCCGACACCGGCCTGCGGTTTCCCATTAAAAAAAGAGAACCTTTCCTGTATCCTTCTGAGGAATCCACCTCCCCGCTTTTTTTACGCGACCCCTCAAATATAGAATCGGAGATCACTTACGATCCTGAAACCAATTCCTTTATCTACCAGGAAAAGATCGGGGACCGACCCATCGGTCCGCCCGCGATCATGTCCCTGGAAGAGTACAGGGAGTACGAGATGCGGCGTTCCAAAAGAGATTACTGGCAGCAACGCTCCAGGGGGGAATCCCTGGAAACACAGGCATCTTTTATGCCTCAGATTAATATCGGCGGGGAGGCTTTCGACAGGGTGTTCGGTTCCAATACCATAGATATTATACCTCAGGGTTCCGCTGAACTAATATTCGGTTTCAACATCAACCGTATCGATAATCCCACGCTGTCGGAAAGGCTTCGCCGTACGCCCTCCTTTACTTTCGAAGAGAAGATCCAGATGAACGTGAACGGCTCGATCGGGGATAAGATGAAGCTGGGGATCAATTACAATACGGAAGCTACTTTCGATTTCGAAAACAAGACCAAACTGGAATATGCAGGGAAGGAAGATGAGATCATCAAGAAGATCGAAGCCGGTAATGTGACCCTTCCCCTTTCAGGTTCATTGATAACGGGAAGCCAGAGTTTGTTCGGATTGAAAACGGAGCTGCAGTTCGGCAAACTTCGTGTGACCAGCATTTTCTCCCAGCAGAAAGGTGAAACTTCCACAATACGGGTGGAAGGAGGTGCTCAACTCAATGAATTTGAAGTCCGTGTAGATGAATACGATGCCAACAAACACTTCTTCCTGTCCCAATATTTCCGCGACAATTATAACAGGGCCCTCAGCAATCTGCCCATCATCCAGTCGGGCGTTACCATTACCAAGATCGAGGTCTGGGTAACCAACAAGACCAGTAATTTCGAGAACAGCCGGAACATTGTGGGATTTATGGACCTGGCAGAATCCTCCGCCAATATTTACAACTCCACGGTCAGTTCACAGGTTGAAAGCGGTATCTTCCCCCGGAACAGTCTGAACGACCTGTACGATCAGATGATCAACAATTATCCGGGGATACGGAACATTGCCAACGTAACATCGGTTCTGCAACCCCTCAACAGCGTGAACTTTACGTCGGGTCAGGACTATGAAAAAATAGAAAACGCCCGCTTGCTCAATCCGCGCGAATATACCCTGAACCCCCAGCTGGGTTTTATCTCCCTGAATGCCGCCCTTAACGCCGACGAGGTTCTGGCCGTTGCTTTCGAATATACCCTCAACGGGCAAACCTACAAGGTTGGGGAACTCTCTTCCGACATCAACGCACCCGAGGCCCTGGTGGTTAAATTGCTGAAAGGGACCAACCTGACCCCGCGCCTGCCTACCTGGAACCTGATGATGAAAAACATCTATGCCATCGGTGCTTTCCAGGTGAACAAGGAAGACTTTTACCTGGAGATTCTATACCAGGACGATCAAACCGGGGCCTCCATCAATTATATCCCGGAAGAGGGGATACAGAAAAAGACCTTGCTGCAGATCCTGAACCTGGACAACCTGAATGAGCAGCTGGACCCGCAGCGGGATGGGGTGTTTGACTATATTCCCGGTGTTACCATTCTGCCCTCAAACGGCAGGGTGGTCTTCCCGGTGCTGGAACCGTTCGGGGATTATCTGGCCCAAAAGATCGGGGATCCGGACGTGGCTTCAAAATACACCTTCACGGAACTCTACGATTCCACGCAAACCCTTGCCAAACAGATTGCCGAAAAGAATAAATTCAAACTGATGGGGACCTACAAATCCTCATCCAGTTCCGAGATCATGCTGAATGCCATGAACATCCCCCAGGGCTCGGTGAAAGTCACGGCAGGCGGCATGCAGCTCACTGAAAATGTTGACTACACGGTGGATTACACCCTGGGAAGGGTCACCATAATCAACCAGGGTTTGCTGGAATCGGGAACGCCCATCAATATTTCTCTTGAAAACCAGTCGCTCTTCGCCATTCAAACCAAGACCCTGGTAGGATCGCACCTGGAGTACCGGATCTCGGATGATTTCAACATCGGTGGTACCATACTCAATCTTACCGAGCGGCCCCTGACCCAAAAGGTCAACATCGGCGATGAACCCATCTCCAACACCATCTGGGGATTGAATGGCTCGTACCGCACCGAATCGCAGTTTTTGACCACCATGATCGACCGCCTGCCATTCATTGAAACCAAAGAACCTTCGAACATTACGGTTACCGGTGAATTTGCCCATTTGATCCCGGGCCATTCCAGGGCCATAGAAAAAGAAGGGATCGCTTATATTGATGATTTCGAGGGCAGCCAGACCTCCATCGATTTGAAAAGCTTCCCGGCCTGGGTCCTTTCCAGCTGCCCTTCCAGGTTCCCGGAATCAAACAGAAGCAATGATCTCGGCTACGGCTATAAACGCGGGAAACTGGCCTGGTACGTCATCGACCCCCTTTTCCTCAGAAATAACTCACTCACCCCGGGACACCTAAAAGCAAACCCCGACCTGCAATCCAGTCACTTTGTTGAGGAGGTGTTCGAAACGGACATATTCCCGAACAAGGAAAATCCAAGTGGCATTCCGTCCAACATCAATGTGCTGAATGTGGCCTTCTATCCAAAGGAAAGGGGACCCTACAACTATACAACCGATATGGATTCAACCGGTGCCTTGCTTAATTCAGAAGAAAAGTGGGGCGGTATCATGCGCGAGATTGTCACTAATGATTTCGAATCGGCCAACGTGGAGTTTATTGAATTCTGGCTTATGGATCCTTTTGTTGAAGAGGTATCCCAGGATGGGGGAAAGCTGTACTTTAACCTGGGTAACGTTTCCGAAGACATTCTCAAAGACTCCCGTAAATCTTTTGAGAACGGATTGCCCATCTCTCCTGCCGACACCCAGTTTGCCACAACGGCATGGGGCCGGGTACCCGTGGTCCAGTCCCTGGTCAATGCCTTCAACAACGATCCCACTGCCCGGCAATACCAAGATGTGGGTTTGGACGGGCTCCCGGATCCGCTGGAAATCATCCATTTCAACGATTTTATACAAAACATTGAAGCCCAGTTCGGTACTGAATCTACGGCCTATCGAAAAGCAACAGAGGACCCCTCCAGTGATAACTTCCATTACTTCAGGGGTTCAGACTATGACCGACAGGGGGTTGGCATCCTTGACAGATACAAACAATACAATGGAATGGAAGGCAACTCGCCCACTTCGGAACAATCGGATGAGCCCTATCCGACAACCGGCAGTACCCTGCCGGATGTGGAAGATATCAACCGGGACAATACCCTGAGTGAAGGGGAGGCCTATTTTGAATACGAGATCGATATTTCACCCGAGGACCTGCAGGTTGGGAATAATTTCATCACCGATAAAGTCGTTGTAGATTCCGATTTCCCCAATGGGGAAAAGTCATCGGTAACCTGGTACCAGTTCCGTGTCCCTCTAAGTGATTATGATGCTTCTGTCGGACCCATTCAGGATTTCAAGTCCATTCGCTTTTTCAGGATGTATATGACGGGGTTCCAAGATTCCGTGTTACTTCGTTTCGCCCGCCTGGAGCTGGTGCGGGGTGAATGGAGGAAGTACAACCTGCCTTTTGTTGAAGGAGGGGAAAGCCTGTCTTCCCCTGAACCACCGGAAGGCTCCTTTGATATTTCTGCAGTCAATATTGAAGAAAATGCCGGAAAGGACCCGGTGAACTATGTCCTGCCTCCTACCATCGACAGGGTCATCGATCCCACCAACCCCCAGTTACGTCAATTGAACGAGCAGGCTATCGTTTTGAAGGTGCTCGAGCTGGCTGACGGCGATGCGCGCGCTGCCTATAAGAATATAGATTTGGATGTACGCCAGTACAGGAAACTGGAAATGTTTGTACATGCAGAAGCCATCGAAGGCTGCGGTACCCTGGAAGATGGCGAGTTGACCGCGTTCATTCGTCTGGGCTCCGATTACACCAGTAACTACTACGAGTACGAGATTCCTTTGAAATTAACAGCCCCCGGGAACTATGAAAATGAAAGCTCGGCAGACCGGTTGCTGGTGTGGCCCAAAGAGAATAAATTCGAGATTGTTCTGGACGACCTTTTGGATGTCAAACTGGCCCGTAACAATGCTGTACGAACAGAGGGAAGTGAAGTATCCCTGACCGCTCCTTTCAGCATCATTGATGACAGGGGAAACAGGGTCAGCGTGCGCGGAAATCCCAACCTCAGCAATGTACGAACCATCATGATAGGGGTCAGAAACCCCAAGGCCCGCAACGGGGCTTTCGATGACGACGGATTAGCCAAATGCGGGGAGATTTGGATGAACGAACTGCGTTTAACCGACTTCAGGGAACAGGGCGGATGGGCCGCCAACGGCCGGGTTACCACAAAACTGGCAGATTTCGGCACCCTGACCCTATCAGGAAATACCAGCCAGCCCGGCTTCGGAAGTATAGAAACGGGGGTTAATGAACGAAGTAAAGAAGAACGCTACCAATATGATATTTCGGCCAACCTCAACCTGGGTAAATTCTTTGCTGAGAAATCGGGGGTGGTTATTCCCGTATATGCCGGATATTCAACTACGATAATCAATCCGCAATACAATCCGCTGGACCCGGATATTGAACTCAGGGATGCTCTGAGAGCGGCAAACTCCGATGCAGAAAAAGATTCCATTAAATCATTTGCCCAGGATCTGACCCAGCGAAGGAGCATCAATTTCACGAATGTTAGAAAGAACAAGTTGGAAGGCAAGCCCAATTTCTACGACCTGGCCAACTGGAGCGTATCCTACTCTTTTAACGATATCAATGCCAGGAACATCCATACCGAGTATGATTACCAGAAAAGATACCGGGCAGCGGTCAGTTATACCTTCAATACCAGACCTAAAAATGTAACGCCTTTTTCAAAGATTGGCTTTTTAAGCTCCCCGGCATTTAAGCTCATCCGGGATTTCAACTTTTACTACGCCCCCTCACGGATTTCTTTCCGTACCGATATCAATCGCTTTTATAATGAAAGACTGCTCAGGAACCTCCGCAACCTTGGCGATTCGAGGATAAGGCCCGACACCCTGGTCAATAAGGACTTTTACTGGAATCGCTATTTTGACCTGCAATATGATCTGACCCGGTCTATTAAATTTGACTTCTCTTCCACCAACATTGCCAGGATCGATGAACCCATAGGGCCCATGAACCCCGACCGTCCCGATTATGAAGTAAAAAGGGATTCTATCTGGCAGGAATTCCTGTATCTCGGCAGAACCACCAGTTACAGTCACCGTTTCAATGTGGCCTACACCCTGCCCATCAATAAGATTCCGCTTTTTAACTGGATCACAGCAACGACCAGGTATAACGGTACCTATAATTGGGACGCGGGACCCATCACAGCCGATACCATAGATCTGGGAAATACCATTCAGAATTCTTCTTCTCTAATGGCTACCGGGCAGCTTAATATGACCAACTTTTATAACAAGGTTGGTTTTCTGAAGCGTATCAATGATAAGTACCGGGCCAGGGGAAGGGGAGGACAACAACAGAGCCAGGCAAGAACCAGGGAGGTAACCTGGGAAGATCCCCGGACCCTTTTCCGGGCCAACCGGCCGAAAAATTTTACCCATAAATTAAAAACCGAAGATGTAACAGTAACGGTTACTGGACCGGACAACCAGACCATTGAAAGCGATGTGGAAGTGGTTAATGAGAACAGGGTCAGGATAACTGTACAAGAGGATGTCAGAAATGCCAGTGTCAGGATCGTGGGGCGAAGGCAGGTGGGCCAGAATCCTTTGATCTTTATAGCGGAAAATACGGCTCGATTGCTGATGGGAACGAAAAACATTTCCGTATCCTATACCATAAACAAGGGCTCCGTGGTTCCCGGCTATAAGCCTGCTGCGAACTTCATGGGCATGAACCATGCCACCAACGGAGTATCCGCCCCGGGTTGGGCCTTTGTTGCCGGTTTGCAGGAGGATGATTTTATCGATATGGCAAACAGCAGGGGCTGGATCTCATCCGACAGTCTTATCGTGGCACCCCACGTGACTACTTATTCCAATAACCTGAATGCACGCGGCACCTTTGAGCCCTTCAACGGTTTCAGGATAGATATTACAGCCAAGAGAACCTTTATGGAGAGCAGCAACCAGTATGCCTTCAACCGGGATTTCGGGGATATGGCCAGCAACCGGCAAATCTCGGGAAACTTCTCCATTTCTACCATCTCGATGGGGACCGCATTCGAATCGGTATACAGTGACGGAGATTTTTCCTCCGAGGCATTCGACAGGTTCAAGGATGAAAACCGCTTTATCATATCCCGCAGACTGGCAGAAAACCGGTCGGTGCGCGGAGATTACCAGCCAAGCGTTGATACCACGGGATTCTATACCCATTACGGGGGGAATTCATCCCAGGTGATGATCCCGGCCTTCCTGGCAGCCTATACCGGGCAGAATGTAGAGAAAGTAACCCTGGAACCCTTTCCTTCCTTTAAACATATGTTGCCCAACTGGAGACTGACTTTTGACGGTTTATCCCGCGTAGATCTTGTTAAGAAAATCTTCAGGACCATTAATATCAGTCACACGTACCGGTCGACCTACAACATAGGCTCTTACCTGTCCAACCCCTTTTATTCAGAAACCCCCGATGGATTTGTCAGCCTGGATGCCATCAATGAACTGAGCAACAATTTCCATCCTGAATTTGAGATTTCCAGCGTTTCCATACAGGAACAATTCTCTCCCCTGATCAATATCGACGCGACCACGGTAAATAATATCAACGCGCGCTTCGAGATCAAGAAGTCCAGGCAGATAGCCCTCAGCATCCCCAGCGCCCAGATCACTGAGATCTCGAGCAATGAGTTCATCATCGGTACCGGTTACCGCTTCGAGGAGGTTCCCCTGATCATCAATACGGGAGGCGGGCAACGATCGCTGGACTCAGACCTGAACATACGGGTGGATTTCAGTATCCGGGATAACCGTACGGTGATCCGCAAACTGGCTGAAGACATAGACCAGATCACTGCAGGACAAAGGATCCTGAAGATCAACACCAGTCTGGATTATGTATTGAGCGACCGTTTCAATCTAAGGTTTTTCTTCGACAGGATCGTCAACAAGCCCTTTGTCTCCATCTCCTATCCCACCGCCAACACCAACGTCGGCTTCAGTCTTCGCTTTACCCTTGCCCAGTGAGGTCCCTGAGTTCCTGGGTTCCTTGCATCCTTACAAACCTGCCTCTCTTGATCCCTTAATCTCTTAATCTCTTTATCCTTTTACAATCCATTTGCATCGAAAAAATACTAATTTTGAAGATCAGTTTAATTCCATTTAAAACTTAAACCTAATATCATGGATATTCCAAAGGATTTGAAGTATACCAAAGAGCATGAATGGATCAGGGTTGAGGATAACACCGCGATAGTAGGCGTTACCGATTATGCACAGGGAGAGCTTGGTGATGTGGTTTTCATTGAAATTGAAACCGAAGGCGAAAAGCTTGCCAGGGAAGATGTTTTTGGTACCATTGAAGCGGTCAAAACGGTTTCCGACCTGTTCATGCCGGTATCCGGGGTAGTAACGGAAGTAAACGAAAAACTTGAAGACAAGCCTGAACTGGTCAACCAGGACCCCCATGGAGAAGGATGGATGATCAGGATCGACATGGAAGATAAGTCAGAACTGGACGATCTGCTGGATGCTTCAGCCTACAAAGAATTGATTGAATCTTAAGCCCGGGGGTTTTTTCGGTTTATCAGAGTTTCTTCTTGATCTCCGTCTCGCGGAATGCTTCGATGATATCGCCTGTCTTGATATCGTTGAAGTTCTCAATACCGATACCACATTCCTGTCCCGCGGCTACTTCTTTGGCATCATCTTTGAACCTTTTCAGTGAACTCAGTTCACCGGTATAAACTACGATACCATCGCGAATCAACCGCAATTTGCAATCATTGTGAATCTTTCCTTCCTTGACGATGCAGCCGGCAATGGTTCCAACCTTGCTAATCTTAAAGACTTCCTGTACTTCTGCGGCTCCGGTGATTTCTTCCTTTATTTCGGGTGAGAGCATTCCTTCCATGGCAGCCCTGATCTCATCGATGGCATCATAGATGATGGAGTACAGGCGAATATCTATTTCTTCTTTCTCGGCCAGTTTTCTTGCACTGGCGGTAGGCCGTACCTGGAACCCGATGATGATGGCATTGGAAGCAGCAGCAAGCAATACATCCGATTCGGAAATTGCACCAACTGCTTTATGCTTGATATTGATCTGAATCTCTTCTGTACTTAATTTGATGAGGGCATCTGACAGGGCTTCAATGGAACCGTCGACGTCCCCTTTTACGATGACATTCAATTCCTGGAAATTGCCAATGGCAATCCTGCGGCCAATCTCATCCAGGGTAATGTGTTTTTGGGTACGCAATCCCTGCTCGCGTATGAGCTGTTCGCGTTTGGTGGCTATCTCTCGTGCTTCCCGGTCCGATTCCATAACTTTGAATGTATCCCCGGCCTGGGGTGCGCCATCCAACCCGAGCATCAGCACCGGGGTTGCCGGTCCTGCTTCTTCGATGGGCTGATTCCTTTCATTATACATGGCCTTCACGTGACCGTAGTGGATCCCGGCGAGCATGATATCCCCTGTCCGGAGGGTTCCGTTTTCTACCAGTACGGTAGCCACATAACCCCGGCCCCGGTCGAGGGTTGATTCGATAACCGTTCCGGTCGCTTGCCGATCGGGATTGGCTTTCAATTCGAGGAGTTCCGCTTCAAGCAATACTTTTTCCAGCAGGTCATTAATGTTAATCCCGTTTTTCGCGGAAATCTCCTGGGACTGGTACTTACCACCCCAATCTTCAACGAGAATGTTCATATTGGCCAGTTCTTCCTTCACTTTATCCGGATTGGCCGTCGGCTTATCAATCTTATTGATGGCAAAAACAATGGGTACGCCTGCTGCCTGGGCATGATTGATGGCTTCTTTGGTCTGGGGCTTAACCCCGTCATCAGCGGCCACCACGATGATCACCAGGTCGGTAACCTGTGCCCCCCTGGCCCGCATAGCGGTAAAAGCCTCATGACCGGGTGTGTCCAGGAACGTGATCTTCCTGCCCCCATCCAGGGTAACATTATAGGCCCCGATATGCTGGGTAATACCTCCTGCTTCCCCGGCTATGACATTGGTGTTCCTTATGTAGTCCAGCAATTTGGTTTTACCATGGTCGACGTGCCCCATAACGGTAACGATGGGTGGACGGTCCAGCAGGTTCGTGGGATCCTCCTCTACCACTTCTTCTTCTTCTTCAACCTCATCCGCACTGACAAACTCAACCTTGTAGTTGTATTCTTCAGCGATCAGGGACATGGTTTCTGCATCCAGCCGTTGGTTGATGGATACAAAGAGGCCCAGATCCATACACTTGGCAATTACCTCATTGGCAGGAACATCCATCATGTTGGCAAGCTCATTCACGGAAACGAACTCCGTTACTTTCAGAATGCTCTTTTCAGCTTCCTTCTTTTCCGTTTCTTCCTGCATCCGCTGGGAGATGGCATCCCGCTTTTCTCTTCTGTATCTGGAGGCCTTGGATTTTCCCTTTTGTGTCAGGCGGGCCAGCGTGTCCTTGACCTGCTTTTGAACGTCTTCTTCACTAACCTCCGGTTTGGCTGATTTTTTCTTTCCTTTCTGCCCTTTTTTACCCCTCTTCTCCTGTTCTCTTTCAGAGAGATCAATACGTTCCAGGTCCTTTTTGATACGTTTGCGCCGCTTTTTCTTTTCTCCTGTCTTTCCCTTGGTTTCTGATGTTTTTCTTTCGGCTTCCCTGGGCAGATCAATCTTACCAACAACCGTAGGACCGGTTAATTTCTGTACATCACGTTGAATGAAATTCTCCTCTTCCTCTTCTTCCGGCTGTTCTTCAGCTTGTTCTTCAGTTTTTTCAGCCTCTTTTTCAGCTCTTTTAGCTTCGGCTTCTTCCTTTTTGTCTTTAGCAGCAGGCTCCTTTTCTTTCTTTTCTTTTTCCTTTTCTTCCTTCTTTTCTTTTTCCTCAGCTTTTTTCTTTCGATCCACATCTTTAAGGTCGATATGGCCCACGACTTTGAGGGATGGTTCCTTTTCTTTTTCCTTCTCTTTTTCCTCTTCTGCTTTCTTTTCTTCCTTTTCAGCAGTCTCTTTTTCTTCCTTTTCTGAAGCAGTTACTATGCCACTGGGATCCTTGACCAATACTTCGTCCTCAGATTCCTCCCCGGTCCGCTCTTCTTCAGGAATATCATTGATGGAGATGGTTTCTTTCTTGTCCCTTAAGCTGTGCAGACTGAGCTTTTCAGATTCCCGCTTGAGATTAATGTCACTGCTGTATTCATCCACAAGAATATCATAGAGTTCAGCAGGGATCTTGGTATTGGGATTGGCCTCAACCTCATGTCCCTTCTTGTGGAGGAAATCCACAATTGTAGATATCCCCACGTTGAACTCCCGTGCAATCTTACTTAACCTTGTGGCTTTTTTATCCGTCATGCTTCTCCTTTACTGTTTGCAATACTTACCTGTCGCCAAAACGAACGCAATTTATAATATTTTTACCGAATCACTCAAATTCAGCTTTCAGAATTTTAACTACTTCTTTTACAGTTTCTTCCTCCAGATCAGTACGTTTTACCAGATCATCGGTCGTCAATTCGAGAACCGACTTGGCGGTGTCGCATCCAATGGCCTTCAACTCATCGATGATCCAGGAATCGATCTCATCAGCGAATTCCTCAAGGTTAACATCCTCGTCATCCTCATCCACCTCGCGGTAGACATCAATCTCGTAACCTGTGAGCTGGCTGGCCAGCCGGATGTTCAGACCGCCCTTCCCGATGGCGAGAGAAACCTCATTGGGCTTAAGATATACTTCGGCAGTCTTTTCCTCTTCATTGAGCTTGATAGAGCTGATCTTGGCGGGGCTCAGGGCTCTCTGGATGAACAACTGAACGTTATTGGTGAAATTGATCACATCGATATTCTCATTCTTCAATTCCCTGACAATACCGTGAATCCTGGAACCCTTCATCCCTACACAAGCCCCCACGGGATCAATCCTTTCATCATAGGATTCTACGGCTACTTTTGCCCGTTCTCCCGGGATCCTGACAATTTTCTTGATGGTGATCAGACCATCAAAAATTTCAGGAACCTCCAGTTCGAAAAGCCGCTCAAGGAATATCGGCGAAGTACGCGACAAGACAATCAGGGGATTGTTGTTGCGCATCTCCACTTTAACAACGACTGCCCGTATGGTATCCCCCTTTCTGAAATAATCCGATGGGATTTGCTCAGATTTGGGGAGGATCAGCTCATTGCCTTCATCATCCAGCACCAGTATCTCCCTTTTCCATACCTGATATACCTCACCGGTGACAATATCCCCGATCCGGTCCTTGTACTTGTTGTATACATTGTTCTTTTCAAGGTCCAGTATCCTGGAAGTCAGGTTTTGTCTGAGCGCCAGGATGGCCCTTCTTCCAAAATCCAGCAATTTGACCTCATCGGTTACTTCCTCCCCCACTTCATAATCTTCATCAATCTTTTTAGCATCAGACAAGGGAATCTGAAGATTTTCATCCTCAACCTCATCGTCTTCAACTACTTCCCGGTTCCGCCAGATCTCAAAATCACCTTTGTCGATGTTGATGATGACATCAAAGTTCTCATCCGTGCCGTATTTTTTCAGCAACATGCCTCTGAAAACATCCTCCAGCACGGTCATCATGGTGGCCCGGTCAATATTCTTGAGTTCTTTGAACTCAGAGAACGTATCAATTAAATTCATTGATTCCATCTCTTTCATCGTAGCTGTCATATTTTAATAACCACTTTAGTACTTTTTATATCTCTGAAATTAAGCTCTTTGGTAACCACCCTTTTAAGGGTTTTATTTTTTCCTTTCTGTTTTTCCCTCTTATTGAATTCCAGGGTGATACCAGAATCATCCGCGGTCCTGAGCACACCCTTGAACTTTTCGCCTTTATAAGTTATTACGGCCACTTCCCGCCCCAAATTTTTCTTATACTGGGGCAATATTTTCAAAGGTGTATTCAGGCCCGGGGATGAAACTTCAAGAGAAAAATCCCCCGTATCCCGGTTCAGCCTCTGCCCGATCTTCCGGCTCATATCAACACATTGGTCAATACTGACGCCTTCATTGCTGTCAATATAAACCTGGATGACGTTCTGGCTGTCCACCGAAAGACCGACAAGAAAAATATCTTGATCTCTGATAAGCTCTTCAACAATATTTTGCAAATGTTCCTTATTCATTTAAAGCCAACAAAATAGGGGACTGAATGTCCCCTAACCCACTAAACCATTTAAATTTGCACGAAGATAATTATTTTATCTTGAGTATTCAAATAACCTAAACATTGCATATATGCTCATTGTTTAAGAATTTCCCTTTATTTCTGCTAATTTTAGCAGTGAAAAACCGATATTCTTGATATCCAAACGAAAAATAGTCAACGATCCGGTTCATGGATTCATCAGCATCCAGCATGATCTGATCTTCGACCTGATTGAACATCCCTATTTTCAGAGATTGCGAAGAATTAAACAGTTGGGACTTACCAGTTTTGTCTATCCCGGGGCCATGCACACCCGCTTCCAGCATGCACTGGGTGCGCTGCATCTGATGGGACTTGCAGTGAACGTGCTTCGGTCCAGGGGACATGAAATAACACAAGAAGAATTCATCGCGGTGGAAGCGGCCATCCTGCTGCACGACATTGGTCACGGACCTTTTTCCCATGCCCTGGAGAGAACCATTATGGACGAGATTCACCATGAAGCACTTTCCCTGCTGTTTATGCATGAATTGAATGATAAATTCCAGGGCCGGCTCGAAAAAACCATCCGGATATTCAAGGATCAATATCCTAAAAAGTTCCTGAATCAACTGGTATCAAGTCAGCTCGATATGGACCGCCTGGATTATCTGAAGCGGGATAGTTTCTTCACCGGGGTTACCGAAGGTGTGATCGGATCGGACCGGATCATCAAAATGCTCAACCAGCATCAGGGTTCCCTTGTGCTTGAATCCAAAGGCATCTATTCCATAGAGAAATTCCTGATCGCCAGAAGATTGATGTATTGGCAGGTGTACCTGCACAAAACGGTTATCGCTGCAGAAAAACTTTTGTACCTCGTTCTTAAAAGGGCCCGCTACCTGGCTGACCGTGGAGAGGAGCTTTTTGCCACTCCTTCATTCAAGTACTTTTTATACCGTGAATACCCCTGGAAATGGTTAAAGGATAACCAGGGTCATTTCGATCGGATGAATCCCGAAATGAGACGCGTCCTGCTGGAACAGTTCAGCAGGCTGGACGATGACGATGTATTCAGTTCTGCCAAGGTATGGACCGGTCACCCCGATCGTATTCTTTCCTTTTTGAGTAAATTCCTGATAAACCGGCGCCTCTTCCGTATTGAGATTTCCAAACAGGAAATAGACGGGGAATACCACGAAAAATTGCTGAACGCTGCTGCAGATCATTTTAATGTCACCAGGGAAGATGCAGCGTGGTTGGTGCAACGGGGAACCATTTCTAATCATGCTTATGATACCCGGGACGAGAAGATACAGATACGCTCAAAGGATGGATCGGTTCAGGACATCACACAGGCTTCCGACATGCTGGATGAAGAAGTCCTTTCCAGGGTGGTCGAGAAAAACTATATCTGTTACCCGAAAGAAATATCTGCCGGGTTTACAAAATATGCCTAGTTTTGTCAAATTAATTTTTAGTCCATGGAATTTACTGCAAAAATGATTGCCGGCTATCTGCAAGGCACCATAGAAGGCGATGAGAATGCCACCGTAACCGACGTATCCAAGATTGAAGAAGGGGAAAAAGGCACCCTGGCTTTCCTGGCCAATCCCAAGTATGAAAAGTATATTTACGATACGGAAGCCACGATAGTCCTGGTAAACAAGGATTTCCAACCTGCAAAAAAGGTTCCGGCAACCCTGATACGCGTTGAAAATGCCTACAAGGCATTTGCTGCTTTGCTGCAGCTGTATGAATCTTCCAAACCCAAGAAAACCGGTATAAGCGAAAATGCCTGTATCGACCCGGCAGCTTCCATAGGAAAAGATGTTTTCATCGGAAGCTTTGCAGTTATTGAATCCAATGCAAAAATAGGAGATCAGAGCCGGATTTTTCCCCAGGCCTACATCGGAGAAAATGTAATTATAGGGAAGAACTGTATCGTCTACCCCGGGGCGAAAATTTACCATGATTGCAGGATTGGGGACCATTGCATCATCCATGCCGGAGCCGTTATAGGCTCCGATGGTTTTGGATTTGCCAGGGAGGAAGGAAGTACCTACGAAAAAATTTCCCAACTGGGAAATGTTCTCCTTGAAGACCACTGTGAAATTGGGGCCAATGTGACCATAGACAGGGCTACCATGGGTTCTACCATACTGCGTGAAGGAGTGAAACTGGATAACCTGATACAGATTGCCCACAACGTTGAGCTGGGAGCCAATACAGCCATGGCGGCGCAATCAGGAATTGCCGGTTCCACCAAACTGGGAGAGAACTGCATTGTGGCTGCCCAGGGCGGAATAGTGGGACACTTGAATATTGGCAATAATGTTATTATCGGTGCTCAATCGGGTGTCACTAAAAATATAGCCGACAAGGAGATCGTACTGGGTTCTCCTGCCTGGCCCATTCGTGATTCAAAACGCTCGCTTGTTGTAATGCGGACTCTTCCTCAATTGCGGGACCAGGTAAACGAACTTGAAAACAAAATAAAGGAACTGGAAGCCCAACTGGAGGCTTTGAAGAAATAAATACTTCAGGGTTTGACATTTAATCAAAAATTGTAAGTTTGCAGCTTAAATTTGTTCCTTCCGGAATGACCCGATTTTTGTATATTGCTATCTTTAACTCAACTTTGGCATCGTGGCCGACTATCAACAGACTATTGGTAAGCCGGTAACACTAAAAGGTAAGGGCCTGCATACCGGTGTAGACGTAGAAATAAGCTTCCAGCCAGCAGAAGTTAACCATGGTTATATCTTTAAAAGAACCGACCTTGAAAATCAACCCCTGGTTCACGCCATAGCTGAAAATGTTGTGGATACTTCCCGGGGAACCACCCTGGAAGAGAGAGGGGCTAAAGTAGCTACGGTCGAACATGTGCTGGCCGCCCTCAACGGGATGGGTATTGATAATGTACTTATCGAGATCAATGGACCGGAAACACCCATTATCGACGGGAGCTCAGGACCATTTGTGGAAGCCATCCGTACGGCAGGCATCGAAGAACAACCGGAACTCAGGGACTATTTTGAAGTTACCGAAAAATTGTCCTTTGAGGACCCGGATAAAGGGATTGAAGTTGCCGTTTATCCTGATAACGATCTGTCCATCGATGTGAAGATCGATTATAACTCCAAAGTTCTGGGCAATCAATATGCATCCCTAAATGGCATTCATGATTTTGCCCTGGAAATTGCAAAAGCCAGAACCTTCGTATTTGTCCATGAACTGGAACCCCTGCTGACGAACAATCTTATTAAAGGAGGCGACCTGGACAATGCCATCATCATCATGGACAGAAAGATGGAACAGACTGAGCTGGACCGGTTGGCGAACCTGTTCCATAAACCCAGGGTCAAAGTTAAGACGGAAGGCATCCTGAACAATATTGAATTATACTTTCCCAATGAACCGGCAAGACACAAACTCCTGGATATTGTGGGAGATCTCGCCCTGGTAGGGCAGCGAATTAAAGGCAAGATCATTGCAACCCGGCCCGGTCATTATGCCAATACGGAACTGGCCAAGATCATCAGGAAGGAAATAAAAATTCTGAGAGGGAAACCCCAACCACCGAATTTAGACCCGAACGATACCCTGCTGGATGTACATGACATCATGAAGATTCTGCCACACAGGCCCCCCTTTCTCCTGGTCGACAGAATACTGCTACGGGACAATGCACAGGTTGTCGGTGTGAAGAATGTTACGGTCAACGAAACCTTTTTTCAGGGCCATTTTCCCGGTGAAGCCATCATGCCCGGGGTTCTGCAGGTAGAAGCCATGGCCCAGGTCGGCGGTATCCTGGTCCTGAACACGGTTCCGGACCCTGAAAATTACAACACCTACTTCATTAAAATAGATAAAGTCAAATTCAAAAAGAAAGTGGTCCCCGGAGACACCGTTGTCTTCAGGATGACCCTCATGGAGCCTGTCCGGCGAGGAATTGCCCACATGTGGGGTGAAGCATTTGTCGGTAAACATCTTGTCATGGAAGGTGAATTGATGGCCCAGATTGTAAAAGATAAAGAATAATGAATCAGCCCCTTTCTTACGTTCATCCAGGAGCAAAAATTGCCAATAATGTTGTCATTGAACCCTTCGTTAGCATTCATAAGAATACGGAAATAAGAGAAGGTTGCTGGATCGGCCCGAATGCCGTGATCATGGAAGGTACCCGGATAGGAAAAAACTGCCAGATCTTTCCCGGGGCTGTCATCGGCGGTATTCCCCAGGATCTGAAATTCAAAGGTGAAGATTCCTCGGTCGAAATAGGTGACAATACCGTTATCCGTGAGTATGTCACCATCAACAGGGGAACTGCGGCTAAAGGTATAACCAAAGTCGGCAATAACTGTTTGATCATGTCCTACTGTCATATAGCCCATGATTGTGTCGTGGGAAATTACGTGATCCAGGGGAGCCATGCCGGACTGGCAGGAGAGGTGGTCGTAGGGGACTGGGTCGTTATCAGTCCCTATACAGCAGTCCACCAGTTTGTGAACATAGGAGAACATGCATTTACCATGGGGGGCAGCCTGGTTGGAAAGGATATTCCTCCATACGTGAAGGCCGGACGCAATCCCCTATCCTATATTGGGGTAAACTCCATCGGTCTGAGAAGAAGAAATTTCACCAACGAAAAGATAACCGAGATCCAGAATATCTACAGGATCATCTTCCAGAAAGGCTATAATAGTAGCCAGGCTATTGAAGTTATTGAAGCCGATCTGCCTGCTTCAAATGAAAGAGATAAGATCCTGCTGTTCTTAAAGAACTCGAAGCGCGGACTCATGAAAGGTTATACGGGTACCGACCTTAATGAATAGCATCCCAGCCCTGAGCCGTCAGTTCAATCTCGTTGTTGTCTTTCGTGATCATGTACATGCCCCGGTCAGCATGAGTCATATGCCCGATAAGGCTGATTCCCTCTATGGCTTGTATCTTGTCGTTTAAAGATAGCGGGACCGTGAAAACCAGTTCGTAATCTTCCCCTCCATTCAGAACCGCTATCAATGATTCAAGCTGCAGCTCCTTTGCCGTTCTTTCCGTTTCCGGCTGAACCGGAAGCTTGTCCTGGTAAATCCTGCAACCCTTCCCGGACTGTTTGCAAATATGGATCAACTCGGAAGATAAACCGTCTGAAATATCCATCATTGAAGTGGGTAAGATCCTTTCCTTCTGTAAACGCTCAACAACATCTCCGCGCGCTTCAGGTTTTAACTGACGTTCCAGGACATAGTCGAATCCGGTAAGCTCAGGTTGCAGTTTGGGATCTGTTTCAAAGAGCTTGCGCTCCCGCTCCAGTATCTGTAATCCCAAATAGGCGGCCCCCAAATCACCGGAAACACAGATCAGATCACTTTCCCCTGCCCCGCTGCGGTAAACGACCCGGTCCACTTCCACTTCACCGATTACCGTAGCAGTCAGGGTCATACCCGTCAGGGAAGAAGAAGTATCTCCGCCTACGAAGTCAACTCCATAAAGCTTGCAGGCCAGTCTGATCCCCTCGTATAATTCTTCCAGGGCCTCTACGGTAAACTTACCGGAAACCGCCAGTGAGACGGTCATCTGCCTGGGTACCCCGTTCATGGCATAGATATCCGAAAAATTGATTACCGCTGCTTTGTATCCCAGGTGCTTTAACGGAGTGTACATCAAATTAAAATGAATCCCTTCTGTCATAAGGTCAGTGGTAACCAACAATAAACGGTCTCCATTATATTTCAATACGGCAGCATCATCCCCTATGCCCTTCAGCGTTGATGCCTGCCCCGGCACAATCCCCCGGGTCAAATGATCGATCAACCTGAATTCTCCCAGCACACTTAAAGGGGTCCGCTTTTGTTTTTTTGTCATAAACTAATCTATATTATTGGTTTTGAAAGTCTTAGTATCAGTGCAAATCTCATTAAAATTCACTGAAGATTTCGTATCTTTGTCGTTATTTAGATTAATTCTAAATATTGGAAATATTAGTCTGCACGGTGGAGAACAAAATGCTTATTTGGTTGTATTAATTTATACTAAGATTGTAACAGAAAGTTGATATGTCAGCAGCGGAACAGGAAAAGATACTACAGGAAGTAACCGGAGGCGAATATAAATACGGTTTTTATACGGATATAGAGATGGACACCCTTCCCAGGGGTTTGAGTGAAGAGGTGATCCGTATGATCTCAGCCAAGAAAAAAGAACCCGACTTCATGCTTGAGTTCCGGCTCAAAGCATACAGGAACTGGCTTAAAATGAAGATGCCCCAATGGGCACATTTGAAAATACCTGAGATCAATTACCAGGATATCATATATTACGCGGCGCCCAAAAGAAAAGCCAAACTGGAAAGCCTTGACGAGGTGGACCCGGAATTGCTAAAGACTTTTGAAAAGCTGGGGATTCCCCTGGAAGAACAAAAAAAACTTACCGGCGTAGCAGTGGATGCAGTAATGGATTCCAGCTCGGTAGCAACCACCTTCCAGGAGACCCTGGCAGAACTGGGCATCATTTTTTGTTCCATGAGTGAGGCCATTCAAAATCATCCCGATCTCATCAAGAAATACCTGGGCTCTGTTGTGCCTCCCTCGGACAATTATTTTGCAGCCCTCAACTCTGCAGTCTTTTCCGACGGTTCGTTCTGTTACATTCCAAAAGGGGTACGATGCCCCATGGAACTGTCCACCTATTTCAGGATCAATGCCGCCAACACCGGTCAGTTTGAACGAACCCTGATCCTTGCGGAAGACGACAGTTATGTCTCTTACCTGGAAGGATGCACTGCCCCCACGCGGGATGAAAACCAGTTGCATGCCGCAGTAGTGGAGATCATGGCTCTGGACCGGGCCGAAGTGAAATATGCAACGGTCCAGAACTGGTATCCCGGCAATAAGGAAGGAAAAGGTGGCGTATACAACTTTGTGACCAAGCGCGGTATCTGCAAGGGGATCCACTCCAAAATTTCCTGGACCCAGGTGGAAACCGGGTCGGCCATTACCTGGAAATACCCCGGTTGTATCCTGAGGGGAGACTACAGCTCGGGAGAATTTTACTCGGTTGCCGTGACCAACAATCATCAGCAGGCCGATACAGGAACCAAGATGATCCATATCGGAAAAAACACCAGGAGCCGCGTGGTTTCCAAGGGAATCTCAGCCGGGGTGAGCAATAATTCCTACAGGGGATTGGTCAAGGTAATGAAGAATGCCGACAATGTCCGGAACTTCTCACAGTGCGACTCCCTGCTGCTTGGAGACCGGTGTGGGGCACATACCTTCCCTTACCTGGAAGTGGACAACCCGACTGCCATCATAGAACACGAGGCCACCACCTCCAAGATCGGGGAAGACCAGATTTTTTATTGCAACCAGCGGGGTATCGACGATGAAGATGCCATTGCCCTGATCATCAACGGCTACGCCAAGGAAGTGCTTCAGCATTTACCCATGGAATTTGCCGTTGAAGCACAAAAACTCCTGCAGATAAGCCTGGAGGGCTCTGTAGGATAAATAGAATTATTAACAAATAGATCCATGCTTAAGATAGAAAACCTGAGAGCTGAAATAGAAGGCAAAGAGATACTTTCCGGCATCAACCTGGAAGTCAAGCCGGGAGAAATACATGCTATAATGGGGCCCAACGGCTCGGGTAAAAGCACCCTGGCATCCATACTGGCGGGAAGGGAATTCATGGACATTGTTGAAGGTTCCGTGACCTTCAAGGGAAAGGACCTTTTAGATTTGGCCCCGGAAGAAAGAGCCCGGGAAGGGATATTCCTGGGATTTCAATACCCGGTCGAGATTCCCGGGGTTTCCATGGTAAACTTCATGAAGACTGCCGTCAACGAACAAAGAAAATACAGGGGCGAGGAACCCTTGTCCGCGTCCGACTTTCTGAAATGGATGCGGAAAAGAAAAGAACTGGTTGAATTTGATACCAGCCTGACCAACCGGGCCGTCAATGAAGGCTTCTCCGGAGGAGAAAAGAAGAAGAACGAGATCTTCCAGATGGCCCTCCTCAACCCCGTACTGGCCATTCTGGATGAGACCGATTCGGGTCTGGATATCGATGCATTGAAGATCGTGGCCCATGGGGTGAATAAAATGCGGAAAAAGGACAATGCCTTTATCATCATTACCCACTACCAGCGCCTGCTGAATTATATTACGCCCGATTTTGTACATGTTTTGTATCGCGGACAGATCGTGAAATCCAGTGGAAAAGAGCTGGCGCTGGAGCTGGAAGAAAAAGGTTACGAATGGCTTAAGGAAGAAACGACCAGCTAAAGAATCCGGATCATGAGCGTACTCACGCAAACTTTAAATATTAACCAGGAATTCGTTGAGCTTTTTAAAGAGAATTACAGCCTTATTGCTAAGGACAGTCCCGAATATGTAAATAAACTCAGGCAAAAAGGCATTGAAAAGTTCGAAAAACTGGGTGTTCCTGACAAAAAGAAGGAGGAATACAAATATACCGCACTGGATAAGCTCTTTTCACTGGACCTGAAAAAGAGTTTTACCAAAAAAGAGATCAAGGTCGATATCAACGACCTGTTCCAGTGTGATGTCCCAAATATCGATACCCGGACCCTTATGGTTACCAATGGCTTCTACCATGACGGTCAAGAGCCATTGAACAAGCTGGACAACGGTATCATCCATGGAAGTCTTTCTGCAGCAACCCGGGAATATCCCGAACTGGTAAAAAAACATTATGGGCGTTATGCCGATATGGATCGGGATGGACTGGTGGGACTGAATACCGCGTTTGCCCAGGACGGCTTTTTCATGTACATCCCTGAAAATACGGTTGCCGGGCAGCCCTTGCAGATCGTACACCTTCTGTTCGAAAATGAAGATTCCCTGGTGCAGTACAGGAACCTGATCATTGCCGAAGAAAATGCACAGGCCAAGATCCTGGTCTGCGATCATACCCTTTCACCCTTTCATTTTCTGAGCAATACGGTAACGGAGATCTATGCCGGGGCAAACAGTCACCTGGAATACCACCGGATACAGAATGAACACCTTCATTCAAACCTGGTCTCCAATCTTTTTCTGCACCAGGAAAAAAATTCCCATCTGAGCACCAACACCATTACCCTGCACGGCGGGCTGATTCGAAACAACATTTATGTCAGGCTAAACGGGGAATTTTGTGAGAACCATACCCTGGGATTACAGCTGGTCGACCGGGAACAGCATGTCGACAGTTTTGTCTTTATGGACCACGCCAAACCCAATTGTTTCAGTAATCAGCTTTTCAAAGGAATCTATGATGACCAGGGTACCGGGGCTTTCACGGGCCGTATCCTGGTGCGCCAGGATGCCCAGAAAACCAATGCATACCAGTCGAATAACAATATCCTGCTTTCCAACGAAGCCGACGTGAACTCCAAACCCCAGCTGGAGATCTATGCCGATGATGTAAAATGCAGCCACGGGGCAACGGTCGGACAGCTTGACCCGGATGCCATTTTTTACCTGCGCTCAAGAGGCATTTCTGAGGGGGAAAGCAAGCTGCTCATGATGTATGCTTTTGCTCATGAGATCATCGACAAGATCAGCATTGATCCCCTCAGGGAAAGAATAACGGAGCTTGTGGATAAGCGTTTGCGTGGAGAGCTCTCAAGATGTAACAATTGCGCCATGAAATGTGGTGAAATTTCAAACCCTGGTTCTTGAGTTTCGAACTTCATAAAATACGCCGGGATTTCCCCATACTGTCCATTCAGATCAATGGAAAACCCCTGGTATATTTCGACAATGGCGCCACCGCTCAAAAGCCCCGTGTCGTAATCGAAAAGGAAGCCGAATTCTACAGACGGTCCAACAGCAGCATTCACCGGGGGATCCATACCTTAAGTGACCGGGCCACAGAAGCCTATGAAAAGGCCCGTCAAACCGTTGCTGATTTTATCAATGCCGGAAGCAGCCGGGAGATCGTCTTCACCAGCGGGACCACCGGGAGCATCAACGGAGTCGCCTTCTCATTCGGAGAAAAATATATTGACCAAGGTGATGAGATCCTGATCACCGAAATGGAACACCATGCCAACCTGGTGCCATGGCAGATGCTTTGTGAAAGAAAAGGAGCCAGACTCAGGGTTCTTCCCTTTAACGATAAGGGTGAACTGGAAGTGGAAAAACTTCCCTCCCTCCTGAACGGGCGGACCAGGATCATGGCCGTGGTACACACATCCAACTCCCTGGGAACCGTGAACCCGGTTAAGGAGATGATCCGGATCGCTCATGAAAGAAATGTTCCCGTACTGGTCGACGGGGCACAATCCATCCAGCACGGGCATACGGATGTACAGGACCTGGATTGCGATTTCTTTGTCTTTTCCGGTCATAAATGTTACGCGCCCAACGGGATAGGGATATTATACGGCAAGGAAAAATGGCTGGAAGACCTTCCCCCGTTCCAGGGTGGCGGGGATATGGTCGACCGGGTCAGCTTTGAAGAAACAACTTATAACGACCTGCCCTTCAAATTTGAAGCAGGAACCACCAATTACGTCGGGGCCATCGTGATGGGAACCGCCCTGGAATACCTGGAAGACATCGGTCTGGACGAAATTAAAAAATGGGAGGAAGAACTTCGGGCCCATGCTACAGAAAAATTTGAAAGCATTGATACCGTAAAGATCTTCGGTACGGCAGAACATAAGATTCCCATCTTTTCGTTCCTGCTGGAAAACATTCATCCCTATGATGCCGGTTCCCTGCTCGACAAACTCGGAATTGCCGTAAGAACGGGGACCCACTGCACCCAGCCGGTTATGCAACATTATGGAATTACAGGTACCATACGGGCCTCTATGGCCTTCTACAACACCAAAGAAGAAATTGATATCTTGCATGACGGTATACTGAGGATCAGGGAAATGCTCAGCTAATTCATAACTTTGCCCAAAAGACATTATGACGATTGAAGAAGCACAACAAGAGATCATTGAAGAATTTGAATTGTACGACGACTGGATGGACCGCTACAACCATCTGATCGAGATGGGTAAATCACTGCCCGAAATGGACCCCTCCCAAAAAACAAAGGATAACCTTATTGAAGGATGCCAATCAAGGGTCTGGCTCCATGCCGATCTGAAAGACGGAAAGGTGGTGTTCAATGCCGACAGCGATGCACTGATCACCAAGGGGATCGCAGCTTTGCTGGTTCGGGTGCTTTCGAATCAGCCCCCCGGGGAAGTAGCCAACGCGTATCTGAAATTCATCGATGAGATCGGTCTGAAGCAAAACCTTTCGCCCACGCGATCCAATGGATTGGTGGCCATGTTAAAGCAAATGAAACTATACGGCCTGGCCTACCAGACCAAAATGGAAAAGTAGATGGAAATTATGGAAAAGAGCAAAATGTTGATATCATGAACGACGAAAAAGATTTCCTGGCCCTGGAAGGAGAGATCGTAAGGGCCCTCAAGAATGTCTTTGACCCGGAGATCCCGGTTAATGTATATGATTTGGGCCTGATCTATGAAATCGATGTGGATGAAAACCAGGAGGTGAAGATCACCATGACCCTGACCACCCCCAACTGTCCCGTTGCCGATGATGTTCTGAGGGACGTGGAAAAATTCGTAGGGCAGGTTCCCGGAGTGGAAAAGGTGGAGGTAAACCTGACCTTCGATCCCCCCTGGGATCAGACCATGCTTTCCAACGAGGCCAGGCTCGAACTGGGCTTGATGTAAAAACCATTCCCTTGACACCCGAAAAGGCCAGCGAACAGATCCAATCTTTTGCCCGGGAAGCCGGATTCCTGGATTGCGGTATCGCCCCGGCCGAAGCCCTGGATGAAGATAAACCGCGTTTGCAAAACTGGCTGAACAATGGCTTCCATGCCGGCATGAGCTGGATGGAAAATCACTTTGAAAAACGAAGCCACCCGGCCAGACTGGTACCGGAAGCCCGGTCGGTGATCCTGGTCCTGCAAAATTATTTTCCCAAAGAAAAACAAAAG
The DNA here is from genome assembly GCA_964420035.1 of uncultured Bacteroidaceae bacterium. GTDB lineage: Bacteria > Bacteroidota > Bacteroidia > Bacteroidales > SM23-62 > CAYQQR01. The sequence continues at coordinate 16,643 of CAYQQR010000006.1, read as the reverse complement.
CATCCCGGAGCTCCGAATATCTCGAAATATGCCTATGGCCGGGACTATCACAAGGTGATGAAAAAGAAACTGGCTGTCCTGTTTGATCGCATTCAAGAAGAAATCGCCCCTTCAAAGGGAAGGATCTTTGTAGATTCGGCCCCAGTCATGGAACGGGCCCTGGCCCGGAAAGCCGGCCTGGGCTGGATCGGCAAGAACTCCCTGCTGCTTTCCAGGAAATACGGTTCCTTCTTCTTCATTGGCGAAATCATTTGCGACCTGGAACTCAAATACGGGCATCCCGTTGCAGACTATTGCGGAAGCTGCACCCGCTGCATCGACGCCTGTCCCACCGGGGCCATTGTGGAAGACAAGGTGGTGGATTCCAACAAGTGTATTTCCTACCAGACCATAGAAAACCGGGGTGAACTGCCGGAAGAACTCAGGGAATTTTTCAATAACTGGGTCTTTGGCTGCGACATCTGCCAGGATGTCTGTCCCTGGAACGCCCAGAGCCACCCCCATGAGGAGCCCGGTCTGGAGGCCAATAAAAAATTACTCGAACTCAGACCGGAAGAATGGCACCGCATGAACCGGGATCAATTCAATACAATCTTTGAAGGAAGTGCCGTGAAGAGAACCAAATATTCCGGGTTAACGAGGAATCTTAGCTTTATCCGCAAATAATTGTCTTTCACCGTAGTATTGGTGGATATTGATGGTGATTTGTTGTAATTGGTTGTTATTTGCTGCTATCCTCCAACACGGTAACCATGATTTTGCGGGTCGACCGCGGCCCGTCAAATTCACAGACGAAAATATTCTGCCAGGTCGAAAGACCCAGGTCGCCGTTGATGATGGGAATCGACTCGCTCGGACCTACAATGCCGGCTTTCAAATGGGCATCCCCGTTGTTATCCTGCCGGTCGTGTTCCCACACCCCGGCAGGAATCAGTTTCTTTAACAGGTTCACCACATCGGTCTGCACCGACTCGTCCCAGTTTTCCTGTATCATGATCCCTGCCGTGGCACCCTGCACATAGACATTGACCATGCCGGTCTTTACTTTGCTCTCGGCAACTATCGCCTCCACCTGACGGGTGATGTCGTACAGGCCGTTGTGGGCGGGGGTGGGTATCTGGATGGTTTTTTGCATGTTTCGCAATAGATTGGGTTAGGATTTAAACTCACTGACTATTATTTCCAGCCTTCCAGCCAGATCATCCAGATAGGACTCAATAATAGTCCACACGATCCGATAATCAATTCCGAAATAATCATGAACGATCCGGTTCCTAAATCCACGAATTCGATTCCATTCAATCTCCGGATGTGTAGTTCTAAATTCCTCTTGAAGACGGTTTGCTGCTTCACCGATAATCTCAAAGTTACGAACCACTGCATCTACTGTTCTATCGTCTGAAAGAAAAGCTTCATAGTCCAGGCCCTTTGTATATCGCAGAATCTTCTGTGTGGCTTCTAATATATCCTGCAACAACAATTTTGACTCTCTTTTAGACATAGAATAATTCAGGATTAATTGCCTTTAAATAACCTTCCTTGATACCATTTCTTGAAACAAGATCAACTTTCAGACCGACAATGTCTTCAATTTCCTCAGCAAGATCGATAAATCGAATTCCAATTCGGTCGTTGAATTCAACGAGAACATCCAAATCACTTTCATCCGTGTTCTCCTGTCTTGCATATGAGCCAAAAATCGCCATCGATTTAATTGGATAGGCACTGAACAATTGATCCCGGTGCTTATTCAAGACAGTCATTATTTCATGCATAGATCTCATACAATCACATACAATCAAAGATATAGCTTTTTAGTCGAACATAATGCTTTTAATCCGTCCCTGTCTCGAGCTCCCAGTGATGCAAAAAGAGGGTACTTAAGAATGAAAAGCATCATGATGGCCGCGGTGGCCCCCTGAACATATACGGTTGCAATCCCGGATCCTGTGCCCGATTCCCTGACGATCTTCCTTACATCCCCGGTAATGTCGTACAACCCGTTGTGTTTATCGGTTGCTATCTCTATGAGTTTCTGCATAATGTGTTTTTTTTTACCTTTGCACCTGCTTTACAAAAGTATGAAACAGGAGCCAACCTGCATGAAAAAAGAACCATTTGTCTGTCGTGCATACGATGGGAAGATCCTTGCAGGTTTCATGATCCATCCCGAATCGGAGCCAAAGGCTGCATTATTGTTCATTCATGGACTGGGAGAACATTGCGGCCGGTTCGTACGATGGGCCGGATTGTTTGCAGAACAAGGATACCTGCCGGTGTGCTACGACCTGCGCGGACATGGAAAATCGGGGGGACGCCGGGGACATATCCGTTCCTATAAGGATTATCTCAAGGATATCGACAACGTAATCGAACAGATCCGTTTGAACTTCGGGGATATTCCCGTGGTTCTATACGGACACAGCATGGGTGGCAACCTGGCCATCAATTATACCATCAGCAAGAATGCCCCCATCCAGGCCCTGATCGTTTCGGCTCCCTGGCTGCGCCTGGGCAATGAACCCCCGGGATACATGATGCGTCTTGCCCGGATCCTGAAGAAATTCATTCCCTGGGCCACCAGTCATAACCGGGTGAACGGCGGACAGCTTTCCCATAACGGGAACCTGGTCGAAAAATACAGGGAGGACCCCCTGTCCCACTCCAGGCTTTCCCTTAATCTCTTTTTTGAGGTGCACGAGCATGGTCTGCATGCCTTGCGCAATATCTACAAGATCAACAAACCCTTCCTGATCATGCACGGGCAGGAAGACACCATTACCTCTCCCAGGGCGAGTAAGAATTACGTGATGAATACCAGCGATCTGACCCGGCTCAAGATCTGGGAGGGTATGTACCACGAATTGCATAATGAAGAAAACTACAGGGAAGTCTTTGAATACGTGAAAGACTGGCTTGAATCCATAAAGCTTTAAGATTTGGATTTCCGCACCGAGATACATATTCCTCCCTCATCTGAAAAGATCCAACATCAGAGTTCTTTAATGCTTATCGGTAGCTGCTTTACCGAATATGTGGGACAAAAGCTTCAGGAACTGTATTTCCCCGTACGGATCAACCCGGCAGGTATATTGTACAACCCCGGCTCCATTGCCGTGTGCCTGGAAAACATCCTGACCGGTAAGGTTTATGAGGACAAAGACCTTTTTCAACACCAGGGGGTGTGGCACAGCCCGGATCACCACAGCCGTTTTTCCGACCCGGACAAGCACCGGTGCCTGGAAAAGATCAACCGGAGTCTGCAAGATACTGTTGAAAGTTCAGGCGATTTGAAATTCCTGGTCCTGACCCTGGGTACGGCCTGGGTTTATGAATGGCAGGATACCGGGGCCATTGCAGCCAACAATCACAAGCTTCCGGCATCCCAATTTAACCGAAGGCTGATGGATTCCGACGAGATTCAGCAACAACTGGGGAACGTGCTCAAAAAAATGACGAAAAGGGTTCCCGGACTGAAAGTAATCCTGACCGTCAGCCCGGTGCGCCACTTAAAAGACGGAGCCGTTGAGAACAATGTCAGCAAGGCCAGTCTGCTGCTGGCCGTCCACCGCCTGGTAAAAAAATATGCAAACATCACTTATTTCCCTTCCTATGAACTGGCCCTGGACGATCTCAGGGATTACCGCTATTATGCCGATGACCTGGTCCATCCCAACAACCAGATGATCGATTATATCTGGGAGAAATTCTCGGATACCTACTTCAGCAGGGAAACCCTGGAAATGATCGGGGAATTTACCGCCTACAACAAACTCAGATCCCACCGTCCCCTCATTGCCGGCTCCGAAGAATCTGCCAAACTCAGCAAAAAGATTGAGCAAAAGAAGGAGGAGTTGTCTAAGAAATATCCGGGGATTGGGTTTGAATAATTCAGGATTCATCCCTACTTGTCGGGAAGAATTCAGAATGAGGGTTTGGGTATTGTCATACAATGGTCATGCAGTGGTTATGCTGTGGTCATGCATTTGTTTCGGTCGATGAATAAAGATTCCGGAAGATACCAATCATAACGCAGCCTGAAGGGCTGAGATACACTAGCACAGGGCAGAGTCTTCGAGGCACGAGAAGACGGCGCCCTGTGAAACAGAGGCAATCAATAAGCGGCCACCTGCCGGACCTTAATAATTGAGACTGATTTAATGTGGACGCAAGATGCAGAAGCCTTTGCAAAAGAGCCCAAGAGCTGAAGAGTACAAAAAACAATAAATAACCATAAATTACAACCATTTGCAATCAATATCCCTAATCAGTAATCCGCAATCCGTAATTAGGATAGAAAAACAAAGATCCACAAAGGGGCACAAAGAGACCCGTAACCAGAAATCAGCAACAAGAAGCCAATAACCAGTTACACCCGAACTAAACCTTAATAATGCTGTTCATATGTCATAACAAACATGAATAATGTTGAAGTTTGTCAAACCCATAATATTCACATTACTCTTAAGTAATGCCGCCATCGGTCTCGCGGTTGAGGAATCCCGTGGAATTATTGAAGGCAGGGTCTTTAATGCCAAGAACAACGAGCCGGTACCCTTTGCCAACGTGGTGATCTGGGGAACCAACATCGGGTCGGTCACCGACCTGGACGGAAATTTCCTCTTTACAGGCCTGGAACCGGGATTTGTGGAACTGAGAGTATCTTCCGTGGGATTCAAGGATTATGTTTCCGAACAGCTCCAGGTCACCAATGCCAAGAAGGTTTTCGTAGAGATCCCCCTGGAAGAGACCAACGTTCAACTGGACGAGGTGGTGGTGAAAGCTTCCCCTTTCCGCAGGACCGAAGAAAGTCCGGTCTCCTTAAGAAGAATAGGAATAGCAGAGATCGAAAAAAATCCCGGTGGGAACCGCGACATTTCCAGGGTCATTCAATCCTTTCCCGGAGTAGCCTCATCGGTATCTTTCAGAAATGACGTTATCGTGCGTGGAGGCGGAGCAGCGGAAAATGCATTTTACCTGGACGGGGTCGAGATCCCCACCATCAACCATTTTTCCACACAGGGGGCCAGTGGCGGACCGGTGGGTATTCTGAACGTAGACTTTATTAAAGAAGTAAATTACTATTCCGGCGCCTTCCCGGCCAACCGGGGGGATGCCCTGAGCAGCGTATTTGAATTTCGCCAGATAGACGGCAACAAGGAAAGACTGAAGTTTCGGGGTGCCGTGGGTGCCACCGATGTGGCCCTTACCATGGATGGGCCCCTGGGTGACCGGACCACCTTTATCGCCTCGGTGAGAAGATCCTACCTGCAGATCCTCTTTGCAGCACTGGAACTGCCCTTTCTTCCTACTTTCAATGATTTCCAGTTCAAGGTCAAGACCAGGATCAACGACAAAAACGAGGTGACCTTTCTGGGCCTGGGTGCCATAGACCGGTTCCGCCTGAACCTGGACGCCAATGAAACCGAAGAACAACGGTACATCCTGGGCTTTATTCCGATGAACGAACAGTATAGCTATACCGTCGGCGGGGTATACAAGCACTTTCGCAGCAAAGGATTCGATACCTGGGTAGTGAGCCGCGGCTATTTGAACAACACGGCCTATAAATACCAGAATAATATCGAGGAAGATTCACTGCTGACTTTTGATTATGCCTCCATCGAAATAGAAAATAAATTCAGGTATGAACACCGGTCTATCTACGACAACGGACTGAAACTGAATTATGGAGCCAACCTGGAATATGCAACTTATTCGAACGAGACGTTCAATAAGGCCCTTTTTGCAGGGGAACAACCCCTGATCATCGATTATGAATCGAATATCGATGTGGTTAAATACGGTCTGTTCGCCCAGGTCAGCGAAGAGTTTTTCAGGGAAAGGCTTTCCCTCTCACTGGGGGCCCGTATTGATGGTAATGACTATTCAGAGGAAATGTCCAATCCCCTGGACCAGTTTTCTCCCCGTTTTTCGGCTTCCTGTCTTTTGTTCAACCGGTTTTATGTGAACTTCAATACCGGTCGCTATTACCAGATGCCCCCCTATACATCCCTGGGATTCAGGGATACCACCGGCACGCTAGTCAATAAAGAGAACAGGTTGAAATACCTCTGGAACGACCAGGTGGTGTTCGGACTGGAATACCTGCCCGCGGAAAACCAGAAAATAACCCTGGAAGGTTTTTATAAGTGGTATCACGATTATCCCTTTTCCCTTAGCGACTCGGTATCGATTTCCAGTAAAGGGGCCAATTTTGGCACCTATGGTGATGAAGAGCTTATCTCACTGGCCGACGGAAGGGCCTATGGTATGGAGCTCTTCTACAGGAACCGGAACCTTTGGGACTTCGATCTGAACCTTATCCTGTCCTATACCCTGGTATGGTCGGAAACCGAGGAGTACGACAATAACCCGGATCCAACAGGCGACTACATACCAACAGCATGGGACAACCGTCATATATTGAACATCACCGCCATCAAGAATTTTAAAAGAAACTGGCAGATCGGACTGAAATGGCGCTTCGTTGGAGGTGCCCCCTATACTCCCTTTGACAGGGAATTTAGCAGTCTGAGGCCCGTCTGGGACGTCAGGCAAATCGGGGTGTTCGACTTTAACCGCTTTAACGGGGAGCGTTTGGATGCTTTTCACCAACTGGATACGCGGGTGGATAAAGAATACTTTTTTGATAAATGGACCCTCAACCTGTACCTGGATATCCAGAATGTTTACAATTTTGAATTGAAAAATGCACCGGACCTGATCCTTAACGAAGATGAAAACGGGAATCCTGTCATCCTGAATCCGGAAGCACCCTATAACCAGCAGCGTTATGATCTGAAAACCATCCGGACAACCAGCGGAACCGTTATTCCAACGGTGGGCATCATTGTTGAATTCTAATGAACAGACCATGAAAGCAATAAAGATCCTTCCCAGCCTGATTTTGCTCAATATAGTCATGATGCCGGGCTGTAAAACTACCCTACCCGTTGTGGAAACAACCGAGAAACTCCAGGTCAACCCACAAGGAAAGGGTCCCGTCATCCAGGTGGATTTTGAAAAGGGAGAAAACCATAATCATCCCCTGATGGCCGTTTGGGTTGAAGACCTGGATGGAAATTATATTCAGACCCTGTATGTGGCCGAATCCATTGCCAAAGGAGTTTTTCAGCATGGGGATGCCAGCTCGGTGAAATGGATGCCCGGACCCATCCGCCGGCCGGCTGCATTGCCTTACTGGGCCCACAAACGAGGGATAAAAGAAAAGGATGGCCTGTATGTACCTACCGTGGATACCCCCATCCCTGATGCCTATACCGGAGCCACCCCAAAGGGTAATTTTACCCTTGAAGGAAGACCGAATGAACCCCTGCAAGGGAAGATCAAAGTCATGTTCGAGATCAACCAGACCTGGGACTGGAACGAATACTGGACCAACAATAAATACCCGGAAAACGAAGAATACAAAACCTCCTGCCAGCCGGCCCTGGTATACCAGGCCATCGTGGATCCCGATGATCCTCAGGAGGAATATCCCATGGAAGTGATCGGTCACAGCCATTATTCAGGTAAAACAGGGGAACTCTTCACCGACCTGTCCACCATCACCACCGCCCTGGAGATTGCTGAAAGTATTACCGTCAAAGTAACCCATCCTTAAGCTCTTTAGCTCTTAATCTCTTAATCACTTAATCTGTCCTAAACGGTGCCAAACGGTACCCACATCCTCATTCTTAATCCATTTATACAACATATCCTTATTTAAAATAATTCTATTATTTTTGCAGTCATAAATTTTAAAGGGTACAGATATGAAGAAGTGTAAGTGCATTAAGGAATTTGAATCAGGCACGCAACTGATCAAATTTGAACTGAACGGATTTTATAAGTACGATTACATTCCTTCAGCCAACGACCGTCCCCCCTTCTTCAGGGTTTACGACAACGAAAACTCCAAATTCGAGGACATTTCCTTCTCCCATTTCAAGGATCATTTTAAGAAGTATTGATTTCATTCGGGATTCTTATGATAACATGAATTGATAGCCCTGGAAAAGCTGTATTTTGAGTGGACCACGTTAATGAAATCCGAAATCATAAACTTGGGAAATATGGGTTTTAGAGATTACCTGCTGCGCGAAGAATTATCGAAACCTATAAACGTGCCATCCTCCGTCGTCCCTGCCTGAAGGCAGGCATGGCGTGGCCCGTGGTCTTCCCTGTGGTCCGTGGTCTTATTGAATTCTACTAATGATCCGGGGTGCAACCTAAAAAAGAATTTTTTTGTCTCATAAACGTATTTACTTTATGCTTCCACTTTTATATTTTTGTATAAAACATACGGCTATGAGATCTCTTGGAATAATTGCCTTCCTGATTGCCATTCCCCTGATGCTTCAGGGACAGAACTACAGGGTTATCAAGGTCAATGGACAGATCATCTATGTCCAGACCGGCCAATCCATGAACCAGGGTGATGAATTCGAGCAGGAAGAAAATCTTTCATTCGGCAGTCCTTCTTCACGGGCTGCCGTTATCAACCCGGAAAAGGGACGCTATATACTGACTTCAGGAAATTATGAGGATTTTTCAACCGGTAAGAGCAACTTTCTTCCTGCCATCAATAACCTGAGTACCCGGGGAGGTGCCATCAACAACATCATCGATCTTCAAAATGAATTTTCGGATGCAATGGTCCTTCTGAACCGGGCGACGTACCACATCAATCCCTACCGTTTTCCAATGGACGAGGAGAATTTTTTCTTCATCCGGTATACCTATAACGACGAAGAGATCAACAAAAAACTGCCTTTTGAAGATAAAACACTGATCATCGATAAGTCGAATCTTCTAACGGTAGACAATGCTTTCATTGAAAAACCGGATGACCCTGTCATGAAGCTGTTCTATCTTAAAAAAGAAAATCCCACCTATATCAGCGAATTTCAACTCGTTCAACCCGATAGAGCAGCCCTTAAGGAAGAAGCAGGGATCTTACTGGATGAACTGGAAGGGGAGCCCTACAACAGGAAAGTCAACGAAGTAATCTCACACATCATTGATTTCTACGGTAAACCGGATAATGATGATGTGATTGGCTGGCTGGAGAAAGAATTCGGACTGGCGAAAGAAGATTAGACCCGTACCCGATATTCCCGTTCAATGCATAAAAAGCTCATCATTCCACTCATTTTTGGTTTCTGCCTTTCCATTGTCGCCGGCGCCCAGAACATACGCAAACCCATTCGGAATTATACCAACATGGATTATGGCCGGATCTATGATGCATTGAACCTGGCCATTGTCGTGGATGACAGAAATCTTGTATTTTCGGGTAATGCCAACGGCATCCTTAGCTACAACGGCCGTAACTGGTCCTTTATACCTGTCAGGCAGGGAGCCTATGTCACTTCCCTGGATAAGGCACCGGACGGGACCATATATGTCGGATCACAGAATGAATTCGGATACCTGGATCATGATGCCAAGGGACAGCTGGTTTATACTTCACTCTCCGATTCCCTGCCGGAAGAGGATCGTTTTTTCAGTACGATATGGAAAACCTACGCCACCGGTGAAAGGGTCTATTTTCAGGCCTATGAAGCTGTTTTTGTTTATGATGGGAAAAAGATCAGTGTCATTTATCCGGAAACTTCCTTTCATACCTCATTTTATGTAAACGGACGTTTTTATGCACGAGAACGGGGAAAAGGTTTGATGAGCCTTGAAAGCGACCTGCTTTCCCTGGTCCCGGGAGGTGAACGCTTTGCTGATCTGGGTATTTTTGCCATGCTAAACCTGGAGGGAGAAGATATTTTTCTGGTCACCCAGGAAGCCGGCTTTTTTCGTTACGATCCATCTTCCACATCGAGCGCTTTTAGGTCATTGTATCCCACCCATGAAGATTTTATCCTGCAGAGCCAGATCATCGGGGGGATAAAACTGTATGACGGCCATTTTGCATTGAACACCCTGTCAGAAGGTCTGCTCATCGTTGATGGTCAGGGTGAGATCCTCAGCATAATCAATAAGAATTCCGGACTCCGCGTTAATGATATTAAGTCTGTATCCCAGGATGATTTTCATAATTTATGGCTGGCGCTGAATAACGGGATAAGTAAGGTGGATTACGCCTCGCCCATTTCCTATTACCGGGATAACACCGGATTGTCAGGCAGCATTCACTCCATAATTAAGTATAAAGGCCTTTTTTATGTCGGAACCTCGAACGGTCTTTTCGTCCAGGAAGATCAAAACATGCTGACCCAATCCTACCGGTTCGCTGAAATCCCGAATTTTGCCTACCAGGTATGGAACCTGAACATCATTAATGGTCAATTGATCGTGGGTACTAACGAGGGCCTTTACACATTGAGAACCAACCGGCCCCGGCAAATTTCGGAGATCAATGCTTTTTCTGTCTATTACGAGCCTGAGAACCGGATTCTGTATGTGGGGGGATCCGATGGCCTGGTGGCCTTTAAAAAGTACGGTCCATGGCGGGAGATCAAGAGATTCGACGACGTTAAGATCAATATTAAAGGAATCGCGGAAAACAGGAGTTCCCTGTATGAAGGGACCGAATTATGGTTGGGCAGCAGTTTTCAGGGCATTGTCAAGCTTATCATCACTCCGGATATGAGCTGCCGCTTCACCCGCTATACCGGTGAATTTGACGGCCTGAGTGACGACTGGGTCCTTCCTTTCAGTCTGGGTGACAGTGTAGTTTTCGGTAACCGCCAGGGCATGCAGGTCTTTACAGATGAAATGATCGTCAGGGAATCGGTACCGGACTCCCTGAAAGACGATGAAAATTTCACCCGTGGATTTTTCAGTCCGGCCAGCTTTATGCAAAACGATATGAACCTCCCCCTGAGTGCCGTCAGGGAACAGGAACAATTCGTTTATTTGGTTCTGGATAACCGGGTGGTGGCATTTGAAAAGGAAAGTGGAGCAATGATCACCGATCCTTTCAAAGCCATCGATATGGGGAAGATCAACACCCTGTATACCGGTCCGGAAGGTTTGTTGTGGATAGGCGCTGCAGATGGCTTGATCCGCTATGATGTGAACCAGGAAAAGGAATTCGACAAAGTCTACCATGCCCTGCTCAACCGTACCAGCACTTTTAACGATTCAGTACTGTATTTCGGCCATCTGCCCGCCGGGGAACTCCGGGACTATAACCCCGTACTGGATTTTAAGCTGAATCATATTGAATTTACCTATTCGGCACCCTACTACGACCAGGAAGAAAAGATCGAGTTTTCTTACCGCCTGCATGGATATGATACAGCCTGGTCGAAATGGTCGAAGCTTACCGCGGCACCCTTTACAAACCTGAAGGAAGGGGATTATGCATTTGAAGTGAAGGCCATAAACGTATACGACCACGAAAGTCTTCCGGCTTCCTTCGATTTTACAGTTTTACCCCCCTGGTACCGCACCCTGCTGGCATATATTGCCTATGGTTTGCTGCTGCTCCTTATCATCTATCTTGCCATTCAGATCAGTCTGCGCCGACTGCGCGAGAAAAATGAACGGCTGGAGCAGCTTGTCAGGGAAAGAACGGCCGAGATCAGGGCTAAAAATATTACCCTGGAACGACAAAAAAAAGAGATCACCGACAGTATACATTACGCCTACCGGATTCAAAATGCCGTACTGCCGGAACATGATTTTCTCGAAGAGTGTTTCAAGGGACATTTCATATTCTTTAAGCCGCGAGATATCGTCAGCGGTGATTTCTACTGGATTTCGGAAAGCAACGGGCAGATCGTGGTCATAGCAGCCGACTGCACCGGTCATGGTGTTCCGGGCGCCTTTATGAGTATGCTTGGCGTGAGTTTTCTTAATAAGATCATACGGGAAAACGGTATTACGGATCCGGATGAGATCCTTGAAAAATTACGCGGCAATGTTATCGAATCCTTGCATCAAAGAGGAAAGGAAAACGAAGCCAAAGACGGCATGGATATGGCCCTGACAGTGATCGATAAGGATAAAAAAATAATGCGGTTTGCAGGGGCCAATAACCCGCTGTATCTGATCAAAAGCAATGAGCTTCAGGAAACCAAGGCCGATCGTATGCCGGTGGCCATCCATGAACGGATAGAACCCTTCAGGAAACACCAGGTGGAACTGGAACAAGGAGATACTTTTTATCTTTTCTCGGATGGATATGCCGACCAGTTCGGAGGACCGGACGGGAAAAAATTCAAATACAAGCAATTTAAAGAGCTTCTGCTGAGCATTCAGGACCGGTCCATGGAAGAACAAAAGGATATCCTGGATAAAACCCTTCATGAATGGATTAACACCCCGGATCCGGACGGGAATCCTTACGACCAGATAGACGACATCCTGGTGATCGGGGTGAGGATATGACCGGAGAAATAACTTTATTTTCACATTCCTTTATCATAGCTTATTGGAATCCCCGTTAGATTTAATGTATGAAACCATCCTTGCTCATCCTGTTATGCATCTTTCTGCGCGGTCAGGATATGATCCATGCCCAGCAAAACAGGTTGGAAAGACCCAAGGTGGGACTGGTATTAAGCGGCGGGGGCGCCAAGGGCCTGGCACACGTGGGCGTCATTAAGGTCCTTGAAGAAGTCGGAATGCCCGTTGATTACATCGCGGGAACCAGCATGGGCGGTATCGTGGGCGGACTGTATTCCATAGGATACTCTGCAGATCAGCTCGACAGCATCGCCAAGGTCCAGGATTGGGATTATCTCCTGACGGATGATATCCCGCGCCGGGAATTGTCTGTTGAAGAAAAGGAGGATGAGGATAAGTACTTTGTTTCTTTCCCCATTCGGGAAAAAAAACTTAAACTCCCCCCCGGTGTAGTCACCGGCCAGCATATCGAAAACCTGCTTTCCGGTTTATGTGCACCCGTCTATGATATAAACGATTTCAGCAAATTCCCCATCCCGTTCCGCTGCATTGGTGTTGATATCACCACGGGAGAAGAAGTGGTACTGAAAGAAGGAAACCTGCCGGACGCCCTCAGGGCCACCATGTCCATTCCCAGTGTTTTTACACCCATCGAGGTTAATGGTCACCTGCTTGTCGATGGCGGCCTAATCAACAACTTTCCTGCAGATCAGGCCAAGGCAATGGGGGCCGATATCATCATCGGTGTGGATGTGACTCATGGAAGCTATGAGCGGGAGGAAATAGATAATTTCCTCAAGGTAATGGAACAGGCCATTTTCTTCTATTCCAGCGAGAAATTAATAAAAACATTAAAAATGAGTGACCTGCTCATAAACCCTGAAATGGGAGATTATACTGCGGCCAGTTTTAATGACGCCGATTCAATCATCCGGAAGGGAGAAATAGCTGCCCGGGAAATGTTTGATGAAATCATGGCCCTGGCAGATTCCATAAAAAGGGCTGGAAACATCAGGTCCAAACCTGCGATAATCCCGGGTGCCGAAGATTCTCTTTTGTTGTATAAAATTGAAATTCAGGGATTAAACAATGTCTCTCCTCAACTGGTAAAGGGAAAGTTAAAGCTGGTTGACAGGAATAAGTTTACCACCTCCGATATAACTGAGGCCATAAAACGAGTGTACGCCAGTCTCTATTTCACCAAAGTGACCTACACACTTGAACCCCTGAAAGACGGGGTAAAGCTTATTGTGAACGTTCAAGAAAGAACAGGCGGATTGTTCCGGGTTGGATTGCATTATGACAGCGATTACAAAGCTTCTCTGAATCTCAACACTACTTTCAGAAACCTCCTGTTTGACGGCAGCAAATTATCCCTGAGTGCAGGACTGGGAGAATATCCGCGTTTCAATTTTAGTTATTTTATCAACAAAGGCTGGAAGCCGGGAGCCGCAATTGAATATGAATTCAATACTTTCGACGTGGATCTTTTTCAGGAGGAAGTACGGGTATCCAAATTCAGGTATACCGAAAATTCCATCCGTTTGTATACGCGATCAAATATCGGCCGGTTTTATGGAATAGGATTGGGACTTGAATTTGAAAATCTTATTATCAATCCCAATGTGAATCCCTTGGATTTTGATAAAACAGCGGACAATTATTACAACCTGTTTGGTTTTATTGAGATTGACACCTATGATGATTATTTCTTCCCGACCAGGGGTTTTGCACTTCAAGCAGAATATAAATACATCAACAAGAAGAAATTTGTCCCTATCCACTTCCTGTATGCCAATATGGGCAAAGCTTACCGGCTGAATCCCCGTGCAACACTAATTACATCCATATACGGTACCGGCTCTTATGGAAAGAGTATTCCTTTACCTTACCTGGCATATATGGGCGGACTGAATGACACTTACCGCAACGGAGTAATTCCTTTTGTCGGATTCGAATTCATGGAGAAGTTCAATAAGTATGCCGTAGTAGGAACAGCGGATCTCCAGGTGAATTTCTGGAGGAATTTTTATACCATCTTAAAATTTAATGCAGGTAACCTGACTTCCACTATTCCCCAATTATTCACCAACCATGATATTCACACAGGTTATGGAATAAGCATCGCCCATAAATCTGCCATTGGACCCATCCAGCTTACCATTATGAAAGCTGCCCGTAAAAGTTCGCTCATCAGCTATATCAATATCGGTTACTGGTTTTAATTGCTTGTATGGATCCCTGAGCTTCATAGCTCCGAATGCCATTATTCTGTTAGGTAACACAGCATTCAAATTTTGAAATCCTTAAAAAGGATGTTAAATTAGAAAAAGGCTGACTTAAGAAGATAATCCATGCACGAGGCATTATTCTATGAAACACTGGAAGAAAAAAAGCTGAGGTGCCGTCTGTGTCCTCATTTCTGTTTGTTAAAACCGGGAGAAACCGGTATATGCCAGGTAAGGACCAACTACGACGGTAAGTTGATCACCGAATCGGCCAATAAAGTCTCCAGCATTAATTTCGACCCTATCGAAAAAAAACCGCTTTATCATTTTCATCCGGGAAAAAATATTTTGTCTATCGGAAGCCTGGGATGCAATTTAAGATGCTCTTTCTGTCAGAATTGTGAAATATCACAACCGAAAAGTATGCGGCATGCCTGGTTCCGTAATTACGACGCCGAAGAAATGAACCAAATGGCCACGACCAATCAGGATAATATCGGCGTCGCGTATACTTACAATGAACCAACGGTATATTATGAATATATGCTGGATATTGCCGGCAGAACAAAGGCTTCCGGTTTGAAAAATGTGATAGTCACCAATGGTTTTATCAGCCCCGGACCATTAAAGAAAATACTTCCGTACATCGATGCTTTTAATGTTGACCTGAAAGCATTCAACAATCAATTCTATAAAGAACAAACGGAATCCAGTCTTGCACCTGTGAAAAAAAGCATGGAGATCATAAGAAAGGCAGGGAAACATCTTGAGGTAACCTATCTGTTGATACCGGACCTGAATGATGACCGGGAAGAATTTACCTCCATGGTTTCCTGGCTTAAATCAAGCCTGGGAAAAGAAACGGTTTTACATATATCCAGGTTCTTTCCGCATCACAAGCTCTATAAACCGGTTACCCCGAAGCAGGATTTACTGGATTGTTACAACATTGCTTCTTCCGTTCTGGATCATGTTTATCTTGGAAATATTCATACTTCGGTCGGGCATAACACGCGGTGTACGGATTGTGGAAATATCCTGATCAAACGAGATGGTTACCGGGTGAAGAACACTGGTCTGAACAAAAAAGGAGAATGCACGAACTGTGGTGCTGAACTTAAACCCCTGGTGCAATGAATATTCGTGAACCCAGATACGCGGGGAGTTTTTATCCCCTCGATGCAGTGGAGCTAAAACAGACTATCGACCAAATGTACCGGGAAGAAGCGGGCCGGTTTAAAAGCCATGATAAGAAAAAAAGGATCATCGGGGGGATCATGCCCCATGCCGCTTATCAATACTCCGGACCCGTAGCTGTACACTTTATGGCTCTGCTTGAGGAAAGCCGGGTTCAGGCCGACTGCATCCTTGTTCTGACTCCCAATCATACCGGAATGGGTTTGCCAGTGGAGATGGATGATTCCGATGCCTGGAAAACCCCTTCAGGCAGCCTGGAAGCAGACAGGGAACTGATGGAAGCCATCAATCTGCCGGCAGATACCCGGGCCCAGGCGGAAGAACATGCAGCAGAGGTGATCCTTCCTTTTTTAGTTCATGCACTTGGTACAAAGATCAAGCTTCTTACTATCTGCATGGGGGATCAGCGGTACAAAACGGCCAGGGATATTGCCGGTAAACTGCACCATGCAGCTGAACAAACCGGGAAAAAATTGCTGCTGATCGCATCCACCGATTTCTCCCACTATGTGACTGCCAGAACCGGGAAACAGCAGGATGAAAAGGTACTTGAAAAAATTTCGGGCTTTGAAACTGAAGCAGTGGAAGCGCTAGTCCGCAATGAACATATTACGGTTTGCGGATACGGGCCCATTATGGTACTGATGGAATATGCAAAAAGACAATGCGACCACCCTGAATTCGAACTGCTGCGGTTTGGAAACTCGGGAAGGAACCTGATGTTTGAGAGAGTGGTGGATTATGTTTCGGGAGCTATATATTGCTGATCTTTAATTACTTATAGTTATTCTCGGCTATAGTTTAAAATAGCGTTTTATTTTGTATCTTTATAAGAAAAACCAGATG